>NZ_CP138953.1:1217500-1822500 GCF_047126315.1 Shimia sp. MIT910701 | reverse complement strand
CGTCGTGCGCCTCAGCGCCGCCGGTGAAGGGGTATTTAGTGAGGACCCCAATGAGTCGCAAGCGGTTTTTGGAGAAAAAATCATTTTCTCGGAGAAAAAGTGCTGCCCAACCGCCGCAAGTCACCAAAAGTACCTGAATTTAAAATATAATCCTTGAGCTTAATTGCTACTTCGAAAGCAATGTCAGCATCCGGGTTGCCAGGGGGCTGATCGCAGCCCGCACCTCCGCCACCAGGGCCGCGGCACGTTGAGATGTGCCCCCCTGCCCTGCCTGCAAAACCTGTGCGGCCAAATGCTCCCCAGCCATGGCGCCCTCTTCCACACGCCGTGCCAGCCCCGCCTCCTGCAACTGGGCATAGTCCGCCGCGAAGTTGTCTGTCATGGGGCCACTGACCACTGGGCAGCCCAATGTGATCGCTTCCCAAGGATTGTGGCCTTGCGTTTCTCCAAAACTCCCCCCTACCAAAGCCACCTGCGCCACCCGGTACCAAAGCCCCAGCTCTCCAAGTGTATCCGCGACATAGACTTGATGTACCGCTTTCACGTCCTGTCCCGTACTGCGCTGTCCATATCGCAGCCCTGCGGCGTCCAAAGCCGCACAAACTTCAGCACCACGCTCCGGTAATCGCGGGACCACAATCAACAGCGCGTCGGGATCTGCCTCCAAAACGCGGACCTGCGCTGCGATAGCAACCGTCTCATCCGGCGCATGACTGGATGCTGCGACCCAGACACGCCGCCCTCCCACAGCCACTTTCACAAACGCAAGCGCCTGCGCGTCCACCGACAAAGGCACAGCCGCGGGTTTCAACGACGGCATCTTGTGCACATTCCGCGCCCCAAGCTGCTGAAGAAAATCGACGGTGCGGGCGTCCTGCGCCGCCACAAAAGAGAATAGCCGCATCAGATGCGCAAAGCCGGAGCGGAACCGGCGCCGTTTCTCAAACCCGTCTTCCGTGAGACGTGCATTGATGTACGCCAGCGGAATACCCCGTCGCGCCACATCACAGATGATTCCGGGCCAGAGGTCCTGTTCCGACCAGATCGAGACATCCGGCCGCCAATGGTCCAGAAACTGCGTGACATAGGCCGGTCCATCCAGAGGCAAAAACTGATGCATCACGCGGGGTGGCAGATTCTGACCGAACACTTGCGCCGAACTGCGCGCTGTGGAGGTCACAAGGAAATGCACATCCGGGCGCATCTCGCCCATCTTCGCCAGCAACGGACGCAATGCCAGCACTTCGCCAAGCCCAACCGCGTGAATCCAGACCAAGGGGCCCGAAGGCCGCGCCAGACTTGGTTGCCCCAGTTTCTCCTGCGCCCGGGCCGGATCCTCTTTGCCCCGCGCCACGCGGCGCGCCACCACCCGCCGCATCAACGGCTGCAAGCAGGGGCGCAGCGCCAGGTAACACCGCAATTGCCAGCCCAAAGCTGGACCGCTGCGCCGGAATGTCTTCTGCATAATCCTCTGCCTATGCCTTGATTGCCCCTCCCAGGACTTTAACCACAGGCCACCTCACATGGCCATGGGGGCAGCTTTGCGTTGCCCGCAAACAACGATACCGGGAAAACCGGCGTTAATAAGTGGTGAAGGACTTTCTGAAACAGTGCGCGAGAAGCCACTATTTGTTGCGTAACCAATGTCCGGACATAACATGCCCCTGATGACCTCTCTGCGCGCAATCCCGCGCTCCATGGGCGGACCGACTTATCTCCCATCACTCATCGCTCTGGTGGTGTGGGTGTCATTCGCCGTCTATGTCGAACGCAACGAAACCTTTATCACCAAACAGGAGCAGCACACACTGGCGGTCAGCGAGACCAGCCGATTGCGGGCACAGGTCGAAGGCTATGTCAGCGCCGACATTCAGCTGGTGCGCGGCATGATCGCCGCGCTCACCGCAAATTTGGAGATGTCCCAGGCGGAATACAGTCAATTGGTCGAGCTGGTGATGGGCCGTCATCAGGAGTTCTTGAACATCGCTGCCGCGCCGGGACTGATTGTGAACCGAGTCTTCCCCTATGAAAAGAACAAGGCAGCCCTCGGTTTAGACTACAATAAAAACGAGGCGCAACGCGCCGCCGCCTATCAAGTCCGGGACATAGGGGAAATGGTTCTTGCCGGCCCCATCAACCTTGTGCAGGGCGGCACGGGATTTGTGGCACGCTTCCCTGTTTGGGACACCCGCAATGGGCAACGCCAGTTCTGGGGATTGGTCGCCGCCGTGATTGACGCCAATCTCCTGTACCAGGAGGCTGGGCTTCTTGACCCTGATCTGCCCATCGACGTGGCCCTGGTCGGCAAAGACGGCAAAGGCGCGGACGGAGAACTCTTCTTTGGAGATGCCGCTGTTCTGGACGATTCTCCCATACTCATGGACATCCAACTGCCAAGTGGTTCCTGGCAATTGGCCACCCGCCCCAAAGGTGGCTGGGCCCTGACCGCAGACGACATGTGGCCACGCCGGATCGCGTTCTTCATCGTGGGTCTTCTGATCTTGATCCCCACAGTTGCCGCGGGTCGCCTGTCTGACACCCGCCGGACTGCCATCAACACTTTGAAACGGCGGGAAGCGGAACTCGAGCGCCTTTCGCTGGTTGCCAAACACGCCTCAGACAGCATCATCCTCAGCACCCCTGATGGGCACATTCAATGGGTCAACGAAGGCTTTACGCGGATGACCGGCTATTCGTTCGATGAGGCTGTCGGACAACATGTCGGCCAACTGCTCAATTCCGCGAACACCAACCCAGATGCGATTCAGGAAATGATCACCCAGCGCAATCTGGGGAACCGGTTCCATTGTCAGATCATCAACAAAACAAAAGACGGGCGCGATATCTGGGTCGGCACCAACATCTTCCCGATCAAGGATGAAGACGGCAACGTCACCATGAACATCGGGATCGAACGCGACATCACGCTAACCAAGAACCACGAGAAGGAACTGGCCGAAGCCAAGCTCGTAGCCGAAAAGGCGGACCGCGCCAAATCCGAATTTCTGGCGAACATGAGCCATGAAATCCGCACACCGATGAATGGCATCTTGGGCATGGCCGACATCCTGAATGAGAGCGATCTCTCCATTGATGATCGCCAATGCGTCGACACCATTCGCGACAGCGGCTACGCCCTGCTCAAGATCATCAACGACATTCTCGACCTTTCCCGTCTGGAAAGTGGCAAACTGGAAGTGTCCGAGGTGGACTTCAATCTGCGCCAATGTGTGGAAGGGGCCGTAGAGCTGTTGCGCCGTAAGGCTGAGCAAAAAGGCATCTCGCTGACGGTGGCGTATGAAGACGATCTGCCGACAGAAGTCCGCTCCGACGATGGCCGCCTGCGTCAGATCATTGTGAATTTGGTGGGCAACGCCGTGAAATTCACCTCCGAGGGCGGCGTTCGAGTGGTTGTGAAACGTGATGACGCGTCTGAGCATGGCATTCAAATCGACGTGTGTGACACCGGCATCGGCATCACTGCCGAGCAGGCCCAACACATCTTTGACCGTTTCTCGCAAGCAGACGCAGCCACCACCCGCGCCTTTGGGGGCACCGGCCTTGGCCTGACGATCTCCGCCATGCTGGCACGGCGCATGGGCGGCAATATCTCGCTGTGCACCGACTATGAAGATGGTGCCTGCTTTGTCGCCACCATTGACACCCAACCGGTGGAAGGCAGCGCCCCGACCGCGGCGCCACCGCCACTCTTTGCCTCTGAACATCTGGACGGCGCACGCATTCTCTTGGCCGAGGACAACAAGACCAATCGGCTGTTGGTGCAGAAATACCTGGCTGAGTTTGCGGTGGAACTGATTGAAGTGGAAAACGGCCTGCAAGCGGTCGAATTCTGCAAGACTTTTAATCCGGACGTGGTGCTTATGGACATGTCGATGCCGGAACTGGACGGGGTGGAAGCCACCCGCATCATCCGCTCCCTGCCGATCCATCAGCCGCCGATTGTGGCGCTGACAGCCAATGCATTTGACAGTGACAAAGAGGCTTGCCTGGACGCGGGAATGGATTACTTCCTGTCCAAGCCGATCAACAAGGCCCACCTTCTGCAGGCCCTGTCGACCCCGTTGGAACACCGCAAGGCCTCCTGACCTGTCGACATTCCGGGAACGGCGGCGCAACCTTTGGCGCCGCCTTCCTGATTACTTAGGCAGCGGGCATCCGCTTTTCAACGATCTCCGCCCACCAGGAGCAGCCCGCCGGAATGGCCTCGTCGTTGAAGTTGTATTCCGGGTGATGCACCATCGCGCCGTCTTCGCCGTTGCCAACGAGGATATAGGCCCCAGGACGTTCTTCCAGCATGAAGGCAAAATCCTCGCCGCCCATCACCAATGGCGCTTCATCACACTGACCGGAAATCGATTTGGCCACTTCAGCGGCAAATTCGGTCTGTGCCTCAGAGTTCACCATCACCGGGTAACCACGGTGATAAACAACCTCAACCGTGCCACCAAAGGTCGCTGCGATGCCATTGCAGATCTCATTGATCCGCTCTTCCGCCAAGGCACGCATGTCTTTGGACATGGTGCGCACGGTGCCTTTGATGTGCACCTTCTGCGGGATCACATTGAACGCTTTGGACGAAGTCTCAAAGCTGGTCACCGACACAACCACCTGGTCCACAGGATCAGCGTTGCGGCTGGCAATGGTTTGCAGCGCCAGCACCGCCTGCGCGGACATCACGGTGGTGTCGACTGTGTCATGTGGCTTGGCCGCATGACCACCGCGGCCTTCAAAGTGAATCTCAAACTGATCCGTTGCTGCAAAGAACGAGCCTGGACGGATCGCAAAGGTGCCCAGCGGCACGCCCGGCCAGTTGTGCATGCCGTAGACTTCCTGGATGCCCCAACGCTCCATCAGACCGTCTTCACACATCTCACGGCCACCGCCGCCGCCTTCTTCGGCAGGCTGGAAGATCACCACAACGGTACCATCAAAATTGCGGGTCTCCGCCAGATACTTCGCCGCCCCCAGCAACATCGCCGTGTGCCCATCATGCCCACAGGCATGCATCGCGCCCGGTGTCTTGGAGGCATACTCCAGACCGGTCTGCTCGTGGATCGGCAGCGCGTCCATGTCGGCACGTAGGCCAATCACCTTGCCAGAGCCGGTCTCTTTGCCTTTGATCACGCCAACTACGCCGGTGCGGCCAATGCCGGTGGTCACTTCGTCCAGACCAAACTCTTCCAGCTTTTCCGCTACAAGCGCGCTGGTGCGGTGGGTCTCAAACAGGATCTCCGGGTTCTCATGCAAATCACGGCGCCAAGCGGTGATTTCGTCGTGCAACTCTGCAAAACGGTTCTTGGTGGGCATAGTTGTTCCTCGCTCAATAGTACGTTCTTAGGCCGCAGGCATGCGGCGTTCGATCACTTCCGACAGAAAACTGCTCCCGTGCGGGATTGCCTCGTCGTTAAAGTTATATTCGGGGTGGTGCAGCGCCGCGCTGTCGCCGTTACCCACCATGATGAAGGCCCCGGGCCGCGCTTGCAACATGTAGGAGAAGTCCTCTCCGCCCATTTTAAGGGGCGCTTCATGACAACTGCCAGACACCGCGGTCGCCACTTCTTCGGCAAACGCGGCCTGCTCATCCCAGTTGATGGTCGCAGGCGTGATCCGTTGATAGTCGACCTTGGCCGTGCCGCCAAACGTCGCCGCAACTCCGGCAACAACCTCTTTCATGCGCGCCTCAACCATATCCTGCGTATCCGGATTGAAGGTACGCACGGTCCCCTTCAGCGTCGCCGTGTGCGGGATCACATTGTAGACGTCAGACCCGGTCTGAAAAGATGTGACCGACAAAACCGCACGGTCGATCGGGTCAGCGTTGCGACTGACAATGGATTGTAGCGCTAGGTGTATCTGACTGCCCATCATGGTTGGGTCGATGGTCTTGTTCGGCTGCGCCGCATGGCCGCCCTTGCCTTCGATCTCGATGGTGAAGAAATCCACCGCCGCCAGCAACGGTCCTTTGCGCAGTGCAAACTCGCCAACTGGCAAGCCAGGGTAGTTGTGCATGCCATAGACCTCTTTGATGTCAAAGCGCTCCATCATGCCGTCTTCCACCATGGCCAAAGCGCCATTTCCGCCTTCTTCAGCAGGTTGGAAAATCACCGCAACCGCGCCATCAAAGTTGCGCGTCTCGCTGAGATACTTGGCAGCGCCGAGCAACATCGCCGTATGCCCATCATGGCCACAAGCATGCATCGCACCCTCGTGCTTGGAGGCATAGTCCAACCCGGTCTGCTCTGCCATCGGCAGCGCATCCATATCAGCGCGCAAGCCAATCACATTGCCTTTGGTGTCACTCTTACCTTTGATCAGCCCAACCACACCTGTGCGGCCAATGCCGGTGACAACTTCGTCACATCCAAACGCCTTGAGCTTTTCTGCCACCAAAGCGGACGTACGATGGGTTTCATACAGCACCTCTGGGTGCGCATGGATGTCCCGCCGCCATTCGGTGATCTCGGCGTGCAACTCCGCAAAACGGTTCTTGACCGGCATGTCTCTCTCCCCTGCCCCTGCTTTAGTCCGCGCTCGGCATGCGCCGCTCGATCATCTCAACAAACCAGCTGCTACCGAGTGGGGTTGCCTCATCATTGAAGTTGTATTCCGGATGGTGGCACTGCGCGCTGTCGCCATTGCCTAGGAAGATGTAAGCACCTGGGCGCTCTTCCAACATGAAAGAGAAATCTTCCGCCGGCATTATGGGCTGCACATTGGCGTCTACATTTGCCTCACCAGCAACCGCTTGCGCGGCCTCCACCGCAAACTCCGTTTCACGATCATGGTTGACCGTGACCGGATAACCCTCTTCCCAGATCACCTCCGCCGTCGCGCCAAACGCCAATGCCGTATGGGTGG
Organism: Shimia sp. MIT910701; assembly: GCF_047126315.1. Classification (GTDB taxonomy): domain Bacteria; phylum Pseudomonadota; class Alphaproteobacteria; order Rhodobacterales; family Rhodobacteraceae; genus Shimia. The sequence goes on along the minus strand of NZ_CP138953.1, from coordinate 1,815,621 downwards.
CGACCTCGCGAATACGCCGTTCTGCCAACTCACGATTGTTGTTGTCCAACGTGCGAACGGTGCCTTTCATACGCACCGTATGGGCAATCACATTTGACGCATTGCTATCGGTTTCGAGCGTGCCCACAGTCAGAACAACCCGCTCAATCGGTTTAACATTGCGCGACACGATGCTCTGCAACGACACAAGAATTTGGGCAGCGACCAGAGTAGTATCCACCGCCGCCGCAGGCTCTGCGGCATGACCACCCTTGCCTGTAACAACGATCTCGAATTCATCCGCAGACGCCATCAATGCCCCTGGGCGGATGGCAAACTCGCCAACCGGAATGCCCGGTCCATTGTGCATGCCATAGACTTCCTGAATGTTCCACCGGTCCATCATGCCATCCCGGCACATCTCGCGGCCACCGCCGCCGCCTTCTTCGGCAGGTTGGAAGATCATCACAGCCGTGCCGTCAAAGTTCCGTGTCTCCGCCAGATACTTCGCCGCGCCTAGCAACATCGCGGTGTGCCCATCATGGCCACACGCGTGCATCTTGCCGTCAACTTTGGAGGCATAGTCCAGACCGGTCGCCTCATGAATCGGCAGCGCGTCCATGTCAGCCCGCAACCCAATCACCCGCCCTTTTGTGTCCGTCTTGCCTTTGATCACGGCCACAACACCAGTCTGCCCGATGCCCGGTGTGATCTCATCCACACCAAAGTCTTTTAGGCGCGCCTGCACAAAATCGGCGGTCTCATGCACATCAAACATCAATTCAGGGTTCTCATGCAGGTGGCGCCGCCAACCGGTGATCTCATCGTGCATTTGCGCAATACGATTGCGGATAGGCATGGGCACTTCCTCCAAAAAAACATGATTTGCTGATCGCTCGGCGAGACTGAACCAATGTTCAATGACTGGCAAGAGCCACCGCGAAAATAATTCACTTATCAAGCAAACCCCCGCCTCCCCATGCGTCAACATGAGGCAGCCAAAACCGCGCCGCAACGCTCGCACCGCCAGGCACAAAGCGCTAAGCTGCACCCATGCGAACTTGGATACGCCACCGGGCCACGATTCTCCTTTTCTTCATCATCCTGCTTGTTGCGCTCGCCAGCGGCGTTTGGCGCTATGGCTATGTGCAGGCGCTGGATCAACTGGCCCGGCGCGGCGAAGCTGACCTTGCACTGGCCGCCGACAGGCTCACGGCACAGCTGCAACGTTATCAAGAGCTTGCGGTCCTGATGGCAGAGCATCCTACTTTGCTGGCCTTGAGCAAAGACCAAACAAACCCCCAGCCCAGCGCCGACCTCCTTCTGGAAGTGGCTGACAAAACCGCTGCGCTCGACCTGATCTATGCCAGCGCCGACGGCACCATTCTGGCCACCGCCCAAGAAGACGCCATTCCCTCCCAAAACCTCACCGGCACCCCCTATTTCACCCGCGCCTTGCACGGGGCCATTGGCACCCACCACGCTGTTGACACACGCTTCAACCAGCGCGCTTTCTATTTCTCCGCTCCCAGCTTTGGTGCCGACGGCAAAGTGGCCGCTGTCCTCACGGTGGTGGTGGATATGGCCGATGTCGAAGGCAACTGGCGCGGCGACGGCCCGGCCGTCTACTTTGTCGACGACGCCCAGGAAGTTTTCATCACCAACCGCTCCGAACTCCTGTTCTGGCAGCGCCCCGCAGGCGGCACTGGCCTTGTGCCGCCAAACAGCCCCGCTCCAGCTTTCTCCAGCCGCACAACGACAGGCTATGAAATCTGGAAAATGGATTGGGGTCCCTACATCCCCGAACGCGGCCTGCACATCATCAAGGACCTTCCGATTATCGACCTCGTGGCCGAAGCCATCGTCGACGTCAGCTTCGCCCGCCGCATCGCAGGCCTTCAGGCGGGCGCCATCGCGGCCGTGGTCATGGTGTTTGGCCTGATTTTGTTGCAAGTGCTGGAACGCCGCCGCGTACTGGCCCAAGCCAACGCCGAACTCGAAGAACGCGTCACCCACCGCACCAAGGCCTTGTCTGCCACCAACGAAGCCCTGCGCCGCGAGATCACCGAGCGCAAGGAGGCCGAAGCTGCCCTCAAGAAAGCCCAGTCCGATCTTGTGCAGGCCGGCAAACTCTCTGCTCTTGGACAAATGAGTGCCGGCATCAGCCACGAACTCAACCAGCCGCTACAGGCCATCCAGACCTTTGCCGACAACGGCACCCGCTTTCTGGAACGGGACAACACCGAGAAAGCCGGTGAAAACCTCGCCCGCATCTCACAAATGGCCACTCGCATGGCCCGCATCATCAAAAACCTACGCGCCTTTGCCCGCAACGAAAACGAGCCCATGGGCAAGGTCGATCTTGTCGCCACCATCAGTCAGGCGGTGGAACTCACCGAGCTGCGCCTCAACCAGGACCACATCAACCTCAGCTGGGCAGCGCATTCCTACAACTTTCCTATCTATGCTTTGGGCGGCGAGGTCCGCCTCGCACAAGTGTTTGTCAACCTGATCAACAACGCCGCCGACGCCATGTCCGACAGCGAAGAACGCCAGATCGACATCTCCATCGTCACCGCCCCGCGCCTCTGCGTAAACATCCGTGACACCGGCCCCGGCATCGACGCCCCCGACAAGATCTTTGACCCGTTCTACACCACCAAGGAAGTCGGCAGCTCGGAAGGCATGGGCCTCGGCCTCTCCATCAGCTATGGCTTGGTGCAAAGCTTCGGCGGCAACATCCGCGGCACCAACCTGCCCTCCGGCGGTGCCCTCTTCACCGTCGAGCTGGACCAATGGCAAGAGGAGAGCCCGTCATGACAGCGCCTGTCCTGGTGGTTGATGACGACCCCATCGTGCGCGAAGCCCTGACCCAGACTCTGGAGCTCGAGGAGTTTCCGGTGATCTCCGCAGGCTCCTTTGTCGAGGCCAAAGACCACATCACCGCATCCTTCGCGGGTGTGATCCTCTCGGACATGCGCATGCCCGGCCGCGACGGCTTTCACCTTTTGCAGTTCACCCGCGACACCGACGCCGCACTGCCCGTGATCCTGCTCACCGGCGAAGGCGACATTCCCATGGCCGTGCGCGCCATGACCCAGGGCGCCTTTGGCTTCCTGGAAAAACCCTGCGCCCCAGCCGAACTCATCGCCGTGATCGAACGCGCCCAAAAGGCCCGCGCCATGGCGCTGGAAAACCGCCGCCTCAAAGCCCAGCTGGAAACCGGCGACGCCGCCGCCCGCATCATCTACGGTACCTCGCCCCAAGCCGAGGCCCTGCGCCACCGCGCTCGCTCGGTCGCCCGCATCAACGCCGAGGTGCTGATCTCCGGCCCGCCCGGAGCGGGCATCTCCAAAGTGGCCGAAGTCATCCACCTCTGCGGTGCCCACCCCGAAGGCCCCTTTGCCAAACACACCGCCGCAGGCATGGACCCTGCCGCCTTTGCCGCTCTCATCGAAGACACACAAGGCGGCAGTCTCTTCTTGGACGAAGTACAATCCATGCCGATGCAGACGCAATTTGCCCTGCTCACCCTGCTGGAAACCGACGAACACCCGCGCCTGATCTTTGGCAGCGCCGCGCCGCTGGATGACGCCGTGCAATCCGGCGCCCTGCACGCCGACCTTTATTACCGCCTCGAAGCGCTGCAAGTCCGCATCCCCGGATTGTCCGAACGCCCCGAGGACATCCCCGTGCTCTTCCGTCACTACGTGGCCCAAGCCGCCGAACAGGCCGGCATCGCCGCACCCGACATCACGCCCGAAGTGATCTCGTCTTTGATGGCACAGGACTGGCCCGGCAACGCCCGCGCCTTGATGAGCGCCGCCATGCGCTTCACCCTTGGGCTGCCCGGCGAGGAAACCCAAACTGCGGGCCTGGGACTGGCCGACCAAATGGCGCAGGTTGAGCGATCTCTACTTGCAGAAGCGCTGCGCAAGCACCAAGGTCGGGCCGCAGCCGCCGCCGAGGCGCTCAAGCTGCCGCGCAAAACCATGTATGACAAACTTGCCAAATACGGCCTCAAGCCCGAAAGCTTCCGATGACCGCGACCACCGATCCATCGCACGCCCCGGCCCCCGCACATCTCACCCGCCGCGCCGGCTGGCTGGCCATTGCCGCCATGTTTGGACTCAACGGCGCGCTGTTTGGCCTCTGGGCCAGCCGTATCCCCGCTTTCAAGGCCACCCATGAGCTAAGCCATGCGGGGCTCGGCGCGCTCCTGCTGCTGCTTGCAGGTGGGGCGATCTGCGCCTTCCCATTGGCGGGCCGTCTGGCCGATCACTACGGCGCGGCACGTGTAACAAAGACCTTGGCAATTATCAAAATCACCGCACTGTTAGCGCTCGCAATTGCCCCCAACGTGCCCATGCTCGCCATCGCGCTTTTCCTCTTTGGGGCGATCCATGGCGGCATGGATGTCACCATGAACGCCTGGGGCGCAGAGGTCGAACGCTGGGCCAAACGCCCACAGATGTCCTCTTATCATGCTATGTGGAGCCTTGGCGCCGGGCTGGCGGCAGGCACCGGCTTTGTGGCGATCTCTCTTGGCGCAACCCCGCTTGTGCACTATGCCCTGATCGGCCTGCCGGTGGTCGCCCTGCTCTGCTGGCTCGGCAATATTCCTTGGACCTCCCCCACCAACCGTGAAAGCAAAGCGCCGATCTTCTCCATTCCAAAAGGTCAGCTTGTGCTGGTCGGCCTGCTGGCGTTTGGGGCCTCGATGGGCGAAGGTGCCATCGCTGACTGGAGCGCGGTCTATCTGGTAGATATCGGCGGCGCGCCTGAAAACTGGGCCGCCATGGGCTATGCAATCTTCTCGGTGACCATGGTGGCAATGCGCTTGTTTGGCGACATGATCACCCGCATGACTTCCCCGGAAATGGCCGCCCGCGTCAGCGGCCTCATCGCGGCCGGGGGCGCCGCGCTCACCGTGCTCCTCCCGACACCCCCGCTCATCCTAACGGGCTTTGTGCTGATGGGCATCGGCTACGCCCTGATCTTCCCCCTCGCCTTCAGCCGCGCCGCCAACGACCCCCACGAAAGCCCCGGCAAGGCCCTCGCGGGCACCGCCACTTTCGGCTACGGCGGCATGTTGTTGGGCCCACCGGTGATCGGCTTCATCGCCAACGCCACCACCCTGCGCGTGTCCTTCGGCGTGCTGGCCGTGCTGGCGCTGATGATTGCCGTGTTGAGTGGGGCGCTGAAGCGGGAGGCGTGATTCACGGTTTGAAAACTGAACGGTGAACATGTCTGATCTCTTTTGGCTGACGGAGTGAGGCGGATCAGAGATTGATCAGTGGGATCAGGCCCCCGCTGAACCAGATGGCACCTCTAAAGCCCCTCTTCCCGGTGTCCAGATTGGCCAATTTCAGTCACGTGGCAAAAGTAAGTGAATTGCCCCAACACCCCTTGATTGATAGGATGATGCATAAAACACGGCGAAGAAGATAACGTCGGCCACTGGGAGCAAAAGTCAATGACTATTTGGCGTCTAGGCGACTTACCCGTTGCAGGATATGAGGCCGAGGGATGTTGGTATGACGTTGAGCCACTTGACGGCGATTTGCGGAACGCAGGGCTCGCGGATCCCAGCGTTGACATCGGTAAGTGGCCCATTGTTTCTACGGAGATTTGGCAATCTGGACGTCCTATTGACACCGAAAGCCTTCCAAAATCACTGTTGATTCGGCTTGGTCCTGAGATGCCAAAAGGAGAAGCGACTCCGGTGCGAGACTATATGAAAGTTGGTACAGGTGCCCAACTTTGTTCCCAGAAGTTCGTAGAGGTGGTCAATAAATTCGACCCCGGTGTGCATCAATTTGAAAAAGTCTCCATTCAGGTTGAGGCGGGAAACATCGCGCGAAACGATTTTTATTGGTTTGCGCCGGGAAATAGGATTTTTGCGCTAGATCCTTCCAAAACGCGCCCCCCCATGTTCCCCTACAAAACCGGTCCTGGGTGGCATAACCCTCATGATGATCGCCCCGCGATGCGAATGGATAAACGGCAGTCCTCTTCAACTTGGGAGCCCGCCTTTTTTCGGAACAAGATCGGAGAACGCCATTTGTTTTGCGACGGGGAGTTTGGTGGGTTTATTTTTATGTCTGACGAACTGAAACGGTCAATTGAAGACAGTGGGTTAATTGGCGTGGGCCCGGCGCTACGATTTGGCGGACCATTTTTATCCGAGTAACTGGATTGGTTTTCGCCATCGCTCGAGCGGACGTTTTGACTGAGGTCAGGCCCCGTTGATTGCCGTTAAGAGACGTGGGTCACGGTGCGAAAACTGAACTATGAACATGTCGATCTCTTTCCGCTGAAGGAGTGAGGCGGATCAGAGATTGATCCGGGGGATCAATCCCCCGCTGAACCAGATGACACATCTAAAGCCCCTCTTCCCGGCGTCCCGATTGGCCAATTCCGTTAAGTGGTGAAGGAAAGTGAATTGCCCCCACAACCCTTGGTTTATAAGGTGGCGCGAGATGAGACGTTAAAGGAGATAACGTCGGCCACTGAAAAAGAAGGCACAGCTGATGGCGGTTTTGATCGACGAGGACATGTTTGGCCCATTTGTCTACAAATACCGTTTGCAGGTCACCCGAGATCAGGATGCAGCGCGCATTAAAGCGGGAAAAGACTATTTTGCTGAGAAGCGAAAAGAGTGGATCATTGCCGGAAAGGGAAAGTTCGGTCTTATCCAATTTGGCGCGGTAGAGCTTCCTTGGCACGCCGAGTTCTTACCTGAACAACTGACCTTAACAGAAGGTGAGGCATTACCGGATTGGGTGCATGCTTTCCCAGGTGGCAGCTATCAATTTTCCCACGCCAGTCTTGTCACCTCCAATGTGCGGGACATCATTGAATCGCATCGTTCGGAAAACGATGCCTGGAAGTTTTTCCCCGTAAAAATTCTGCGAAAAGATGGTTCGGAATATGGAACCTATTATGCTTGGTGGATTGATCGTGTCTGCGACGCGGTCGATGAAGCGTCGGAAGGTGTAAAACTGGTCAGCAAGCCGAAGGATGGCAATCATCTTTGGACTACGCAAGGGGAGCCTACGCCAGACAGGCTTTCTCTGCATAAGTCCCAAATCGAAGGGTTGAATGCTTGGACAGACTTCAGAATATCTGCGTCCAAATGCGTTTTTGTCTCGGATAAGTTGTTTTCGACTTTAGGTAGTGGCGACTTACAAGGGTTCGCCGCAAAATCGATATGGTCCGAGAAGTAGTTTTTTGAAACTTCGTTTTGCCTGAGTTTTCACTTAACAAAAATACGCCTTCGTCCAACCCAGCTTTTCGGACAATTCGAGGTGGGGCACCCATCAGAGCGCCCTATGCAGACGGGCTTTTCTTTCATACTGCTCAAGATGTCCAAGCCTGATGGCCGTGCGAGATAGGCCCCATTGATTTCCGTTGAGCGGCGTGATTCACGATTCAAAAAACTGAGCGGCGAATATGTCTCACCTCTTTTGGCTGACAGAAGCGCGTCTACATCCCCTCTTCCGGACGCAGCACGGCACGCCACGCAGTGACGATAGGCGTGTGATGAGCGCGCCTATTTTCATAAATCGTATGGCTTATGGTGGCGAGATGCTCCAACTGCATTTGGTGCGCATAAGTCACCCTAAAACCGTTGGGCATGAAGATCGCATTCAAAGAATCCAACCGTGAAAAAGCCGCAGCCCCGTTAAGCTCTCGCCAGTCCGAAACGCACCTCCGCAAAACAGTCGCGATACCGACAGAATACCGACGTGAAATTTGCCGCAAAGCGCCCTTCGGACAAAGCTTAACGCTCAGAGCGGTAGCATGCTGGTGGATTTGATTTCTTCCATAGATAACAAGGCGGTAACGTTGTGCACCTTCACCTCTGAAATCAGAGCTTGATAAAAGGTGTCATAGGCGCGCGCGTTCTGCACCTGAACTTTCAGGATATAGTCTATGTCCCCCGCCAGCCGGTGCGCTTCCAAAACCTCAGGGCGCTCGCGCAGGGCTTTGAGGAACTTCTGCTGCCAATCCGCCTCATGCTCGCTGGTGCGGATCAGAACAAAGAAACAGGCATCAAAACCAAGCGCTTCGGCATCAAGCAGCACCGTCTGCTGTCGGATCACCCCGGCCTCTTTGAGCTTGCGTATGCGATTCCATACAGGCGTCTTGGAAGAGCCCACACGTTTGGCAATTTCGTCCAGAGATTGCGCCGCATCCCGTTGCAGCTCGCCGAGAATTTTCTTATCCATATCGTCAATACGCAACGCCATCCCATTTTCCCCGCTCTTTGTGGAACACCGGCGTATTTCCCCAAACACACCGGAACACACGTTTCTATTTCCGCCAACATCTGGCGGTTAAGGGGAACAATTTCCTATATTCACTGGGAAGTCAAACCCCGGGAGAGTCTCATGCCACGCGCATTCACACCCAAAGTCATCACCGCCAACGCCCTCATCGAAGGCGACGTGATTTATTTCACCAAAGACGACACTTGGACCCGTGACCTGGCCTGCGCCGAGTATCTCACGGATGAAGCGCACGCGCAGGTCCGCCTGTTGGAAGCATCGCAACAGGTTGATTTGGTGGTGGGGGCCTATCTGGCGGATGCCGCAGAGGGTGAAAACGGTCCCGAACCAACGCATTTCCGCGAAGAGTTCCGCCGGACCGGCCCATCAAACTACTTCCACGGCAAGCAAGCAGAGACGCAACAACAGGATGGTCAGGCGGCCTAAACCGCCCCCACATCGGCAGACACAAAGGTCCACCCATGTATCACTATAACGACTTTGACAAAGCCTTCCTGGCAGAGCGCAACCGTCAGTTCCGCGCACAGGTCGAACGCCGCATTGCAGGCAATCTGACCGAAGATGAGTTCAAACCACTGCGCCTGATGAACGGCCTGTACCTGCAACTGCACGCCTACATGCTGCGCGTGGCAATTCCATACGGAACGCTGAGTTCCGCGCAAATGGACACGCTCGCGCTGCTGGCGGAGAAGTGGGACAAAGGCTACGGCCATTTTACCACACGCCAGAATATCCAGTACAACTGGCCCAAACTGACCAACGTGCCGGATATGCTAGACGCGTTGGGCGAAGTTGGTATGCACGCCATTCAGACCTCCGGCAACACCATTCGCAACGTGACCGCAGATCATTTCGCCGGTGCCGCTGCGGACGAGCTGGAAGATCCGCGTCCCGTGGCTGAACTGATCCGCCAATGGTCCACTGACCACCCGGAATTCCAGTTCATGGGCCGCAAGTTCAAGATCGCGGTGAGCGCAGGGGATCAAGACCGTGCGGTCCTGAAAGCCCATGACCTTGCCGTGCGCATCGTGCAAAACGGCAAAGGTGAGATCGGATACCAGATCATCGTAGGTGGCGGCCTGGGCCGGACACCTATGATCGGCAAGGTTCTCAATGACTTCCTGCCGCGCGAAGACTTGCTGCCTTACATCGAAAGCACCGTCTCGGTCTGGAACCAGATCGGCCGCCGTGACAACAAGTACAAGGCGCGGATTAAGATCACCGTGCATGAAACCGGTCTGGAAGAGTTCCGCGCAAAAGTAGAAGAGCGCTACGCAACTGTGCGTCCAACCTTCTCTGGCGTCGATCAAGACCTGTTTGAGGACATCAAAGCCCACTTTGCACCTCCAGCATTCCGCAACGCACCCACCGTCGAATTCGACAGCGCGTATGATGCCAATCCCCTGTTTCGCAGCTGGGTCGATACCAATCTGACAACGCACCGCGCGCCGGGGTATGCAATTGTTACCGTTTCGATCAAAAAGCATGGCGAAACCCCAGGCGACGCCACCGCAGATCAGATGCGGGCATTGGCCGAGATCGCGCGCCAATACGGCCACGACGAGCTGCGCATCAGCCACGAGCAAAACGTGATCCTGCCACATGTGCACAAATCTGACTTGCCCGCGGTCTATGCCGCGCTGCGCGAAGCAGACCTGCACACCGCCAACATCGGCCTCGTGAGCGACATCATCGCCTGCCCGGGCATGGACTACTGCGCCCTGGCGACGGCCCGCTCCATTCCCGTGGCGCAACAGATCGCGACCCGCTTTGACGAGCTGAAACTCGAACACGACATCGGCCACCTGCAGATCAAGATTTCAGGCTGCATCAACGCGTGCGGGCACCACCACGTGGGCCACATCGGTATCCTTGGTCTCGACCGCGCTGGCGTGGAGAACTACCAGATCACGCTTGGCGGTGACGCCACCTGGGACGCAGAAATTGGTCAGCGCGCTGGTCCGGGGTTTGCCTATGACGAGATTGTGCCCGCCATCGAACGCCTGGTGAAAGGCTATCTGGAGCTGCGCGAAGGTCCGGAAGAAACCTTCCTGCAAGCCTACCGCCGCCTTGGCCTCGCGCCCTTCAAGGCGCACCTCTATCCAGAGACACAGGCCAATGCAGCATAATGGCATAACCCCGTTGACCTCCCCTCTGACGTCGGCGATTTCGCCCGCGTCAGAGCGGAAGGACCCGTTGCAAGCCAAGGTGGACGTGCTCAACGCGCGCTATCGCCACCACTCCGCAACGTCCGTCATGGAGGCTGCTCTAAAGGACCCCCAAGCCGGAAAACTGGCTCTGGTCTCTTCCTTTGGCGCGGAGTCCGTGGTGCTCTTGCATATGGCCGCTGTGGTAGACCGCAGCATTCCTGTGATCTTTGTCGACACGGAAATGCTGTTCACAGAAACCCTTGTGTATCAACAAGAAGTGGCCGAACGCCTGCATCTGGACAACATCCAGATCATCCGCGCCAGCGACGCCACCTTGGCGGCAGAAGACCCGGACGGCACCTTGCACCAGTTTGACACTGACGCCTGCTGTTCCCTGCGCAAAACGCGCCCCTTGCAAAAGGCGCTGCGCGGCTATGACGGCTGGATCACCGGCCGCAAGCGGTTCCAATCCGGCACCCGAGCCGCTTTGGATTTCTTTGAGGTCGAGGACTTTACCGGCCGCATCAAGGTCAACCCATTGGCCCATTGGGCGCCGGAAGACGTGCGCGCCTACATGGAAGAAAACCGCCTGCCGCGCCACCCGTTGGTCGCGCAAGGCTACCCCTCAATTGGCTGCGCCCCCTGCACCTCCCCAGTAGCAGAAGGCGAAGACCCGCGCTCCGGGCGCTGGCGCGGCCAGGACAAAGACGAATGTGGCATCCATTTTGTTGACGGCAAAATGGTGCGGACAGGAGAAAAAATATGACTGTGATTGTAACAGACACTGGCTTTGGCTCTGACGACTGGACGCTGGGCTTTGTATCGTTGGACGAAGCGGCCAATGACGTGGCGGCGCTCGATGTGCCGTCAAGCGCGGACCCAGCGGACGTGATCAAGCAAATCACCGGCGCAGAGATGATCCGTGTGGATTTCCCCAGCTTTGCAGATGGCCGTGGTTTCACCATTGCCCGTCAACTGCGCCTGGCAGGGTACAAAGGCCGCCTGCGCGCCAAAGGCCACGTGATTTCCGACCAATACGCCATGGCCCGCCGCTGTGGCTTTGACGAGGTGGAGATCTCCGACGATCTCGCCGAGCGCCAGCCAGAAGGCGAATGGCAATTCCGCGCCAACTGGCAAGCCAACAACTACCAAGCCCGCATGCGCGGCTAACACATCGCAAAAAAGCAATGCGAGCTTGCGTTATGTCAAAGCCGCATCGCTGCTATCCCTTCAAAACCTCACCAGAAATGTTACATGAGGAGCGGGCAGTCCCGCCCAATAGTTGATATGACCGAGCAAAAACCCGTGACCGAATCCACCGCCCAGAAAGTGCCCGCCCTGCCTGACGCTCAAACCGTCACCGAGGTGAAGCACTACACCGACCGTCTGTTTTCCTTCAAATGCACCCGTCCCGCCTCCCTGCGGTTCCGCTCTGGTGAGTTTGTGATGATTGGACTGATGGGCGACCCGGACCCCAAAACAGGCAAACAAAAGCCTCTCCTGCGCGCTTATTCCATTGCCTCGCCAAGCTGGGATGAAGAGATGGAGTTCTATTCCATCAAGGTGCAAGACGGCCCGCTGACCTCCAAGTTGCAGCACATCCAACCAGGTGATGAAGTCATCCTGCGTCCAAAGCCTGTTGGCACCCTGGTGCATGACGCCCTGATCCCCGGCAAACGGATTTGGTTCTTTGCCACAGGCACTGGCTTTGCCCCGTTTGCCTCCCTGCTGCGTGAGCCGCAAACCTATCAGGATTACGACGAAGTCATCATCACGCACACCTGCCGCGAAGCGGGTGAGTTGACCTATGGCCGTGACCTGATTGAAGCCCTCAAGGACGACGAGTTGCTCAATGAAGTGATCGGCGAAGACTTCTGGAAGAAGATCAAATACTACCCGACCACCACCCGTGAAGAGAGCGCCAAGATGGGACGCATCACCGATCTGATCCGGTCTGGTGAAGCCTATGCTGATCTGGATGTTGAGCCGCTCAACCCAGAAAGCGACCGCGCCATGATCTGTGGCAACCTGGCGTTCAACCTGGAATTGAAGGAAATGCTGGAGGAGGCCGGTCTCGAAGAAGGCGCCAACTCCAAACCAGCCCAATACGTGGTTGAGAAGGCCTTCCTCGACTAAGGGCTTTGCCATCGGACACAAAAACGCCCCGACATTGGTCGGGGCGTTTTTCGTTTTTAAATCCGTTTTTACAAACCAAGCGCCTGCTTTGCCGTGTCCAGCGCTTGCGTCAGCATCTCCGGGTTGTTCACTGCACTCTCAATGGCCGTTTTCAGAGAGGCTTTCTGCAGCGCTCCCAAAGAGGAGCCGTCAATCACCTCAGAAACTTTGGCCATATCAAAGCCGTCAGCCGTAAAGACGCTCGCCAGATCCGCAACACCGGTCGCTGCCGCGTCGCCAGCTTGGGCCGCGACGTCGGTGGCAGATTCAGCAGCCTCTGAGACCGCTTCAGTTGTTGCATCTGTTGCTTCGCTGGCGACGTCTGTTGCCGCTGCAGCAGCGTCTTCCGCCGCGTCAGTAGCTGCCGCAGTGGCGTCAGCTGCCGCATCTGCGGCACCTTCAACCGCCTCTGTTACGGCTGTCTCTGCAGCGTCGGCCGCTTCCTCAGCTGCGTCCTGCACCGCTTCAACCTGCTCGGTCACAGCCTGCACCGCCTCATCTGCGGCCTCCTGTGCCGCGTCAGTGGCCGCCGCCACACCAGCCGCGGCCTCGTCAACAGCCTCTTCCGCGGCCTGCTGCACCTCTTCAACCGCTTCAACAGCCGGTGAAGTCTCAACCACAGGCGCCTCGGTCACGGAATCGTCTTTGCCCTGCCCCAAAACAAAATAAGCCACCACAGCAACGGCCCCGGCAATCACAACAAAAATAAGATTCTTCATGGAATTCTCCAACTCTAACTCTCCCACCCGAACAGTTCGGGCCCTTCGCTCCCTCAATTTCCGCCGCGCAACGCCCTCTCTCAAGGGGGAAACCCGCTGGATTTGCGTCATCGTCATGGATTCGGCGGTTGTATCGCCCGAAAAGGCCGAATAAATTAGGCGCCCAAAGGCATTCACCATTGAAGGAAGAAAACCATAGCCCGCAGACCTCATAACGCACCGCCTCAGCGTGACACTGGACCTCGAGTCAACGGACGCATCCGCGCGCCCGAAATCCGCTTGATTGGCGCAGACGGCGAAAACGTCGGTGTCGTGCACCCGGCCAAAGCCATGGCCATGGCTGACGAAGCTGGTTTGGATCTCGTGGAGATTTCTCCCAACGCAAACCCGCCGGTTTGCAAGATCATGGACTTCGGTAAGTTCAAATATGAACAGCAGAAGCGTGAATCCGAAGCCCGGAAAAAGCAGAAGACCATCGAGGTCAAAGAGGTCAAGTTCCGTCCCAACACGGATACCCATGACTATGGCGTGAAAATGCGCAACGTTTTCAAATTCCTCGAAAACGGCGACAAAGTCAAAGTCACTCTGCGTTTCCGGGGCCGTGAAATGGCCCACCAGAACCTCGGTCGCGAGTTGCTGGAACGCGTCGCAGAAGACGTGAAAGAGATCGGCAAAGTTGAAAACATGCCGAAGATGGAAGGTCGCCAAATGATCATGATGATCGGCCCGCTGTCCAAGTAATCTCAAATTCTGACGATTTTGTGAGAAACCCCGCGCCTTGCGCGGGGTTTCTTTTTGCGAAATCACACCTAAAAAGTGAACCAATTCTTCATAACTCGCGCCAATTGTGTCGCGCACAACGTTTTAAACCTCACCAAAACAGGACATTTCATGAAACTCACACCTGCCATTTTTGCAGCAAGCCTGGCTCTTGCAGGCACAGCACAAGCCGCGACTTTTGAAAGCGGCGATTGGGGCGCAGCCAAAGTAGGCCACGCCTGCCACGTCTTTTCCACCCGCGCCGCACGCCACACCTCTGGTGCTCTGGTGTTGACGTTCTATCAAAACGGCTACAACGCGAGTTTTGGCTACGACTATCTTCCATGGCCTGGCGAAATCGGAGCACCATGGGGAGAAGAAGACTACCCGGCGATTGCTTTTGACGAGGAAACGAGCTGGCTAGGCGACGAAATGTTCACCGGTGACGATATCGGCGGCTATGGCATGTATATGACGGGGGGCATGCTACCGGACCTAATCAGCAGCGTCAGTAACGCCAAACAATCCGTCGATATCCTGTTGGACCGGAGCGCTCAAAACGAAGAAATGCTGTTGGGGCGGTTTTCACCTGAAGGCTTTGCACTTGCGCTTCAGAAAGCAGGCGAATGGTGTGCTTTTGACCCGAATAATCTGCCTTCTTCCTGATCACACAGCTGAAAACGCGAAAGCCCCGACCAAACAGCCGGGGCTTTTTTCTTTTAGGTGGGAAGGCTTAGCGCCGCAGCCACCGCTCGGCGCGTCAGAACACCCACCAGATGTGCGCGATAGGCTGCAGTGCCATGCAGATCGGAGATCATGCCATCCGCACCTGGTGCCATATCGACAATCGCATCCGCCGAGAAGTTACACGACAAAGCCGCCTCGGCTTCCGACCAGCGGAATACGCCGTCCTCAGACGCACCTGTGACCGCGACCCGAACACCATCTGCGAATTTGGCGACAAACACGCCAACCAGCGCAAAGCGTGAAGCAGGCTGCTCAAACTTTTGATAATTAGATGCTTCTGGCACAGGGAAGCGCACTTCGGTGATGATCTCGCCTTCATCCAGGGCCGTTGTGAACATGCCTTGGAAGTAGTCGTCCGCTGCAATCTCACGTGCATTGGTGACGATGGTTGCTCCCGAGGCCAAAGCGCCTGCCGGATAGCACGCCGCCGGATCATTGTTGGCCAAGGAGCCGCCAATGGTACCGCGAGCACGCACTGCAGGGTCACCGATACCCGCGGCAAGACCAGCCAGCCCAGCGTAGGCCCCTGCTCCAGCGGCGACATCCGCATGCGTTGTGGCGCCGCCAATGCACAATGCGCCATCATCGCCAGTGCAGATGCCTTGCATCTCCGCAATGCCTTTTAGGCTCACAAGTTTGGACGGACTCGCCAAACGCTGCTTCATTGTCGGGAGCAACGTCTGCCCCCCACCCAGCGCCTGAGCGTCTTCTGTGCCCAGCGCGGACACCGCATCCGCAATTGTGGAGGGTTTTTCGAAGTCGAAATTATACATTTTATTTCCTCCAGTTATCCATTCATCGCCTGCCAGACGCGCGACGGCGACACTGGCATATCGATATGGTGAATGTCGTGCCCGCCAGAGCGCAATGCGTCAACAACCGCGTTCACGACCGCAGGTGGAGACCCAATGGCGCCAGCTTCTCCGCAGCCCTTCACCCCAAGCGGGTTGTGGGTACAGGGTGTTTGGCTCGAGTGATCGACGCCATAGAAAGGCACATCGCTGGCGCGTGGCATAGCGTAGTCCATGTAGGACGCGCTCAGCAACTGGCCGTTCTCGTCATAAGCCGCGTTTTCAAGCAACGCTTGGCCAATGCCTTGACCAATACCGCCATGCACCTGACCGTCTACAATCATCGGGTTGATGATGTTTCCGAAATCATCTGCGGCATTAAAGGCCTCGATTGTGACCTTGCCGGTGTCAGGGTCCACCTCCACCTCACAGGCGTAAGCGCCAGAAGGATAGGTGAAGTTCGCAGGATCATAGAAGGCGGTTTCTTCCAGCCCAGGCTCGATGTCTTCCAGAGGGTAGTTGTGCGGAACGTAGGCAGCGAGGGTCACGTCGCCCCAGGCCACGGATTTGTCGGTCCCTGCTACACTGAACGCACCATCCTTGAGTTCGATGTCAGCCTCTGCAGCTTCCATCAAATGCGCTGCGATCTTCTTCGCCTTGGCGATGATTTTCTCTGTTGCACGCACCATGGCTGAGCCACCAACGGCAATCGAGCGGGAGCCATACGTTCCCATGCCCATTGGCGTATTCGCAGTGTCGCCATGTTCGATTTCGACCATGCTTTCATCGATGCCGATCATTTCCGCGATCACTTGTGGGAAGGAAGTCTCATGGCCCTGACCGTGGCTGTGTGAGCCCGTCATAACCACAATACCACCGGTTGCGTTAACCCGCACCGTGGCGCTCTCATAGAGACCGGCCCGCGCACCAAGTTGACCCACGAGGTTGGACGGTGCGATGCCACAAGCTTCGATGTAGCAGTTCACACCAAAGCCACGCAGCTTACCACGCGCTTCGCTTTCCTTGCGGCGTGCTTCAAAACCGGACAGATCCGCCATTTTTTCAAGCGCATCCATAGTACCGTGATAGTCACCGGTGTCATACTCAACCGCCACAGGCGTGGCATAAGGAAACTCCGTGATGAAGTTCTGGCGACGCAGGGCAATTGGGTCGACACCCAACTCACGCGCGGCTTTGTCGATCACGCGTTCAAGCTGATACGTCGCTTCTGGGCGTCCCGCGCCGCGGTACGCATCCACCGGCACAGTGTTGGTAAAGACCGCCTTCACGTTCACATAAATCAGCGGCGTCTTGTAGTTACCCGCCATAAGCGTGCCATGCAGCCAAGTTGGAACTGAAGGTGCAAAGGTCGACAGATAGGCGCCCATATTCGCATAGGTGTCCGTGCGCAAAGCGGTGAAGTTGTTGTCCGCGTCCAGCGCCAACTCAATTTTGGTCACATGATCACGGCCATGTGCATCAGAAATGAAAGCTTCCGAAC
The DNA here is from genome assembly GCF_047126315.1 of Shimia sp. MIT910701. Lineage (GTDB taxonomy): Bacteria > Pseudomonadota > Alphaproteobacteria > Rhodobacterales > Rhodobacteraceae > Shimia. Next base: position 1,798,506 of record NZ_CP138953.1, on the reverse strand, counting down.
GTGTAGATGTCCACTTAACCGGCCGGTTCAGCGCTTTGGCCGCGAAGGTGCAGAAGGCTTCTTCGGCGTAGTGGAAGATTTTGGTACCAAAACCGCCACCAACATCCGGTGCTACAACGCGGAGTTTGTGCTCTGGAATGCCGAGAACAAACGCGCCCATCAGAAGACGGATCACATGTGGGTTTTGGCTGGTCGTATAGAGCGTACTTTCACCTGTCGCACGGTTGAAGTCGCCAATCGCCACACGAGGCTCCATTGGGTTCGCGACCAATCGGTTGTTACGCAGCTCAAGCGTAGTGACATGGGCTGCGGCTTCAAACGCGGCATCAACCGCTGGCTTGTTTTCTTCAACAAATCCCCAGTCATAGCAGAGGTTGCTGGTCAGATCGTCGTGCACCTTTGTGGCGCCCTCGGCCAGTGCTGCCTTCATATCCACAACAGCAGGCAGTTCTTCAAGGTCCACCTCAATGGCCTCGGCTGCGTCGCGGGCCTGCTCCAGAGTTTCCGCAACCACGGCCGCAATCTGATCGCCGACGTAACGCACTTTGCCTTGCGCCAGAACTGGGTGCGCCGGTTCCTGCATCGGCTCACCATGACGATCCGTCACTTGCCAACCACACGGGATGCCGCCGACGCCTTCGAAATCTGCGCCCGTGAAAATCTTGACGACACCCGGCATGGCCGAGGCCGCATCCAAGTTTAGGCCATTGATTTTTGCATGGGCAACGTCAGAGCGCAGAAAATGCACGTAGGCCTGACCAGTAACTTGAATGTCGTCAGTGTAATTGCCGGTTCCGCTCAGAAACCGAACGTCTTCACGCCGCTTTGGGCTGGCGCCGATGCCACTATCCTTAGGCATGTCTTTCCTCCCTAAAACCGGAGCGGGCTGAAGCCACACGCGACCGGCTTGAAATCAAAACCAGTTATGCCCGCGCCTCCTCAAACGCGGTCAAAACGACTCACTCGGCTGCGATGCTGCTCACATCCTGACCACTAGCTGCCATGATCGCCTTGACGATGTTGTGGTAGCCTGTGCAGCGGCAAATATTGCCTTCCAGATGATGGCGCACTTCAGCTTCGGTGGGATTTGGGTTGCTTTTTAATAGATCCGCGGCAGACATAATCATGCCAGGCGTGCAGAAACCGCATTGCAAACCGTGATGATCCTGAAACGCCTGTTGCAACGCGTTCAAAGTTCCATCCTGTGCCGCTTGGCCTTCAATTGTGTCAACTGATGCACCTTCAGCTTCCATTGCCAACATCGTGCACGATTTCACGGCAACACCGTCTACGTGAACCACACAGGCTCCGCATTGGCTTGTGTCGCAGCCGACATGAGTTCCAGTTAATCCCAGGGTTTCTCGAAGAAATTGACTGAGCAAAGTGCGTCCTTCGGCGTCTCCGGACATTTCTTTGCCATTCACGGTCATGGTGACCTGTGACATTGGCTCCTCCCGATTTGGCTATTGTCATTAGGCAAGAGTAAAGCAGCAGCCACGCAACTTGAGAAGACGGTTTTTGTGACAATTCCTAGAGGGGGCGTAGACATTGGTCGTAGCTGCACATGCAGCACAAAACCTCAGCCTTCCTAGATGCCCTTCTCACGGGGCATCGGGCGGATCGGGATTTCTTTCAGTAAACCACCAACGCCCATGGCGGCGATGTCATCGTGGGACACATCCAACCCGCAGATCACGCGCTCCAGAACCCAATCTGCGCCATTTAATGCAGGCGAGCGTGCGCAACCTGGCAATCCGATCACCGGCTTCTCGCCAAACCTCCCTAGGAACAGCAGGTTACCCGGATCTACCGGCATACCAAAGCGCTCCACTGTCCCGCCAGAACTCCGCAGTGCCTCTGGAGCCACATCCATCACATCCGATGTTGCCGAGGCCGTCAGCACAAAAATAACATCTCCGGGTGCTGCCGCAATTGCCTGCGCAAGAGGGACTTCCTGGTGTGGGACCAGAACCCGCTCACTTAGGTGCATCCCCATGCGATCCACACGGCCTGCCATGGCGCGACGGCCTTTGTCGGAAGGGATGTCTCCTATAGTCGTCTCAATCAACGTCGCCGATGAAAAAGCTGGCCGCAACAACGAGACGGCGCCTTTCGCAACAGACGTTGCCGCTCCAAGCGCAGCGGCCGGCACGGCATATGAAATGATTTTGATGGTCGCAATCATGCCATCTGCGTCGACACGATGAAAATCCGGCACCGTGGCAACCGTGATCATTGGATCAATCGCATTGATCTTGTGCACAATCGCGGAATTGATCCGCATCACCCCGCAATGCTCAGCGTAGAGATTCACCCGCCCGGCCCCGGCGCCAGTGGCGCGAATTCCTTCGATGCCAGCTAGAATCGCCTGCGCCAGTTTTGAGGCCGCGTTGTCTTCATCGACGTCTGCGTCTTCTAGACGGGCAACCGTTACTTCTTGAAACCCTGCATCCTTGAGAGCGGCCAAGTGATCTTGCCCAAGGACGGTGCCTTTGGGGATACGTTTCTCAGCCACCAGAGAGTGCGCCAAGACAGCGCCCAGCGCATCCGCAACAGGAACCGCACCAAACTTCATGCGCCCTTCCTCAACAGTGATAGGATCTCGCTGAGAATGGAAACGCCAATTTCCGACGGGCTCGCCGCCCCGATATCCAGACCAATTGGGCCGTGTACGCGCGCAATGACTTCTTTGGAAAAGCCAGCCTCCGTCAAACGCTCCACCCGTTTGGCATGCGTGCGTGTGCTGCCCAGCGCTCCGACATAAAACGCGTCTGATTTCAATGCGATGTGTAGCGCGGGATCGTCGAGTTTGGGGTCATGTGTCAACAAAACCAATGCTGTTCGTGCATCCAGACCAATTTTCTGAATCGCTTCGTCCGGCCATTCATCCAAAATGGTTTCCCCCGGAAAACGCGCTTCTGAGCCGAAGGCCGATCTGGGATCGACAATAATGGGATCAAATCCCGCAATCCGCGCCATCGGGACCAAAGCCTGCGCGATGTGAACGGCCCCAACAACAACCAAGCGCAGCGGCGGATTGTGAATAGCCACAAATCGACCGTCTTCTTCTACGCCGGATTGGTCCATACGGAAGCGGCCTTCGAACCCTTCCCGGATCAGGATACCGCCCCCTTTTTCGGCATTCGCTACATAGGCCACTGCCTTTCGGTCTGCCCTTGCGGCGACCAATCCAGAAAGCACCTCTTCTGAGATTACCGATCCGACAGGTTCAAGCAGGACCTTGATCGTGCCACCGCAGGCCAAACCCACGGCAAAAGCGTCGCCGTCGCTTACGCCAAATTCAAGCAAAGTGCCTTTGCCGCTGTCGATCGCGTCCATGGCTTCCACCATGACCGCCCCTTCGACGCAGCCGCCCGAAACCGAGCCTTCAATCTGTCCATCACCTGAAACCACCATTTGCGACCCAACACGGCGCGGCGCGGATCCCCAGGTTTGCACAACCGTTGCCAGCGCAGCTCCGCGCCCAGCGCGATGCCACTCCAACGCCAATTCCGGCGCGCCTTTTAGAATCTGGCTCATGTTATCCTCCCTCAGCGCAAAACATGGGCGTGGACAGGTCAAACAGCAAGAGAGACTGTTCGACAAACACCATTTCCGCCCGCCGCATCTTATTGAAGTCCCTGCAAAAGTCTCGCCTTCTCGCCGATGTCGTCGGGGCGAGAGAGCGCTTCCGCCAGCGCCTCAATCGAGGCAATGGAATGCCCCGCACGAAAACTGTCGACATGCGGCAGCATCGCGCGAATACCTTGTGCCTTGGCAGCGAACCCCTCCCAGCGGAGAAGCGGGTTCAACCAGATCAACCGACGCGCGGATAAGTGCAGACGTTGCATTTCTTTGGTCAACTCTTCAGGCGCCCCTCGGTCCAGACCGTCGGTGATCAACAACACAACCGCCCCCTGCCCCATCACCCGACGCGACCAGTCCCGATTAAACGCGTGCAAGCATTCACCAATCCGCGTGCCGCCCTCCCAATCTTGCGCTTCCGCGCCGGCAGAGGCCAAAGCCGCATCCACATCACGGGTGGCCAAGTGGCGGGTGATGTTGGTGAGCCGCGTACCAAACGTGAAGCCATACACACGTGCCCAGCCCGCGCCTTTTTGGTTGGCAACCGCATGCAGAAAATGCAGTACCATGCGGCTGTATTGGCTCATGGAGCCGGAAATGTCGCAAATCACCACCAGATTTGGCCACCGGATGCGCTGGCTTTTGCAGGCCAACCCAGACAGATCCCCACCTTGGCGCATGTATTGCCGCATGGTGTTCCGCCAATCAATTTTGGCCCCTCGGGGATCAGACTTCGTGCGCCGGGAGGCAATCGGTTTTACCGGCAAAGTCAGACGGGACAGCATTCGTTTGGCTTGCGCAATTTCCTCCGTGCTCATTTGCTCAAAGTCCAAGGTGCGCAGTTTCTCCTCAGCCGACATGGTCAAAGACGCATCTATCTCAATTTCAGTGCCTGCCTCTTCCTGATCCACACCCTCAGGAAGGTCTTGGTTTGCCCCATCGAGCAAGGCTTCTGCAGCACGTTTCTCTCCTGCTTGCCCCGCGCGCTCTTCCTGCACACCTCGCACGGCAGGCAGCATCATCGACATCATGTGTTCCAGATACCGTGGATCGCGCCAATAGAGCCGGAAAACTTGTGAAAAAACAGTGCGATGCTCAGGTCGTGAGACAAAACAAGCGTGTAAGGCCCAATAGAAGTCCTGCTTGCTGGTGAACCCGGACGCCTCAACCGCCCGGATGGCGTCGATCACTCGTCCTGGACCGATTGGCAAACCGGCCTTGCGCAAAGCCCGGGCAAACCAAGTGATGTTTTGCGTCAGTTTTGGGTCGTCCGGGATTTCAAGCGGCAGGTACTCAGCCATCGACCAAAACGGGGGGGCAGCCCCCCATACCCCCCTGGATATTTGAGGACAAATGAAGCATCAGACAGGTTCCAAAGAGGCGCGGGCCTCGTCCAGCAGGCGTTTGACTTCTGAGCCTTGCAGCTTTGCAATGTCGTCTTGATACTTGAGCACCGCCCCCAGCGTGTCGGCGATCACCTCCGGGCTGAGCGTCAAAACATCCAAGGCCAACAGACACTTGGCCCAATCAATTGTTTCCGCCACGCCGGGTTTTTTGAAGAGATCTTCGGTACGCAATCGTTGCACGAACGCCACCACTTCGCGGCTCAAACTTTCAGCGGCTTCCGGTGCACGCGCCTGCAGGATAGCCATTTCGCGATCAAAATCCGGGTAATCGACCCAATGATAGAGGCACCTGCGCTTGAGCGCATCGTGCACTTCACGGGTCCGGTTAGACGTCACAATCACGATCGGCGGATGAGGCGCTTTGATGGTCCCGATTTCCGGGATGGTCACCTGAAAATCGCTAAGTGCCTCAAGCAAGAACGCTTCAAAAGGCTCATCTGTACGGTCTAATTCGTCAATCAAAAGCACCGGAGCTCCTGCGGGATCAGGACGCATGGCTTTCAATAGGGGGCGCTCAACAAGGTAGTCCGGCCCAAAAAGTTCTTCCTGAAGTGCACCCCGATCTGCGCCACCACTGGCCTCAGCCGTGCGGATGGCCACCATTTGGGCGGCAAAATTCCATTCATAGACCGCGCTGGAAGCATCCAGACCTTCGTAACATTGCAAACGGATCAGGCTGCGCCGTAAAGCCGCCGAAAGCGCTTTTGCAATCTCGGTTTTGCCGACCCCGGCCTCCCCTTCCAGAAAGATCGGACGCCCAAGCCGCAGCGCCAGAAAAACAACGGTCGCCAGAGGCCGACCACACACATAGCCTTCTGCAGCCAAAAGTCTTTGGATGTGGTCGATGCTTTGAATGTCCTGCATGGGGGGCCTTTGGCTGAATCTGCTTCGCTCACGCTGCATCGCGGACCCAGCCGCGTCAAGCACCGCCCCCCACGACAAAAGTTGTAGAAAATCGCAATGCGCTCCCAATTTTCGCCGCAAATGGGCTATAGGGTGTCTCCAAAGGCCGCAAAACAAGGCCTACTCATCAGGCCAAAACGGCCAGGGGCGTAAGGAAAAACATCGATATGCAGGACACCGCAAACGGCTTTGATACGCCGATGCTTGGATTGTCACGGGATCAATGGCTGACGCAATTGGAGCAAGTTGCAGACGCCAACGGGCATTTTCTGCCCCTTGGAAAACGCCACTGGGCGACCCTGGTGGAAGACAAACCCGTGCTGCTGGTCACCTTTGAAACCATTGATAGCATTCAGAAACGCGACGACACAGGCCATCCATTGGGGTGGGAATTGGTGCGCGAGTTGGGCTGGTCTCATCTATGCATCCTGAGTGACGGCGACACATGGTTCCGCGATCCGGAGGTGATTGCCTATTTTGATCGCCTGTCAGATGACGGCTTCTTTGATGAGTTTGACGAAGTGGTGTTTTACGGCGCAGGGTCTTGTGGCTATGCGGCGGCGGCATTTTCGATTGTCGCGTCGGATGCGCAAGTGGTTGCTGTCCGCCCGCAAGCCACGCTGTCACCCCGGCTTGCAGGATGGGACAAACGCTTTCCACGCGCACGCAAGATTGCTTTTGACGGGCAGTATGGCTTCGCACCTGATATGGCAGCCGCGTCGGACCGCTGTTTTGTGATTTACGACCCCACCCAAGCCATGGACGCCGTTCATGCCGCTCTTTTTGCACGTGAAAATACGGTGTTGCTACCAACGCCACATTTGGGCGCCGTTCCAGAGGAAGACCTGTTGGAGATGCAAATTTTGTACCGGGTGTTGGTGAAAGCGGGGGCTGGAACCTTGAGCCGGGCAGCCTTTTACAAACTTTACCGAGCGCGGCGAGCCCATGTGCCGTATCTGAACCGCCTATTGCGAAAGGTGTCACAAAAGAAACGTCCGTTTGTCACCGCCTTGCTCTGCGCAAACGTCGCGCGGCGCTTGAAAGAGCCGCGATACCTGCGCCACTTGAACGCGTTGGTACAGGATGCCGATCAAGGCAGGTTGGCGAGCTAAAACCGGCGCAAAACTGCTAAGTTTTGCGCACAAAGACTAGCCACTGGACGCGGCTTTGTGTAAGCCGCGCCTATGACCCAAAATCTGACAATTGCCCGCCCCGATGACTGGCATCTGCATCTGCGCGATGGCGCTATGCTGCAAGCTGTTCTGCCAGAAACCGCACGCCACTTTGCCCGTGCGATCATTATGCCCAATCTGGTACCGCCGGTTGTGACCGGTGCGCAGGCCGCAGCCTACAAAGACCGCATTATGGATGCTCTGCCAGATGGCATGAGCTTTGAGCCGCTGATGACGCTGTACCTGACCGAGGACAGCGACCCAGAAGATATTGCGGCAGCACATGCAACCGGTCTGATCAAAGCGGTCAAACTCTACCCTGCCGGCGCGACCACCAACTCCGCCAGCGGCGTGTCAGATTTCAAAAACGTGCGCGCCTCGCTGGAAAAAATGTCCGAGATTGGCCTGCCGCTCTGTGTGCATGGGGAAGTCACCCATCATGACGTCGATATTTTTGACCGCGAGGCGGTGTTCATCGACCAGGTGCTCGATCCAATCCGCAAGGCGGCTCCGGGTCTGCGCGTGATTATGGAGCATATCACAACCAAAGACGGTGTTGCGTATGTGCAGGACCATGCGACCGATCTGGGCGCAACAATCACCACGCACCACCTAATCATCAACCGCAACCACATCCTCGTGGGCGGGATCAAACCGCACTACTACTGCCTGCCTGTGGCCAAGCGCGAAGAGCACCGTTTGGCACTGCGCGCGGCAGCAACTTCCGGTGATGCGCGGTTCTTCCTCGGAACCGACAGCGCGCCGCACCTGGATGGTGACAAAGAAAGTGCTTGCGGCTGTGCCGGGTGTTTCACCGCCACCAACACCATGGCGCTTTTGGCGCATGTGTTTGAAGAAGATGGTGCGCTCGACAAGCTGGAAGGCTTTGCGTGCCGCAACGGTCCAAACTTCTATGGCCTACCGGTGAACCAAGAGACCATCACGCTTGTGAAGAATGACCAAGCAACTGTCTTCCCTGACAAAATCGAGAGCGCCAATGGGCCGGTCACCGTGTTTGATCCGGGCTATGACGTGTTCTGGACCGTTGCTGACTAAGAAATCCCGCTGCCAAAGGATGCCCAAATGATCCCAACTGCCTTTCCGCCAAAAGAAGAAATCGCCCGCCTAACAGCCCGCATGCTGCTGGAAATTGGTGCGGTGAACTTCAACACCGATGAGCCCTATACGCTGGCCTCTGGGCTCCCGAGCCCAAGCTACATTGACTGCCGCAAACTGATCTCCTTCCCGCGCATCCGTGCGACCTTGATGGATTTCATGACCGTCACCGTGATGCGGGAGGCCGGTTTTGAGGCGTTTGACAACATCGCTGGCGGTGAAACCGCAGGCATTCCGTTTGCCGCATTGGTAGCAGAGCGCATGGCGCTGCCGATGACGTATGTGCGCAAAAAACCAAAGGGTTACGGCAAAAACGCGCGTATCGAAGGCGCGATGAGCGAAGGCGAGCGCGTGCTATTGGTGGAAGATCTGACGACCGATGGCGGCTCCAAACTGTCCTTTGTCGATGCGATCCGTGAGACCGGCGCAACCTGTGGCAACACGGCAGTGATTTTTTACTATGACATCTTCCCGGAAACCGAGAAGACATTGGGCGATCACGGCGTGGCGCTGCACTATCTCTGTACCTGGTGGGACGTGCTGGCAGAAGCCAAAGCGCAAGGTGTCTTCTCCGAAGAGACGCTGAACGAAGTGGAGACCTTCTTGAAGGACCCACGCGCATGGCAGGAAGCCCGAAAGGGCTCCTGAGATTTTCGGCGGAATTCCGAGCATATTTGAGGCGTGAAAACGCCTCAAAACCACTAGATGTTGACGCATCCACGCCCGTCCAGACAATATCGGGGCGGGCGAAGTTATCCACAGGCGATCCACAAAAACATACAAGTTGCCCAGTTTGAGTCCGCTGGTTTAGAACCAGCCGGGTGGGGCAATTGGGGACAGACATGAACGAAATCGCGAGCATCAATTCGGGCGAAACCGCATCTGCAGAAATTGAGGCGCTGCCGCACTCCATCGAGGCTGAGCAACAGCTTCTGGGGGCGATTCTGACCAACAACGATATTTTTGATCGCGTTGCCTCTGTGATCAACTCGTCGCATTTCTACGAGCCTGTGCATTCGCGCATTTACGAGATTGCGGCAGCCCGGATTGCGAAGAACAATCTGGCGTCACCGGTTACTCTTAAAGCCTTCCTAGAAGACGACCCTGGCCTGATCGAATTGGGCGGCCCGGCCTATCTGGTCCGACTGGCCGGATCGGCAATTTCTTCTTTTGCCGCAGCGGATTACGCGCAGATGATCTATGACATGGCGATGCGCCGTGAGTTGATTGATCTGGGCAACAACATCGCGTCCAAGGCCAAGAAAGCGGACATCAAGCTGGAGCCAAAAGAGCAGATCGTGGAGGCCGAACAGGCGCTCTACAAGCTGTCGGAACAAGGTTCTGCAGAGCGGGGCTATGTGTCCTTCCTGAAGGCGGTGACCGAGGCGGTGAATACGGCCAACGCAGCTTACCAGCGAGACGGTGGTCTAGCCGGGATTTCCACCGGTCTGATTGACCTCGACAAGAAGCTTGGCGGCCTGCACCCATCGGACCTTTTGATCCTCGCCGGACGCCCCTCGATGGGCAAAACTTCGCTGGCCACAAACCTCGCGTTTAACGTCGCAAAGGCTTATAAAAAAGGCATAAAACCGGACGGCAGCGAGGGCGCTGTTGAAGGTGGCGTGGTGGCCTTCTGTAGCCTCGAAATGTCAGCCGAACAGCTTGCGGCACGTATCTTGTCTGAGGCGGCGGAGATCCCGTCTGAGCAGATCCGTAAAGGGGACATGACCGAGGAGGAGTTCCGCCGATTTGTGCAAGCGGCAAAAGACCTTGAGGCCTGTCCGCTCTACATCGATGACACCCCTGCCCTGCCGATTGCGCAGCTCGCGGCACGGGCGCGACGCCTGAAACGGACCCATGGTCTGGACCTGCTGATCATCGACTATTTGCAGCTGTGTCGTGGTACGGCGGACAACCGGGTGCAGGAAATTGGTGAGATTTCTATGGGCATGAAGGCAATTGCCAAGGAACTCAACATTCCGGTGATTGGCCTGTCCCAGCTGTCGCGTACGGTGGAGAGCCGGGACGATAAACGCCCTCAGCTCAGTGACTTGCGGGAATCTGGCTCGATTGAGCAGGATGCCGACGTGGTGATGTTTGTGTTCCGCGAAGAGTACTATGTGGAGCGGGAAAAGCCGTCCGATGACCGGCTGGACGAGATGGCGGCCTGGCAGGAACGTATGGAGCGGTTGCACGGCAAAGCCGAGGTGATCCTGGGTAAGCAGCGTCACGGCCCTATTGGGACGGTGGAACTGTCGTTTGAAGGGCAGTACACCCGCTTTGGCAACCTTGTTCAGCCCTGGCAACAGGACGGCGGCGGAGACGAGTTCTAAGCGCCCTGTCCCTCCCCCTCGAATCGCCGCGTTAACCTGCGGTTTTAGCGGCGATTTGCACGTCGGTATTCTGTCGGTTTTCCGACTGTTTTGCGGAGGTGCGTATTTCCGACGCGCCGCAAGCAGCAAATGTTAAGCCACAGTTCGCAGCAACGGGGAAAAACGCACCGCCTTTGGCCTTGACCTCGCGGGGTCAGACGTCAACAAACACCGTCATGGCTACTGCAACTTTGACAATCGACCTCGACGCCCTGATCAGCAATTGGCGGGCGCTGGATGCACAGACGGAAGTGACCACCGCCGCGGTGGTGAAAGCCGACGGATACGGACTTGGCGCGGACCGAGTGGCGCGGGCGCTGATGCGCGCTGGTGTGACCCGCTTTTTTGTCGCCGCCGCCGAAGAAGGTGCCAGCCTGCGCCAAGCGGTGGGACCGGATCCGGAGATCAACATCTTTGGCGGTCATATGCGCGGCGACACCGATATGATCAGTGACATGCATCTCACCCCGATGTTGAACTCGGTGGATCAGATTGTGCGTCATGTTGAAGCGCTGCCGGCACATCCCTTTGGCATTCAGCTGGACACCGGCATGAACCGGCTTGGCCTTGAAGCCCCAGAATGGGAAGCGGTGAAAGAACTGGTGTTGCAGCGCGGGCCGACCCTAATCATGTCGCACTTGGCCTGCGCCGATGAGCCGGAGCATCCGATGAACCCGCAACAACTGGCGGCGTTCAAGGAGATGACGGATGGGCTGGACATTCCGCGCTCGCTGGCCGCGACAGGTGGTATCCTTCTGGGGGATGACTATCACTTCGACCTGACCCGCCCTGGTGTGGGGCTATATGGCGGCATGCCGTTTGTGGATGCCACGCCCGTGGCCAGCCTGCGTATTCCGGTGATTCAGGTGCGCGACGTGACCGAAGGGGAAAGCGTGGGTTATGGCAATTCTTGGATTGCCGAGCGCGACAGCAAGGTTGCGACGATTGCGGCGGGTTATGCCGATGGTCTCCTGCGGGCGATGAGCGGCAAAGTGGCCACCTTTGCTGGCGAGGATCGCTGCCCGCTGATTGGCCGAATTTCCATGGACCTGATTGGCATCGACGTGACCGACCTGTCCGAGGCGCCACGTGAGGTGGAACTGCTTGGACAACATCAGTCGGTGGACACGCTTGCCGATGCCGCCGGCACCATTGGCTATGAAATCCTGACCTCCATGGGGCAACGCTATCAGCGCCGGTACAAATCTTCATGAAGCTGATTGTGGCTCCCCTCAATGCGATTGGGCGTAGCACGCTTGGCATGCTGACCTCCTTTGGGGAGGTCGTGCTGTTTGTCTGGGGCGCGCTGAGCCATATTTTCCGCCCGCCGTTTTACGGCCGCGAGTTTTTGAGCGCGCTGTTTAACATCGGCTGGTTAAGCCTGCCGGTGGTGGGCATGACCGCGATTTTCACCGGTGGTGCGTTGGCTTTGCAAATCTATGACGGCAGTTCGCGGTTTTCCGTGGAAAGCGTGGTGCCGCAGATTGTGGCGATTGGCATGGTGCGCGAGCTTGGCCCGGTCCTGGTGGGCCTGATGGTCGCCGCCCGCGTGACCAGCTCGATTGCCGCCGAGATTGCTACGATGAAGGTGACCGAGCAGATTGACGCGCTGGTGACCCTCTCGACCCATCCAATGAAGTACCTTGTTGCCCCACGCGTGATGGCTGCCATTCTGGTGGTGCCTGCGCTGGTGGGCATTGGCGACATCATTGGCATCTATGGCGGGTTTCTGGTGGCGACGGAAACGCTGGGCTTCAATCCCGCGACCTATATCCGCAACACTGCCGACTTCCTGCAGGTCAATGACGTGGTCTCCAGCCTTGTGAAGGGCTCCGTGTTTGGCGGAATTGCCGCCGTGATGGGCTGCTATGCCGGGATGCATTCTGGTCGTGGCGCCCAGGGCGTGGGCCGGGCCACCAAAAGCTCCGTACAAGCCGCCGCGGTGATGATCCTGGCAGCCAACTTCCTTCTGACCAGCCTGTTCTTTGCCTCATGATCCAGTTTGACAATGTGCATAAACGCTTTGGCCCCAAACGGGTGCTGCAAGGGGTGAATCTCGAAATTGCCAAGGGCAGTTCGATGGTGATTATTGGCGGGTCCGGCACCGGGAAATCGGTGATGTTGAAGTCCGTGCTTGGGCTAATCACGCCAGACAGCGGCACGATCACCGTGGATGGGCAAAACGCCACCCAAGGGGATCGCGATGCCTTTCTCGCGCGGTTTGGCATGTTGTTTCAGGGCGGCGCGCTGTTTGACAGCATGACCGTTTGGCAAAACGTGGCGTTCCGCCTGTTGCGGGGCAGTCTGAAACGCCCCAAGGAAGAAGCGCGAGAGATCGCCATTGAGAAGCTGCGCCGGGTGGGGTTGACGCCTGATGTGGCGGATCTTTACCCGTCTGAGCTGTCTGGCGGGATGCAGAAACGCGTGGGGCTGGCCCGCGCCATTGCGGCGGAGCCGGAGATCATCTTTTTTGACGAGCCAACCACCGGCCTCGACCCCATTATGTCCGGTGTGATCAATGACTTGATCCGCGAGATTGTGGTAGAGATGGGCGCCACGGCGATGACCATCACCCACGACATGAGCTCTGTGCGCGCAATTGCCGACAACGTGGCGATGCTGCATGGCGGGGTGATCCAATGGACCGGCCCGGTGAGCCAGATGGACGCCAGCGGCGATCCTTATCTGACACAGTTTATTTCCGGCTCAGCAGAAGGGCCGATTGAGGCGGTAAGATAGAAGAACTCTGACGAGCTCTCTGAACAAGCCGCGCGCGTTAGGCGCGATTCACCTTTTCCTAACCTTTTGTTCGCACAATGTTCGCTGTGTTTTGGTAAAAGGTAATTCGGGTATGTCAGAGAACGAGCCGCAGCCGCCGGTCACTCCAGTTGTGGGCACAACCGGCGACGACAGCATCACCACGGGCGACGGCGTTGACAGTGTCAACGGCCATGCAGGCAGTGACACACTGACCTCCGGGGATGGCAATGACCTTGTCGCGGGCGACATGGTTGGGCGCGAGTGGGTCTACATTGACGGACGTTGGGTGTATAATCCGGACGCCATTGTCAGCAACGGCGACGCCGAAAACCGTGCCTATGATGATGTGATCAGCACAGGTGCCGGTGACGATGTGGTGCTAGGCAACGGCGGCAATGACAGCCTGGTGTCCGGGGCTGGCGCGGACACCGTGAACGCGGGCACCGGGCGTGACACGGTGGACGGCGGCGCGGGCAATGATGTGCTGAACCTGGAAACCGGCAACGACCTGGCCCAGGGCGGACTTGGCGCGGACACCGTGAATGCCGGAGATGGCAACGATCTGGTCTATGGCGACCTGCAAGACGGCAACCTGCTTGCGGGCGGCGCGTCGGGCGCCGCAACATTGGGGCAACTTGCCGAGGGTGGATGGACCCGGGACGCGGAAGGCACGCTGTCGCAATCAGTCGCCACGCAGATGGGCGAGACATATACCATAAGCTTCGAATTGGCCGCCAATCTGGCAGGCGGCGCCACCAGTGGCAGCGTTGAGCTGCTGTGGAATGGCGAGGTGATTGGCACCGTATCCACCACCTCCGGTGTGTTTGAAACCCACATCTTTGAGGTCAGCGGCAGTGGCGATGCGGGCGGATTGACCCTGCGCGAGGTGCCGCCGGAAAACAGCGGACCGGACATCAATATGGACGGGCCGATCTTTATCTACCTCAAAGAGATCAACCTTGGTGGAGATAGCGTTGAGGTGGCAGCCTTTGCGCCAGGGCAATCCAAACTGTTCCAGATGATCGACGGGCAATTGAACGTGTTTGATCCGGAAACCGAGCAGTATGAGCTCGCGGGAGACCCAACTGGCTTGCGGATCAATGCCATTGGGTTCAACACCGAGGACGATCTGATCTATGGCATCGCCAAGGCCAATGGCGTGGACGCATTGGGCAACCCTGTGAGCATCCGCGATCTGGTGATGGTGGATGCCGAAGGCCACGCCTATCGAGTGGGGGAAACCCCGGTGGCGGATTACGTTGGCGATTTCGATGACGCGGGCAATCTCTGGACCTTCCAGAGCAGCCTGAACCGCGTCACGATGATCGACGTGAACGCTCTGGACGCCAGTGGCAATCCTTTAGCGACAAGTTTTGACCTGCCCAATGGCTTGTTTGGCGGGCGCGCCTATGATGTTGCGTATAATGCCAAAGATGATGCCTTTTACGCGGTGGAATCTCCGGGGCGCAATGGCGAGGCCGGCGCCGTGCATCGCATCGACCTGTCAGATGTGCCCAGTGGCGGTGCACCGCACATCACGTCAGTCGACATAAGTGCCACGCTCTATGACGACGAAATGACAGCCGGCATGCCCAAAGGAGCCTATGGCGCGGTGTTTCTGGATGGGGACGGCAACCTCTATTTTGGCCTGAACCGCGGCGACCATGATCTTGACGGCAGCACCGGTGCCTCAGGCGCCATCTACCGCGTGGAGGTCGATTGGGCGGATCAGGCAGCCTACGCAGAATTCATGGCCGAAGCCCAAAGCACCGGCAGCAACGACGGCGCGGTAGATCCGCGCGCACCCGATCCCTTTGCGCCGGTCGATCCGGACGGCACCGTGCTGATCCGCGACCCCATTGTCATGGGCTCAGCAGGTGGCAACGACAAGCTGCGCGGCGGTGACGGGGACGACACGCTGCATGGCGGCGGCGGCAATGACACAGTGCAAGGCGGCAAAGACGACGACCTGATGTATGGTGACAGCGGCAACGACAAACTGTTTGGCGGCTCCGGAGATGACACGGCCTCAGGCGGGACCGGTGACGACAGGATTATTCTTGGTGCCGGTGATGATGAAGGGCACGGTGATGCCGGGCGAGATTTTCTGCACGGGCGCTCTGGCGATGACTCGCTGGATGGCGGATCCGGAACCGACAAGCTGGTTGGCGGTGAGGGGGCCGACACGCTGCAAGGAGGAGAAGGCAATGACCACCTGTGGGGCGGCAATTGGTGGAAAGACGGCGATGCCGACACCTTTGTCACCCAGGCCGGCGGCGGACGTGACATGATCCACGATTTCGAAGTGGACCACGATGTGATCGATTTGAGCAGCTATGGTCTGCAGTACGCCGACCTTGTGGCACATATTCAGGACAAGGGCTGGGCCACGGTCATCGATCTGAGCGCCTTGACAGGCGGGGAAAGCGGCGACCGGCTGATCCTGAAGTCGGTCGATCCAGGCGATCTGGACGAAAGCAACTTCCTGCTGTGAGGTGATCATGTCTGAACCAACCCTGGGGACCTCCCCACCCGACCGGAATGCGTCCGGCTCGGGCGCGGCGCTGCGCCAAATCAACCGCCTGATCGTGCCGCTGCTTGTGCTCAGCGCCATCTCAAATCTTGCCATTCTGGTTAGCCCGATCTTCATGATGCAGGTGTTGGACCGTGTTTTGCCAACCGGGAACCGACACACGCTCGCGCTGCTTTTGGGCGTGGCGGCGCTTGCACTTCTGCTGCAAGCCATCGTCGACGGATTACGCGACCTCAGCCTTGGACGGGTGGCCCGCTGGAGCGAGCGGCTTTGCGCGCCGCTTGTGCTCTCCCGTCCGCCCGAGCAAAAGCAGGACTACCTGTCCATGGTGGGGCACCTCAAATCCGCGTTGGACGGACCTGCTGCACGCGCCGCGCTCAGCCTACCTTGGCTGCCGGTGTTCACATTGGTGCTCTGGGCCATACATCCCTGGTTTGCAGGTTTGGCAGCGGCACTCATTGCCATAGCTGCGGCGCTGCGTCTGACGTATCATGCGATGGCCGCCGCGCCTTCCACCGCGCTTTTGTCAGCACAGGCGCAAGAATCCCGCAGCATGCAAGATGCGCAGCAGGTCAGCAGCCAACCGGCCTTGGGCGAGTTAAGTCACAATCTGCTCGCGCGCTTTGTGGCCGCTCTTGGCCAGCGCAGCAGCCTTGAGGATCAGCTATCTCCCTTACGCGTTATCAGCGCCAATCTTGAAGCATACCTGCGCAGTTTGACCCAGCTTTTGGGGCTCAGCCTAGGTGCTGCGTTAGTGGTTCAAGGCGATCTCAGCGCGGGCGGCATGATCGCTACCAGCCTGATCCTCACCAAAACTGTGAGCAGCCTTGAAGCGGCTTTTGCCAGCGTTGACAATCTAAAGCAGGCGGCCCAATCTTTGAAGAAGCTGGGTAATTTGCCTGTTCCCACCACAAAAACCAGCACGAATATTGCCAAGTTAAACGGCGCGCTCCGCTGTGAGGGACTCATTTTCCCAACAGGTGGCGGCGCTCCGCCCCGTCTCGACCGGATCAACTTTGCCCTTCCACCCGGCAGTTGCCTTGCCATAGTCGGCGCCTCAGGCAGCGGCAAATCCACCTTGCTTGAAGCGCTGGCCGGGGTCACGCCCTGCCCCATTGGCACGGTCTGGCTGGAGGAAACAGAAGTTTCCACGTTGCCGTTGCAGAGCCAGACCGCGTTTATCGGATATTTGCCGCAGCAGGCGCAGCTGTTTCACGGCACTCTGGCAGAAAACATCGCCGGCTTTGCGGCGTCTCCCGAGGATGCCGCCATAGTAGCCGCCGCGCAAACCGCCGGGGTGCATGGATTGATCTCAGCCCTGCCTAACTCTTATGACACCGACATCGGCGCAACGCCTTATGTTCTGTCAGCGGGGCAAAAGCAGCGGGTGGCTTTGGCCCGCGCAATTTTCCACCAACCAAAATATCTGTTTCTGGACGAACCCAACGCGCTGTTGGATGCGGCAGGCGAGCGCCAGCTCTGCGCTGTTTTGGCGCGGCTCAAAAAGCAAAACACAACCATTGTGATGGTGATCCATCGTTCTGGCTTGATGGGGTTGGCCGATCAGGTACTGGCGCTGGAAAACGGTCGAATGGCGGATTTTGGTCCGCGCAGCGATGTGTTGGGGCGCATGAGCGGAGGGCGACGCCGATTGGACGTCCCGCTGCTGGAGGCCAGCCTGCAGGATGTGACCGATTGGGTTGGCGCTCAGTTTTCTCGCAGCAACGATGCGGACTTGTCTCAGCGCGCTGAAATGGTCGCGAGCGAACTCTTTAACCTGGCTTTATCAGATGGCCCACCGGACACTCCAAGAGCCGCAGTGTTCCAGTTTCGCTTCCTCAATGATCGCAGCTGCGAAATCACCCTAACCGAAAACCGGGCTACCAAGGCCGACCGGAAGTTGCAGAAAATTGCGCGCCTATTGCGTCAGCCGGATGCCAAAATGTCCGACCTGCCACGCGACGAGGCCGCCATGGCTGTGCTCAGCCAGATGAGCAAGGGATTTGACGTGCGTAATGTTGATGGACAGGCTGTGTATCGCGCTGCCGTTTCGACAACCGCAAAAACACTCAGTGGGATGATGGCACATTGACGCTTGCACCAGACACCCGTGGGTCAATCCCTGACCAGGCTCTCCCAACCCAGGTCTCTCGACCGCTTTGGATTGGGTTTTGGGCCATAGTTGTGACCCTTGGTGCCTTTGGATGTTGGGCGGTTCTGGCACCTTTGGCCACGTCAATTCCCGCGTTAGGTCACTTAGATGCGCGACAGCCCAGCCTAGACATCCAGCACCGCTTTGGCGGCAAAATTGCCGAAGTGTTTGTAAAACTGCACACACCCGTGGAACAGGGGCAGCTGTTGATCCAGCTGGATGTGTCCGACGCGGCGGCGGAATTACGTGAACTGCAGGCGGCCTTGGCCCCAATGCAGGAAGAACGCCGCGCGTTGGCAGCCGCGCTGGCCGGAACTCTGACGGTGGAGGACACTGAGGGTTTGAGTCCTCAGACCCGATTGGCCCTGCGCCGGATGAAAGCGAAACAGGACGTTTTGGACCTGGGCGCGGAGATGACCCTACAGCTTGAAGCGTCTCTGCACTCCCAAACGGAGCAGCATCGCGCCAGTATGGAGCATCTACAAAGTCGCGAAAACTCAATGCGAGACCGATTGGAGCGTTATGCCACTCTGGCCGCCCAAGGTACTTTAAGAACAGCTGACACTGAGGCCTTGCATGAGAGCATTCTGGACGTGCAGGCCAACCTGGCGCGGGAACAGGCCGAACTGGCGTCTTTGGAGAGTCAGGCCACGCAGGCCAGACTGCAAATGGCGCGGGACAAGCTGGAGTTCCGTCAGGAGATCCTGGACCGACAGGCACAGTTGGAAGAGGCCATACCAAGGTTGCGCCTGCAAGCCTTGCGCCTCTCCGCACAGATTGCGCAGGCGGAGATCAGGGCACCGGATGACGGGGTGGTAACGGCCCTGCCTTATGACACCGCAGCGATGGTTGTCGCCCAGGGGGACACCGTGGTGACACTGGCGCGGCCTTCGCAAGCATTGGACGTGGCGTTCACCGCCAGCCCGCAAGCCATCGATCAATTGCGGGTGGGCATAAACGGGTATCTGACAGTGACTGGCCTGCCCCAGCGCAACCATCCAAGGGTGCGCATAACGCTAACGTCCCTCTCTCCAGAGGCGCGGCGGGACCACGAAGGGCGCGTGGTTGGCTATGATGGCGTGGCTGCCATGCACCCCGAGGACGAAGCAAACCTGCGAGCCGAAATGGGCCAACATCTGAACCTGGCAAGCGACATGCCGGTCCATTTGGTGTTCACGGGACGTCAAGTGACCTTTGCGGATTATCTGGTGGGGCCGTTTTTGCGGTTTCTGAGCCAAGCCATGCAGGATTGAGGGGCGCCGACCACGATAAGCGATACGTTCCCCCCCTTTTTGGGCAGCGTCATCAAGTCAGAGATCATTTCCCGGGAATCAGACGGGAAAATTCCCCGAGTTGCGCCGCTTGCACCTGTAAGGCGATGCGCTTAGCTCTAACGCATGCCCCATGCTTTGCGCCTGACCAACCTGTCTTTGCTGATTCTGTTTCCCATTGCATGGTTTGCGCCGCTGATGCGCGCGGGGGTGTTGCCGTTGTTTGGCCTGAGCGAGATTTCGATTGTGTCCGGGTTGCAATCGCTTTGGGACACAGATGTGGCTTTTGCGCTTTTGGTGACCTTTTTGGCGATTTTTGCGCCCTATATGAAGGTCATCGGGCTGGCGCTGATCCAATTTGGGCTGATGCGGCGTAAGGTTTTACCGGTACTGGAATGGTTGGGTAAACTGGCGATGGCGGATGTCTTCCTGATCGCGCTTTACATCGTGCTGGTCAAAGGCGCTGGCCATGTCACGGTGGAAACCGGCTGGGGACTTTATCTCTTTACTGCCTGTGTTTTGGCCTCCTTGGCGATTAGTCATTTGACCCGCAAGCGGTAGTGGTCCAAAACGAGAACATGGCAAAGAGCAAAACCCAATACAGCTGCTCCAGTTGTGGCGCGCAGTTTTCAAAATGGTCCGGCCGATGTGAAGGCTGTGGCGAGTGGAACACCATTGTCGAAGAGGCGCCGTTTGGCGCGGGCCCCACAGGCTCCTCGCTGGGCACCGCCAAGGGGCGGCGGATCGAGCTCTCGGATCTGCGCACCGAAGAAGCCCCGCCCCCACGCACGATGAGCAACGTCAAAGAACTCGACCGGGTGCTTGGCGGCGGATTGGTGCCGGCCAGCGCCATTCTGGTGGGCGGCGATCCGGGCATCGGTAAATCCACACTTTTGCTGCAAGCGGCAGCGCGGTTTGCGCGCCAAGGTGTAAAAACCATCTATGTGAGCGGCGAAGAAGCCAGCGCACAGGTGCGCATGCGGGCGCAGCGTTTGGGGCTGACCGAAAGCCCGGTGCTGCTCGCCGCAGATACCAATTTGCGCGACATTCTTACGACGCTAGAAGCGGAAAAACCGCAGTTGGCGATCATCGACTCCATTCAAACCATGTGGAGCGACTCGGTGGCCAGTGCGCCCGGTTCGGTCAGTCAGGTACGGGCCGCTGCGCATGAGCTAACCGCTTTTGCCAAACGCAAAGGCATGGCGATTGTGCTGGTTGGGCATGTCACCAAAGAAGGCCAAATTGCCGGGCCCCGTGTGGTCGAGCATATGGTGGATACCGTGCTCTACTTTGAGGGCGAACGCGGGCATCAGTTCCGGATTTTGCGCGCCGTCAAAAACCGCTTTGGTCCGGCGGACGAAATTGGCGTGTTTGAGATGACCGGACGTGGTTTGGCCGAAGTGGGCAACCCAAGCGCGTTGTTTCTGGCTGATCGCGGCGCGCCCAGTCCGGGCAGCGTGGTTTTTGCCGGGATCGAAGGCACGCGACCGGTGTTGATTGAGTTGCAGGCTCTGGTGGCCCCATCGCCGCACAGCCAGTCCCGGCGCACGGTGGTGGGCTGGGACAGCGGGCGGCTGGCGATGATTCTCGCCGTATTAGAATCACGCTGCGGAATTCCCTTTGCCGGGCTGGACGTCTACCTGAATGTGGCCGGCGGCATGAAGATTTCCGAACCGGCAGCGGACCTCGCAGTGGCCTGTGCGCTGATCTCCGCGCGTGAAGACAGCGCCCTGCCCGCCGAGACCGTTGTTTTTGGCGAAATCAGCCTGTCAGGGGCGCTTCGATCGGTCAGTCAGACGGAAAATAGGTTGAAAGAAGCCCAAAAACTTGGTTTCACGTCCGCAATCGCTCCGAAAGGTGGCAAGTCCGCAACGGTTAAAGGCATCAATCTCAACCGCATTGGGGATTTGGCAAGCTTTGTGGGAGAGGTATTCGGAGCGGGCTGACAGGCCGAGAGTTAAAAAGTAAATTCAGGCCGGGGGCGGTCGAAGGGGACGGAAATACATGGAAGGCTTCACAATTATTGATGCCGTGGTCGCGGGTGTGATCATCGTTTCAGCGCTGTTGGCGTACAGCCGCGGTGTTGTGCGCGAAGGCATGGCCATCGCGGGATGGATTGCTGCGGCGATTTTGGCCTTTATGTTTGCGGGCACGCTGCAGCCGATGGTCAAGGAAATTCCAGTGCTGGGGCAGTATCTGTCGGACAGCTGTGAACTGTCGATCATTGCCGCCTTTGCCGGTGTCTTTGCCCTGGCGCTGATTGTGGTGTCGCTGTTCACGCCTCTGTTTTCCTCGATTGTGCAACGCTCTGCGCTTGGCGGTATCGACCAGGGTCTCGGCTTTGTCTTTGGCGTTCTGCGCGGCATCCTGCTCGTGGCGATTGCCTTCTTTGTCTATGAAACCGTGATCACAAGCCAATCTGTGGCGATGGTGGATGACAGCCGCTCGGCTGCTGTGTTCAGCCGCATCACGCGCAAGATTGATGACCGTGACCCACAGCAGGCCCTGGGCTGGATCACCACACAATATGAAGAACTGGTTGGCGTCTGCGAACAATAAGCGCAGCCAGCTCAGAAACGCTCAAGTCCGCGCCACACGGTTGCGGGCTTTTTGCTGCGTGGCGCTCTGATCTCTTGTTTGCACCGCCAGCGGGGGCTACGGTCGCGAAAACTGGAATGTTTTGGCAGCTTTACCATGCGACTTTGGATATTCATCACCACCTTGAGCCTCGCCGTTTGTGTGACGCTGGTAATGTATATGTTGCTGCCGCCCAACAAACTGAAACTGGCGGCGGGCACGCAAGGCGGAGCCTATACGCTTATGGCGGAGCGGTATCGGGACATTCTGGCGCGAGATGACATTGAAGTGCAGATCGTGCACACCAATGGCTCGGTCGACAATGCGGAGTTGATGTCCAGCGATTTGGTGGATGCGGCGTTTTTACAAGCCGGCGTTGGCGTGACGGCAGGCACAGCCGAGGCGATTGGCGGCGTGTTTTATGAGCCCATGATTTTCCTGGCACATAGCGGACACAGTATCCCGTCCAACCCAGCGTTGTGGCGGGGCCTGACCATTGCCGCAGGCAAACGCGGATCGGGCACAGCCGTGGCCTTTGCCGATTTTCAGGACGCGGTTGGCATGGACAAAAACGCCAATACGCTGGTGGATGTCGGGTTTTCACAGGCAATTTTTGCGTTGCGGTCTGGTGACATCGACATGGCGTTTTTTGTCAGCAGCATCGAGGCGCCCTATCTGCGGCAGGCCTTTGGCTATGACGACATCGACATTTTGCGCCTGTCCTATACCGACGCCATTGCCCGGCACCTAGACTATGCGGATCTCGTGGAGGTCCCTACGGGGGGCGTGTCGCTGAACCCGGTGCAGCCGAGCGAGGCGCGGCAATTGTTGGCGTTAAAGGCGCAGTTGGTGATTGATCCAAAGCTGCATCCCGCGCTGGTGAACCGATTGACCATGGCGGCGAAAGAGCTGCATCGCGGGCATGATGTGCTGACGTCGCGCGGCACGTTTCCGGAGCCACGCGGCATTGGCATCCCTGAGAACAACGTGGCGCGGCAATTGATCGAGGACGGGCCAAGCACCTGGCACAACCTTCTGCCCTATTGGATGGCGGCGCAGGTCAATCGCGTGTTTCTGCTAACCCTGCCAATCCTGTTCCTGCTCTTGCCGCTTTTGCGGGTGTTGCCCATGGTTTATGCCTATTTCCGTGGCTGGCAGGTGTGGAAACACTACGGCCGTATACGTGAGATCGAGGCGCAGATGGGGCCGAAGTGCACGGCAGCGGAACTGGCCGGCATGGCCGAAGAGTTGGAAGAGGTGGATCACCGGATTTCGCAGCTAAAATTGCCGCCAGCCTACCGGCAGACGGCCTATCACGCGCGCATGCATATTGATCTGGTCCAAAAACGCATCAAACATCTGGAAACGCAGCTGAGCTAAGCGGCTGCTAAGGAGAGACATTATGGAAGGCACCACAGACGCACAGCTTTTTTCAGGCATTTTCAGCGCAGTGATCATTGGCGGCCTGGCCGGTTGGCTTGCAGGCAAGCTGGTGCGCGGCGGCGGGTTTGGCCTGATTGGCAATGTGATCCTTGGCATCGGAGGCGCGATCCTGGCCAATTTTGTGCTGCCGGTCTTGGGCTTCTCTTTTGGTGGCGGCTTTTTCAGCTCGGTGTTTCAATCGATGCTGGGCGCGGCGGTTGTGCTGGTCCTGATCCGCATGGTGAAAAAGGCTTAGGCGCAGATTGTCGCGGCTTTTGTGATCCTTTCGTGACATGCTGGGCGGGAGCCCTTAAGAGAGGCCGTAGCACGAGAACAGGATTCGGAGCCTCCCTGTGGACAGTGGTTTTTCCCACCCTTTCAGCTGGCGCACCCCGCGCATAGCAAAGGCTTGTCCACCTGAGATGTGTCCTTTCACGATTTGCGCCTTTGGTGCCTCGCTGCGCAGCCTCAATCACATTAGCCTAACCTGACGAAGGGAGCCCTGCCCGTGTGCGGAATTTTGGGGATCGCCAACCGAAACCATGACGTCTTTGGAGAGATCTACGATGGTCTCTTGATGTTGCAGCATCGGGGGCAGGATGCCTCGGGTGTGGTGACCTACACAGGCGGCTTCTTTCGCGAGCGCAAGGCCAATGGTTTGGTCAAGGACGTGTTTCAGCCGTCTGATGCGGAAACCCTGACAGGCCGCATTGGTATGGGCCATGTGCGCTATCCAACGGCGGGCAGCCTGTCGGCGTCTGAGGCGCAGCCGTTTTTTGTGAACGCGCCTTATGGCATCTATCTGGTGCACAACGGCAATATCACCAACACCGAGGCACAGCGCGAAAAGGTGACCGGGAAATACTCCCGCCACCTGCGGACCACCTCTGACAGTGAGATCCTGCTCAACGTGTTGGCCGACAAAGTTGCCGATGCCATCAAAGTCAACGGCAGCGCCGATGCGATCCGCAACATCTTTGCCGGTGTGAAGATGACCATGGAACGCGTGCAAGGCGCCTATTCCGTGGTCTGCCTGATCGCAGGTGTGGGCATGTTGGCCTTCCGGGACCCCCACGGCATTCGCCCGCTGTCCGTTGCGAAGCGCGATGCAGAGGGTGACGGCGACGACTATGCCTTTGCGTCTGAGGATGTGGCCTTTGGCATCAATGGCTTTGACAAAATTCGCGACCTGAAGCCCGGCGAGGCAATGCTGGTAGATCTGGACGGCAATCTGCACGAGTTCCAAGCAGTCGAAGGCGAGTTGACGCCTTGTATCTTCGAGTATGTCTATTTGGCGCGCCCAGACAGCGTGCTGGACGGCGTGTCTGTCTATCAGGCGCAGATCCGCATGGGCAAAACCCTGGCCAAGCAGGTGCAAGAGAGCGGCTTGGACATTGACGCGATCATTCCTGTGCCGGATAGTGCGCGACCTGTTGCCTTGGAAGTCAGCAACATCACCGGCATCCGCTATCGCGAGGCGCTTGTGAAGAACCGCTATGTGGGCCGGACGTTTATTATGCCTGGCCAGGAAGAGCGTCAGAAGTCCGTGCGTCGGAAGCTGAACGCCATTCCACGCGAGATGGAAGGCCGCAACATCCTGTTGATTGACGACAGCATTGTGCGCGGCAACACCATCAAGAAGATTGTGCAGATGTGCCGTGAGGCAGGCGCGAAGAAGGTCTACATCGCGTCGGCTTCCCCGCCTGTGTCGCACCCCAACGTCTACGGCATCGACATGCCAACCAAGCATGAGCTGATCGCCAATGGCATGAGCGTTGAGGAAATTCGCGAGGAATTGGGCGCCGATGCGCTGTTCTACCAAAAGCTTGAAGACCTGATTTGGGCGGCCAAAGAAGGCAACCCAGAGATCGAACGCTTTGATTGCTCCTGCTTTGACGGCAACTACATCACCGGTGGCGTGACGCCGGAATATCTGGCCGCGCTCGAAGGCAGCAGCCGGGTGAGCAAGAAGATCGAAGAGGCTCCAACGCCCGGCGCAAGCTGGAACGGTGCCACTTTGGCAACTTCTCAGGGGTGAGCGCGTGAACCTGCTGGCGCTTGATAGCCGCTGGCAGCGGTTGAACGATCCCACCTACGCCTGCAAATGCTGCGGGCGTAGCTTTGGCGGCATTGTTGACATGGGCTTTGGACAGCCGGATTGCTGGCCGCATGGCCCATTAACTGATGGTGACACCCTGACGGTGGGCGACGATGTGTTGACCGCCGACCTCTGTGTGCTTGACGATCTGCGCTTTGTCCATTGCGTGGTGCCCCTGCCCATTCGTGGCAGCGACGAGGTCTTTCTGTTTGGCGTATGGGCCAGCCTGGCGGTGGAAGACTTCAAAGCCTACGTGCTGGATGCAACTGGCGAGGACACCGGCTTTGCAGGGGCCGCGGCCTGGTTGATGAATGACCTGCCGCTGTTTGAAAGCGATGAGCCCATTTCTTGCGGCCTAAAACCGGCAGAATCAGGCGCCGAGAGGCCACACCTGACGGCCAATTCAGGACCACTGGCACAAGCACAGGCAGAAGGCATTTCCTTTGATCAACTGCTGGAAATATACGCGGCTTGTGGTGAGGACCTGCGACCGCACCTGATGGGCTGAAATCCGCCGCATTGGCCTTTTTTCTTTGGCAATCGACCGCCTGTTTAGCGGTCCTTAACTATAAATACGTTACGTCTGTCTGGCGGCTCACGACCCTCCAACTATATAGCCGCCACCGCTCACAAACACAGGCAGTATCATGTCCTCCAAGACTCCTTCCCACGTGGCCGCGCAGGCCACGCAATCCGGTGTGCTGAAGAACCGCTCCCGCCTGACTTTGATTGGCGTGATGGGCAGCCCGAAAAACCCGCGCGCCTTGTTGATGACCGCAGGGGGCAAAACCCTGCGCGTTGAACTTGGCGACCGCACGCCCTCCGGCAAAGTGGTGGCCATTGGCGAAGACAACATTGTGCTCAACGCAGGCCATGGCACCACCCGCCTGTCGATGCCCAACTAAACAACTAAATCGCGAGGGGAGATGGCAGTTCTCGTCCCCCCTGCGACTTGCTTGCCTCTTGACCTTGTGCCGCTTTGGTCGCATTGCATCGGCCTATGAGTGACACGTCCAACACCCCCGACGCCTCCGGCGAGAAAATCGCGCTGATCACCGGCGCATCACGTGGCCTTGGTGCCGCTTTTGCAGAGGCGCTTGTGCCCGCGTACCACGTTGTGGCTGTGGCCCGCACCACCGGTGCACTGGAAGATCTGGACGATCGCATTCAGGCCAAAGGGGGCAAATCCACCCTGGCACCGATGGACATAACCAATGCCGATGCCATGGCGCAGCTGTGCCGCTCGATCCACGACCGTTGGGGCAAAGTGGACCTGTGGATCCACACCGCCGCCCATGGCGCGCCTTTGACCCCCACCGATCACATCGATGCCAAGGACTGGCAGAAATCTCTGTCGATCAATGTGGATGCTGTGGCCCGTCTGATCCCATTTATGAGCCCGCTGTTGGGCGATGCGGGTCATGCGGTGTTCTTTGAGGACAATCACGCCGGTGAGAAGTTCTTTGGCTCCTATGGCGCCACCAAAGCCGCTCAGATCGCGCTGGCCAAAAGCTGGCAGGCGGAGACCACCAATATCGGCCCAAACGTGTCGATCTTAAGCCCTCGGGGCATGCCCACCGGCACCCGCGCGCGTTTCTTCCCTGGCGAAGACAAGGACAACCTAGTGCATCCCCGCGACGAAGCGGCGCGTTTGATGGCTGAGATCGGGCTTTAGGGCTCAAAACGCTGGCATCGCCGCAACGGTTGCGGCCAGCGACACCACGTGCCTTGCCCCCTTTGCATGGCTCCACTAGACAGGATGTCAGCAGATAAATTGGGGCAGGCACATGCGCATTCTCATCACCAATGACGACGGCATCAACGCGCCGGGACTGGCCGTTCTGGAGCGCATTGCAGCGGAGCTGGCCGGACCTGACGGCGAAGTCTGGTGTGTGGCGCCTGCGTTTGAGCAATCCGGTGTGGGCCACTGCATCAGCTACACCCACCCCACAATGATTGCCCAGATGGGCGAGCGCCGCTTTGCCGCCGAAGGCAGCCCAGCGGATTGTGTATTGGCCGGCGTACATGATGTGATGAAAGACGCGCCACCCGAGTTGATCCTGTCCGGCGTAAACCGTGGCAACAACTCTGCAGAAAATGCGCTTTATTCCGGCACGTTGGGCGCGGCGATTGAAGGCGCTTTGCAGGGCATCCCGTCTTTTGCCCTGTCGCAGTTCCTGGGCCCGAAGAATTTCTCCGCCGACGATCCGTTTGAGGCCGCGGGCGCATTTGGCGCTGAAGTTGTGCGCAAGATCCTTGATGCAAATCCAGCCAACGACCACCCCTATGGCTTGTTTTACAACGTGAACTTCCCGCCTGTGCTGGCCAAAGACGTCAAAGGCACGCGGGTGGTGGCGCAGGGCTTGCGCCAAGGCACCAAGTTTTCGGTCGAGCCGCACAATGCGCCGTCTGGGCGTCGGTTCCTGTGGGCCCGAGGCGGCGATCAGCAGAACCCGTCTGGCGAAGGCACCGATGCGACCGTCAACCTGAAGGGCTACACCTCGGTGACACCGATGCGCGCGGACCTGACGGCACATGACACACTTGCCGCGCTGAAAGGCATTGAATGACCGACCCTGACGCGCTTGCTGAACGCAAAATGCAGTTCCTGTTTGCCCTGCGTTCGCGTGGGGTGACGGAGCCTGCTGTGCTGACCGCGATGGAACAGGTAGACCGCGGGCTGTTTGTGCGTGGGCTGTTTGCCGAGCGGGCGTATGAAGACACGCCATTGCCGATTGCCTGTGGCCAGACCATTTCGCAGCCTTCCGTAGTTGGGCTGATGACGCAAGCTTTGGAAGTCACCTCGCGTGACAAGGTGCTCGAGGTGGGCACCGGCTCGGGCTATCAGGCCGCGATCCTGAGCCATCTGGCGCGGCGGGTCTATACGGTGGATCGGCACAAGCGGTTGGTGCAAGAGGCGCGCGGCGTGTTTGACCAATTGGGCATCGTGAACATCACCTCTCTGATCAGTGACGGCAGCTTTGGCCTCCCGGATCAGGCGCCGTTTGACAAAATCATTGTGACCGCCGCCGCAGAGGACCCGCCCGGCCCCCTCTTGGCGCAACTCAAGATCGGCGGTATTATGGTGGTGCCCGTGGGGCAGTCGGATGCGGTGCAGAGCCTTATTCGGGTGCGCAAAACGGAAAACGGGCTGGACTATGACGAATTGCGCTCGGTGCGTTTTGTGCCTCTGCTTGAGGGCGTCGCACGAGAGAATGATTGATTTGATTGGGCTTTCCCCTTGGCAAAGGGTGACGGCTCGCCCATTTGGAAGCTTAACGAAGCGAACAACAGACGCGGCTTTGGCAGCAGACCCCCGGTAACAGGGCGCCGCATGTGAGGACATCGAGATGGCAGTTTTCTCATCCAAGAACACCCGGTTGATCGGCGCAGGATTGGCGCTGACCGTGATGAGTGGCTGTTTGGACACACTGGATTACGACTTCCGCGGCGACCTTGGCGGCGGGTTGGACACCACAGAGGCCGCGCAAACCGCGACGGCGACGCGGCCGGAGCCGGATGATCGTGGTGTGATCTCATATCCAAGCTATCAGGTGGCGGTGGCCAAACGTGGCGACACGCTGGCGGATGTGTCCCAACGCGTGGGCATTCCGGCCGAAGAGTTGAGCCGCACAAACGGCATCGCGCTGGACGCGCAGCTGCGTGAGGGCGAAGTGGTCACCCTGCCCCGCCGTGTGGCCGAGCCGTCTGCGGCGACCGGCGGCACCGGCATGGTGACAGCGCCAGGCGGCGTGGACATTGCCGCGCTGGCCGGCGGCGCGATAAACAACGCCGATACATCGGTTGAGACCGAGACCCTGCAGCCGGTTGCGACGCCAAAACCTGGTGGGCAGACAGGCGTGGAGCCCGTGCGCCACAAGGTGAAACGCGGCGAGACGGCCTTTACTATTGCACGTCTGTACAACGTCTCTGTGCGCTCTTTGGCAGAATGGAACGGGTTGGGCAGCGATTTCACCATTCGTGAGAACCAGATCCTGCTGATCCCTCCCGTGGACCCGGAAGCGGAAGCCAAGCGCAAAGCCGCCGCCACAACCGCAGCGGCAACCACCACCAAACCGGGCGAAGGCTCGCCCACGCCAACCCCGCCAAGCGCCTCTAAGCCTTTGCCGGAAGACAACACAGTGGCGGCCGCGACACCGGTTGAAAAACCGGAGAGCCCGAACCTGGCGCAGCAACAAAGCGCCAGCAAAGCGGCGATGAGCTACCCGGTGTCTGGCAAGGTGATCCGGCCTTATTCCAAGGGCAAAAACAACGGCATCGACATTGCCGCGGACGCGGGAGCGCCGGTGTCGGCGGCGGCGGATGGCACCGTGGCGGCGATCACCAAAGACGCGGATGACGTGACCATTTTGGTGGTGCGCCACCCCAACAATCTGATGACGGTCTACTACAACGTGGACGGTGTGAAGGTGAAGAAGGGCGCCAGCGTGAAGCGCGGGCAGAGCATGGCGGTGTTGCCTGCGGAGAACAGCTTTGTGCACTTTGAGGTGCGCGAGGGCTTTGACAGCGTCGACCCTGCTCCCTACCTGAAATAACGCGGCAAGGCGTCGGCGTTATAGCACCCGCCCTTAAACCTGAGACACGAATACCCTGCCACGCCTACGGCGCTCTCGGGACATTCGTGACTCTGGATGTTTCAGCTAAAACGTCGGATGCTTTATTATAACGCGACGCCTTCGCGCCCTGCCAAATCGACAAAGAACTGCCAAGCGACACGGCCTGAGCGGGCGCCGCGTGTGGCTTGCCACTCGATCGCCTCCGCGCGCAGGCGATCTGCATCCACGGTCACACCATGGGCGGTGCAGTAGCCGTCGATCATCGCCAAGTATTGGTCTTGCGAACATGGGTGGAAGCCCAGCCAGAGACCAAAGCGATCGGACAGGGAGACCTTCTCTTCCACGGCCTCTGATGGGTTGATCGCCGAACTGCGCTCGTTTTCGATCATGTCGCGCGGCATCAAGTGGCGGCGATTGGAGGTGGCATAGAACACCACGTTGTCAGGACGGCCTTCGATGCCGCCGTCCAGCACGGCTTTGAGCGATTTGTAGTGCTGGTCATCGTGGCTGAAGCTGAGGTCGTCGCAGAACAATAGGAAACGCTCTTTGCTGGCGCGCAGGAGGTTCAGCAGGCGGGCCACGGATGGCAGGTCCTCGCGTTGCAGCTCTACAATCTTGAGCGGCAGGCCTTCAGCGATGACTTGAGCGTGTACAGCTTTCACGATGGAGGATTTGCCCATACCGCGCGCGCCCCAAAGCAAGGCGTTGTTGGCCGGGAGCCCACGCGCAAATTGTCGAGTGTTGTCCAGAAGCGTGTCGCGGGAGCGGTCGATGCCCACCAGCAAATCAAGCGACACGCGGTTGATGTTGGACACCGGCTCCAGCCGGTCCGGGTCCACATGCCAGACAAAGCCATCTGCAGCCGCAAAATCCGGCGCGGCCATTGGGGCCGGTGCCATGCGTTCCAGCGCTTCGGCGATGCGGATCAAAGTGGTGTCATCCATGGCGGGCCTCCTGCTATCTTCGGGCGATACAGACCATGTTCGCGGCGGGACAACAAGGGGCCAAAGAAAAAGGCGCACCCCAAGCGGGATGCGCCGAAATTATTAGCTTGAGAGCGGCTTACTTGTGGCTTTCCGCGTCGGCGATGTCGTCTTCGCCTTCTTCGTCGTCCTCAAAGTAGACGCCTTCGGCTTTGAGCTTGGCGATGCGTTGCTTGTCCACACGGCGCACCAGGAAGATCGAGACTTCGTAGAGGCCGTAGACAACCACAAATAGGATCAACTGTGTGGTGACGTCTGGTGGTGTGACCAATGCGGCCAGAACCAGAATGCCCACCATGGCGTATTTGCGCACGCGGCCGAGGCCTTCGGCGTTCACCAGACCAGCTTTGCCCATCAACGTCAGCAGAACTGGCAGCTGGAAGCAGAGGCCAAAGGCCATGATGAATTTCAGCGAGATGTCCAAGCTTTCGTTCACCTTACCGAAGAAGGTGATCTTGATGCCACTGTCGGTCTCAGGAACCACAACGGACCCCGCAGGCAGGTCGCTTGTGGTGCTGGCGAGCAGGTTGGCAAAGATCGAGCTCACGTCGGTGAAGCCCAAGAAGAAGGCCATCGCCAGCGGCGTCACGACGAAATGCGCAAAGGCCGCTCCGAGCAGGAACATGAAAGGCGAGGCAATCATGAAGGGCAGGAAAGCGCCACGCTCGTTTTTGTAGAGACCCGGCGCCACGAAGCGCCAAAGTTGGAACGCGATCACTGGAAACGCGAGCACAAAGCCCCCCACCATGGAGATGCGGAACAGCGTGAAGAGATATTCCTGCGGTGAGGTGTACTGCATCGTTGGGGATGGGTCGCCCAGCGCGCGCAGGGTTTCCTCAATTGGCCCCAGCAGGAATTGCAACGTCGGCTCCGCGACCACAAAGGCCAACACCATGCCCACCAGGAATGCGAGCACAGAGCGGATGAGCCGCGTGCGCAACTCCGCCAGGTGCTCGATCAGCGGGGCGGAGCTGTCTTCGATTTCGTCAGTTGAGCTCATGCCTCATCCTTCTTCGCGGCAGTCTTGGTCGGGGGCGTCGGCGCCGGATCGTAGCTGCGCGCTTCTTTGCGGGCGGCTTTCTCGGCGTCCTCTGCGGCGGCTTTTTCGGCGGCTTCCCGGTCCAGACGTTCTTGCGCCATCTCGGCAGATTTCTGACGGATCTTCTCCGCCGCTTCCGCGCGTTCTTTGGACAGGCGTGTGGTCTCGGCGCCCGGCTCATAGGACATGGAGCGTTTCACTTCCCCCACGGAATCGTTGAGCGCATCGGTGGCCGATTTCAAAGGATTGGTGACCTTGTCCAACCCGTCGGTGGCCCCTTTCAGGGTGTCGGTCACATCTTTGACGCCCGCCTGATCCGCAGCCTGATTCATGGCAGAGGAAAACTCCCGCGCCATGCCTTTGGCTTTGCCGACAAAACGTCCCACCGTGCGAAACATCACCGGCAGGTCTTTGGGACCCACCACGATGAGCGCCACGATGCCAATGAGCAGAAGCTCGGTCCAACCCAGATCAAACATCTTGGATCGCCCGGCTTAGGCTTTGTCTTTTTCGTCAGCCGGCGTCACGTCCTTCGCCGCGTCTGCCGCTTCTTCCTCAAGTTCTTTGGCGCCTTCGTTCACGCCTTTTTTGAACGAGGTGATGCCTTTGCCAACTTCGCCCATGATGCCGCTGATTTTGCCGCGTCCAAACAGGACAAGAACCACAACCGCGATCAGAAGGATGCCGGGCAGGCCGATATTGTTCAACATGACTTTGTCTCCCTTGGTCGGTGGCACTAGGGCCGCCTAAGTCTCATGGCAAAGACCTACCGCGCCGGACGCGGAGGCAAAAGGCGGATTAACGGGAGTGTGACGGGATATTTGGGGTTTTTACGCCCCATTTTGCCACTATTATGTCAGTTGTCGTTATTTTGGCAGGAAATCGGAGAATCACAGGTTATGGCCAGCTCTCAAAACCGCTCAGATCGGCTCTATGGATTGATGGAAATCCTGAAAGACGGCGGCTTGCATCGGGCTGAGGATTTGGCGGCGGCGATGCAGGTGTCTTTGCGGACGATCTATCGTGACATGCAAACCCTGGCGAACAGCGGCGTGGCCATCGAGGGCGAGCGCGGCACAGGGTATCGTGCGAAGGCGGTTTTAACATTGCCACCGTTGAACCTGACAGAAGAGGAGTTGGAGGCATTGCACATAGGTCTTGAGGTGGTTGGCACCGGGATGGAGGGGCCATTGCGCGCAGCGGCAGAAAGCCTGAGCGCAAAGATTGATGCGGTGTTGCCGGAGGAGATTGGCGGTGTGAGCCAAGGGTTTGGTTTCGCAGCCTACCCGTTTGCGGAGACAACACAGGCGTTGAAGTATCTAGAACCGTTGCGCGAAGCCATTCGGACACGGCAGAAGCTACGGATCACCATTACGGGTGAGATGGCGCGCGACGTGCGCCCACTGAAACTCGACTATTGGGGGCGCGTCTGGACGTTAGGTGTCTGGGACGAAACCCTTGGGAGATTTGCAAAAATCCGGGTGGATCAAATTGCCGAACTGACTGTATTGCCAAGCCTGTTCGTAGAAGAACCAGGCAAGAGCCTCAACGATTTCCTCGCATAGGCCTAAGACGTCTCAGGTTTCAGCAGGGAAGACAAAGCAGCGGTCTCGACGGATAGTCAGCCAGAGTGGCGTACCCTCTTTTGGCAGGAACACATTTGGCACAGTGGCGTGCAAAACAGAGCCGTTATGGTCCATCTGGAATTCAACGAGGCTTTCATTGCCCATAAATCTTGCCCGAGAGACGATGCCGCGTGCAGCCACGCCATCGCTGTCAGTCGGAAGGGGTCCTCTGCCGTCTCTGTCAAAATCCAGCTTCAGATGCTGTGGACGGATCACGATCTCCACCGGCGCGCCATCTTCAAATCCGGGCGTGAGAAACTCGCCAAATGGCGTTTCGGTCAAGGCACCATTGCTGATCGAACGGATGACGTTGATGTCGCTGAAAAACGCAACCGCCTGTTTATCCACCGGCGCGTTATAAATGTTGTACGGCGCACCTTGCTGAACAATGACACCCTCCCGCATGAGGGCAATCTCATCGGCCATGCGCATGGCCTCTTCCGGCTCGTGTGTGACCAGCAACACAGCTGTGTCTTCTTCTTTGAGAACTGCCAAGGTCTCGTCACGGATGCCGTCGCGCAGGCGATTGTCCAGACCTGAAAACGGCTCGTCCATCAGCATGATGCGCGGGCGCGGCGCCAATGCGCGGGCCAAGGCAATACGCTGTTGCTCACCGCCCGACAGCAAATGCGGATATTTGTCGATGGCCCAGCCAAGGTTCACTTTCGCTAGAAGTTCCTCAACACGGGCGCGTTTTTCCTCTTTGCTGCCCTTGAGGCCAAAGGCGACGTTGTCGCTTACTGAAAGATGCGGAAAGAGCGCAAAGTCTTGAAACATCAGGCCAATCTGACGGCGTTCCGGCGGGATGCGGAACACGGTATCACAGATCAGTTTGCCGTCCACATAGATTTCACCGCTGTCTTGCATGTCCACACCGGCAATCATGCGCAGGGTAGTAGACTTGCCGCAGCCGGACGGGCCAAGCAGGCAGGTGACTTTACCGGACTCCAGTGTCAACGACACATCATCCACAACCTGACGGTTGCCAAAACGGCGGCGCAGATTGCGGATTTCCAATCGTGGTGGCGTCTGGTCAGAATTCGGCTGCACGGGTGGCCTCTTGCAATCCCCGATGCTTTTCATCGGGTTTTGTCGAGATGTATCAGCCCCCTACCCGTGCTTCAACCCTGCGGCTCCCGAACAGGACTGCGGCAAATCCGACGGCCAGAACGATGACGCAGATCTGCAGGAGCTGCTCGTATTTGTGACCGTCGTACAGGAATTGTGCCACAAATTCTGTGTCTCGGAACATGTAGGCAGCGGCGCCATAAAGGGCTGCGAAGAAACAGGCCATGTAGGACCAGAGCGGCACATCCCGGCCACAAACCAGGCTGGCAACCAGCACGGGGGTGAGGAACATCGAAGCGGTGCCGGACACGGCCACGGCGTCAAAAAGGGTTTGGTTGCCCCAAAGGGTCAGGGCGCCACCTGCGAGGGCAAAGACCAACATGGCAATGCGACCGCCGGCCAACGTGCGCGGGGCGAGTTTGAGTTCCTCGACCACCAGACGGGCGGCGGAACTCAAGGCGGAGTCCAATGTGGACAGCGCGGACACAAGGAGCGAGAGGATCAGCAGGGTGAAGACCCAAGTTGGGAACATGGTGCTCCAAGTGCCGATCAACTGTCCTTCATAGGAGGCACCCTCAAGCGAGGCCTGAATGCCAAAGAAGCCAAACGTGATGATGCAAAGTGTGGACAGCCAGAAAGCGTGCAGGAAGCTTTTGCGGGTGGTGTCGCGGTCCGCGAGGAAGCCGCGGTCCATCATCACCGGGTCATGTACCGGATAGGAAAACACCTGAAGCGCGGCGACCACCAGAAGCACCCAGCCGTTGTGTGGGCCAGAGGCGCCCGGCGCGGTGAGCACAGCGCCAAAGTTGAACTCGGGGCGCAGCAGGAGGGCAATGAAGGCGATGCCAAACACCAAGAGAAACAGCAGCATCTGCACCACGTCCGTGCGCAAAGCAGCGGAGAGGCCACCCCAAGCGGAATAGGCCAGCGCAACCACCCCAACGATCAGGATAGAGAGCGTGCCTGCGTTGGCCACGTCCGGCAGAGCCGCGCTGAAGATCAAGCCAACCACCAGCAGGTTGGCGAAGACTTCAGACAGGAGACGTAGGGCGATCACCACGTTGTAGGCAGTGGTGCCGGGTTTGCCAAAGCGTGAGGTGAGCCAGTCCTGTACCGAGCCCGCGCCCTGCACACGCATGCGGTTCACGATGTAGCCGCCAGTTAGAAATGACGCATAGTATGCCGCGTAGGCCAAGGTGCCTGCGATGCCGTAGTAGAAGCCCAGGATGGCAGCGTTCATCAAAGAGCGCGCAAATATCCAGGTGGTGACCTGCGACAGCACCAAGGTCCACAGCGAGGGCGCCTGCCCTTCTGCGGTCTGCCCGCCAAAGAAGCCCACAACTGTGGCCCGCTTGGGGGCGACAACGAGGCTGAGCAAAAGGATAGCGGCGAAGATGGTGATAAGTGTGGCGGCGTGCATGGTCGTGTCCCGTTCAGAATTGGAACCGACCTAACAGGCGGCCAGTTGTCAGGCTAGCCGCCCCACAGAAACGTGATGAAACGTCAGAGGGTTACGTGGGATCCGTCAGGTCAAACGCCACATCCCCCAGCACACGGCCGTTGACCTGAATGGCCAGTTTGTGGGGTCCGGGGTGCAGTTGAAACGTGCTGGCATTGGCTTTGAGCGGATGCTTTTTGGCCAGTGTGAGTGACTTTCCAGCAGGGATTTTACCTTGCTTGAGTTTAAAGACCTTGTCACTGCCACGCCCATTGGGGCGATGGAAACTCAGCACATAGTCGACCATCACGGGCACGGGGGATGTGCCAGTTGTGGACAGGGTTGTTTCGACCTGTAGCGCGTCGCCGATTCGGATGCTGTCGCCGCCCACCGAAAGACTGTCCAATGTGATGGGCGCGTCTGCGTGGAACCCCAGCATCGACAGAGCGCCGGAATGGCCGGCCTTGACCGCAGTGCGCAAAGAATGACGCGTCATCCAATCCAGTTCTTTAGGGGCCTGCTTACCCTGCTCTTTCCAGTCGGAAAGCTGGCTGACCACCGTGTCGGTGGAGAGTTTGGAGATGTCATTGAGGTGGTTGGACACCGACCGTGTCACGTAACGCGTTGGATCGGCGTGCAGTTTCGCCAGTAAGGGCAACGTCGACATAGGATCGATGTCGATCTTTTTTGCCCAGGGCAATTTGGGCCGTGTGCCTTCGCTCACCAGACGACGGACGTGGTAATTGTCGTTCTCGGCCCACTCTTGCAGGCGGGTAAAGGTCTCGTCGGGCCAGCGGTTGATGAAGGCGCGGATGTAGAACTCCATAGAGAAGCGCTTGGTCGCCTCCTCCAGCAGATCCAGCGCCCGATCCCGATGCTCTTCAACGCCATGGCGGGTGGCCAGAATACCGGGCACCGCATGGATGAAGCGGCCAAAGTCATCATCCTTCAGAGTTGGATCAAGCGCGGGCGGCATGGCCGCTTCAAGTTGATCCGCCATTTCCGGGAAATCTGGCGCGAGGCGTTTTTCGATGCAATCGGCAATCCATTCCATACGCTCCATGAGCTCACGCCCCTGAAGCCCTGCCACAACTTCTAGATGGAAGTCCTCACCATCAAACCCCGGCACTCCGGCGGCAAACTCTGCCGCCAGATCGCCCAGGCTATCCGCGTTAAACAACTCATCTTTCAATGAAAAACCCTGGGACACCCCCACACCTCGCGCCATTTAGTTACTTACTCGCGCTTACATAGCAGATGCGAAGGCACCGCCGTCCAGAAGAACATTCTGCCCCACGATAAAGCCTGCGTGATGGGAGCAGAGGAAGGCACATGTGGCGCCAAATTCATCCGGGGTGCCGTAGCGGCCCGCGGGAATTGTGGCGGCGCGTTGGGCCTTTGCCTCTTCCATGGAGATGCCTTGCTGCTCAGTCACAGCCTTGTCCAAGGAGACAGCGCGGTCGGTGGCATGAATGCCCGGCAAGATGTTGTTGATGGTCACGCCTTTGCCAGCCACCTGACGCGCGGTGCCAGCAACGTAGCCAGTGAGGCCTGCACGCGCAGCGTTGGACAGGCCCAGCACCGGAATCGGGGATTTGACCGAAACGGAGGTGATGTTCACCACACGGCCCCAGCCGCGGTCCATCATGCCCGGAACCAGCGCTTTGATTAGCGCGATTGGGGCCAGCATGTTGGCGTCCAAGGCGGAAATGAAATCGTCACGATCCCAGTCGGTCCACATGCCTGGAGGCGGGCCACCGGCGTTGTTGACCAGAATATCGACGCCTTGCGCGGCTTCGATCAGCTTGGCTTGCCCCTCAATGGTGGTCACGTCACAGGCAATCGCCTGAACATCCACACCAAATTCGGAACGGATGTCGGCAGCGGCGGCCTCAAGCGCCTCGACACCACGCGCGTTCATGATCAGGTCCACACCTTCCGCAGCCAGAGCGCGAGCACAGCCCAAACCAAGACCTTTTGAGGACGCACAGACCAGTGCGCGTTTACCTTTAATTCCCAATTCCATGCGAATCTCCCCGTTGTTGTGGGGGTAAGAAATACCCAAATTAGGAATGATGCCAGTATAATGCCGGAGCCATGGCATTGTGCTGCCACATTTGCGTGTCACTTCACTTGTTCAAAGAAAGCGTGCAGTACACTAAAGTAGGTAAGTTATGACGTCCCAAGTCCAAGACAGCTCCCAACCCTCCCAACGCCTACCGGTGTATCCGGCAGATGACTTTGTGGTGACGGATGGGGCCAACCTTGGTGATTCCCTGTCTTTTGCGGACGAACTGGTGCCAGATGATATCTACACCCTGAACCAGGATGCGAAAGAAAAGAGCCTTGCGCTGCGCACCGACGGCGACGGGCAGCACTTCATAGCCAGCGACTACAGCCTCGGCACCAAAGACGCGCGGGTGTACCTCGATTGTGTGGCCACGTTTATGCCGCCAAGCGGAGACACCATTGAAGTGCTGGTGCTTGTCGAAGTCGACGAAGACGGCGGTGTGGTGGAAGTGTATGGCGCGCCATTGGCTCCGTTGACGCCCAAATGTGAATACGTGCTTGTGGGCATCGATCGCGGCGCGGCCTCCACCAAATTAGCACAGTTGGCTTGTGTGAGTTTCACCGGCGGCACCCGGATCACCATGGCGACCGGCGAACAGCGTCGGGTCG
The DNA here is from genome assembly GCF_047126315.1 of Shimia sp. MIT910701. Lineage (GTDB taxonomy): Bacteria > Pseudomonadota > Alphaproteobacteria > Rhodobacterales > Rhodobacteraceae > Shimia. The sequence continues at coordinate 1,759,730 of NZ_CP138953.1, read as the reverse complement.
AAGACTTGACCGTGGGTGATCGCGTGCTGACGCGGGATGACGGCCCGCAGGAAGTGCGTTGGATTGGACATGCCGTGCAACGTGCCAGTGGCGAGTTTGCCCCCATCGTGATCACCGCGGGCACTCTCAACAACACGCAGGATCTGCGGGTGAGCCCGGATCACCGGCTGTTTGTCTACCAACGCCATGACCACATTGGTGTCGGGCGCAGCGAGCTGCTGATTAAAGCGCGGCATCTGGTGAATGGGGACACGGTCTACGCCGACGAAGGCGGGTTTGTGGACTACTACCAGATCATGTTTGACACCCATCAGATCATTTTTGCCGAAGGCATTTCGGCGGAAACCATGCAGATGGACACACGCACCCGCCCGGCGGTGCCTGAAGAGGTCAAGGAACGTCTGCGTCCGGCCTCAAACGCGGCGCGCGGCATGCCGCAGGCGCATCTGGAAGTGCATGAAAGCCTGCTCGATCGCCCGGATGCGGTGGAGCTTTTGAAGCGGGCGTCCTCCAAGTAGGACCCGCCGCTTTTCCTTGCGAATTGGCGCTTTGCGACCTATACGCGCGGACATGTTGGACACGCAGACAAACCGCCCCGAATTGCCGCCCGAGATTGCGCGCCGTCGCACCTTTGCGATCATCTCGCACCCGGACGCCGGTAAGACCACGCTGACCGAAAAGTTTCTCCTTTATGGTGGTGCGATTCAGATGGCGGGTCAGGTGCGGGCCAAGGGTGAGGCGCGGCGCACACGCTCTGACTTTATGCAGATGGAAAAGGACCGCGGGATCTCCGTGTCGGCCTCCGCGATGTCGTTTGACTTTGGCACCTTCCGGTTCAACCTGGTGGACACACCGGGCCACAGCGATTTTTCGGAAGACACTTATCGCACGCTGACTGCCGTGGATGCCGCCGTGATGGTGATTGACGGCGCCAAAGGTGTGGAAAGCCAGACGCAAAAACTGTTTGAAGTGTGCCGCCTGCGCGACCTACCTATTTTGACGTTTTGTAACAAAATGGACCGCGAAAGTCGCGATACTTTCGATATTATTGACGAAATCCAAGAAAACCTTGCGATTGACGTGACCCCGGCCAGCTGGCCGATTGGCGTGGGCCGCGAGTTCGTTGGCACCTATGATATGCTCAACGATCGACTGGAGCTGATGGACCGGGCGGACCGGAACGTGGTGGCCGAGAGCGTGCAGATCGACGGGTTGGACGACCCGAAACTGGCCGATCACGTGCCAGAGCACCTGCTGGAGCAGTTGCGCGAAGAAGTTGAGATGGCCAAGGAGTTGCTGCCGGCGCTGGACCCGCAAGCGGTGCTTGAAGGGCATATGACCCCAATCTGGTTTGGCTCCGCGATCAATTCCTTTGGTGTCAAAGAGTTGATGGACGGCATTGGCACCTATGGGCCGCAGCCGCAGGTGCAAAACGCCGAGCCGCGCAAGATTGCGCCCGAAGAGAAGAAAGTCGCCGGGTTTGTGTTCAAGGTTCAGGCCAACATGGACCCGAAACACCGTGACCGTGTGGCCTTTGTACGGATGGCCTCGGGGCACTTTAAGCGTGGCATGAAACTCACGCATGTGCGGACAAAAAAGCCGATGGCGATCTCCAACCCGGTGTTGTTTTTGGCGTCTGACCGTGAGCTGGCCGAAGAGGCCTGGGCCGGGGACATTATTGGCATTCCAAACCACGGGCAGCTGCGCATTGGCGACACGCTGACCGAGGGCGAAGTGCTGCGTGTGTCGGGCATTCCAAGCTTTGCGCCGGAACTGCTGCAGGGCATCCGCGCGGGCGACCCGTTGAAGGCCAAACACCTTGAAAAAGCGCTGATGCAGTTTGCCGAAGAAGGCGCCGCAAAGGTCTTCAAGCCGATGATTGGTTCGGGCTTCATTGTGGGCGTGGTTGGTCAGCTTCAGTTTGAAGTGCTCGCCAGCCGGATCGAGATGGAATACGGCCTGCCCGTGCGCTTTGAACAGAGCCAGTTCACCTCCGCCCGTTGGGTGCACGGTGAGCGGCAAGCGGTTGAAAAGTTTGCGGATATGAACAAACAGCACATCAGCTACGACAATGATGGCGACGTGGTGTTCCTGACCCGTTTGCAGTGGGACATTGACCGCGTTGCTCGCGATTATCCGGATGTCACGTTGAGCGCGACCAAGGAAATGATGGTCTGATACACTCTGCGATTGCACGGGGTTTCGCCCCGTGCAAACATCGCGCCATGTCAGAAAAAACCCTCACCTATCCGGGCGGTTACGCCTATATGATGGAACGCTACGACGGCCGGCGTGATCCCTTTGAGTTTGGCCCAGAAAACCTGCCGTCCCTGGATGTGAACCTGTCGGTTCTGAGGAATGCGATTGTACCGGAGCGCGCAACGCAAAAGGGGCCAGCCGATCCAAACACCAGTTGGGCGCGCAAACGACGGCAGATTGCAGAAGAATTTGTCGGCTTGAGTGAATTGGCCTTCCTGAATGCGCAGTTGATCTCCAACCTGCGCAAGCGGGCGCAGCCGACGCAAACCGCCGCGTTGTTTTGCCGGATATGGGCCGAGGAGTCCGCACATCTGATTTCAGAATTGAACCTGCGCTGGCTGGTGAGTTCGGTGCAGACCTTTGCGGATCACGGCGAGACCCCGGCGCAGCGGGAAGTTGGCCAAGGATTGCGCATGCTGTTTGGCATGATGAAACTTTATGAGTTTGAGCGCACATTCAGCGGCATGGAGCCCGACAAAGAGTACGGCTTTGGCAAACGCGTAAAAACGCGACTTCCGCTGGATATGGAGCCGTTTTCATTGATGCACGGCGGGCTGGATATCAACGTGATCACGCCAATCTGGGAGATGGGCAAAAGCGATCCTGTGATTGCGCCTTTGGTGGATCATTTGTTGCAGGAACTGATTGAAGAGCCCGGCGGCGTGTTCCGGCGGCTGGCGCAGATGCGGTCCAAGAAAGAGCGTCAGCAGGCCCGGAAATGAGCACTTCACCGATCTGGGGTGTGGTGGCAACCATCAAAGCGCCCGCCGTCGATATTCTGAACTTCGTGGCCCATCATTTGGAGCTGGGGGCTGCGCATGTCTGGATCTATCTGGATGCTGCCAATCCCGAAGCCAAAGAGCAGCTTAAGCCACATCCCCAACTTACGGTGGTCCGCACCGGCGACAATTACTGGCAGAAGACACGTGGGAAGAAACCGCCGATGCACCAGCCCCGGCAGTCCTTCAACGTGCGGCACGCCTATAATCGCGCCAAGAAGGTGGATTGGCTGCTGCACATTGATGTGGACGAGTTCTTATGGCCGGATCGGTCAATCACCGAACAGCTTGCCGAGTTGCCGGAGGAGTGCCTGGTCGCGCGGGTGCGCCCAGCGGAAGCGATGGCCTCTATTGATGACAGTGACGTGGTGCATTTCAAGTCGTTCATCGCCGATAGCACGCTGCGCAACCGGCTCGTCGCGGAGATATACCCGAACTTTGCACCCTATCTGAAAAACGGCTTTGTCAGCCATGTCGCCGGAAAGATGTTCCTGCGTACAGGACAAAAAGACATGGCGATCAAAATCCACAATGTGACCCAGAACGGACGGCAAAATCCGGGCCAAGTGGAGCTCCAAGATGTGGCGCTGCTGCATCTGCACACCACCAGTTGGGAGCATTGGATGCAGAGCTTTGCCTATCGGCACAAGAAGGGGTCTTACCGCGATGAGTTGGGCGCGGCGGTGCCGGAGGACCAGGGCGGGCTGAACTTGCACAAACTTTTTGCGCATCTGGCCGAGGAACCGGACGGGTTGCGGCAGTTTTATGAAGAAGTCTGCGTCGCCACACCTGAGCTGCGGCAGAAGCTAGAGTCACTTGGGCTGTTGCGCAGCCATCGCTTGGATTTGGACGCAAAGCGGCGGAAACACTTCCCCGGCTTCGTCGATTAGTGTTTCCGAAATCACGTCAAAGGCTTGATACATATTCGGTTTCATTGACCTGACGCCGTGGTTGCGATAGAAGGCCCCGTGGATCAAAAACGCCATTGACGCGGGGCCAGCCGGGCCCGATCCGAGACGCCGCTACGGGCCAAAGAGTGTCCGTAAACCACGGATACATATGACAAAATTCTCTGACCTGAACCTCAACCCGAAGGTACTCAAAGCGATTACCGAAGCGGGCTATGAAACCCCAACCCCAATCCAGGCGGGAGCGATTCCTTCGGCATTGGAAGGCCGCGACGTGCTTGGCATTGCGCAAACCGGTACTGGCAAGACCGCAAGCTTCACGCTGCCGATGCTGTCTTTGCTGGCGCGCGGCCGTGCCCGGGCGCGTATGCCACGTAGCCTGGTGTTGTGTCCAACACGGGAGTTGGCGGCGCAGGTTGCCGAGAACTTTGACACCTATTCCAAACACCTGAAGCTGACCAAAGCGCTGCTCATTGGTGGGGTGAGCTTCAAGGAACAAGAACTGATCATCGACAAAGGTGTGGACGTTTTGATCGCCACGCCGGGCCGGTTATTGGACCATTTTGAGCGCGGCAAACTGATCCTGTCTGATGTGAAAGTCATGGTGGTGGATGAAGCCGACAGGATGCTGGATATGGGGTTCATTCCTGACATCGAGCGCATCTTTGGTCTGACGCCGTTCACCCGCCAGACGCTGTTTTTCTCGGCCACGATGGCGCCTGAGATTGAGCGTATCACCAACACCTTCCTGTCCAACCCGGAGCGGGTGGAAGTGGCGCGTCAGGCAACCGCGAGCGAGACGATTGAGCAGAACGTTGTGATGTTCAAGGCCTCCCGCCGCGACCGTGAAGGCAGCGAAAAACGCAAAGTTTTGCGGGCGTTGATTGATGCCGAGGGTGACAAATGCACCAACGCGATCATTTTCTGCAACCGTAAGACAGACGTGGACATCTGCGCCAAGTCGTTGAAAAAGTACGGCTATGACGCGGCGCCGATCCATGGGGACCTGGACCAGTCGCAACGTACACGCACGCTGGAAAGCTTCCGCAATGGTGAACTGCGCATCTTGGTGGCCTCTGATGTGGCAGCGCGTGGTTTGGACGTGCCGAGCGTCAGCCACGTGTTCAACTTTGATGTGCCCGGCCATGCCGAAGACTATGTTCACCGGATTGGCCGCACCGGGCGTGCGGGGCGTGAAGGCAAAGCTGTCACCATCTGTAGCCCGCGTGATGAGAAGCAGTTTGATGCGGTTGAGGCGCTGATCCAGAAAGAGATACCGCGCATTGAGAACCCCGTGAAGATCGAGCCGCGCAAACCGCGCAAGCGCAAGGACGAGGACGCCCCGAAGGCAGATGCCAAGCCAGAAGTGGTGGAAGCGGCTGAAGCGCCGATCAAGGAAGACAAGCGCAAGCGTGACGACAACCGTGGGCGCGACCGGGACGACAACAACCGTCGTGGGCGCGGACGTGGGCGCAATGATCGCCGCGATGATGGCAAAAAAGTTGTCGGTATGGGCGACCATATGCCAAGCTTCATCGCCATGAGCTTTGAAGAGCGCCGCGAACAGGGCGCGCAATGATACCTGCACGGTTTGAGCCCATTCTCTTTGGGCTCATTCTCTCTGGTATGATGACCAATGTGGTCACGTTCATCTCAACCTTTTTGGTCGGCGGGGTGGTGCCTGGCTTTGTCGCGATGTGGCTCAGCGCGTGGGTCGCCAGTTGGATGGTGGCCTTCCCGCTGGTGTTGGTTTTGGCACCTTTGACTCGCCGGATCGTCAAGAAAATGGTCCGCAAGCCATAGGCAAGCGGACCACCGTGTTCATTCAATTGACGTTTGTGCGTGCTGCTTAGCTCAAGCGGCTGACAATCACCGTTACTTCCGGCTTTTTGCCAATCTCGTCACGGGCGGAGTTGCGCACGATGCGGCGGATGTCACCTTCGATTTTGTCGTCGTCGCGCAGGGTTTTCTCTTTGGCGCGTCCCAAGAACTGGGTGACGTCCTCTTCGAGTACATCGACCAGAGGCGCTTGCGAGCGGCCAAATTCCGGCAGCCCCATTAGCTCACACCAAGCATCGCCCAATGGTTCGTCGTCCTCGTCCAGCAGCACGGTCACAATCACATGGCCATTGAGTGCCATGCGAATGCGGTCGCGAATAATGCCATCCATAGCGCCGATCTGGGTGTTGCCATCCAAGTATGTGCGACCGGTCTCCACGTAGCCAGCGATGGAGGGCTGATCACCAGAGAGGTCCAACATCGTGCCGTTCACAGCCACGATAGACGCGCGACCAGCTTCGTTGGCCAGCTTGGCATGTTCACGAAGATGACGGTGTTCGCCATGGTTTGGGATAACCATGGTTGGGTTCACGATGTCATGCAGGCGCGCCAAGTCCGGGCGGTTGGCGTGGCCGGAGACGTGGTATTTGCCGGAACTGTCATCGACCACATCCACCCCCATTTCGGAGAACTGGTTGATGATGCGGATCACGCCTTTTTCGTTGCCTGGAATGGTTTTGGAGCTAAACAGGAACAGGTCGCCGTCTTTCAGCGTGATGCCATTGTATTTTCCACGGGCCAGCTGTGCGCTGGCAGCGCGGCGTTCGCCTTGGGAACCGGTGACCAATAGCATCAGGTTTTCACGCGGAATGCTGGCGGCGTCTTCGGGGCTGACCACTTTGGGGAAATCAGACAGAACGCCGGTTTGAATGGCCGCTTCGATCATGCGGCGCATGGCGCGGCCCATCAGGCAGATGGAGCGCCCTGCCCGCTCACCTGCTTCAGCCAGCGTTTTTACACGCGCAACGTTGGAGGCAAATGTGGTGGCAACCACCATGTTGGGCGCAGCAGCCACCAGCTTTTCGATCTCAGGACCAACGGACGCCTCGGAGCGGCCTTCGTGTGGTGAAAACACGTTGGTGGAGTCACAGATCATGGCTTTGACGCCGTCTTTGGACACTTCGGCCCACAGCGCAGGGTCAAACGGTTCGCCCACCAGCGGGGTTTCGTCGAGTTTGAAGTCGCCAGAGTGGATCACACGACCTGCGGGCGTGTCGATGACCAAGGCGGCGCTTTCCGGGATGGAGTGGCTCACGGGCAGAAAGCCGACTTTGAAAGGGCCAGCTTCGGTTGTTTCCGGCCATGCGGAGACGGTGCGGACAACTTCTTCAGGCTGGCCGCGGTCGGCCATTTTGTGGCGCGCCAGATTGGCGGTAAACGCGCGGGCATAGACTGGCACGCCGAGGCGTTCCCAATAGTGGCCGATGGCGCCGATGTGGTCTTCGTGGCCGTGGGTGATGAATACCGCCTCAAGCCGGGATTTGTTTTCTTCCAGCCACGTGATGTCGGCGAAGATCAGATCAACACCGGGGCTGGTTTCCATATCGGAAAAAGCTACACCAATGTCGACGAGGATGAGGCGTTCATTGTCTGCCGGGCCATAGCCGTAGACATAGGCGTTCATGCCAATTTCGCCGGAGCCGCCCAGCGGCAGATAGATCAAGCGGTCGCTCATGCGCCCTGCTCCTTGTTGTAATCATGGATCACGGTCAAGCCGTGCATCGTCAAATCGTCTTCGATGGTGTCAAACAGATCGTCGCCCTGCTCAAAGAGCGGAGCGAGGCCACCTGTGCCCACCACTTTCATTGGGGCGCCGTATTCAGCCTTGATCCTGGCGATGACGCCCTCGATCAAGCCGGTGTAGCCCCAGAACACCCCGGACTGAATACAGCCCACAGTGTTGGTTCCGATCACTTTTTCTGGTTGGCTGACGTCGACATGTGGCAAAGCTGCTGCACCAGAGTGCAAGGCCTCAAGGCTGAGGTTTACACCGGGGGCAATCACGCCGCCGACATAAGCGCCGTCTTCCGCCACCACGTCAAAGTTCGTAGCCGTGCCAAAGTCGACCACCACCACATTGCCGCCGTGACGGTCGTAGGCAGCGACGGCATTTGCCAAACGGTCTGGTCCGGGTTGTGTGCCTTGGTCCACACGCGGGGCATGGGGCAGTCTGCATTCCGGTTTGCCCACCACCAGCGGACGGCAGTTGAAGAAGCGGTCGGCGAACACACGCAGGTTCCATACCACACGGGGTACGGTGGAAGAGATGATCACATCGGTGATTTCCGCCTTAATGCCATAGTGGTTGATCAATGTGGAGTACCACGTGAAGTAGGCGTCTGCGGTGCGGGCGTGGTGGGTCGACGTGCGCAGGGTGCAGAGGAATTTCTCCCCGTCCCAGATCGAGAACACGGTGTTGGTGTTGCCGCAGTCAATGGCCAGAAGCATGGGTCTTGGTCCCTCTTTGCGCGGGTCAGAAAAAGATGTCGGCCGCGGGGATGGCCACGCGGCCTTTCGCGGTCTTCAACACCAGATTGCCTGCGCTGTCTACCGTTTCGAAGGTTCCGGTCGTTTCGTCGCGGGTGGTGCGCGCGGTGATGACCTCACCAATGCGTGCGGCGCGGGTCAACCAAGCGGTGCGTATCGGCTCAAAGCCGTAGGTGCTGAACTGGGTTTCCCAATGCGCGTAGGCCGGAGCCAGCGCATCGAGGAAGTCTTCGGGCGTGACGGCCGCGCCGGTTTCGCTAAGCAAGGAAACCGGACGTGTGGCATGGGCTTCGACTGCGCCGGTGTCCGGCGCATGGGCGAGGTTCACACCGATGCCGATGGCGATGTGGCTCACCGCACCGCCGGCCATGCCTGCGCTCTCCAGCAGAATGCCTGCAACTTTGCCGCCGTTGAGCAATACGTCATTGGGCCACTTGAGCGCCAGTCCCTCAGAGCGGCCTGTCACAGCCACAAAAGCATCATATAGCGCCAGAGAGGCCACAAAGGAGCGCAGTGCAACCTGATCGGGGGCTTCCGCCGGGCGCATCACAAGGGTGCCTGCGAAGTTGCCAATGGGGTCGACCCAGGCCCTGCCCCGGCGGCCACGCCCCTGGGTTTGCCGCAGGCCAAGAATCCATTCGGGGCCAGCCAATTCCTGCGCAATGCGGGCGGCTTCGGCATTGGTGCTGTCGACTTCGGCCAGCACGCGGCGACTGTATCCTTCAGGCCAGTTGCTCATGGTCACTCCGTCTCACAGCAGTTGGTCAAAAACAGCAACGCGCCCCGGTGGGACGCGTCACATGTGGGTTCTTTACTTGGTGATCAATGCGGCATCAAGGCTGCGGCGGCGGCTTGCGCGGCGGTGTCGACGCCAAAGAAGTTCACAATCCCCAGCAGCATGATCGCAGCGCTGGCCATCAGCATCACTTGCTGAACCATTGAACGCGGCGCATCCAGCGTGTCGCCTTCCTCGCCAAAATACATGAAGTAGACGATGCGCAGGTAATAGAAGGCCCCAATCACAGAGGCCACAACACCAGCGATAGCGAGCCATGCAAGGCCTGCGTCCATGGCAGCCAGAAGCACGTTCAGCTTGCCGAAGAAGCCGAGGAATGGCGGCACGCCTGCCAAGGAGAACAATAGGAACAGCAGCGCCAAGGCCCGGCCGGACGCCTGTTTGCTGTAGAGGTTCAGCGAGGCGATGTCTGTCACCGGCTGGCCGTCTTTCTCCATCGACAGGATGAAGGCAAAGGTGCCAACGTTCATGGTCACGTAGATGGCCATGTAAACCAGCATCGCTTCAACACCCAGCGCGGTACCCGCCGCGAGGCCCATCAGGGCGTAGCCCATATGCGCGATGGAGGAATAGGCCATCAGGCGTTTGATGTTGGTTTGGCCAATCGCGGCCACAGCGCCGAGGAACATGGACAGAACCGACAGAAGCGCGATGATCTGCTGCCAATCGCCAATCACGCCACCAAAGGCGTCAAAAAGCACGCGGGCAAACAGGCCCATGGCCGCCAGCTTAGGCGCGGTGGCAAAGAAAGCCGTGATCGGCGTTGGTGCGCCTTCGTAGACATCCGGCGTCCACATGTGGAACGGCACGGCGGAGACTTTGAATGCCAGACCGGAGATCACGAAGGTCAGGCCAAACAACAGACCCAGCGGGGCGTGGCCGTGGCTAACCGCTTCGATGATGCCAGCAAAGGTTGTGGTGCCTGCAAAGCCGTAGACCAGCGAGGAGCCATAGAGTAGCAGACCGGAAGACAGCGCGCCAAGCAGGAAGTATTTCATCCCCGCTTCGGTGGACTTCACGCCATCGCGGCGCAGGGTGGCAACGACGTAGAGCGACAGGGACTGCAGCTCAAGGCCCATGTAGAGCGCCATCAGGTCGCCCGCGGAAACCATCACCATCATGCCAACCATCGCCAGAGCGACGAGGATTGGATACTCGAAGCGCAGCATATTGCGGCGCTTCATGTAGTCCGCGCCCATGACCAGCACAGCCGCACCAGCCAAAAGCATTGCCACTTTGGCAAAGCGGGAGAAGGCGTCGTCGTGGAACATGCCGTTGAAAGCGATGTTGTCGCCGTCACCGGACACGCCAATCCACACGGCGAGGATGGCAAACACACCGGCGGTCAGCCATGTCAGCATCGGCGCCATTTTGTCTTTGCCGGTGTAAACCACTGCCACCAACGCCAGCATGGCGAAGAGGGCCAGCAGGATTTCCGGCAAGATGATGTTCAGGTCAGCCTGGATCATATCTCAAGCGCTCCTTAGTGCGATGCCGTCTGGCTGGCGGAAGCGCCTTGGGCCAGTGCGGTGTCATAGTTGGAAATCAGGTTCTCGACGGAGGGACCAATGATGTCTGTGACCAGGGATGGGTAGACGCCCAGGATCAATGTCATCGCCACAAGCGGCGCGAAGATCATCTTTTCCCGGCTTGTCATGTCGCTGATGGTCTTCAGGCTTTCCTTGATCAGGTCGCCCATCACCACGCGGCGGTAGAGCCACAGCGCATAAGCCGCCGACAGGATCACGCCGGAGGTGGCGATCAGCGCCACCCAAGTGTTGACCTGGAACACGCCCATCAGGGTCAGGAATTCACCAACAAAGCCAGAAGTGCCCGGCAGGCCAACGTTGGCCATGGTGAAGAACATGAAGATCAGCGCATAGGCTGGCATGCGGTTCACAAGACCGCCGTAGGCGTCGATCTCACGCGTGTGCATACGGTCATAGATCACGCCCACACACAAGAAGAGCGCGCCGGAGATGAAGCCGTGGCTGATCATCTGGAAGATTGCGCCGTCGATGCCTTGCTGGTTGGCGGCAAAGATGCCCATGGTCACATAGCCCATGTGCGCCACCGAGCTATATGCAATCAGCTTTTTCATGTCTTCCTGCACCAGCGCGACCAGCGAGGTATAGACAATCGCAATTGCAGACATCCACAGTACAAGCGGCGTCAGAACCTCAGCACCAATTGGGAACATCGGCAGGCTGAAACGCAGGAAGCCGTAGCCGCCCATCTTCAACAGGATGGCCGCCAGAACCACGGAGCCAGCGGTTGGCGCTTGCACGTGCGCGTCAGGCAACCAGGTGTGCACCGGCCACATTGGCATTTTCACCGCGAAAGACGCGAAGAAAGCCAGGAACATCAGGGTCTGCATACCGCCGATCACGGTGATGCCCATGACTTTCATCGTGCCAGAGGCAAATTGGTGGGTCATCAGAGTTGGGATGTCGGTTGTGCCCGCATCCACAAACATTGCGATCATCGCCACCAGCATCAGCACGGAGCCGAGGAAGGTGTAGAGGAAGAACTTGAAGGAGGCGTAGATGCGATTGGCACCGCCCCAGATCCCGATGATCAGGAACATGGGGATCAGGCCCGCTTCGAAGAACAAGTAGAAGAGCACCAGATCCAGCGCCATGAACACGCCGAGCATCAACGTTTCCAAGAGCAGGAAGGCGATCATGTATTCCTTCACGCGCACCTTCACGTCCCAGGACGCCCAGATAACAAGCGGCATGATGAAGGTGGTGAGCATCACAAACAGGATCGAAATGCCATCCACGCCAAGTTTGTATTTCAACCCCATCAACCAATCGCGTTCTTCGACAAACTGAAAGCCTGTGTCAGACGGATCAAACCCTGCAAGCACAAAGATCGATACCAAAAAGGTGATGACGGTCGCAGTCAGGGCAACGCGTTTGGCGTTGCGCTGAGCCATTTCGTCTTCGCCACGCAGGAAGATCACGAGGATCAACGCCGCAAAGGTCGGAATAAACGTGACCAGGGAGAGCAAGCTGTCGTTCATTAGTGCGCTCCTCCGCTGAGCGACACCAGGGTGATGAGGGCAACAATGCCGATCACCATGGCAAGTGCATAGGTAAAGACGTAGCCGGTCTGGGCGCGGCCCGCGAGGCGGGTGACCCAGGGCACGAAGCCCATGGCGATACCGTTGATGGAACCGTCAATCACGTCCCCGTCACCCCGTTTCCACAGGAAGCGGCCAATGGCTTTGGCTGGGCGTACAAACAGGAAGTCATAGGCTTCGTCGAAGTACCATTTGTTCAGCAGGAACAGATACAGTGGACGCTGGGCCTCAGCCATGCGCGCGTGCATGGATGGGTTCCAGATGTAGAACCACAGCGCAAACACCAGACCGATGACCATGGCGATGAAGGGGCTGACCTTGACCCATTTCGGGGCGTGGTGCGCGTCGTCCATAACGTGGTTGTCCGGGTGGGTGAAGATCGCGCCTTTGGGGGCCTCGCCATGGTGCACTGCCTTGACTGCTGCGTGGTCCGCATCGTCGTGAGAAGCGGCATGATCGTCGCCATGCGCTTCGTCTTTGGCATGGTCGTCACCGTGGCTTGCGTCTTCGCCATGACCCTCGCTGCTTTCCGCATGGTGCGATGGCACGCCGTAGAATTTGTTCACTGTGTCGTGGTCACCAAAGAAGGAGCCAAACCAAATCATCCCGGCAAAGATTGCGCCCAGAGACAGAAAGCCCAGCGGGATCAGCATGACCATCGGGCTTTCATGCGCATGGTCGTGGGTGTGCTTGTTGCCGCGAGGCTCGCCGTAGAAGGTCAGGAAGATCAGGCGCCAGCTGTAGAAGCTGGTGAGCATCGCTGCGACAACCAGCATCCAGAAGCCGTAGCCACCTGCGGTACCAGCCCAAGCGCTTTCGATGATGGCGTCTTTGGACAGGAAGCCAGCAAAACCGATGTGCGTGAGCGGGATGCCGACGCCGGTGATCGCCAGCGTGCCAATCATCATTGCCCAGTAGGTGTATGGGATCTTTTTACGCAGGCCGCCGTAGTTGCGCATGTCCTGCTCGTGGTGCATCGCGTGGATCACAGAGCCCGCACCCAAGAAGAGCATCGCTTTGAAGAAGGCGTGGGTGAAGAGGTGGAACATGGCCGCCGAGTAGACGCCAACGCCCGCTGCCACAAACATGTAGCCCAACTGGGACATGGTTGAGTAGGCAATCACGCGTTTGATGTCGTTCTGTACGAGGCCAATTGTGGCCGCAACAAAGGCAGTCGAGGCGCCGAGGAAGACGATGAACGCCTTGGTGTCACCGGCGTATTCGATCAGCGGCGACATGCGCGACACAAGGAACACCCCCGCGGTCACCATGGTGGCCGCGTGGATCAGCGCGGACACAGGCGTCGGGCCTTCCATCGCGTCCGGCAACCAGGTGTGCAGGAAGAGCTGTGCCGATTTACCCATCGCACCGATGAACAGCAGGAAGGCCAGAAGGTTGGCGGCGTTCCAGTCGCGCCACAGGAAGTGCAGCTCCATCTCGGCCAGCGCAGGCGCAGCCGCAAAGATGTCGTCAAACTTGATGCTGTCGGTCAGCATGTAGATGCCAAAGATGCCCAGAAGGAAACCAAAGTCACCGACGCGGTTCACAACAAAGGCCTTGATTGCAGCAGCGTTGGCCGACGGCTTTTTGTAGTAGAACCCGATCAAAAGGTAGGACGCGACGCCCACGCCTTCCCAACCAAAGAACATCTGCAGCAGGTTGTCGGCGGTCACCAGCATCAACATGGTGAAGGTAAAGAACGACAAGTAGGCGAAGAAGCGCGCCTTGTAGTGCTCGCCTTCGCCCCAGTTCTCGTCATGCGCCATGTAGCCCATGGAGTAGAGGTGCACGAGGGCGGAGACCGAGGTCACCACAATCAGCATGATTGCTGTCAGGCGATCAACGCGGATCGACCAGGCGGTGTCGAGGTGGCCGGATTGGATGAAGTCCAGAACGTGGATCTGTTTGACTTGCTCGGCGTCAAGGCCAAGGAAGACAATCCAGCTGAGGAAACAGGCCCAGAACAGGATCGCGGTGGTGACGTATTGCGCGGCTTTTTCGCCAATCACGCGCCATCCGAAGCCAGCGATCAGGGCACCGACAAGCGGGCCGAAGAGAATGAACGTTTCCATGATCGCTTAGCCTTTCATCACGTTGACGTCTTCGACCGCGATGGTGCCACGGTTCCGGAAGAAAGAGACCAGGATCGCCAGGCCGATGGCGGCTTCTGCGGCGGCCACGGTCATCACGAAGAGCGCAAAGACCTGGCCGGTGAGGTCACCGAGGTAAGACGAAAATGCCACCAGGTTGATGTTCACAGACAGCAGGATGAGTTCGATCGACATCAACAGGATGATGATGTTCTTCCGGTTCAGGAAGAGGCCGAAAATGCCGATGACGAAAAGCATTGCCGCCACGCCTAGGTAGTGTTCCAAACCAATCATATTTGGTCCCTCGGTTCTTTTTTCTCTTCCGGCGGGCTTAGAGCCCCTGCCCCGGTTTTACGTCTTTCAATTCCATCGCATCAGCTGGGTCACGCCACATTTGCTCCAGCACATTCTGCCGCTTCACGTCCTTGCGGTGACGCAGGGTCAGCACAATTGCGCCGATCATCGCGACCAGCAGGATCAGGCCGGACAGTTGGAAAAGCAGGAAGTACTGATCGTAAAGGATCAGACCCAGCGCTGCGGTGTTGTGAGTGTCGGTTGGTGTTGGGGCTGCGCGCAGGCTTTGCGCTGTGTCGGAAAACTCCCAAGGTCCAAACACCATGCCAAGTTGCATAAGGAGGATGGCACCGATCATCAACGACAGCGGCAGGTATTGCGCCATGCCTGCTTTAAGCTCGGCAAAGTCCACATCCAGCATCATCACCACAAAGAGGAAGAGCACCGCCACTGCGCCCACATAAACGATGATCAAAAGCATAGCCACAAACTCGGCCCCAAGCAGCACGAAGAGCCCGGCAGAGCTCAAAAACGCCAGGATGAGCCAGAGCACGGAGTGCACCGGGTTGCGGCTGATCACAGTGAAAAACCCACCGGTGATCACGCAGATCGAAAACAGCCAAAACGCATATGCCGCGATGGTCATGTGTCACTTCCCTCTTGTTCCGCCAAAACCTCTTGCACCAATTCCATGGCGCGGGTGGTGGCGGGAATACCGGCGAACATCGACATCTGGCCGATGGTCTCCACGATTTCCTGTTTTGTGGCTCCAACTTCCACCAGATGGCGGAGTGTGAGCCGGATTTGTGCATCGCCTTGCGCGCCCAGCATGGTGAGCGCACCCAGTGTCAGCAGCAGGCGGGTTTTGGCATCCAAGCCGCCTTTGTTCATTGTGTTGCCAAAGAACATCTCCATGACGTCTTTGGGCATGGTGGGCCAGAGCGCCTCAAACCCTTTGGGCGTAAAGCTTTCCAGCGCAGGATTGAAGGCTTTCGCCATCTCCTGATACTGGGCGAACATCGCCTCATATGGGTTTTTGCTGTCGCTCATGGTCCTGGGTTCCTTGATCAGCGGTACGGCGCGTCAATTTCGAGGTTGCGCGCGATTTCGGCCTCCCAACGGGCGCCGTTTTCAAGCAGCTTTTCTTTGTCGTAGAACAGCTCTTCGCGGGTCTCGGTGGCAAACTCAAAGTTTGGACCTTCGACAATCGCGTCCACCGGGCAGGCTTCCTGGCAGAAGCCGCAGTAGATGCATTTGGTCATGTCGATGTCATAGCGCGTGGTGCGGCGGGAGCCATCTTCGCGCGGTTCGGCGTCAATGGTGATCGCCTGTGCCGGACAAATCGCTTCACAGAGCTTGCAGGCAATACAACGCTCTTCGCCATTGGGGTAGCGACGCAGGGCGTGTTCGCCACGGAAGCGTGGGGACAGCGGGCCTTTTTCGTGTGGGTAGTTCACGGTGGCCTTGGGTTTGAAGAAGTACTTCATGCCCAGTTTGAAACCGCCCAAAAAGTCCTTCAGCAGGAAGTAGCCGGCGGCGCGTTTGTAGTCGATTGCCGTCATATCAGCCTCCGATGGCCCAGCGGGCATAGGCACCGCCGAAGAGTTCGAATTTTGCGAGGAACGCCACCAGAACAACCCAAGCAAGGGACAGCGGCAGGAAGACTTTCCAACCAATGCGCATCAACTGGTCGTAGCGGTAGCGTGGGGAGATGGCTTTCACCATCGAGAAGATAAAGAAAACGAAGCAGATCTTCAGCAGCATCCACAGGATACCGTCTGGCAGACCCGGGATCGGGGAGAGCCAACCGCCCAAGAACAGCAGCGACACCAGAGCACACATCAGCACGATGGCCACATACTCACCGATCATGAACAACAGGAACGGGGTGGAGGAGTATTCCACCTGATAGCCTGCCACCAGTTCGGATTCCGCTTCAGGAAGGTCAAACGGTGGGCGGTTGGTTTCCGCCATCGCCGAGATCAGGAAGAGGAACATCATCGGGAAGTGTGGCAGCCAATACCAGCTGAAGATACCGTATTTGCCGTCCTGTGCGTTCACGATGTCGCCGAAGTTCATCGAACCGGTGGTGATGATCACCCCAATTATGATCAGGCCCAGCGACACTTCGTAGGAAATCATCTGTGCAGCGGAGCGCAGTGAACCCAAGAAAGGGTATTTGGAGTTGGACGCCCATCCGCCCATGATCACGCCGTAGACTTCCAGAGAACTCACCGCCATCACGTAGAGGATCGCAACGTTGATGTCAGAGACCACCCAGTCGTCGTTAAATGGGATCACGGCCCAAGCGATCAGCGCCATGACCAGGCTGATCATCGGCGCGAGCAGGAAGACCACTTTGTCCGAACCCGCCGGATAGACGATCTCTTTCACCGCATATTTGATGAAGTCGGCAAAGCTTTGCAGCAGACCAAATGCGCCCACAACGTTTGGACCGCGACGCAGCTGTACTGCTGCCCAGACCTTACGGTCGGCGTAAAGCAGGAATGCCAGTGCCACCAAAAGCGGCACGACAACCGCCAGCACCTGTCCCAATGTCAGGAGCGTGATGCCAAGGTATGTGGTGGTAAAGAATTCAGTCATGGGTCCTCACACCGTAGGTATTCCGTTGTCTTCGCAGTTCGCGACAATGACTTCGGCGTCGATTGTCTTGAGCCCACGGGGCAGTGCGGCGGAGATGGTGTAAACCGCATCTCCTGACCACAGGTCGCCCTGATTGTCTGTTGTTGTGCGCACATGCCGGGCAAAGCCAAAGCCGCGAATGAGCGCGTATTGTGCTGCTGCGCATTCCGCGTAGGCATGCACATCTTTTTCGTCCCGCGCGCCGGTCATGGCGACGTGGAAATTCACCAGGTCGCCTTCCAGAAGGCGGGTGTCCACACCCGCGTACTTCGGTTCAAATGCCATATCCTCACGCATCACCCCTGCCTCAGGCTGTGGGGTGCAAGCTGAGAGCGCGGCCAAAGCGACCGTGGCAAGAAGATTATGAGGGCGCCTGTTGGTCATTCTATTGGCTTATTCCGCAGCAATTGGGGCAGCGTCGCGTGACTTGGCGGCGGCAGAGAGTTCTGCCATCAGCGAGCTGGCGCGTGCGATTGGATTTGTCAGATAGAAGTCGGTGATGGTCGCAGAGAAGCGGCCGTTTTTGAGCGCGATTGGGTCAATCGGCTGCCATTCGTTTTCTACAACCTGATCGATCTGTTTCAAATGAGGAACCGCAGCCACCAGCTCCTGACGCAACTGCGCGAGGCTGTCATAGGCCAGCGGCGCGCCGAGCTCAGCGCTCAGTGCCCGCAGGATCGCCCAGTTCTCCTTGGCTTGGCCCGGAGCAAAACCGGCGCGCATGGACAGCTGTGGGCGGCCTTCGGTGTTCACAAACAGGCCATTTTCTTCGGTGTAGGCCGCCGCGGGCAGGATCACATCTGCACGGTGAGCACCGCGATCACCGTGGCTGCCCTGATAGATCACAATTGGACCTTCGGCGATTTCAACTTCGTCCGCACCCAGGTTGAAGACCACTTCCGCGCCCTCAAGCGCCTTGGTCATGCCGCCGTCAGTCACAGCCCCCACATCCAATGCGCCCACGCGGGAGGCGGCAGTGTGCAGGACCATCATCTTGCCGCCAAGCTTTTCGGTCGCCGCCATACACTGGCTGAGCACCGCCACGGCATCGCCCTCGCCAAGCGCACCTTGGCCGACAATCACCACCACATCGTCTTTTGGCTTGGCTGTGGCAACCAGCTTGGCCAGCGGTGCACGACCGGGGCCAGCCACGGCGTAGTCATAGGTCAGGTCCATGTCGGACTGGCCAATCACGGTGACATTAGCGCCTTTGGTCCACGCTTTGCGGATACGCGCGTTCAACACTGGCGCCTCATCGCGGGGGTTGGTGCCAATCAGATAGATTTCTTTGGCAGTGTCGATGTCTTCAATGGAGGCGTTGCCCACATAGGCGGAGCGGTTGTCAGAAGGCAGTGGTGCGCCGTTGGTGCGGCATTCGATGGAGCCATCGAGACCTTCAACCAACTGCTTGAGCGCAAAAATTGCTTCGGTTGGGGCCAGATCCCCAACCAAGGCAGCCACTTTCCGGGTCTTCATCACGCCGGCAACGGCGGACAAGGCCTCTGCCCAGGTTGCGGGCTTCAACTTGCCGTCTTCGCGCACGTAGGGCTGATCCAGCCGCTGGCGACGCAGGCCGTCCCAAACAAAGCGTGTTTTGTCAGAAATCCACTCTTCGTTCACACCATCGTGGTTGCGCGGCAGGATGCGCATCACTTCGCGCCCTTTGGTGTCCACGCGGATGTTGGAGCCAAGCGCGTCCATCACATCGATGGTTTCGGTTTTGGTCAATTCCCAAGGACGGGCGGTGAAGCTATAGGGCTTGGAGGTCAGTGCGCCAACCGGGCACAGGTCTATGATGTTGCCCTGTAGGTTGCTGTCCAGAGTCTGGTTCAGATAGCTGGTAATTTCTGCGTCTTCGCCGCGACCGGTCTGGCCCATTTGGGTGATGCCCGCCACCTCGGTGGTGAAACGCACACAGCGGGTGCAAGAAATACAACGTGTCATGGTGGTGGACACCAGCGGGCCAAGGTCCAGATCATCAACGGCGCGTTTTGGCTCTTTGAAACGGTTTTCGCTGATGCCATAGGCCATAGCTTGGTCTTGCAGATCGCACTCGCCGCCCTGATCGCAGATCGGGCAATCCAGCGGGTGATTGATCAGCATAAACTCCATCACGCCTTCTCGCGCTTTTTTCACCATTGGCGAGTTGGTTTTCACAACCGGGGGCTGTCCTTCTGGACCAGGGCGCAGGTCACGCACCTGCATCGCGCAGGAAGCGGCTGGCTTGGGCGGGCCGCCGACAACTTCAACAAGACACATGCGGCAGTTGCCGGCAATCGAGAGACGCTCATGGTAGCAGAACCGCGGGATTTCCACGCCTGCTTCTTCGCAGGCCTGGATCAGGGTCATTGCGCCCTCTACCTCGACTTCGGTCTCGTCGATGATGATCTTGCGGAGGTCAGACATCGCTTATTTCGCCCTCAAATACACGCCGATCGCGCTGTTTCGTTCGATTTCCGCGCGTCCCAGCGCACAGACAGATTCCTGATTGTCCAAAGAGACGCCTTTGTGCTTCAGAAAAGCCTCGCCGCGCGCGCGCATGCGAGCTTTCTCTTCGTCCGATTTGATGAATGCTTTGATTTCATCGTCGGTATAGCCAAGTTTGCGCGCCTTGCGCACAAGCCCCCAGCCATCTGCTGCGCCTTTGAGCTTTCGAGGCTCAAGGGTGTCGCAGTGTTCGCTGAGCTCGTAAGCCACAAGCGCCCAATACAAGGGATCGTTGATCTCTTTCACTTCACGCAGAGGCGGCTTGGCGACAGCTGCCGTGCTCAAAACAAGAGTTGCGGCCACAAAAACAGAGGTCAGGCGGATCATTTACTCACTCCTTTAGCAACGGCAAAGACACCCTTTGCCAAGGAGGACAGAGTCAAAAGCTCCTGTGATAGGCAATAACAGCCAAGATATGTCGGATAACCGATCACGGGCGGCAGTATCCTTCGAGCCTGATTTTGTCGTCCACCGGAATGATGGTTTCTGTTTCCGGGCCAATCACCCAGTCCATTTTAGATGTGCCGTATTCCTTGATGCAGTATTTCACCGCTTCATAGCCACCGGCCTGACGCGCGCCGTCCAGGCTTTGGTTGGCACGGGAGACGATCACTTCAAAGTGGTCGCGTTCTTCTTTGGAGACCTGATTGGCTTTGGCTTTGTACTCAAAGCCTTCAAAGGCGATGCGTTCACGCTTGCTTTTAAAGCTTGCACGCCAGTTGCCGCTACAGCCTGAAAGTGCCGTGGCTGCAATAAGCAACCCGACAATGATGGCTGGCGTCTTCCGCTGGCAAATGAACGTCGTCTTGAGCATTCTTCGTATTTACTCCGCTGCAAAGGCGCCCATGCGCCCGGTTTGGTTGGCTTTGATCCGGTCTTCGATTTCCTCACGGAAATTGCGGATCAAACCCTGGATAGGCCACGCAGCCGCGTCACCCAAAGCACAGATTGTGTGGCCTTCGACCTGTTTGGTCACATCCCACAGCATATCAATTTCTTCGATCTCTGCTTCGCCGCGTACCAATCGATCCATCACGCGCATCATCCAGCCAGTACCTTCGCGGCACGGGGTACATTGGCCACAGCTTTCGTGTTTGTAGAATTTGGACAGGCGCCAGATCGCTTTGATGATATCGGTCTGCTTGTCCATAACAATCACTGCCGCGGTGCCAAGACCGGAGCCCAGGTCGTTGCGCAGGTAGTCAAAGTCCATGACCGCGTCGCGCATGTTTTCGCCACGCACACATGGCACGGACGAGCCGCCAGGGATCACGGCCAACAGGTTGTCCCAACCGCCACGGATGCCGCCACAGTGTTTTTCGATCAGCTCTTCGAAAGAGATCGACATCTCCTCTTCAACAACACAGGGGTTGTTCACGTGACCGGAAATGCCAAACAGCTTGGTGCCGGCGTTGTTTGGGCGGCCAAAGCCTGCAAACCACTCGCCACCACGGCGCAGGATCGTCGGCACAACCGCAATCGACTCCACGTTGTTCACAGTGGTCGGGCAGCCATAGAGACCTGCCCCCGCCGGGAACGGTGGTTTCATTCGGGGCATGCCTTTTTTGCCCTCAAGGCTCTCCAGCAGTGCAGTTTCTTCGCCGCAGATATAGGCACCCGCGCCGTGGTGCAGGAAGAGGTCAAAGTCCCAACCAGAGCCCGCTGCGTTTTTGCCAAGCAGACCTGCGTCATAGGCTTCGTCAATCGCCGTCTGAAGCGCTTCGCGCTCGCGGATGTATTCACCGCGGATGTAGATGTAGCAGGTGTGCGCGTTCATTGCGAAAGAGGCGATCAAGGCCCCTTCGATCAGCGTGTGCGGATCGTGGCGCATGATTTCACGGTCTTTACAGGTGCCGGGCTCGGATTCATCGGCGTTGATCACCAGATAGGCCGGGCGACCGTCGCTTTCCTTGGGCATGAAGGACCACTTCAGACCAGTAGGGAAGCCCGCGCCACCACGACCACGCAGGCCGGACGCCTTCATGGTGTCGATGATCGCATCCCGCCCCTGTTGGATCATTTTGGCGGTGCCATCCCAATGACCGCGCGCTTTCGCGCCAGCCAATGTACGGTCATGCATGCCGTAGAGGTTGGTAAAGATACGGTCTTGATCTTTGAGCATCCCGTTACCCTTTATCTGCCTGACGCGCGCGCCAAATTCTAAAAATCAGCACAAAGGCGAACACAAAGCCCGCCAAGGCTATCAGATCGAGAAGGGCACGTGTGCGTTGCGGCAGCTCCAGCCAGTCCCCGATCAAAATGGCCGCAATCCAGAACAGTCCTGTGCCCGCAATTACAAGCGCCGCGGTGCGGCTTTGCTTGGCAGTGTCCGGTTTCTGATGGTTGGCCTGCATAGATTAGTCCTTGTACACGTCGCCTTTGGCGACTTTCTTGGAGAACTCGGTGTCTTCACCAGCGGCGAGAAGCTTGGCCTGATCAACCCATCCGTCGCGTTCGATACGGCCTTTGAACGACAGCTTGTCGTCCATGTCGGCGATGTCTTCAGCGTTCCAAGCCGCGATTTGAGCAAAGGTTGTCACGCCATTGTCGTGCAGCTTCTTTTCCAGTGCCGGTCCTACACCCTTCAGCTGTTTCAGATCGTCGGCGCCGCCTGCGGCGGGGGCTTTCTTGGCGGCAGGCTTCTTGGCCTTTGGCTTTTCGGCCTTAGTCTCTGCGGTCTCAGCCTTTTTCGCTTTGGGCTTCTCGGCTTTCTTTGCCTCTTCGGCCTGCTTCACAGCGGGTTTCGGCGTGGGCGCGGGCTCAGGTGGCTGACCTTCGGCAGCACGACCGGCAACCACACCGTCTTTGCCGATCCAGGGCGTCAGGATCGGCATTTCAGTGCCATCAATGCGCTTGATGGTGTCGCCGATGTCCGTCGCCAACTGCGCAGACGCGTTGTACTGCGTTTTGCCGCTGTCGTATTCGGTCAGGCTGGTGAGGCCAGACAGAGGTTCAGAGGCGTAACGGCCGTTTTGCGGACCCGGCGTTGGCACTTTGCCCGCGGACATTTCGTCCAGCATCTTGGCGAAGCCGTCTGCGGTCAGGTCCTCGTAGTAGTCTTTGCCGATCTGGGCCATGGGCGCGTTGGTGCAGGCCCCAAGGCATTCAACTTCTTCCCAAGAGAATTTGCCATCCGCAGACAGCTCGTGCGGCTTGTTTGCGATTTTCTCTTTGCAGACCGCCACCAAATCTTCAGCACCACAGATCATGCAGGACGTGGTGCCGCAAATCTGGATGTGGGCGACAGAACCCACCGGTTGCAGTTGGAACATGAAGTAGAAAGACGCCACCTCAAGCACACGGATATAAGCCATGTCGAGCAAATCGGCGACAGCTTCAATCGCGGGCTTAGAGAGCCACCCTTCCTGCTCCTGTGCGCGCCACAAAAGCGGGATCACAGCAGAGGCCTGGCGACCTTCTGGGTATTTGGTGATCTGAGACTCAGCCCAGCTCTGGTTTGCGTCAGTGAAAGCAAAGCTTTCCGGCTGTTCATGATACAAACGGCGCAGCATTATTTGCAGGCCTCCGTATTGAGTTTGAAGGTGCCAGAGTCGATGTCACCCTGCCCTTGTTTTTCCAAATAGCGCAGCGACTTTTCAAAGCTGCGTCCGGTGAAGCCTGCGGGCAGCAGTTCCGCTTTGGCCAGATCACGGGTGATCAAGCAGTCGTTGGCCTCGCCCACCGAAATGATCAGATCGAGCATTTCTTGGGACACAGGCACTTCATCCGCCGCCCAAGCGGGCGCGGCCAGCAAAACGGCTGTGGTCAGTGCAAGCTTTCTCACCGGTCGATCTCCCCGAACACAATGTCCATGGTACCGATGATGGCAGCCACATCGGCGAGCTGATGGCCCGTTGCGATGTGATCCATCGCCTGCAGGTGCAGGTAGCCCGGCGCGCGCAGTTTGGCGCGATATGGCTTGTTGGTGCCATCGGCCACCATGTAGACGCCAAATTCCCCTTTGGGCGCCTCTACAGCGGCATAAACTTCGCCTTCGGGCACATGGAAGCCCTCGGTGTAAAGCTTGAAGTGGTGGATCAGGCTTTCCATCGAGGTTTTCATATCGCCGCGTTTGGGAGGGGTCAGCTTGCCCCGTGACAGCACGTCGCCGGTGGCTTCGCGCAGCTTATGGATCGCCTGTCGCATAATCGACAGCGACTGGCGCATTTCTTCCATGCGCATCAGGTAGCGGTCGTAACAGTCGCCGTTTTTGCCAACAGGGATCTGGAACTCAAACTCGTCGTAGCACTCATAAGGCTGGGCGCGGCGCAGGTCCCATGCGAGGCCCGCCGAGCGCGCCATCACGCCGGACATGCCGAACTGCAGCACTTCGTCTTCGTTCACCACGCCAATGTCGACGTTACGCTGTTTGAAGACGCGGTTTTCGGTCAGCAACCCGTCGATGTCGTCGATCACTTCCGGGAACTCAATGGCCCATTCTTCGATGTCGTCCACCAGTTGATCTGGCAAATCCTGGTGCACACCGCCCGGGCGGAAGTAGTTGGCGTGCAGACGTGCGCCACAGGCACGTTCATAAAACACCATCAGCTTTTCGCGCTCTTCAAAGCCCCACAGCGGCGGGGTCAGCGCGCCAACGTCCATCGCCTGTGTGGTGATGTTCATCAGGTGGTTCAGAATGCGGCCGATTTCGCAGAACAGCACGCGAATGAGCTGCGCACGACGGGGCACCTCGGTGCCGGTCAGTTTTTCAATGGCCAAGCACCAAGCGTGTTCCTGGTTCATCGGCGCCACATAGTCGAGGCGGTCGAGATACGGCAGGTTTTGCAGATAGGTGCGGCTTTCCATCAGCTTTTCGGTGCCACGATGCAGCAGGCCAACGTGCGGATCGCAACGTTCTACGATTTCGCCGTCCAGTTCGAGCACAAGACGTAGCACGCCGTGGGCCGCAGGGTGCTGAGGACCGAAGTTGATGTTGAAGTTGCGGATCTGCTGTTCGCCGCTCAGCGCATCCACGCTGCCGTCATCAAATTTGGAGCCGTCCATCATTTCGCGTCCCCTTTTTCGTCACCGGGCAGGATGTAGTTGGCACCTTCCCATGGCGACATGAAATCAAACTGGCGGTAGTCCTGCGTCAGTTGCACAGGCTCGTAAACCACGCGTTTTTGCACTTCATCATAGCGCACTTCGGTGTAACCGGTGGTCGGGAAATCCTTACGCAGCGGATGTCCGCGAAAACCGTAGTCCGTCAGCAGGCGGCGTAGGTCCGGGTGGTCGGAGAAGATGATGCCGAACATGTCAAAGACTTCCCGCTCAAACCAGTTGGCGGAGGGGTGCACCGGCACAATCGAGGGCACCATTTCATCTTCGCGCACCGACACGCGCAGGCGCACGCGTTGGTTCTGATACATGCTCAGGAAGTGGTAGACGACGTCAAAGCGCTTGGACCGCTCGGGGTAGTCCACGGCGGTTACGTCCACGAGGGTGGAGAAGCGGCAGGTTGGATCGTTGCGCAGAAACTCCACAAACGGGGCAATATTGGTCGGAGTGACGGTGATGGTCAGCTCGTCAAAGGCCACGTCCCAGCCCAACACACAATCCGGGCGCTTGAGTTCGATGTGGGCGCCAAGTTCTTTCAGGGCTTCGGTCATCGTTCAATGGTCCCCGTGCGGCGAATTTTGCGTTGCAGCTGCAACAGGCCATAGAGCAGTGCTTCTGCTGTGGGCGGGCAGCCTGGCACGTAGATGTCGACCGGCACAATACGGTCACAACCGCGCACAACGGAGTAGCTGTAGTGGTAGTAGCCGCCGCCATTGGCGCAGGAGCCCATGGAGATCACGTAGCGTGGCTCAGGCATCTGGTCGTAGACCTTGCGCAGCGCCGGTGCCATTTTGTTGGTCAGGGTGCCAGCCACAATCATCACGTCGGACTGACGCGGGGAGGCGCGTGGCGCAATGCCAAACCGCTCCGCGTCATAGCGCGGCATGGAAGTGTGCATCATCTCAACCGCGCAGCAGGCCAGACCAAAGGTCATCCAGTGCAAAGAGCCAGTGCGGCCCCAGTTGATCAGGTCTTCGGCGTTGGTCAGCAGGAAGCCTTTGTCCTGCAACTCAGAATTCAGCGCCTGAGTGACCACTTCTTTGTCGACACCCGCGGTGTTTGCACCTGTCATCACTCCCATTCCAAAGCTCCCTTCTTCCACTCATAGGCAAAGCCAATGGTAAGCACGGCGAGGAACACCATCATGGACCAGAAACCAACCATCGAGACGTCCTTGAAGGCCACGGCCCATGGGAATAGGAAGGCAATTTCCAAGTCAAAGATGATGAACAGGATCGACACGAGGTAGAACCGAACGTCAAATTTCATACGCGCGTCATCAAATGCGTTGAAACCACACTCGTACGCCGAGACCTTTTCCGGGTCCGGGTTGCGTACAGCTAAAACAACGGCGGCAAGGATGAAGACAAGGCCGAGGCCGATGGCGACGGCGGCGAAGATGAGGATGGGAAAATATTCCCGAAGCATCTCTTCCATAGGTAGCTCCTTTCATGCACGCCAGTTCGGTGCAGTCAGATGGCTGTATCAACTCCTTGCGGGGTTTACCCCTGCCCCATGGCGGGGTCAATATTTAGCGCAAGTTTTGAACAAGACGTGACATTGGTGTTTTTAACACAAATTCAGTCACTTAACCTGTCTTCAAACCCATGTGCGGCATTAAGCCGGTGTCATTTTTTCCGGCCCACCACTTGAAACAGGACAAATTGACCCTTTGATTCCGCTGCCCTTCGAAACCCTAGAAAATCACTAGGGAAAAGGCCTGCGCACAACAAATGGCTTGGCAACAGCTGCCAATCGCAAAAATCGTGATCTATCGGTAATTTAGAGGTTAACGGCTGTGAAGGCGCAAACACGCCTTCACAGGGCCTGCGTCCAGGTCAAGACGCCCAAGATGGCTTTTGCTTGGCAAAGAAGGCACCAATGCCGTCCTTGGCCTCTTGTCCTTCCCAACAAGCCACCAACTCGCCAATGGTGTGGTCGATCACGTCATCGTCAATCCTTGGCCCCAGCGTCCGGGCAAGTGCCTTGGCACGGGCCACGGCCTGTGGCGCGCAAGCCAAATAGGGCGCGACTTCCGCCTCCACCGCGGCGTCCAGCTCCTCTGCTGGCACCGCTTTGGCCAAGAGCCCCAAGGTGACCGCTTCCGGCGCTTTGAACAGGCGGGCGGACATAAAAACACGGCGGGCCATGGCCTCCCCCATGCGCGACAGAACGTAAGGACCTATAGTGGCAGGGATCAAACCCAGCTTGGTTTCGGTTAACCCCATAGTCAGGCTGTCCACCCCAATGGCCACGTCGCAAACGCTGGCCATGCCAACGCCGCCGCCAAAGGCATTGCCCTGCAACCGACCGATGAGGGGCTTGGGCAGGGTGTTGAGCGCCTGAAGCGCCTCGGCGAGCTTGCGCGCCTCTACAAAACGCGTGTCCGGATCAGCCGCCATCTGCGCCTGCATCCAGCCCAGATCGCCGCCCGCACAGAAGCTTTTGCCGGCCCCAGTCAGCACCACCACGCGCACCGAATTATCCGCGCCCAGCGCCTCGGCAGCCTGCTTTAACTCCACGATCATCGCACCGGACATCGCATTGTGCTTTTCCGGACGGTTCAGAGTGAGCGTGGCAACACCGCGTTTGTCGGTGGTGATGGTGAGGGTTTCGTAAGTCATTATGTTTCCTCTCACTTGGCGTCGACTGCGCGCATGGACCGCGCCATCTTAGCGGCTTGCGCCAGAACCGCTGTATCAAGCCCCGTTTCATAGCCCAGCGCCTTGAGGCGCGCATCCACCGCCTCCGTGGCCACGTTGCCTTTTGCCCCCGGCGCATAAGGGCACCCACCCAAGCCGCCAACGGCGGCATCAAACACCCGGATGCCAAGATCCAGCGACGCCTCGATGTTCGCCAAAGCGCGACCCTCTGTGTCGTGATAATGTCCTGCCAGCTTGTGCGCAGGCACCACCTCCAAGACAGCTTGCAACATCGCAGAGATGCTGTCCGGAGTACCCTGACCAATGGTGTCACCCAAACTGATCTCATAACAGCCCGCATCAAACAGGTGTTTCGCGACCTCGGCCACTTTCTCTGGCGGCGTGGGGCCATCATAAGGACAATCGGTTATGCAGCTCACATAGCCGCGCACAGGCAGGCCTATGTCTTTTGCCGCTGCCACCACTGGCGCAAAACGGTCCAGGCTCTCTGCGATGGTGGCGTTGATGTTGGCTTTCGAAAAGCCCTCAGAGGCAGAGCCAAATATCGCAATTTCATCCGCCTTGGCGGCAACGGCGCCCTCAAAGCCGCGCATGTTCGGCGTGAGGGCCGCGTAGCTGACGCCTTCGGCACGATTTATACCGGCGAGGACTTCCGCCGAGTCGGCCATTTGCGGCACCCATTTGGGGCTGACAAAGCTGGCCACCTCGATGCGCTTGAAACCCGCTTGCGACAGACAATCCACCAGTGCAATTTTTTCGGATGTCGGAATTTGGCGCTTTTCATTCTGCAGCCCGTCCCGAGGGCCCATTTCGAAAAGCTCAACGTTGTTGGACATGGTCACGCCCCCTGCTCCGGCAAGTCATAGAAGTCTTGCGTGTAAAATTGCTGTACCCCTTCAGCGGCCTGCGCAGCCTGATAGGCCGGACGCGCTTCGATCCGGCGCAGATAGGCCGTGGTCAACGGGTAGCCGTCAAACCGCACATAGCGACTGGCGCTTTCCAGTGTGAAACCCATCATCACGTCTGCAGCCGAAAACCCGCTCGCCAATAGAAACTGCCGCCCGTCACCCAACGCGCCCTCAACAGCTTTCAAAGCAATTGCCAGCCGTTTGGTTTCGATCCCCATCACAGTGGGGGACTTCATCCAGTCTTTGGGCAGGAACAGATGCTGCATGTTGAGGTTCTGAATGCCCGCCGCGATGGTCTCTGCGTAATGCATCCATTGCAGCCAGTCAGCCCGTTCCTCGCTGCCAACCTCTGGCTTTAAGTCATGCCCCTCACGGGTTTCGCAGAGGTACTGCACGATCGCACCGCTTTCATAGAGCACCCGTCCGTCGATCTCCAAAGCGGGCACACGCCGGGCAGGCGACATGGCTTTGAATGCGGGCTGTTGCAGTGAACCGTCCATGATCTGATACGGCACAATCTCCACCGCTTCGCCCAGCTCATGCAACAGCCAGTTCACGCGAAAGGAGCGGCTGCCCGCAATGGAATGCAGAACCGCGCTCATGCCTCGTCTTCTTCCAGAAGGATCAGGGCGGTGCCATCCTCAACTTGCGCACCCGCGGTGGCCAAAACATCCGCCACGACACCATCGCGCGGTGCAAGCAGAGAATGCTCCATTTTCATGGCTTCCAGAATGGCCAGGCGATCGCCTTCGCGCACCGCTTGGCCGGCTTCTGCAAAAATCGCTTTGACCAGGCCTGGCATCGGTGCGGCAATCACGTTTCCGCCTGCCCCGCCTTCATCTTCTCGATCCAGCGGATCGACCACCGTGAAGCGATAGCCGTTGCCCCAAAACACGGTCAGCTCGTCGCCGTTCTGCGCGGTGCGCGCAGGCACTTTGGTGGTGTCGACCCACCAGCTGCCACCTTTGTAGGTGACGATGTGTTCCGCCTCGCCAACCTGAACGCTGTAGTTGCCTGTACCGTTCACACGCACATCTACGTCGATACGCTCTTCGTTGTGGATCAGGGACACGCTGTGCGTCAGTGGAGACCACAGAACCAGCGTTTCGGCTGGCGCAGATCCACCCAGAGGCCTCAATCCCAAAGCTGTCAGCGCCGCCACCGAGCGCGCCTTGGTGCAGGCCGACGGTTGCACAGCCAGCGCATCAATGTGGCGCTCAATCAAGCCTGTGTCTACGTCACCCGCCACAAAGTTGGGCTGCGCCGCCAGCAACGCCAGAAAGCTCACGTTGGTCACGGTGCCGCCCACATCCGTCCAGCGCAGCGCGCGTTCCAGCTGTTTGAGGGCGATCTCACGGGTTGATCCATGTACCACCAGCTTGGCAATCATCGGGTCGTACCACGGGCTGATGGTGTCCCCGGACCGCACGCCGCTGTCGATCCGAGCCGCTGCCGGGAACTCCAGATGCGAGAGCGTGCCGGTGGCGGGCAGGAAGCCTTTGGGCACATCTTCGGCATAGATACGCGCTTCAAACGAATGTCCGGTGATGGTCAACTCTTCCTGCTGTTTTGGCAGTGGTTCGCCAGACGCGACGCGCAGTTGCCATTCGACCAGATCAACACCAGTGATCGCCTCAGTGACCGGGTGCTCCACCTGCAAGCGGGTGTTCATTTCCATAAACCAGAAGCCGTCTGGGCGAAGACCGTTGGAGCCGTCCACGATAAACTCAATGGTGCCTGCGCCTTTGTAGTTGATCGCCTCAGCCGCACGTACGGCGGCATCCCCCATTGCTGCGCGCATTTCCTCGGTCATACCCGGCGCCGGGGCTTCTTCGATGACTTTCTGGTGGCGGCGTTGCAGAGAACAGTCCCGCTCAAACAGATGCACGGCCTTTTCACCGTCACCAAAGACCTGCACTTCGATGTGGCGTGGGCTGGTAACATATTTTTCGATCAATACATCGGGGTTGCCAAAGGCCGTGGTGGCCTCGCCTTGAGCTGAGGCCAGCGCGTCGGCGAAGTCGGCGGAGTTCTCAACAAGGCGCATACCTTTGCCGCCGCCGCCTGCGACGGCTTTGATCAGCACCGGATAACCGATGACCTCAGCTTGCTCGGTCAAAAACGCGCCGTCCTGATTGTCGCCATGATAGCCCGGCACAACCGGCACATTTGCCTCTTCCATCAGGGCTTTGGCGGCGTCTTTGAGGCCCATAGCACGAATGGCTTTGGCGGAGGGACCAATGAAGGTCAGGCCAGCAGCTTCAACCGCCTCCACAAACTCCGGGTTTTCGGAGAGAAAGCCGTAGCCGGGGTGGATGCCCTGCGCGCCGGTGTCCAGCGCGGCCTGGATGATCACATCGCCTTTGAGATAGCTGTCGGCTGGCGCTGCGCCCCCAATATGCACGGCTTGATCCGCCAGCGCGACATGTTTCGCGGTCGCGTCCGCATCAGAATACACAGCAACGGTTTTCACGCCCATCGCACGGGCAGTTTCCATCACGCGGCAGGCAATCTCGCCACGGTTGGCAATCAGGATTTTTTCAAACATCGGGCGGTCCTTTGTGTTGAGACGTCGGACCGGGGGCTGCCTGCCCCCGGACCCCCGGGGATATTTTGGGCCAAGAGAAGATTATATCCGGAACACGCCGAACTTGGTCTCCTCGATTGGTGCGTTGAGAGAAGCCGTTAGGCTCAGGTGCAGCACGTCGCGGGTTTTGCGTGGGTCGACAATGCCATCGTCCCAGAGGCGTGCTGAAGCGTAGAGCGGGTGGCTTTGTTCTTCGAACATGTCCAGCGTGGGCTGTTTGAAGGCGGCTTCTTCTTCAGCCGACCATTCGCCGCCCTGGCGCTCAATGGCATCGCGCTTAACCGTTGCGAGAACACCCGCTGCCTGTTCGCCACCCATCACGGAAATGCGGCTGTTGGGCCAGCTCCACAGGAACCGCGGAGAGTAAGCGCGACCGGCCATACCGTAGTTGCCTGCGCCAAAGGAACCGCCAACCAGCATGGTGATTTTTGGCACTTTGGTGGTGGCCACTGCGGTCACCATTTTGGCACCGTGGCGCGCGATGCCTTCGGCCTCGTATTTCTTCCCCACCATAAAGCCGGTGATGTTTTGCAGGAACACCAGCGGGATGCCGCGTTGAGAGCACAGCTCGACAAAATGGGCGCCTTTGGCAGCGCTTTCGGAATAGAGCACGCCGTTGTTGGCGATGATGCCGACAGGGCAGCCGTTCACATGAGCAAAGCCACAGACCAGCGTTTCTCCAAAGCGTTTCTTAAATTCATCAAACCGGGATCCGTCTACCACACGTGCGATAACTTCGCGGATGTCATAAGGCGTTCGCAAGCCTCCGGGCACCACGCCAAGAATCTCCTCTGGGTCGTAGGCGGGTTCTTCTGGCGTCTGCCAATCTACGGTCTGTGGCTTGGTGCGGTTGAGATGCTTGAGCGCATCCCGCGCTAGGGCCAATGCATGGGCATCGTCATCTGCCAGATAGTCGGCCACACCGGACAAGCGTGTGTGCACATCGCCGCCACCAAGGTCCTCTGCACTCACAACTTCACCAGTCGCCGCTTTCACCAGCGGCGGGCCTGCGAGGAAGATGGTGCCCTGCTCTTTCACAATGATAGTCACATCAGACATGGCAGGCACATAAGCGCCGCCTGCCGTACAAGAACCCATCACCACGGCGATCTGAGGGATGCCTTTGGCAGACATGTTTGCCTGGTTAAAGAATATGCGGCCAAAGTGATCGCGATCCGGAAAAACCTCGTCTTGTTGCGGCAGGTTGGCGCCGCCACTGTCCACCAGATAGACACACGGCAGATTGTTCTGCTCTGCAATCTCTTGCGCGCGCAGGTGCTTTTTCACAGTCATCGGGTAGTAGGTTCCGCCCTTCACGGTGGCGTCGTTGCACACCACCATGACCTCTTGCCCGTGCACCCGGCCGATCCCGGCCACGACACCGGCACAAGGCGCTGCTCCGTCATACATGCCATGGGCCGCCGTGGCGCCAACTTCCAGAAACGGAGAACCAGGGTCAAGCAAACCTGCCACGCGCCGGCGGGGCAGCATTTTGCCGCGGCTTTCATGACGCGCGCGGGACTTCTCGCCACCGCCCATGCGGGCTGCTTCCGCCACCTGACGCACATCGTCAATCATCTGAAGATGTGCTGCGCGATTGGCGGCGAAATCCTCGGACGAAGTGATCACCTTGGATTGCAACTTACTCATTGTCGTATCCCATTCTTGTGAAAGGCGTGGTGTGTGATCTCACTCCACCAGCCCATCCGCTTCCAGATAGAGCGCCTGTTCGGCGGTCATATACATCAGGCAACTCACCGTGGCCGGGCCACCACCCGTGCCGCCGCCCCAGAGCGAGCGTTCGTAATCACAGGTGGCGTCGCGATAGGCGATCCAGGCGCGTTGCATGTTCTTGAGGGCGTCGCCTTGAGACGGCGCGGCCGAGCCCAGGTCCGCCATTTCTTTTTCTGTGGCCTTCCGTGACGCGCGTACCGCCTTGTAAGCGGCATTGAGACGCTGATCCCAATAGTCCCGCTCCTGATCAAGGCATTGGCTCATGCCGTAGGTGGACCAGCCACCCTCGGTGGTCTCCATGCAGTGATTGGCGGAACTGCCGATACATGTGGTTGGGTCTTGGCTGTCTGTCATTGCCGCCAGGCAGGCTTCGGTAGCGACGGGAGAGAAACCCGGCCCACTCTCCGCGAACGCCGCACTGCCAATGGCCACGCCTGCCGTAAATGCCAAAATCTTCCACATGGTTAAATGCCTTTCAAAACGCTGATTTGCCTTGAGGGTAAGCGAGAAGGGTGTTCCCGCCCAACCCCACAAGGCAAATTGGCGCTTCAGAGCCCTTACGCCTGCGCAGCCATCAGCTCGCGGCCAATCAACATGCGGCGGATCTCGCTGGTGCCCGCGCCGATTTCCATCAGCTTGGCATCGCGGAAGATCCGGCCCACAGGGTTGTCGGACAGGTAGCCTGCGCCACCCATGGCCTGCACCGCTTGGTGCGCTTGGGTCATGGCAACTTCGGAGGCATAGAGGCAGCAAGCCGCAGCATCCTGACGGGTGATCCGGCCTTCGTCACAGGCTTTGGCACATTCATAGACATAGGCGCGCGCGGAGTTCATCGCGGTATACATGTCGGCGATTTTGCCTTGCATCAGTTGGAAGTTGCCAATGGACTGACCAAACTGTTTACGCTCTACCATGTATGGCATGATTTCGTCCAAACAGGCTGCGATGATGCCGGTGCCGATGCCTGCCAGAACAACGCGTTCATAGTCCAGACCGGACATCAGAACCGCGACACCTTTGCCTTCTTCACCGAGGATGTTCTCAAACGGCACTTCAACGTCTTCGAAGATCAGTTCGGCAGTATTGGAACCACGCATACCCAGCTTGTCGAAATGTGGAGAGGTAGAGAACCCCTTCATCTCTTTCTCAATCAGGAAGGCAGTGATGCCGCGTGGACCCGCGTCTGGATCAGTTTTGGCATACACAACCAGTGTGTCTGCGTCTGGGCCGTTGGTGATCCAGTATTTGTTGCCGTTCAACACAAAGCGATCATTGCGCTTTTCTGCGCGCAACTTCATCGACACCACGTCAGACCCTGCGGAGGGTTCGGACATTGCCAGCGCACCAACATGCTCGCCGGAAATCAGGCGCGGCAGATATTTTGCTTTCTGCTCGTCATTGCCGTTGAGTTTGATCTGGTTCACGCAGAGGTTGGAATGCGCGCCATAAGACAGCGACACAGAAGCCGACGCGCGGGCGATCTCTTCGACCGCAATCACATGCGCCAGATAGGACATGCCTGCCCCGCCGTACTCTTCGGGCACGGTCACACCCAGCAGACCCAGATCGCCAAACTCTTTCCAGAGTTCGTTGGGGAATTCATTTTTCAGATCGATGTCCGCAGCCATCGGCTTGATGCGCTCCTGCGCAAAGCGATGCACCATCTCGCGCAACGCGTTGACGTCTTCGCCCAGATCAAAATTCATCGTGTGCATGAACATGGGGCATCTCCTCAGGTTATTGAACAGTTGTTCAATAACTAGACCGAGTCGGAGGCTGGATCAAGAAAATTTCGCGCGCACTGTTCCGCAGCCACGAAAAAGGGCGACATGAAACCATGCCGCCCTGAAGAATCTCAAAGGTGTCTCAGAAGCTTAAGATCACCGCGCCGCGCGCGCCTCCAAGGCTGGATAACGCACGGCCAAGGTTGCACCCCGCGCCACAAAGCTCACCATCAAGGCTACCCACAGCCCGTGATTGCCCCAAAACGGCACCAACAGCGCCAGCGCCACGAAATAGATCACCGTCGACAGCAGCATCATGTTGCGCATGTCTTTGGTTTGCGTGGCCCCGATAAAAACACCGTCCAACATGAAGGGTGCCACCCCCAACAGCGGCGAGAGCACCACCCAGGGCAGGAAATCACGCGCCAAAGAGCGCAATGCCTCAGAGGTGGTCATTACATCGATGATCAATCCACCAAAAATCCAGTAGATTGCGGCAATGAGCACCGACCCAATCACAGCCCATATCGATGCCATGTAGGTTGCGCGTCGAAGGCCTGCACGGTCCTTGCCGCCAAATGCTTGTCCGGCAAGCGTTTCCACCGCAAAGGCAAACCCGTCGAGCGCATGTGCGGTGATGTACAAGAACTGCAACAACACCTGATTGGCGGCCAATGTGTCATCCCCAAAGTCAGCGCCAAGGAACAGAAATGACATGAAAATCGCTTGCAACATCAAAGACCGCAGCAGAATGTCGCCATTTACGCCAGCCATTTCACGCAGGGCGGTACGATCCAACACACGCGCTTTTTCCATCCACGCAGGGTTTTGAAAGACATCGCGGCACAACCATACCGCCAAGGCGCAGCCTGTCACCTCAGCAAAGACAGTAGCAATCGCCACGCCCTCCACACCCCAACCGAGCCCCAGGACAAACCAAAGGTCGAGTACGATATTCACGCTGTTCATCCATAGCTGAATGACCAACACCGCCTTTGTACGCTCCTGCGCAATCAGCCAACCGGTCAAGCCGTAAATCGAAATGGCCGCCGGCGCAGACCAAATGCGGATTTGCAAATATTGGCGCGCAAGCGTTTCCACCTCAGGGGACGCTGGTGATAACCAAAACGCGGCACGAAATAGCCAGACTTGCCCCAGGATCAGCAGCAGCCCCGCCGCCACACCGATCAGTACGGCACGAGTCAGCATCGCAGCCACCTCGCCGTAACGCCCCTCGCCTTTCGCGCGCGCAGTTAGGCCAGTGGTGCCCATCCGAAGGAAGCCAAAGATCCAGTAGAGACCAGCAAGAATAACTGCGCCGATGCCCACGGCCCCAATGGGTGCAGCATCCCCCATCTGCCCGACAACGCCTGTATCCACCGCCCCCAGGATGGGCACAGTAGCATTGGACAGAACAATCGGCAGCGCCGTGTGCAAGATGCGCCGATGGGTGATGTCGCCGACTCCGCCAGCTTGCGGCGTATCAGTCATCCTTGGACGGCATCAAAAAATGGCCGGTGGCCTGTGCAAACAACACATCGCGCTGATCCTGCCACGCTTCGACATGCACCGAGGCGTAACGACGACCGGAACGGTTGACCCGCGCACGGGCATAAGCATCGCGCGGCAGGCCGGAACGGAGGTAGTCCACGGTAAAGTCGATGGTTTTGGGTAGGCGTGGCAGATGGCCTTCGGTCAGGCTTTCCATGGAAATCTGACCACTTTCAATGTCATCCCAGAGGCCGGACCACGCCAGACCAATGACCGCTGTGGTCTCAAGAAAGCCCGCTGTTACGCCACCGTGAATGGCAGGCAAAAGCGGGTTGCCAATCAACTTGTTATCAAATGGCAAAATCGCGGTAAGTTCGTCGCCACGACGCTCAAACTCGATGCCGAGGAAATTGATATATGGCACACCATGTACAAGCGCAGAAAGCGCGGCGTCGCGGCGTTGCTTCACCACCTGAACAGGTTCTGGACGTGGACGCGGCATGGTTACTTCCTCTGCACAGTGAATGCGCCGGTGGCCGTGGCCACGGGGCGGCTGTCGTCATCATCAAAGGCCGTGGCCCGCACGAAGGCGACAGATCGCGTGATGTGGTAGCACTCCGCTTTGGTCCGCACATTTTGACCCGGTGTTGCTGCGCGCATGTAGTCGATCCGCAGATCAATCGTGGCCGTGCCGGAGGGAGACGACGGATGGCACATCGCCGCCGCACCACAACAGGTGTCCATCAAGGCTGACACTGCGCCGCCATGCAAAACACCGGTTTCAGGATCACCGACAATCTTACTGTCGTAAGGCAACTCCATCTCAGCCTTGCCTGCACCAATGTCGGTCAGCCGCATGTTCAACGCCTTGCAATGGGGAATCGCATTAATAAAATGCTCCGCCATTTTTGCCTTGTCCGGTTCCATGCCCGCCCTCCGATTGTATTGGCCCATTTATGAGCGTCATTTGACATAGGCTTCAAGTGGGCGGTTGCCCTTGCTGCAGATGCAAACTAAGTTTCGCGCCTAAGGAGGCCCCGCAAATGTCTGATACTCGCCTGTCTTTTAAGGAAATGTGCGCACGATTCGACGTCACACCAAGGACGTTGCGTTACTATGAGTATATCGAACTTTTGCAGCCGGAGCGTGAAGGACGCAGCCGATTTTTTGGCCCGCGAGAGATTGCCCGGATGACCCTGATCATGCGCGGGCGCCGCTTTGGCATTAAGCTTGAAGACATCCGCCAGTGGCTGTTGATTTACGAAAACGACGGCACCTCGGCGCAGATGCAGGCCTTTGTGGAGATGGCAGACCGCCAGATGGCGGAGCTGGAAGAACAGCGCCAACAGTTGGATGAAGCGATGCGCGAACTCAAAGAACTGCGGGATGAAACCGCAGGCTTCCTGACCAAAGCAAACTGAGCTTCCCAGCAAGTTTAATCCCGTAAAGGCGCCCATCGAGGCGCCTTTTGTTTTGCGACCGCAGCGCGGCGCGTGGTGCGCAAGAGTCCGCCTAAGCAGAAAAAATTGATCCTACGTCACTTCAAAATGTGACGTGACGTCTTACTTACGTTAACGTCAAGCTGTATAGTAACTCAGTTCCCGAAGCCCATTTTGTACCCACCTTCCGGTAAGAAAGGACGCAATGATGAGCGAAGAAACGATGACCATTCGTGAGATGTGTGATGCCTATGACGTCACCCCTCGCACCCTGCGTTTTTACGAGTCCAAGGAACTTTTGTTCCCCATTCGCGAGGGCCAAAAGCGTTTGTTTACCAAACGTGACCGCGCCCGTCTCAAACTGATCCTGCGTGGCAAACGCTTTGGCTTTTCTCTCGAGGAAATCCGTCAGCTGCTCGACCTCTATGACATGGGCGATCAGCAAGCGACCCAGCTGCAACGCACCTATGAGGTGGCACAACACCGCCTCAAGGACATGGAAGAGCAACGCGACGAGCTAAACGAAGCGATCGACGATCTGCGCGAACAGCTCAAATGGGGCGAACAGTTCCTCGCCGACCTCGCAAACCAGAAAGACGCCGCGCAATAAGCGGCGACAGACAAATTCCGTCTCGGATCATCCAAAAGGGAACCCCTTATGCCGACCTATACCGCGCCTGTAAAAGACCTGCAGTTTGTGCTGCACGATATGCTGAACGTCTCCAACGCCGATATTCCAGGTTATAGCGACCTAGAAGCCGACTTTACCTCCGCTGTTTTGGAAGAGGCCGGCAAGCTGACCGGAGAAGTGCTGTCCCCGCTCAACGTGGTCGGTGATCACGAAGGCTGCCGTCTGGAAAATGGTGTGGTTTACACGCCAACCGGCTTTAAAAACGCGTTTGAGCAAGTGAAAGAAGGCGGCTGGACCGGTTTGGATATGCCGGAAGAGTACGGCGGCCAGAATATGCCACAGGTGCTGGGAACCGCGGTGGGCGAAATGTTCTCCGCCTCCAACCAGGCCTTTACCATGTACCAGGGTCTGACCCACGGTGCGGCGGCGGCGATCCTTGCGCACGGTACCGACGAGCAGAAAAACAAGTGGCTGCCGAAGATGGTTTCCTGTGAGTGGACCGGCACCATGAACCTGACTGAGCCACACTGCGGTACAGATCTGGGCTTGATGCGCACCAAAGCGGAGCCGCAGGACAACGGCACCTACAAAATCTCCGGTCAGAAGATCTTTATCTCCGCTGGCGACCACGACATGGCCGACAACATTGTGCACCTCGTGCTGGCCAAAGTGCCGGGCGGCCCGCAAGGCATCAAAGGCGTGTCTCTCTTCATCGTGCCAAAGTTCCTGGTGGATGACGAAGGCAACATCGGTGCCCGCAACGGCGTGACCGTGGGCAGCATCGAAGAAAAGATGGGCATCCATGGCAACTCCACCTGCGTGCTGAACTATGACGACGCCGAAGGGTACCTGATTGGCGATTTGAACAAAGGCATGCGTGCCATGTTCACCATGATGAACGAAGCCCGTCTGGGTGTGGGCATGCAGGGATTGGCACAGGCTGAGGTCGCCTACCAGAACGCCCTGGCCTATGCCAAGGACCGCCTGCAGGGCCGTGCCGTGACCGGTGTTGAAAACCCAGATGGCCCGGCTGATCCTCTGATTGTTCACCCGGATATCCGTCGCTCGCTCATGGACCAGAAATCCTTCGTGGAAGGCGCGCGTGCGTTCATCCTCTGGGGCGCCACCATGTTGGATGAAGCGCACCGCAAAGGGGACAAAGACGCAGACGGGCTGATCTCCTTGCTGACTCCGGTGATCAAAGGCTTCCTGACCGACGAAGGCTACGACATGACTGTCAAAGCTCAGCAGGTTTACGGCGGTCACGGCTATATCGAAGAATGGGGCATGAGCCAATTCACCCGCGATGCCCGTATCGCGATGATCTACGAAGGCGCCAACGGCGTTCAGGCGCTTGACCTTGTAGGGCGTAAACTCGCGGCCGACGGCGGCAAGCACGTTATGGCCTTCTTTGAATTGGTTAAAAGCTTCTGCAAAGAAAACGGCGAAGACGAAGCGCTGAAGGATTTTGTTGGTCCGCTCAAGCAAGCCTCCAAGGATCTGCAGGCAGCGGGCATGTACTTCATGCAGGCAGGCATGAAGAACCCGAACGATGCGCTGTCTGGTTCCAACGACTTCATGCACCTGTTCGGCCACGTCTGCCTCGGCCTGATGTGGGCGCAGATGGCCAAAGCTGCCAACGCAGCGCTGGCATCCGGCGCAGAAGACAAAGACTTCTACGAAACCAAGCTGACCACCGGCCGCTACTACATGGCGCGTCGTCTGCCAGCGACGGGGATGCACTTGGCGCGCATCCAGTCCGGTGGCGACACCGTAATGGCTCTGGCCGCAGACCAGTTCTGATCCGGTTGGGCGGGGACCTCCCCGCCCTCCCCTCATTTTCCGGCGTCATTCTGGAGGACAGATGCCCAAACGTTTTCGACTGACCCGCCGCTTCCCTGTTGCCATGACAGAGGATGGGTATCGCAAGCTGCGCAGTTTCGCGACGGAAGCAGGTCTAGACGAAGGTGAGGCGCTGTCGTTTATATTTGAGAACTTCGACGCTGTAACAGACGACGACCAACTGGCGCATCGCTTGCGCCAGTTCAACGCGACTTTGGACGACCGCAAGCGGTGATCAAACCCGCGCAAAAATTTGCCAAGGGGAGGACGGCATGACAATCAAACTCTACTGTTTTGGAGAAAGCGGCCATTCCTACAAGGCTGCGCTGGCATTGGAACTTTCGGGCCTCGACTGGGAACCAGTAAAGGTAGACTTTTTTGCGGGCGAAACCCGCTCCGATGAATACCGCCAAAACGTCAATGAGATGGGCGAAGCGCCTGTGCTGGTGGATGGCGACTTTAGCCTGACGCAGTCCTCGGTCATTCAGGACTACATTTCCGAGAAAACCGGGAAATTTGCGGGGCGCGACAACAATGAGCGCCGTGAAATCTTGCGCTGGCAGTTCTGGGACAACCACAAGCTCAGCTCGTTTGCAGGCATGACCCGTTTCCTGATCAACTTCATGCCAAAAGACAAACAGCCCAAAGAGGTGATTGCCTTCAACCAAGGCCGCCTCAAAGGCGCTTATGACATTCTGAACAAGCATCTTGAGGGACGTGATTGGATTGTGGGCGACGGCCTGACCAACGCAGACCTAACTTGCTGTTCTTACCTCTACTACCCAGAGCCCTTTGGCTTTGACCGTACCGAGTGGTCCAACATTGACCGCTGGCTGACCAATATTTCCGACACACCGGGGTGGAAACACCCCTACGACCTGATGCCCGGCTCCCCCGCGGACCGCGCCTGATCTCGCCTGATAATAGGAGACCACAATGACCGAAGCCTATATCTATGACGCTGTGCGCACGCCGCGCGGCAAAGGCCGCAAAGATGGCAGCCTCCACGAGGTGACTTCCGTTGCCTTGTCCAAAACAGTTCTGAACAGCCTGAAAGAGCGCAACGGCCTAGAAGGCCACGCCGTTGAAGACGTGATCTGGGGCAACGTGACCCAGGTGAAAGAACAAGGCGGCTGCCTCGCGCGGACCGCCGTGTTGGCGTCTGACCTAGACGAAATCATTCCAGGCCTGTCGATCAACCGCTTCTGCGCATCGGGCATGGAAGCCGTAAACCTCGCGGCCAACCAGGTCAAAGGCGGCGCAGGCGACGCCTATATCGCCGGTGGTGTCGAGATGATGGGCCGCGTACCGATGGGCTCTGACGGGGCAGCCATCGCAGTCGACCCATCCGTGGCCATGGACATGTATTTTGTCCCACAGGGTATCTCGGCGGACATCATCGCCACCGAATATGGTTTCACCCGTGATCAAGCCGACGAACTGGCGGTGGAATCTCAGCGCCGCGCCGCGCAGGCGTGGGATGAAGGTCGGTTCGACAAGTCCATCGTCGCTGTGAAAGACATCAACGGTCTGACCATTTTGGACAAAGACGAATACATGCGTCCGGGTACGGACATGCAGTCCCTTGGTGGTCTGAAGCCTGCGTTCAAAGAGCAAGGCGAAGTGATGCCAGGCTTTGATAAGCTGGCGATCATGAAGTACCCGCATCTTGAGAAAATCAACCACATCCACCACGCTGGGAACTCTTCCGGTATCGTGGATGGCTCTGCTGGCGTATTGATCGGCAGCAAAGAGTTTGGTGAGAAATACGGCATCAAGCCACGTGCGGTGATCAAACAGACCTGCAAAATTGGGCTGGACCCAACCATCATGCTGACCGGTCCAGTGCCTGCCACCCAGAAAATCCTGAAAGACGCGGGTATGGCAATCAGCGACATCGACCTGTTCGAAGTCAACGAAGCCTTCGCCTCTGTTGTGATGCGCTTCCAGCAAGCGTTTGACGTTGATCCAGCTCTGGTGAACGTGAACGGCGGCTCGATCGCCA
The DNA here is from genome assembly GCF_047126315.1 of Shimia sp. MIT910701. GTDB lineage: Bacteria > Pseudomonadota > Alphaproteobacteria > Rhodobacterales > Rhodobacteraceae > Shimia. Next base: position 1,717,978 of record NZ_CP138953.1, on the reverse strand, counting down.
TGGGCCACCCGCTGGGCGCAACCGGTGCCATAATCATCGGCACCTTGCTGGACGAGCTGGAGCGCCAGGACAAAGAAACCGGTCTGGCCACCCTCTGCATCGCGTCCGGCATGGGCGCGGCCACCATCATCGAACGCGTGTAACCGGCTGACATTAGGATAAGAGACATGACTGATTTCACAATGAAAGTCGGCGACAACGGTGTCGCCATCATCACCTGGGACGTGAAGTCCAAATCGATGAACGTGCTGAGCCGGGAGGCCTTTGGCGACTTGGAAGCCTGCATTGACGAGGTGCTCGGCAACGACGACATCAAAGGCGCGGTAATTACCTCTGGCAAAGACACTTTTGCCGGTGGCATGGACCTGAATGTGCTTGGTTCCATCCGCGCGGATGCCGGTGACGAGCCTGCGCAGGCGCTGTTTGACTTCACCATGATGGGCCACAAATTCCTGCGCAAAATCGAGCGTGCGGGCATGGACCCAAAAACCAACAAAGGCGGCAAGCCGATTGCCTCCGCGCTGCCCGGCACCGCGCTTGGCATTGGCCTGGAACTGCCTTTGGCAACCCACCGCATCTTTGCAGCGGACAACCCAAAGGCCAAAATTGGCCTGCCGGAAATCATGGTTGGCATCTTCCCGGGCATGGGTGGCACCACACGTTTCATTCGCATGATGGGCGCTATCGCAGCCTCGCCGTTCTTGCTGCAAGGCAAGATGGTTGATCCGAAGAAAGCCAAAGCCGCAGGCATCATCCATGAAGTGGTGGACGATCCAGTCGCCGCCGCGACAGAGTGGGTTCTGTCGGCCACCGACAAAGACATCCTGAAGCCATGGGATGCCAAAGGCTACAAAATGCCAGGTGGTGAACCGTACCACCCAGCAGGCTTCATGACCTACGCTGGCGCGTCGGCGATGGTGAACGGCAATACTTGGGGCGTGTACCCTGCAGCCAAGGCTCTGCTGTCTGCGGCCTATGAAGGTGCACAGGTGCCGTTTGACACTGCGCTAAAGATCGAAGCGCGCTGGTTTGTGAATGTGCTGATGAACCCGTCGTCTTCGGCGATGATCCAGTCTTTGTTCATCAACAAAGAAGCACTGGAGAAAGGCGCAAACCGTCCAGACGTTCCGGATCAGTCCGTCAAGAAAGTCGGCGTTCTGGGCGCGGGTATGATGGGCGCAGGCATCGCGCTGGTCTCTGCGCAGGCCGGCATGGACGTTGTGCTGATCGACACCAGCCAAGAAGCAGCCGATCGCGGCAAAGCCTACTCCGAGACCTATCTCGACAAGGGCATCAAGCGCGGCAAGGTCACGGCAGAGAAGAAAGAGGCCATGCTGGGCCGCATCAACGCCACCACCGATCTGGACAACCTGTCTGACGTTGACTTGATCATCGAAGCGGTGTTCGAAGATGTGGGCGTGAAAGCCGAAATGACCAAGAAGGTTGAGGCGATCATCCCTGAGGATGCGATCTTTGCCTCCAATACCTCCACCCTGCCAATCACCGGTTTGGCCGAAGCTTCTGTACGCAAAGAGCAATTCATCGGCATCCACTTCTTCTCCCCAGTGGAGAAAATGGCGCTGGTGGAGATCATCAAAGGCAAAGAAACCGGCGACCGCGCGGTGGCCAAAGCGCTCGACTATGTGCGTCAGATCCGCAAGACGCCAATTGTTGTGAACGACGAGCGCTTCTTCTACGCCAACCGCTGCATCATTCCTTACATCAACGAAGGTGTGATGATGGCCGGTGAAGGTGTGGGCCGTCCGCTTCTGGACCACGCGGCGCAGCTTCTAGGCTTCCCAGTGGGACCAATCCAGCTGGTGGACGAGACCTCCTTGGACCTCGGCGCCAAAATCGCCAAAGCCACTATGGCTGCGATGGGCGACGCCTATCCGAAGTCCGTCGCGGATGACGTGACCTTCTGGATGGTTGAAGAAGGTCGTTTGGGCCGCAAAGCGAAAGCGGGCTTCTTTGACTATGACGAAAAGGGCAAGCGCGGCGACTACTGGACCGGCTTCAACGAGAAGTTCCCGCTACTGGAAGAGCAACCTGACCTGATCGAAGTGCAGCACCGTCTGATCTTTGCCCAGGTACTGGAAGCCGTGCGCGCGCTGGAAGCGGGTGTGCTGGAAGACATTCGTGAAGGTGACGTGGGCGCGATCTTGGGCTGGGGCTTCATGCCATGGTCCGGCGGCCCGTTCAGTTGGCTCGACATCGTTGGCGCCGCTTGGGCAGCTGAACGTTGCGACCAATTGGCACAGAAGTTTGGCGACCGGTTTGCTTGCCCGCCATTGCTGCGTGAGATGGCGGACAAAGGCGAGACCTTCTATGGCCGCTTTGGTCCACAGGCCAAAGCCGCAGCCTAAGCGCCCCTCACAAAACAAGAAACGCCCGGGAGCAATCGCTATCGGGCGTTTTTCTTTTGTGCCCTTTCTACGCTGCGGCCAGCATCATCTCTGGCTTCACAGACACATTCCGCACCGCGCCGCTTTCCAGCATGGTCATGGCTGTTTGTACCGGCACCATGTTGTAGTTCGCCGCCCGCCCAAAGCGTGGCCGCACACCGGCACGCACGCCCCAAATGCACTGGGAAAACAGCAGCGCCCCGCCGTTGACAAACACCATCTGATCTTCGGCAAATGCCGGTAGAACGGCCTTAAGAGGTGTGGCAGGTTCCACGCGGTAGGTCCCATCCAGAACCTCCAAGGCCGCGCCAGGGATGACCGCGTAAGGATCGCCCCATTTGTCGCGTACCGACGGGCTTTCAACGAGAACCCCTTCCCCCGGTTGCACCAAGAGATCACGCCTGTTTTCCAAAGAACCGGCAGGGACAAAAATCGGCCACAGCTGGCGTGGGGTCACGTGCTCATGGCTGAATATCGGGTCGGTCGCCAAAGCCGTAACGCGCTGAAATCCGGCATCAAATGTGAGCACTTCATCACCGACATGCAAGCTGTCCACGGTGGCCCACCCACCGGGCGTGACCACACGGGTACCCGCCACAAACCCACTACCCGTGGTTGTGATTACCGGCCGCACGTTTGAGTGGCGGCGCCTGGCTGCTAAAGCCAGCCTAGCTTTGTCACGAATTGTTACCACCATCTATTCCACCAAGGACGGGGTCCGAAAAACACTCATACTGTTTCGCCACTAAGTTTGGGAAACGCTTGGATCATATTTTGCGGCTGCGCCTATACAATTCGTAAACAGTTTCAGCGGTCTACTTGGCATTTAGTTCAACTGTGAGTAGGCTCAAAATGATTGAAATTTGAAACAGCCTTCCCTTGCCAACGGGTTTGCCCCTTAGGTGCGCCCCATCTTTAAGTCGGTCGCTCATAGCGCATGATTGTTTCAACAATGCCGTCGAAGCGTGCGTATTATTACCGACTTCCCTTTTGAAACAACATCTACGAGAGTGCTGGCAAGACTTTTTGGGAGGGTTCGCCAATGGGCTGGATGTCAGATGAAACCGGATTGGAAAAATGCGCGGCTAATTATGTGCCTTTGTCCCCGCTGTCCGGACTGAAACGAGCGGCAACAATCTTCCCGAACCGCCCCGCCTTGGTGGATGGCGAGATTCGTCGCACTTACCGTGAGTATCACGCCCGGTGCAGCCAATTGGCCTGCGGCCTTGTTGAGTTGGGGGTAAAACCCGGCGACGTGGTTGCAACCTTGCTTCCCAACACACCGACAGCTTGCGAGGCGCATTTTGGTGTGCCCGCCTGCGGGGCTGTGCTCAACGCGATCAACATCCGTCTGGATGTCGCCACGGTCACTTACATCTTTGAGCATGGCGAAGCCAAAGTGGTGTTGGTAGACAGCGCTTTCCTGGAGCTTGCCGAGGCGGCCTGCGCCGCGATGAGCTCAGCCGCACCCACGCTAATCGAGGTGGCTGCCCCGGAAGCAGGATTTCCAGCCTCCGGACGCCATCAGACCTATGAGGATCTGTTGGCCCAAAGCGATCTGGCGTTTGACTGGATCATGCCTCAAGACGAGTGGGAGAGCATCGCGCTCAACTACACCTCCGGCACCACGGGCAAGCCAAAAGGCGTGGTGTATCACCACCGGGGCGCTTATCTAAACGCCATGGGACAGGTGCTGAGCTGGCGCATGACCTTACATCCGGTCTACCTGACAATTGTGCCTCTGTTTCACTGCAACGGCTGGTGCCACACATGGATGATGCCCATGGTCGGCGGCACCATTGTCTGTTGCCGCGACATCACGGCACCGGCGATCTTCGACGCGATTGCCGACGAGGGTGTGACCCACTTTGGTGGGGCCCCTATCGTGTTGAACATGCTGGTCAATGCACCGGAAGAGCAGCGCAGAGAGTTCGGCCATGTGGTGGAAGTCTTCACCGCCGGCGCCCCCCCGGCCCCGGCCACATTGGCCAAAATCGAGCCGATGGGCTTTCACATCACGCAGGTCTATGGGCTGACCGAAGTCTATGGGCCAGCCACAGAATGTCTTTGGGATGAGACCCGCTGGGACGATCTGCAAGGCCATGACCGCGCGGCGATCAAAGCCCGCCAAGGCGTCGCCATGCCATTTATGGACGACATCACGGTGATGGACGACAAGATGGCGCAGATCCCCATGGACGGGGCCGCAGATGGCGAAATCATGATCCGCGGCAACGCGGTGATGAAAGGCTACTTGAAGAATCCGGAAGCCACCAAGGCAGCTTTTGAAGGCGGCTACTTCCACTCCGGCGATATCGCGGTGCAGCATCCGGACAGCTATGTGCAGATCACCGACCGGGCCAAGGACATCATCATCTCCGGTGGTGAGAACATCAGCTCGGTCGAAGTGGAAGGTGTGTTGATGCACCACCCTGCGGTGAACCTGGCAGCGGTGGTGGCCAAACCAGATGAGAAATGGGGCGAGGTGCCGTGTGCCTTTGTCGAGTTGCTGGATGGGCAGTCGGCGGAGGAGAAAGAGGTGATTTCCTTTGCCCGAGAACACCTTGCGGGATTTAAGACCCCCAAGAAGGTCGTGTTTGGCGAGTTGCCTAAGACCTCCACGGGCAAGATTCAGAAGTTTGCCTTGCGCGAAAAAGCCAAAAGTCTCTGAGCGGTTAAAACAGTGAGGATGGGGGCGCTGCCCCCGCCCTGCCGTTGGCAGGCCTCCCCCGGGATATTTGTGGCCAAATGACGCCGCCGGCTTAAGCCCGCGGCCACTGCGCTGCATCGCAAAAAAGTTGCGGCATTTGTTGAAACGCTCTGATAAGGTTGCCGCAACGACCAAAAATGGCGACGACATGAGCAGCACTCCAAAAATCGAAGATGACATGCGCGAGAAAATCATCTCGCAACCCGATGTAATTCTGGAAGACCGGGATTTGATGCGGGCGTTGATTGCCGCCAATGAAAAAACCATGGGTGGCAACATTGTGGACTTGCGCGGCATCGCCATGGAGCGGCTTGAGGCGCGTTTGGACCGGCTGGAAGACACACATCGCAGCGTGATTGCCGCCGCTTACGACAATCTTGCGGGCACCAATCAGGTGCATCGCGCCATTCTGCGGATGCTCGATCCGGTGGAATTTGAAGGCTTCCTGCACGATTTGGGCGGCGAAGTGGCCGATATTTTGCGCGTGGACGCGGTGCGCTTGGTTCTGGAAACCGAGGCAGAGACCGAAGGCGACGCAAATATCGCGCGGTTGGGAGATGTTTTGTCGACAGCGGCTCCTGGGTTTGTGGAAGAGTATTTGACCGGTGGACGTAATATACCACAGCGGCAGGTGACGTTGCGCCAGGTGCAGGGTGGGGGTTCGGTGGTCTATGGTGAGGATGCCGACTGGATCCGCTCAGAAGCCTGCCTGAAGCTGGACCTTGGCACCGGCCGATTGCCCGGTTTGTTGGTGATGGGCGCAGAAGACCCGCATCAGTTCACACCACAGCAAGGCACTGATCTACTGGCGTTTTTTGCTGGAGTGTTTGAACGGGCGATGCGCCGTTGGCTGGCGTGAGCCGCCCATGATCAGCGCGGCGGCCAGTGATGCAGTCGAGCGCTTTCTGGCCCACAAAATGGCGTTGCAAGGCGCTTCTGATAACACGGTTGCGGCCTATCAGCGGGACCTAATTGAATTCCTGACGTTTATGACCCTGCACAAGGGGGACCAGCAGGGGCTGGCGCCTTTGATGGAACTGGGCGTGCCGGACATGCGCAGCTGGATGGCGAGCGCCCGATCCAGTGGGATTTCATCGCGGTCGTTGGCGCGTAAGCTCTCGTCTGTAAAGAGTTTTTACCGGTGGTTGGCCGAAAAGGAAGGCTGTGATCCGACGGCGGTTCTGGCCACACGTGCGCCGAAGTTTCAGGCCAAACTGCCCCGCCCGTTGAGCGAGGATGCCGCCAAAGAAGTGATTGAAACGGTGGAGTTTCAGTCACAGGAAGATTGGGTCGGCGCGCGTGATATCGCCGTGATTACAATGCTTTATGGCTGCGGCCTGCGGATTTCTGAGGCCTTGGGTTTAACCGGCGCGGACGTGCCTTTGCCCAACGCGCTGCGTATTGTCGGCAAAGGGGGCAAAGAGCGGATCGTGCCTGTGATCGACGCGGCGCGGGATGCAGTTTCGCGGTATATTCGCCTTTGCCCTCATGCACTTAGCGAAGATCTCCCGTTGTTTCGCGGGGTGCGCGGCGGGGCGCTTAATCCACGACAAGTTCAGAAGGTTATGCAGCAAACGCGGCAGCAGCTGGGCCTGCCAGCAAGCGCCACGCCTCATGCGATGCGACACAGCTTTGCTACGCATTTATTGAGCGCTGGCGGGGACTTACGCGCCATTCAGGAACTCTTGGGCCATGCGTCCTTGTCAACGACGCAGGCCTACACCCAAGTCGATTCGGCGCGGTTGATGGAAGTCTATAACAAGACCCACCCGAAGGCGTGAGTTAACCTCTCTATTTTGGCCCCGAATTCACGTCGGTATTCTATCGGTATCACGACTGTTTTGCGGAGGTGCGTTTTGTTGCGTGCAAAGGTTAAGGCGGCGGGCGTTGCGTGACACCCTCAGGCCTGATTATCGCATCGATGGACGCTTGTAGCGGTCATGTCGCAACATGCGCCCGGCATTGACATCGCGCCGACGTCGATCAGGGACGCGCAGTTCAAGCCATGTGGCCTGCGGGTCAACGGTCAAGGCTCCCAGCAGATGCCCTTCGGCCTGAATGGCAGCCACAAACCGCAGATGGTCGTGCGCCAACACCGTGTTGAGCCGCGCATCGGTTCGAGCCTTTGGCGGTGCAATTTCCACAACATCTCCTGGTCCATAAAGGCGCAGGATTGTAGTTTGATGTGCGGGAATGGGCAGTGTGGCGCTTTGCGGCAGCGAAATGGTCAGCGCCATGGTGGCATGCCCGCCCTGCATCAAACCGCCACCGGGGTGCGCCGAGTACATCAGGAGCAACATCAGGTCGCCAAAAACCAAATCCTGCGCACTTGGGTTGTGGACCTCCGCCCAAAGCGAGGGACCGCCCGCGCCGCTTTGCTTTTGCCACAGCTTTAAGATTTCGACCTGCGGCACCACTTTGGACGACGCAGACGCCTGCTTGCCCGCGCCAGTTGAGGCAAACAAGCTGCTGAGAAACTGCCACAGGTCCTTAAGCATTTGGTCTAGCGGCTCCTGTTGCTACCACGCAAAGAACATGGCGCAGAACGGCGCTCAATAAAACCGGCGTGTTACCGCCCTTTAGGGATCACCTCGTAACCAGGTTCCTCAGGCTCATCGTCGACCATCTCCGGCGGGAAGCCGGGCGCGAGAACAGACAGGCCTGTGGCCTCTTCCAGCCGTTTGATGATGTTGGGACTGAGTTCGCGTTCGCCAAAGCGGGCGATGGCGTCGTCAAACATCGAGACCATCAGCGGGTTGAGTTCCAGCGGCACCCCTGCCCTGTCGGCGACGTCTTGGAATAGGCCGATGTCCTTTTTGACCAGATCCATGGTGAAGGAGATGTCGCGCGAGCCATTCAGGATGACTTGGCTCTCAGTTTCGTGGCTGAAGGAATTGCCGGAGCTGATGCGGATCGCCTCATAGGCGGTGTTGAGATCCATACCCGCCGCTTTGCAGGTGGTGAGTGCCTCGGCGGAGGCCACAAGGTGCGCGGTTGCGAGGTAGTTGGTCACAACCTTGAGCACGGAAGCGGAGCCAAGCGGACCGGTGTGCAGGATGCGGCGGCCCATGGTGGTCAGCAGCGGCAGGATGCGCTCAAATGTGGCCCGGTCACAGCCTGCAAAGATGGCGATATTGCCGGTGTCGGCGCGGTGACAGCCGCCGGAGACAGGGCAGTCCACAGCTGCGCCGCCACGGGCGATCACCAGCGCGCCGAGGCGTTTGACTTCGGCCTCATCGGTGGTGGACATCTCCATCCAGATTTTGCCCTCGGTGACCTCGGGCAGCATCTCTTGCATGACCGCATCAGAAGCGGCGGGCGATGGCAGGCAGGTGATGACCGCATCACAGAGGCGCATCATTTCGGCGGGGCTGGACACGGGCTTGGCCCCTGCGGCGACCTTCTCTGCCACCAAATCGGGGTTGAGGTCGTGTACATAGAGGTCTTTGCCGTTGCGCAGCAGGCTGCCGGACAGCTTACCGCCAACATTGCCCAATCCGATGAAGCCGATTTTCATGGCCAGTCTCCCTGTTGTTGAGATCAGCCTGCGCAAGGCGTGGCATTGCGGCAGGCCTGATACCGACAGAGAGGAGATGTTTTTAGCGTTTCAGCAAACGGCCCGGCGCGTTGGCGGCCAGTTTGGCACCGGAGAGCTGTGCCATATGCCAGGCAAGCGCGAGGTTGCTGCCAAACACCGGTTTGTCGAGGTCGGCCTCTAGGCTGTCGATCACATCCAGTGTTTGCAGGTTGGTGCAGCTGAGGAAGATCGCATCGACGCCTAGATGGCCCACCTGCAGGGCGGCGGCTTTCACAGAAGCCGTATCGATGCGGGCGACGTTTTCCTCCCCGGCTTCGCCAAAAGACACCAGATGTGGCACGGCAATGCCTGCGGCCTCAAAGGCTTGTTTGACCGGCAGGGAGACGCTTTCGACATAGGGCGTGACCATGCCAAGGCGGGTGATCCCCAGCGCGTGACAGGCGGCGATGGCGGCGGTCAGTGGATCGGTCACGGCAGGCGTTTGTACGCCTTGTTTGACAAGCTCGGCCACTTTATCGGCGCCAATCATGGTGGTGCCGGACGTGCAGCCATAGCCTACGACGTCGAAGTTTGCTGCGGGTGGGAAAAGGGATGCGCTGGCTGGCAGGGTTTTGGACATTTCCAGCAGCGTGTCTTGGGTGACTTCTGAGTCAGAGGGCACGCGGCTGGTGTAAATTGAGAGATCACGGGACGGGAACAGTCGGCGGAAGTCCTGTTCCAGCGTTTCGTCAAACTTGAGCACAATCAGGCCCAAGGCGGCCCGGCCGGACGCCGGGGTGCCAAGGGTGAAAGGGACGGTCTCCATGGGCGTTACCTCAGAATGGGCAGGGATGCGGCGGCACGGGAGGAGAGGAGCTCCGGACCATCCGCGCGCAGGACGATGTTTTCTTCGTGCACCTGAAACAGGCCGGGCGCGATCTCGACGCTCGGTTCCAGCGTGAGCACCATACCCGCGCGCAGTTCGGTGTGGTCATGCGGCGTGAAGCTGGGCCATTCCGTGAGCGTGATGCCAAGGCCGTGGCCGAGACGGCCACTGCCAGGGGTGGCGCCTTGCTTGGTCAGGCTGTCGACAAACATGGCGTGCACATCGCTCGCCTTGTGACCGGGCCGTAGCGTGGCAAGCACGTGGTCGGTGGCTTGATAGAGCTGATCATAGGCGCGTTTGGCGGCGGCGTCGGCCTGGGTGATGGCGAAGTTGCGGTCAAAGTCGCAGAAGTAGCCGTCCAGCACCGCGCCGGTGTCGAGCATCAAGATGTCGCCTGCGGTGAGGCGTTGATCTGTCGCCGGGGAGATCACATCGCCGTAACCGCCCTGCCCTGCGCCGCCTGCGGTGTAGCTGACCCAATCGGCGCCTTCCTCAAGCAAAATACGCTGAAAGTCTCGGAAGACCTGTCCATGAGAGGTGTTTTCGGAGGCGTATTCGGAAATGCGAGAGAAGGCGCGGTCGGCCACGGCGCAGGCGGCGCGGATTTTGGCGACTTCGCCATCAGATTTGATTTCGCGGGTGCGTTGCACCGTGTTGGTCGCATCAACGAAACGGCGCGGGGCGAGGTTGTTGGTGAGTTGAAGGTAATCCCCCAACGGCATGCGCAGGTGGGTTTCGAGGCCCATGGGTAGGCCGATGGTGCCAGTCTCGGGCACGATGTCAGCAAGGGTTTGGGTGAGCAGGCTGACGCCGTCGTCTCCGGGACAAGGCGCGTCCCAGGTGCGGATGTCGGTTACCCAGGTTTTGGACATCAGGTCCGCGCCGATGGAGGGAATCACGGCGATGGGGTCGCCTTGCGCCGGGACGATCACAAACCACGGGCGGGCGGGGCTTTCCCAGAAGCGGGTGAGGAAGCCGGTGGTGTAGAAGATGTCAGCCTGCGACGTCAGCAGGAGTGCTGTTTCGCCTGCGTCTGCCATGGCGGATTGCAGGCGGGTGACGCGGGTGCGGAACTTTTCCGGTGGGAAACCACGATCAAGCATCTTCGGGACCTTCGGAGACGAAGCACAGGATGCGGGCGTCAGACGGCAGATCGGGGCGTTTCAGGAGCGCGGCGGCAACACCGGCCACACCGGAAGGCGTGCTGGCGATGCCGTGGGATTTGAGCGCGCCCACTGCGTCCTGCGCCTCTTGTTCGGAGATGGTCACAAAGCTGTCCGCATCCATGGCAAGACCGTTGAGCGCGACCATGGAGGCGGTTTTGCAATCCAGTCGCCCCATGTCGGACACAGGTCCGGTGGTGTCGGCCAATTGGCCTGCGCGGACGGATTCAATGAGCGCGGGGGCGGCTTCGGGTTCGACCACGGTGATCTGCGGTGCGTCGCCCCACGTGACGCGGGCAAAGGCGGCGACAGCGGCGGCGAGACCACCTACGCCCGCCTGCAAGAAGATATGCGTGGGTGGCGCAGGGATTTGCGTGGCAGCTTCAGAGGCCATTTGCAGATAGCCCTCCATGACGCGGTAGCCACTGTCCTCATAGCCGGCCCAAGTGCTGTCGGACAGCAACGTCCAGCCGTTGTCCTTGGCGGCTTGCGCTGCAGCCTCCATGCTGGCCTCGTAGTTGTCTCCGGCCCAGGCCACTGAGGCGCCTTGGGCTTCCAGACGTTTGCCAAAGGCTTTTGGCACGGTGTGGGACAGGTAGATCACGGCCTTGGCGCCAAACACCCGCGCGCCAGCGGCGACGGACATGCCGTGGTTGCCCGCCGAGGCGGTGACATAGGTGCGGCCGGTCAAGGCGGTGGCCCAGTCGGTAGGGGCCGTGCGGGCTGCGTCAAAAGCGATGGCGTAAGCGGCGCCAAGGGCTTTGAAAGAGCCAAGTCCCATCCGGGAGCGTTCATCTTTGATGTGGAAGCTGTGCACGCCCAATGTGGCGGCGAGGTCTGTCATGTCGCGCAGTGGGGTTTCTGCATGAGCCGGGCACAGGGCGAGCAACTTTGCAACGGCGGCGGCATCGCGGCTGGGCATCGTGTCAGATTGGCGGGTCGGCAGGCCGGTGCCGCGGTGGGGATTATGAAGTGTTTCGGTCATAAGCTGCCTTTGCTGGTGGCGCAGGGGGTCAGGGCTCTGAGTGAGACATCAGAAGGGATTTGAGGCGGGTGACCTCCCCTGCCCGCATGCGACCGTCGCGCTGTTCAAACAGCGCACGGACCTCGGTGCCTTCAAAGGCCAAATCATCGACAACATAACCGCGATGGATCACCCGGTAAGATTTGGCGGACCACTCGGCAATTTCCATGCGGATGGTCAGCGCGTCGCCATCCTTAAGCGGACGGCGGTATTTGGCATGGGTTTCCATCAGTCCAAGTCCCACGGCGTCGAGGTGTTCACAAACTGCGGCGTGGCCGCCGTATTGCTGCAGGAAGCGCTGAAACGTGCCGTCCATCCAGCGGTAGATGTTGGGGTAGTAGACAATGCCCGCCGGATCACAGTCGCCAAAGACAACATTGTGGTGGTTCTCGAAAGTGAAAGGCATGGCGTGGGTCCAACTGAAGCTTCTTTGTTGACCAGAGTGGGCGGGGTTGCGGGGAAAGGCAATGGGCTGTGCAGGGTTGACAGGAGAGGGTTTAGAGCCAAATGCTAGCGCAAAGATTTGGGCAAAATGTTCTGAAATTGCCCTTAGATGAGCGAATTGCCCTTAGTTCTCACCAAAGAAATACAAATGACCGAAAATCTCGACGAAATCGACCGCCGTCTGCTCACCGCCATTCAGAAGAACAACCGGCTGACGGCGGATGAGTTGGGCGAGATTGCGGGTATCTCGCGCTCTGCGGTACAACGGCGGCTTAAGCGGTTTCGCGACGAGGGGATTGTGGAGGCGGATATTGCCGTGGTTTCTGCCAAGGCGGTGGGGCGGCCCATGACCTTTGTGGTGGAGGTAGAGATGGAGCGCGAGCGCACGGACCTGCTGGATGAGTTCCGCCGCTCGATGCTCAAGCTCGATGATGTGTAGCAGTGCTACTACGTCACCGGTCAGGCCGACTTTATTCTGGTGGTCACCGCGCCGGATATGACCGCTTATGAGGAGTTCAGTCGCCGGGTGTTCAACGACAATCCCAACATCCGCAGGTTTCACAGCAATGTGGTGATTGATCGGGTGAAGGCTGGGCTACAGGTGCCGGTGTAGGGGCGACGTGCCGGGTTCCCTTGGCGCTATGGCGCGGTGGCCAAAGTATTTGGAAATGACTTGAGCACCAATAAAGCGCCGCCTGCTGCAATTGTTAAAAACACAAGGGCGACCCTCAGATCGCCCCACCAAGATTGTCTTTGTAGGTAGTTTTTCATCCTTTTCATGTCTGTCCTCGCGTTGTGGCTACAGACAAGAGATGGCGGCGAATGCGGAGATTGCATTTTGCGAAGAGGACAGAGTTTGGGGGAGCTTTGCCAAAGACAAGGTTCGGTGATTTGTGGACACGAGGCGCTTTAGGGTGGGCTGTCTACAGTATTTGGTACTGCGTAAATCACCAACGAGGCCACGCCGTAAGCGATGCCGAAAAACAGGGCGGCCAACAGGACGCCACGACACCACGCGTGTTTGTCGCAAAAGGCTTTTAGTTGTCCCAAGTAAGGTCCTGCTCGATAGTGCCTGCCTTCATGCCTGACTTGCAGCAAGCGGCCACGCCGGACATGTTTTGAAGATCATGACGGTTTTCGGAATTTTGCGACATGGGAATGCACGCGGCCCTCTCCCCAGAACCGGAAGTTGCAGTAGTGGCGAAGGACTATCGCAAGCTAATGCACCGCCTCAAAAGGCGAAGGGGCGCACAGAACGCCCCTTTTGCTTTGGTGTCAATTGCCGATCAAGTTGACGGCACGGTTTGCAGCACGATGAGTGCGGCGAGTGCGGCAAGTCCCAGAAACACAGCAGCGACTTTGAGGTCGCCACACCAGGAATGCCGGCGGCAGTAGTCTCTTATTTGTTTCATGTCTGTTCTCGCACAATGGTTACAGAACAAACATGGTAGCGCCGACACAATCCGCCTTCAGAATTCCCGTCAAAGTATTCAGCAGAGGCGACAATGGCGCATTTTGCGAGATATTTTGGTGGGGGCGAGAATCTAAGGACTCTGGAGATGTCCCTGTCACGCGCGCAAAGCGATTTTGATGCTTGAGATTACCCGCAACAGCCGCTGGTGCAGGTGTGTTGCACAGGTTTGAGGTCGTCTTCAATCAGGGGTAGCTCGCCTGTGAGGGCCTGCGTCGGGATTTGCAGTGCTGTGGCGAGGCGTAGGACGGCGGGTTCCGGCAGAGTCGCGGTTTTGGCGGTTTCCAGCTTGGTCAGCTGGCGCTCGGTGAGGTTTATCAGTTTCGCGAGTTTCGGACGGCCCAGCTTACGCGCCTTGCGCACGGTTTTGAGGCGTTGCGGGTCGATGGTGAGCGTGGTCATGGGCGTGGGGTCCTGATGGGGGGTGTTATAGTGTTTCATAGAGGGAATGTTGGGGGATTGGAAGAGAGGCGTGTCCCGCCCAGCCAGCGTACGACCGACCAGATGGGCGTGCGCTTTTGTGCGTGTCGTGACAGGGTGAAACCTTGGATGCGTTTGGCTGGGATTAAGCGACAGGTTGCGGATTCGGTGCGCACACCCGCAGTCGGGCGCTGGCCCTGTTGAGGCGCATCAAAAGCGCTTCGTAAGCTTCACCCATTCCAGACACCACCGCCAACAGCCGAAAAACAAGCCGAAGGATAAGACCGCGAGAATGGGCAACCACATCGGGGACAACAGGGCATCCTGCATCGCGACATCAAACTTCATCAACATTAGAGTGAGGACACCGGTCGCGGCAAAGACCAGCACCGGAAAAACAACCAAATAAGGAATGCCGCTCAAGAGGTGACGCAACTCGATACTCCGCTTGGGGCCAATGGCCTGAGTAGGGCAAGGATGCACTTGCAGATCAGGAAGTCCATACGGAGATGACAAAGCGCATAAAAAAGCCGCCCCTTTCAGGGCGGCTTCCTTGTGTCAACCTAACGCGTCGGCCTTAGCCGATGATCGCGTTCAGGGTGGCGCTTGGGCGCATGACTTTGGCTTTCAGCTCCACCGATGGGCGGAAGTAGCCGCCGATGTCGGCTGCTGGGCCTTGGGCCGCTGCGAGTTCGGCCAGGATAGCCTCTTCGCCGTCTGCCAAGGCTTTGGCCACGCCTGCGAATTCCGCTGCGAGATCGGCGTCGTCAGACTGTGCTGCCAGCGCGTCGGCCCAGTAGCGGGCGAACCAGTAGTGGCTGTCGCGGTTGTCCGGCTGGCCGACTTTGCGCGATGGCGAACGGTTGTCGTCCAGAATGCCTTGGGTCGCGGCTTCGGCAGCGACACCCAGAATACCGGCTTTGGCGTTGCCTTTGACGTCCGCGAGGAAGTTCAGGCTTTCACCAAGGGCACAGAACTCACCCATGGAGTCCCAGCGCAGGTGGTTTTCTTCGACCAGTTGCTGCACGTGCTTTGGCGCCGAACCACCAGCGCCGGTTTCAAACAGGCCGCCACCTTTCATCAGCTTCACGATGGAGAGCATTTTGGCAGAGGTGCCCAGCTCGAGGATCGGGAAGAGGTCGGTCAGGTAATCACGCAGCACGTTGCCGGTGATGGCGATGCTGTCGTTGCCTGCGGTGATGGTTTTCAGCGACTGCGCGGTGGCTTCGCGAGGCGCCATGATCTGAAACAGGTCGGCTTTGCCAGCCGCCTCGAGCGCCGGAGTCACGTATTTGATCAGCTCGGCATCATGGGCGCGGTTTGCGTCCAGCCAGAAGATCGCCTCGGACCCGGTCAGGCGCTGACGGTCCATCGCCAGCTCGATCCAGTTCTCGATTGGGGCTTTCTTCACGGTGCAGGAGCGCCAGATGTCGCCTGTCTCTACATCGTGGGAGTGCAGCACGTCGCCGTTTTCCAGAACGATGCGGATGGAACCCGCTGCTGGGGCTTCAAACGTGGTTGGGTGAGAGCCGTACTCTTCAGCCTTCTGCGCCATCAGACCCACGTTAGCCACGGAACCTGCGGTGGTCACGTCGAGCGCGCCGTTGGCTTTGAAGAAGTTGATGGTTTCATCATAGACGGACGCGTAGCAGCGATCTGGGATCACACAGTTGGTGTCACCCTTGTTGCCCGCTTCGTCCCAGCCTTTGCCGCCTGCGCGGATCACAGCCGGCATGGAGGCGTCGATGATCACATCGGAGGGCACGTGCAGGTTGGTGATGCCGCGGTCCGAGTCGACCATGTACATGGACGGACGGTCCAGCGCGGCGATCTCGGCTTTGATGGCGTCGGCGTTGTCCAGAGTATCGATCGCGGCCAGAACCGCACCCAGACCGGAGTTCGGGGAGCCGCCAGCGGCTGCGATGGCTTCGCCGTGTGCGTCCCAAACTGGGCCGAGCCATGCTTTCACCGCGTGGCCGAAGATGATGGGGTCGGAGACCTTCATCATGGTGGCTTTCATGTGCAGGGAGAACATGGTGCCGTCAGATTTGGTGTCTTCAATCGCGTCTGCAAGGAAGCTGCCCAGTGCAGAAGCGGACATGAAGGTCGCGTCAGCCACAGTGCCTTCTTCCAGCGGGTAGCTGTCTTTGAGCACGGTCACGGCGCCGTCTTTGGCGACAAATTCGATCTTCGCGTCGCCCTCCTGTTCGGCGGAGATGGTGGCGGAAACTTCGTTTGCGTAGAAGTCGTTGCCCGGCATGGAAGACACTTTGGTCTTCGACGTGCCTTCCCATGCGCCCATGGAGTGTGGGTTGTTTTGGGCGAAGTTCTTCACCGCACGGGCGGAGCGGCGGTCAGAGTTGCCTTCGCGCAGCACCGGGTTCACGGCGGAGCCTTTGATGCCGTCGTAACGTGCGCGGATGGCTTTTTCTTCGTCAGACTGCGGGTCTTCCGGGTAAGACGGGATGTTGTAGCCCTGCCCTTGCAGCTCTTCGATGGCCGCAACCAGCTGTGGCACGGAAGCGGAAATGTTTGGCAGCTTGATGACGTTGGCGTCTGGGGTCTTCACCAGTTCGCCCAGCGCGGCCAGATCGTCAGACTGACGCTGATCGTCGGTCAGGTTTTCCGGGAAGGTGGCGATGATGCGACCGGCAAGGGAAATGTCCGGGGTGCCAACGGTGATACCAGCGGCGGAAACAAACTTGCGAATGATCGGCAGGAAGGAGGCGGAGGCCAGCTCAGGCGCTTCGTCTACAATGGTATACAATATGTCGGGCGATTTTTTATCAGCCATGTTTCTCACTACCTTTTTTGCGTCAGGGGTGTTCTGTGACTTGCGGGATCAGGTCGGGATGACCTGACAAAATCCGAATGGTTCTCCTCCGCCCTCGCGCAGACTCAAAAGCCCGCACAACAGCATCGTGCGGGCTTCGTATAGGCCGATGAGGCGCAAAGATCAATTCTCGGTTGGGCCTCAGGCGGAGGCTTTTTGCCGCGCCGCAGCCATATAGCTGTCGATGGCAGCAATTTGCTGCGCGTTGAGGCGTAGACCGAGCTTGGAGCGGCGCCAAACCACATCGGCAGCGGCGCGCGCGTATTCCTTCGCCATGAGCCAGTCGACCTCGACGGCGGTCAGGGTTGCGCCAAAGTCTGCGCCCAAATCAGCAGCAGATTTTGCGGCTCCGAGCATCTCAGGCGCTTCGGTGCCGTAGGCACGGATCAAACGCTTGGCCCAGGCATCGGTCAGGAAGGGGTAGTCGCGTTGCAACTCGGCAATCTTGTCACCCACCTGATGCACTTCAAAGTCCCCGCCGGGCATCGCTACGCCCGCAGTCCAGGGGGCTGCGGCCTCTGGGAAGAATGGCGTAAGCTTTTCCATCGCCGCTTCGGCCAGCTTGCGGTAGGTGGTGATCTTGCCGCCAAAGATGTTGAGCACCGGGGCGCCGCTTTCGTCCAGTTTCAAGACGTAGTCACGGGTGGCTGCCTGTGCCGAAGATGCTCCATCGTCATAGAGTGGGCGCACACCAGAGTAGCGCCAGACGATGTCTTCCATGGTGACCGGCTTCTTGAAGTAGTTAGACGCGAAGTCGCAGAGGTACTGCGCCTCTTCATCGGTGCAGGTTGGGGCCACGTCGGCGTGGGTGTGTTCCTGATCGGTGGTGCCGATGAGGGTGAAGTCTTCCTGATAGGGAATGGCAAAGATGATGCGGCCGTCGCTGCCTTGGAAGAAGTAGCAGCGGTCGTGGTCAAACAGGCGTTTGGTGACAATGTGGCTGCCGCGTACCAAACGCACGCCAGCGGAGGAATTCTGCTGGATCACGCCGCGAATGACATCGGCCACCCAGGGGCCACCCGCATTGACCAGCGCCTTGGCACGGGTGGTGCGACGCGCGCCGGTGTCGACGTCCTCCATCTCGATGTGCCAGAAGTTGTCGCCACGTTGCGCGGAGATCACCTTGGTGCGGGTGCGGATGGTGGCCCCACGCGCCTCTGCATCCCGGGCGTTTAACACCACAAGACGGCTGTCCTCGACCCAACAGTCGGAGTATTCAAAGGCTTTCACAAACTTCTCCTGCAGCGGTGCGCCTGCTTCGTCGATTGTCAGATCCACCGTGCGGGTGCCGGGCAGGATTTTGCGGCCACCGAGGTGGTCATACATGAAAAGCCCCATGCGGATCAGCCAGCTGGGACGACGGCCTTTCATCCACGGCATGACCAAGCTTAGAAGTTTGGAGGTCGGCGTGTCGTTTTCAAAGCGCATGTCTTTGTGCATCGGCAGCACAAAGCGCATCGGCCAGCTGATGTGGGGCATGGCGCGCAGCAGGGTTTCGCGCTCAATCAGCGCCTCACGCACCAAACGGACTTCGAAATACTCGAGGTACCGCAGACCACCGTGGAACAGCTTGGTCGAGGCCGAGGATGTGGCCCAGGCCAGATCGTTCATTTCGGCCAGCTCCACCGAGAGCCCCCGCCCGGCCGCGTCCCGCGCGATGCCACAGCCGTTGATACCGCCACCAATGACAAAAAGATCCACCGGATTTTCTGTTTGCGCTTCCATAAGAACACCTTCGAACATTTTCGCACCTTTACGAACCCAAAACGCGCATTCGGTCAAGGAAATTCCGCGTGGTATGGATAATTTTCGTTGAAAACGTGCCATCCGCCTGCCACTGAGGGGGAGCACAAACGAAAAGTAACGAACATGCTGAGCAGTTTTCGCGAGAGAGAAATCCTCGAAATCGCCCGCAGCGAGGGCAAAGTTACCGTCGAAGGTCTGGCGGCGCATTTTGTTGTGACCGTGCAGACCATTCGCCGCGACCTCAATGAAATGGCCAATGCCGGGCGGCTGGAGCGGGTACATGGTGGTGCGGTTTTGCCCTCCGGTGTGCGCAACATTGCTTATGAAGAACGCGGGCGCGTGAACGCGGATGCCAAGGCAGCGATGGCGGCCCGCTGTGCGGCGGACATCCCCAATGGCTCCGCTCTGTTCATAAACATCGGCACCAGCACCGAGGCACTGGCCAGCGCATTGCTGGGCCACGATGGGTTATTGGTGGTGACCAACAACCTCAATGTGGCGCGGATTTTGTCCGGCAACGCGCGGTGCAACGTGCTTTTGACCGGTGGGCGCCCCCGCGCGGAAGACGGCGGACTGGTAGGTCCTGTGGCGGCGCGCATGGTGCGCGACTTTGCCTTTGACTATGCCATCCTCGGCTGTTCTGCGGTGTCGGAGACCGGCGTGGCCTATGATTTTGACATCGACGAGATTGCTGTGTCCCACGCCGCTCTGGCTGGTGCGCGGGAAACCTGGCTCTTGGCGGATCACTCCAAGTTCCAACGCAACGCCCCGGCGAAGATCTTGGATTTTGCCGACGTCGCCCGGCTCTACACGGATGAAATCCCTGACACATTGGCCGAGGTCTGCGCCAGCAAAGGCACCGAAGTGTTGCCGGGATAAGAGGGCCTGCGGCACTGGTTTTCCACTTTTCCTTCCCGCGCCGTTGACAAGCTGGCGCGGCTATTAGAAAGGTGACGGCGCAGGGCGACCTGCTGGCCGTTTGGCGATGGCCCCTTAGCTCAACTGGATAGAGCAGCTGACTTCTAATCAGCAGGTTGAGGGTTCGAGTCCTTCAGGGGTCGCCACTTATGAGCACTGACCAGTGTAAGCTGGTCTCGCCGCCTCCTTTTCTCAATGTTCACAAAGAGTTGCGGATGTGATTTCGCTCCAAAGTCCGCGTGATGCATTTTTGTGCTACGCTACATCAACGCAGGAAGGGGATTCATCGCGTGCGTCCGGGGTTTTGGGAGGGCGCATCGTTCGCGTGACAGAAAAAGGACCACCAAAAAGAGACCACACAGCACATGACAGGCTCCAACTTCTCGGTTGCAAGGCTCGAACCCGAGCTGAAACAACTGTATTTCATCTGGCGCGATGCGGCCCTGGGTGCTGCAATGCCGCGGCTCAAGAACATCGGATTGCCATGTCCGCAAACCCAACCAGGCATCTTATCGATTTACGAAGTACTGCGCTCCCGCACCGGGGAACCAATTGACTTCAAAGGACTCTATGTACGCAGCAAACTCAAAAAGACGCTGAGTAAGGTCTTTACCGGAACAAAGCTGTCCGACCACCCCGGCAAAGGACCCGGCTCAAAAATGTGGGGGGCTTTTGTGCTGGCTGCGACAGATCCGCTGCCGCTCCACATTGCTTTGCCCTACACCGGTCCGCTCACATCTTTTCGCAGCACATCCGAACTCTACCTCCCAATGGCTGGCGACCGGGACACAATCGAATTTGTGATGGTCGGCGTGAGCTTAAAGCCAAGCGACTATGGTCACGTCATTGACTTCCCGTCCCCTTGCTCGACCGTAACAAACCGATAGCGTTTCACACAAAAAAGGGCGCACAGCGCGCCCATTTCTACCCGATACATTCGTCTGACCTCACCCGCCGTTACGAACCTCCTTGATCCAGGCGACGATCAAATCACGGCTTTCCTGATCCATCTCGATCGCGTTGGGCGGTGGCATGGCGTGGGTGCGGCCCGCTTGCAGATAGATCTGCTCGGCATGGCGCGCCACATCGGCCTCGGTTTCCAGCACCACCCCCTTGGGAGCCCAGTGCAACCCCTCCCACGAGGGCTCACGCGCATGGCACATAGAACAGTTGCCGAGCACAGCGTAGTATGCTTCCTCAAAGGCCTCTGCCGAGGCAAACTTTTGCTCATACGCGGTCAGTTCGCGGGCTTCGGATTCCTCGTAGGTTTCGCCAGTTTGCGCAGTGGAGAGCCAGGCGATGGCCACCATCAGCAGCGCGGTGATCAGCCAGGTCCAGAGCGGGCCTTTGCCAGTACGATGCATGGTGTTGAAGTAGTGGCGGATGGTGACGCCGGTCAAGAAGATCAGGCTGGCGATGATCCAAGCGTACTCAGTGGCGAAGGCCAGCGGGT
This sequence comes from Shimia sp. MIT910701, assembly GCF_047126315.1. Taxonomy (GTDB): domain Bacteria; phylum Pseudomonadota; class Alphaproteobacteria; order Rhodobacterales; family Rhodobacteraceae; genus Shimia. The sequence continues at coordinate 1,696,988 of NZ_CP138953.1, read as the reverse complement.
AGTGGTTGGACAGCATCAGGAACACCACCGGCAGGGTCAGGTAGTTGTTGTGGGTGGACCGCACCTTGGCGATCTTGCCGTATTTGGCATCCGGCGTGCGGCCGTTTTTCAAATCGTCCACCACAATGCGCTGGTTCGGCATGATCTGGAAGAACACGTTTGCGGTCATTATGGTGGCGGTGAAGGCCCCCAGGTGCAGCAGCGCGGCACGGCCGGTGAAGATCTGGTTGTAGCCCCAGGACATCACCACGAGGATGGCAAACAGCAGCAGCATCAGCAGGGTTGGCTGCTCGCTGAGCTTGGATTTGCACATAAAATCATAGGCTAGCCAACCAATAGTCAAGGAGCCGCCGGAGATCAGGATGCCCTGGAACAGGCTCAGGTCTGCTTTGGTTGGGTCCAGCAAGAAGAGCTCACCGCCGACCCAGTAGACAATCATCAACAGCGCCGCGCCAGAGAGCCATGTGGTGTAGCTCTGCCATTTGTGCCAGGTCAGGTGCTCCGGCATCTCAGACGGGGCCACGAGGTATTTTACGGTGTGATAGAAGCCGCCGCCGTGCACTTCCCATTCTTCACCATAAGCACCTTCGGGCAGGTGTTTGGCCGGTTTCAGCATCAGATCCAATGCGATGAAATAGAACGACGCGCCAATCCAAGCCATGGCGGTGATGACGTGTAGCCAGCGCACCGAGAACGCGATCCAGTCCCACAAAATTGCCATATCGTACATGGCGGTCTCCCCTAGATTCGTATTTGGTACAGTCTACGCGACCGGGCCTTTGTTCGTAATTCCCTCTAAATGCCAAGCAGTATCAAAAAATTCAGAACAATAAAAACCCGCCATGTTAGTTCAGGTCGCATAGAATAAAGGCGCGTCCGAAACCGGAGCGCGCCTTTGCAAAACTGTTTTTTTTCGAGAGCCTTAGCTGCCGCGATATGTGGAGTAACCAAACGGGGAGAGCAGCAGCGGCACGTGGTAGTGCGAGGCTTCCGACATGCCAAAGCGGATCGGCACCACATCAAGGAAACGTGGCTCTTCCGGCGGGGTGCCGCAGGCGTCCAGATAGGCCCCGGCGTGGAAGATCAGCTCATATTCACCGGTGGCAAATTCTGCGGCGGGCAGGATTTGCTCGTCGGTGCGGCCGTCATCATTGGTGACCAAGGATTTGAGTTTGGTGCGGGTCTCGCCCTCGATCCGGTAGAGATCAATTTTCAGGCCCTCAGCAGGGCAGCCACGGGCGGTGTCCAGAACATGGGTGGTCAGATAGCCGGTCATGGATGTGTCTCCTGATTGTTTGTATTGGTTTTAGTCTGGTTGGGGCGTTGGAGGCAAAGCCTGTCTGAGACGATGCACTTTCCGCTTTTTCTTGAAAAACAAGCGCGATTATCTGGCATATCCAGCAATGCGCCTTACGGTGCGCGGACCGCCAGACCCAATTTGATAAAGAAAGACCCCGATGACGATCCTGGAACTCTGTGTGCTGGCTTTGGCCGGATTTGGCGCTGGCGTTGTCAACACCATTGCGGGGGGCGGGACGTTCTTGACCTTCCCGGCGCTGGTCTGGGCCGGGGTGCCGCCGGTGGCGGCCAATGCCACCAGCGCGGTGTCGGTGTTCCCCGGCTATCTGGGCGGGGCCATTGGGTTTCTGTCAGAACTCAAAACCCTGTCACGCGCTCAGATGATCCGGCTCACCGCCATCACGCTGGCGGGCGGATTGGCGGGGTCGTTGTTATTGCTGGTGTCCTCCAACGAGGTGTTTTCCTATGTGGTGCCGTTTCTGCTGATGTTTGCCACCACGGCGTTTTTGCTCGGCGCAAAACTGCAGGTCTGGTCACAGCAAAAGGCCAAATGGTTCAAGCCGGAAGGCGCTGTGGGGCTGTTTTCGGTGAGCGTTTACGGCGGCTATTTCAACGGCGGTTTGGGCATTGTGTTGTTGGCGCTGTTTGCCATGTGGGGCTGGCGCGACATTCACCTGATGAACGGAGTGAAAAACGGGCTGTCGTTTGCCCTGTCCGCCATTTCGGTGGTCACCTTTGCAGTGGCAGGTCTGGTGGTTTGGCCGATGGCGGTGCTGATGATGGCGTTTGCGGTCTTAGGTGGCTACAGCGGGGCTTTTGTCGCCAAGGCCATTCCGGCTTCCGTGGTGCGCTGGATCGTGGTCGTGATCGGCTACGGCATGAGCGCGGTGTTTCTGGCGCGGTTGTTTGTCAGCTGACCCGATTGGAACCAGCTGACAGAGTTTTCGGAAATCAGGCGGACTTGAGAACCGGCGCTGGAGCTGGCTTGTTTGCAATGGTCGCCGCGCCGTTTTTCTGTGCCACGCCAGCGACATAGGTCTCTGACACAGCATGATCATCGCCCAATGTTTGCAGGATGAACAGCTCTTCGGACAGGCTTTCCGCGCGCTGCATGCGCAGGTCCATGGCGTGGGTCGCGTGGGAATCCAACACCACCACATCCGCATCCGAACCTACCGCCAGCGTGCCGATCTTGTCCGACAGGCCCAGCACCTCGGCGTTGCCACGGGTGATCCAGTCAAAGGCGCGCAGCGGGTGCAGTTTCTGCTTCTGCAATTGCAGAATTTTGTAGCCCTCGTTGAGGGTTTGCAGCATCGAGTAGCTGGTCCCTGCCCCGATGTCGGTGGCGATGGCGTTCTGAATGCCGCGGGCGCGCAGCCCGCCGTCGTCAAACAGACCGCTGCCCAAGAAGAGGTTAGAGGTTGGGCAGAACACCGGTTTCGCCTGCGTTTCGGCCAGCACGTCAATCTCGCGTGGGGTCAGGTGGATAGAGTGTCCTAGCAAGGTTTTGGGCGTCAGCAGGCCGTAGCCTTCATAGACACCAAGATAGTCCGGCGCATCTGGGTAGAGCTCTTTGGTGAAGGCAATTTCGTCGTGGTTTTCGCTCAGGTGGGTCTGCACAAAACACTCCGGGTGTTCCGCCACCAAAGCCTGCGCCATCTGCATCTGCTCTGGCGTTGAGGTGATCGCAAAGCGCGGGGTGATGGCGTAGTGCGCACGGCCCTTGCCGTGCCACCTGGCAATCATCTTTTTGCTGTCGTCATAGCTGGATTGTGGCGTGTCGCGCAGCGCATCCGGCGCGTTGCGATCCATCATGACCTTGCCACCAATCATGCACATATTGCGCCGTTCGGCCTCGGCAAAATAGGCCTCCACGGACGCGGTGTGCACCGAGCAGTAAGACACTGCCGTGGTGGTGCCATGGCTGGTCAGCAGGTCGTAGAAATGGCCCGCCATCGCCGTGCTGTGATTAGGGTCTTCAAAGCGGGTTTCTTCGGGGAAGGTGTAGTTGTTCAGCCAATCCAGAAGCTGCTCTCCCCAGGAGGCAATCACCTGCACCTGCGGGAAATGTACATGGGTGTCGATGAAACCGGGCAGCAGCAGATTTGGGCGGTGGTCTTTGACCGTGGCTTGTGGCGCTCGCGCAGCAATGTCTTGATAGACACCGGTGGCTTTGATCTTGCCATCTTCGATTAGGATCGCGCCGTCCTTGATGTAGGTATAGGCGTCGGTGTCCATCTCATCTGTTGGGGCGGCGTGGAAATCCAGAATACGGCCCCGCAGGAGCGTTTGAGTCTCTGTGTGTGACATGGTCGGGTCCAATGTGGAGGAATGAAAAGGTGCGGGCCGCCGAAGGACAAGGCTGGCCCGCACAAGGGCGTCCGGGGAAGTGGACGTTATTCGGCGGGTGCCGGAGCCTCGTCCACCACCGCGTTTTCGTTCACGAGGTCATCCTCTTTGTGAAACAGCGGGTAGATGTAGAGGAAGGCGGCCGCGATCAGGTAGCCGGAGGTCACACCGGAGAGTTCCGGCATGTGCAGGCTGGCGCCATGGATGATGCCCAGAGCGGACATCACGGCGGCGGCCAGAGCAAAGCCACCAGCATTGCGGAAGCGGCCATCAATGACGCTGGCGACAATGGCCCCCCAGATCAGACCGGTCAAGATGGCGCCTTGCGAGAGGGCCAGGTGGCCTTCGAAATGCGCGCCTTGCTGCAACAGCGCGGCGGTCAAGGCCTCGTCACCAAGATTTGGCAGACCTGCCACACCCACGGCCCCCAATGCGCCCATCAGTGAGCCCCATTTCACCATCAGGAAAGCCGAGACATGTGGCATCATCGCGATGGTCACAGCGGCCATGTGGTCGGTTTTCACCGAATGCGCGGTGTTGGTGATCAGGCTGAGCGCAACAAACACCAGCACCGGGGCCGCGGCTGCGGTCGGGATCAGGTTGTTGAGGAAGGCCAACAGACCAAAGAAGGCCGCCAGCGGGATCACCGCGCCGACCCCAATGATGTAGCCGGCATGTGCACCCATGCGCTTATAAGCCGGATGGCCGATGTAGGCGGTGGTTGGGAAAGGCGAGCCAAAGACCGCGCCCACCATGGTGCCCACGCCATCGGTGATCTGACAGGTGGCCACAGGGTAATGGTCGCCCGCCGCTTCGGCGCTTTCCACGTTGTTCATGGTCTCGATGAAGTTGTAGATCTGCACCGGCACCAGCACGAGGAACAGTTCCGGGTTGGCAAACAGATACTGGATGCCTGCGAGCAGGTCACCGATATAGGGCAGAGGTGGGTAGAAGCCGACGCCATCCAGGCTGAGCTTGGCTTCGCCAATGCCAAAGGCCACCACGGTGCCGACAATCAGCGCGAGCAGACCGGCGGGGATGTTATATGGCAGGCGGAAGCGGCCCACGAGGCCCCAGAGGATGATGATCATCGAGGCAAAGCCGATGAATGGGTTTTCAAACACGGTCGCTAGGGGCACGGTGCCGATGAACACCAGCGCGATGCCGCAAAGCGTGCCCAGCATACCGGCGCGCGGGGTCACACGTTTTAGCCATGGGCCAATCACCGCGCCCAGCGCAGCGACGATGCCGCCCATGAAGCCAGCGCCGATACCGACCTGCCAGGCCAGCATTGGGTCATTGGTGGACCAGTAAATCGGGCCAATCACGCCAAACAGATAGACAAACATCACCGGGGTCGAGATGCCGTAGGGCAGCGCGGTCACGTCACGGCCATGTTGGGCGGCGGCGCGTTTGGCCAAGCCCACATAGACGGCGATCCCGGCCAGAATGGCCACGGCCGCGCCCGGCACGATGCGGCCATAGACAATCTCGGCAGGCATCTGGAACACAAACTGACAGACGCCAGCCAGCACCATCAGGTTGATCAAATTGTCGGTGAACAGCGCCCAAAAGGCACTAAAATCGCTGCGATCAAACAGCTTGTAGGTATAGCTACCATCCCTCATGTGGGACCTCCATTTGCTAACCGAAGGGATGCCGCCCTCTCCTCTAGGCGACATCTCTTGGCGTGAACTCACTGGGCTGCGATATGCGGTCCAGTGCCCCGAAGTTGGGGAGTTGCGGCAGTTTCAGAGGTCAGCGCTGGGGCCACTTCAGCCACGCGGTGCGCGGCGATCCCAGCAGGCCGCAGTGTGCGGCTACCGCCTGCCCACGAGGGGCAGATCAAGGGCGCGACAGACAGGCCGTCGCGGTATTGGGTGCGTGAGGGAGACTGGGACAGATCGACATCAGACCGCGCGTGGGCGCTGTCTTTCTGAGCCGTCCTATCCAAGCAATGTGCCATCTGGCCTCCCCTTTCGCGCGGGTATCGCGCGCGTGTGGCCTTGGTTTTACCGGCTGTGACTACGGCGCAAAACGGCGCAAATCGGGAGATACTTTCAATGGATTTTTGAATAAAACGTCGCGTAAGTTTGGGAGCAGCAAACGCCAAAAACAAAGCGCCTCCGCAGCCAAGAAGCAACGGAGGCGTGTGTTTCCAAGCGGTTAGAGGAACTTAGAAATCGACCTCGATGGCGATGCCTTTTTCGACAGCCAGATCGACGACGGCCGCGGCCACCGCAAGATCCTGCAAGCCAACGCCGGTGCCATCAAACAGGGTGATCTGCTCTGCCGAGGTGCGGCCCGGGTTGGTGCCGTTGATCACCGCGCCGACTTCGGCCACATCACTGACTTCAATCAGCCCTTCGGCCACCGCGTGCTGCGCCTCGCCGATGGTGATCGATTGCGCCACCTCGTCGGTGAAGACAGAGGCTTTCGCCAAAAGCGCGCTTTCGACCTCCTGTTTGCCTTTGGTGTCGGTGCCCATGCAGGCGATGTGCGTGCCGGGGGAGACATGATCCGCCATCAAGGAGGGGGCAAAGGCGGAGGTGATCGAGATGATCACGTCAGCCTGTTTCATACCGTCCAGTTCCACGGCCTCAAATGGCAAGCCAGCTTCGGTGGCGACTTTTTCAATGTTTGGCAGCATGTCCGGGTGGTAGTTCCAGCCGATAACTTTCTCAAACTGGCGCTGCTCCAAGGCGGCGCGCAGTTGGAAGGTGGCCTGATGCCCTGCGCCAATCATGCCGATGACCTTGGCATCTTCGCGGGCCAAATGTTTGATCGAAACGGACGACGCGGCAGCGGTGCGCAGCGCGGTCAACAGATTGCCGCCCACCATGGCTTTGGCCTTGCCAGTGTCCGGATCAAACAGGAACACGGTGGACTGGTGGTTGATCAGGCCGCGCTTTTCCAGGTTGTTGGGCCAGTAGCCGCCCGCCTTCAGGCCCAGCGTCAGCCCCGCCTGATCAAAGCCGCCTTTGAACCCATACAACGCGTCTTCGTGGCCAATGGCTTCGCGCACCACCGGGAAGTTATACGCATCGCGCGCGGCCATGGCGGCAAAAACTTTTTCAACCGCATCAAACGCCGCCTCGCGGGTCATCAGGTCGGCAATTTCGCGTTCAGGTACTATCAGCATGGTGCTCTCACGTTAGAATTTGCGTGCCCACGTGCAATGCCGGAAGGGTAAGACAGCACGTGGGCACAAGTCCGGCGCCCCATACGCCGGAGGTGGTTTTTTATCGAAGATCAGTAGGCACGGCCGCGGGCCGACACAGGCCAGACGCATTCAACTTTGCCGTCGCGCACGCCGACGTACCAGTCGTGCACATTGGCGGTTGGGTCACAGTGGCCCGGCACCAGCTTGAGCTTGTCATTGACCTTCAGCACGCCGGTTGGGTCCATGACCACGCCGTGCTCGTCTGAGCATTTGATGTATTCCACATCGTCGCGACCAAAAATCACTGGCAGGCCGCTGTCGACAGACTGCGCTTTCAGACCTGCGTCCACGATGGCTTTGTCCGCTTTGGCATGGCTCATCACGCTGGTCAGGATGAAGAAGGCATTTTCCCACTCGCCTTGGTCGATGCGGTTGCCGTCTTTGTCCAGGATGCGGCCGTAGTCTGCGTCCATGAAGGCGTAGGAGCCACATTGCAGCTCGTTGTACACGCCGGAGTTGCTCTCAAAGTAATAGGAGCCAGTGCCGCCGCCGGAGACCAATTCGCAGGAAATACCCTCGGCTTTAAGGCCGTCCACAGCGTCCTGCACTTGGGCAATCGCCACGTCGAGCTTGGCCTTGCGGTCCTCGTAGCTGTCCATGTGCTGCATTGCGCCCTGATAGGCCTGAATACCGGTGAACTTGAGGTTGTCCGCCGCTTCAACAACCTTGGCAATCTCCACCACGGCTTCGGTGGTGGTCACACCACAGCGGCCCGCGCCACAATCGATTTCGACAAAGATCTCCAGCTCCGTGCCATGCAGCACGGCCGCAGCAGAGAGGTCCGCCACATTGGCAACGTCATCCACGCAGACAATCGTGCGGCTGCCAAATTTGGGCAGACGGGCCAGGCGGTCGATTTTCGCCGGGTCACGCACCTGGTTGGAAACCAGAATGTCCTTAATGCCGCCACGGGCAAAGACTTCGGCCTCCGAGACCTTCTGACAGCAGACGCCTACGGCACCACCAAGTTTTTCCTGCAGCTTGGCCACATCTACGGATTTGTGCATCTTGCCATGCACGCGATGGCGCATGCCGTGGGCCTTGGCGTAATCGCCCATCTTCTTGATGTTGCGCTCCAGCGCATCAAGGTCCAGCACCAAGGCCGGGGTTTGAATGTCTGCGGCGTCCATGCCCGGCTTGGCCGGAATGTCATAGCCCACTTCATAGGTGTCGAGATTGGTCATGTCTTTCATGTCCTCATCCTCTGTCGAAAATAGAGTTGTCTGTGTGTCAGGTGGTTGGCAACCAGGGCAGCTTATCGAGATCAACGTTGCCACCGGTGATGATCATCCCCACGCGTTTGCCTCTGAAAGCGTCGGGGTTCTTGAGAACTGTCGCCAAAGGCACCGCGGAGGAAGGTTCCATCACGATGCGGAGATGCTTCCAGGTGAGCTTCATCGCATCAATGATTTCTTGCTCGGACGCGGTGTAAATCTCGCTCACGTGGTTGGAGACAAAGTGCCAAGTGCGCTCTTTGAGCGGCACCAACAGCCCGTCAGCAATGGTTTTGGGCGCGTCATCGGCGATGATGTGCCCCGCCTTGAAGCTGCGGTAGGCGTCGTCCGCCTGCTCTGGCTCCGCCGCAATCACCTGCGTTTCCGGCGCCAAGGTGGCGAGCGTCAGGCAGGTGCCAGAGATCATGCCACCGCCACCAATGGGCGCAACCACCATGTCCAGACCGTCGGTCTGCTCGATGAATTCTTTGGAGCAGGTCCCCTGCCCCGCAATCACGCGAGGATCGTTGTAAGGATGCACAAAATCGCCCCCGGTGGCCGCTTGCACTTCGGCAAAGGTCGCCTCGCGCGAGGTGGTGGAAGGTTCACATTCGGTGATCCTACCGCCATAGCGGCGCACGGTGTCTTTTTTGGCCTGCGGCGCGGTGCGCGGCATGACCACGTTGCACGGAATGCCACGTTTCATGGCCGCATAGCTCAGGCAAGACGCATGGTTGCCGGAGGAATGGGTGGCGACGCCGCGTTTGGCCTGCTCCTCATCCAGTCCAAAGACCGCATTGGCCGCGCCGCGCACTTTGAAGGCACCCGGCTCTTGGAAGTTCTCACATTTGAAGAACAGTTCTGCGCCGGTCAGCTCGTTGAGGTAGTCCGACACGCGCACCGGGGTGCGGCGGATGTGGGGCTGGATGCGCGCGTGCGCCTCCAGCATGTCCTCATAGGTTGGGATATACATATCGCTGTCCAACATCAGGCCGCGTCCTTCTGCACCGACGCCGTGTTGCCACGGTAGAAATCTTGTGCGGCGGCCACGCCACTGCCCAGTTTGATGTCCAGGCCAAGGTCCACCATGCACATCTCTGCAGTGGCGATGCCGGAGAGCGCCATCACGTCGGTCAGGCTGCCAAGGTGACCGATCCGGAAGACTTTGCCAGCCACCTCACCAAGGCCCACACCAAAGGCCACGCCGTATTTCTCCGCCGCATGGGTGACGATGTCGGTGGCGTTAAACCCTTCCGGTGTTTTGATCGCACTCACGGTGTCCGAGTAAACCGACGGGTTGGCGGCGCAGAGTTCCAGCCCCCAAGCACCCACAGCGGCGCGCACGCCTTCGGCAATGCGGGAGTGACGGGCAAAGACGTTGTCCAGACCTTCGTTGAGCAGCATGGTGCAAGCTTCGTTCAGGCCATTCAACAACCCCACGGCGGGCGTGTAAGGGTAAGCGTTGGCAGCGTAGCCTTTGGCCATGTCGTGCACGTCAAAGAAGGTGCGCGGCAGTTTGGCAGTCTCAGTTGCGGCCATGGCTTTGGCGCTGAAACCCACGATGGCGAGGCCAGCGGTCAGCATGAAGCCTTTTTGCGAGCCGGTCACGGCAACATCCACGCCCCACTCATCCATGCGGAAGTCCATGGAGGCAATCGAGGACACGCCATCGACAAACAGCAGTGCCGGGTGGCCTGCGGCGTCCAAAGCGCGACGCACGGCGGCGATGTCGGATTTCACACCGGTGGCCGTCTCGTTGTGGGTGGCCAGAACGGCTTTGATTTCATGGTTGGTGTCTGCGGTTAGGATCTCCTCGTAGCGGTCCGCTGGCAGACCTTCGCCCCAAGGGGTTTCCACAACCTGCACGTCGAGATCATGACGCTGGCACATGTCGATCCAGCGGTGGCTGAACATGCCGTTGCGCGCAGCGAGGATTTTGTCGCCTGCGGACAGCGTGTTGGTCAGTGCGGTTTCCCAGCCGCCGGTGCCGGTGGATGGGAAGATGAACACTTCTGCGCTCTCGCTTTTGAGCACTTTGCGCACACCTTCGCGGGCCGGGTGCAGGATTTGACCAAACAGCGGCGAGCGATGGTCGATGGTGGGCATGTCGCAAGCCTTGCGCAGGCTTTCCGGAATGTTGGTTGGACCGGGAATAAAGACAGGGTTTTGGAAGCTCATGGCAGGTCTCCTTCAAGCGTTGAGACGACCATAGCGGGGCAACTTGCGGCGGGAAATTTTTTTGAAAAATGATTTCAGAAATGAAAATGTCGAAATTATTCAATATTGTCAGATGCTTGATTTTTTCATATTGTGAATGCTCTTTTCAATAATTTCGAAGGGGCTGTTTATGGTTTCTCAAAGGAATGGCGAAAATGGCGGTCCAAAGGCGCGTGGTCGTCCGCGTGACTGGCATGACAAGACCGCGCAAAACACCATCAAATCACTCGATCGCGCGATGGGGGTGTTTGAGTATCTGAGCGAGGCACAGGGCAAGACCTTGTCGCAGATTGCCGACGAGATGAGGCAATCTCCAGCCACGGTGTACCGCATTCTGGTGACACTGGAGACCCGTGGGCTGGTCGAATTTGAGAACCGCGAGCAGCTTTGGCACATTGGCCCCCGCGCCTTCATCATTGGTGCCCGTTTCTTGCGGCGCACCAGTTTGGTGGACCGCGCGCGGCCTGTGATGCGCAAGCTGATGGAGCTGACCGGGGAAACCGCCAACCTTGGCGTGGAGCGCGAAGGACAGGTACTCTTCCTCAGCCAAGTGGAAACACACGCCACCATCCGGGCGTTTTTCCCACCTGGCACCCTCTCGCAGATGCATGCCTCCGGCATTGGCAAGGCCTTGTTGGCACAAATGGAAGCAGGTCGGCGCAATCGGCTTTTGGCCACCGAAGAGCTCACAGCATTCACCGAGCGCACCATCACCGATGTGGATGCGCTTCTTGAAGACCTGCTTGCCATTCGGGAGCGTGGTTACTCTGTAGACGACGAGGAGCGCAACATGGGCATGCGTTGTATCGCAGCTCCGGTGTTTGACTTTAACGGCGAGGCGGTGGCGGGCATTTCCGTGTCGGGCCCCGCAAGTCGTGTGAGTGCGGCGGAAACTGACCGTCTGGCGAAGGCCGTGACCGCGGCGGCTCGGGAATTGACCCTTGCGATTGGCGGGGAGGCCACGGCACCTTGAAAAATGTTTGCGCTACCATTTATGTGGAGGCAGAGAGGGAGGCGCGACATGACCCAAGACATAAGCGGCCGGGCACTCATCGTAATGGGTGTCAGCGGGGTAGGCAAAACCACGGTGGCGCAGGCTTTGGCGGAACAGATCGGCGGGCGCTACATTGAAGCGGATGAATATCATCCCCCGGACAACATTGCTGCCATGGCGGCTGGTACGCCATTAACGGACACAATGCGGCACCCCTGGCTGGACGCGTTGGCGGGCGCAATGCAGCAGGCGCGGACAGCTCGGCCGGATACGCCTGTGGTGGTAGCCTGTTCTGCGCTCAAACGCAGTTATCGGGATATTTTGCGCGCCAGGAACCCGGACGCTATCACTGTCTATCTCGCGGCGGATCCTGACACGATCCGCGCACGTATCACCGGCAGAGAGGACCACTTTATGCCGCCAAGCCTGCTTGATAGCCAACTGGAGACATTAGAGCCCCCGACCCCGGATGAGACCTGCGTGACCGTTGACGCCAGCTTGCCTCCCGACATATCCGTGGGCCAAATCAAAGAAACGCTTTTGGCGTTATCGACCAACGACCGATTGACATCCCTCTGTTAGCGCATGACATAGGGGCAGCGCACCGCGGTTTCGGGCGGCACGGCCAACTCACTTAATTGCCTTGATGACAAGGAGCAAACCGATGACGCTTGCAAATTTTGGCCTCTACGGACTTGGTACAATGGGCACCGCCCTGGCGCATAACATCGCCGAAAACGGTTTTAATCTTCATGTGGCCTCCTATCGCAAAGTCGATATGGACAGTTTTGTGGCTAACGCACCTGCCTTTGAAGGAAATTTCACCGGCCACGACAGCCTGGCCGACATGGTACGGGACATGCCCGCCCCCCGCGCGATCATTTTCCTGATCCCTGCGGGTCAGGCTGTGGAAGAGGCCATTGCCCAAGCCCGCCCGCACATGCAGCCCGGAGATGTGCTGATTGATGCAGGCAACTCTGATTTTCAGGACACCCGCCGCCGCGCCGCCGACCTGGAGGCCAGCGGGTTGGCCTATATGGGCATGGGCGTGTCCGGCGGCGAGTTTGGTGCGCGCACTGGCCCGTCGATGATGGTGGGCGGCACAGCCTCGGTTTGGGAGGCAATGCGCCCCATGCTGGAAGCGATCTCGGCCAAGTTTGAGGGTGAACCTTGTGTCGATCATGTCGGGCCGGATGGTGCCGGGCATTTTGTGAAGACGGTGCACAACGGCATTGAATATGCCGACATGCAGCTTTTGGCGGAGAGCTATGGCCTGATGCGCCATGGTTTGACGATATCGCCAGCGGAGATTGGCGCGGAGTTTGAGCGCTGGAACAATGGGCCGATGCGCAGTTATCTCGCGGAGATCTCCGCCGAAGTTCTTCAGACGATTGATCCTAAGACAGACAAGCCGCTGGTGGATGTGATTGTCGACACCGCTGGCCAAAAAGGCACTGGCCGCTGGACCGCGATTGAAGCGCAGAAACTGGGCGTGGCTGCCAATACGGTTGAGGCTGCGGTGGGCGCGCGCGTTTGGTCCGCAGGTCGTGAGGCACGCGCCGTTGGCGAAGAGATTTTTGCGCCAACGCGAGGTACGGTTGCGGTGACAACAGCGCAAATAGAACACGCAGCCTTGGCGACACGCATTATCGGCCACAGTCAGGGGTTTGACCTGTTGTCTAGCGCGTCTGACGAGTTTGGCTGGGATTTGGACCTGTCGCGCTGTGCAGAGATCTGGCGGGCGGGCTGCATCATTCGGTCTGAATTGCTCAGCGGCATTGCGGACGCCTTCCGCAACGCGCCACCGGCTGGCCTTCTGGCCTATGCGCCGGAGATGGCGGCGACGCTTAAAGACGCGGTTCCAGCGTTGCGCGCTGTGGTGGGCGCCGCCATCGCCGCCGGGCATCCAGTGCCGGTGATGACGGCCGCGTTGGCATGGTTTGACGGCATGACACAATCGCGCGGCACCGCGGATCTGATTCAAGGGCAGCGCGATTTCTTTGGCCGCCACAGCTTTGCGCGGGTCGATGGGGGCAGCGGCCATCACGGGCCATGGGCTGACTGACAGTAGAAAGCCATCGCGCCCGAACCGAGGGGCTGGAAGCGAAGCGCCCGCCCCGTGGGGGCGGTTCGGGCGCTGCCAAATCAGGGATTTGGCAAAGGAGAAAATAAAAAGGGCCGCCAAAGCGACCCTTTCCAGTTTCATCTCAGCGATCGCCTTACGCCGTCAAACCTTCCGGCTCGGCCAGGCCGTTGGCACGGCAGCACGCCGTTACGGTGTTGGCCAACAAGCAGGCGATTGTCATTGGACCTACGCCACCCGGCACCGGTGTGATCGCACCGGCCACAGCCGCGGCACTTTCAAAGTGCACGTCGCCCACCAGACGGGTTTTGCCTTCGCCTTTTTCTGGCGCGTCGATGCGGTTGATGCCCACGTCGATCACAGTGGCACCTTCTTTGATCCAGTCTCCTGGCACCATTTCAGGACGCCCCACAGCCGCCACGACGATGTCGGCACGGCGTACCACGTCTGGCAGGTCTTTGGTGCGGGAATGCGCGATGGTCACGGTGCAGCTGTCACCCAGCAATAGCTGCGCCATTGGCTTGCCCACGATGTTGGAGCGGCCGATCACCACCGCATCCATGCCGGACAGCGAGCCGTGATGGTCGCGCAGCATCATCAGACAGCCAAGCGGTGTGCAGGGCACCATGGATTTCTGCCCCGTGCCTAGAAGGCCCACGTTGGAAATGTGGAAACCATCCACGTCTTTGGCCGGATCGATCGAGTTGATCACCAGATCTTCGTTCAGATGGCCGGGCAGTGGCAGTTGCACCAGTATGCCGTGCACCGCAGGATCGTTGTTCAGCTTGTCGATCAGGGCCAGCAGGTCTGCTTCGGAGGTGTCAGCATCGAGCTTGTGCTCATAGGAGTTCATGCCGACTTCGACGGTCTGTTTGCCTTTGGAGCGCACATAGACCTGCGAGGCTGGGTCTTCGCCAACCAGCACCACGGCCAGACCGGGTGTGATGTCGTTTTCCTCTTTCAGACGTGCCACATGGCCCGCCACTTTCTCGCGAACTGTGGCCGCAAAGGCTTTGCCGTCAATAATCTGTGCGCTCATCACGCTCCCCTTTATGATCTGCCCGGGGGCGCGCCCCGGTGGGTGCTTTCACACGCGCCGCTCCTTGCGCGTCAGTCTAACTTGATGGTTTTGGCTTCCCGAGCGATGGACCAGTCAATCAACTGGCGCCACAGAGCCTCGGCGATCTCGGTGTCCAGCCCTTCTTCTGTCGCGGTCGCTTTGACCTTGGCCACAACGTCTTCGACACGGGCGGGAATTTTGGCGGGAAGCCCCACGCCGCTTTTGATTTCAACGGCGCGGTCAATGTAAGTGGTGCGCAGCGCCAGCAGGCGGACCAATTCACGGTCCAGCGTATCGATCTGCGCACGCAGGGTGGGCATGTCAGGACAATCGGCGGGGCTCAGCATGGCATCCTCTCGCAAGTGTTGCGCATGCCCTACCCCGCCTCAGTCCAAACCGCAATGCGTTAGAACAGGCCTTCGACCAGTCCCTCGTCATTGATGCGGATATTCTCCGCCGCCGGGTGGCGTGGCAGGCCAGGCATGGTCATGATCGACCCACAGATCACAACGATGAAGCCGGCGCCAGCGCTCAGGCGCACCTCACGCACTGGCACGGAGTGGCCGGTTGGTGCACCACGCAGATTTGGGTCGGTGGAGAAGCTGTACTGGGTCTTCGCCATACAGACCGGCAGGTGGCCGTAGCCCGCGTCTTCCCAGGCCTTGAGCTGATCACGGATTTTCTTATCCGCCAGCACCTCATCCGCGCGGTAGATCGAGGTTGCGATGCGCTCGATTTTCTCAAACAGCGGCAGCTCGTCTTTGTAGAGTGGCGCAAACTGGCTCACACCGGCGTCGGCGATTTCTGCAATACGGGTTGCGAGTTCTTTGGTGCCTTCGGAACCTTTCTCCCAGTGCTGGCAAAGAATGGCTTCAGAGCCTTGGCCTTCGACATAGTCTTTGACTGCCTGTACTTCGGCGTCTGTGTCGGAGACAAAGTGGTTGATCGCCACAACAACTGGCACGCCGAACTGCTTCAGGTTGCCGATGTGACGGCCCAGGTTGGCGCAGCCTTCGTTCACCGCATCGACGTTTTCCGCGCCGAGGTCTGCTTTGGCAACGCCGCCGTTCATTTTCATCGCGCGGATGGTGGCCACCAGCACAACCGCATCCGGCGCAAGGCCCGCTTTGCGGCATTTGATGTTCATGAACTTCTCGGCGCCCAGATCGGCACCAAAGCCCGCTTCGGTCACCACATAATCCGCAACCTTCAGCGCGGTGGTGGTGGCGATCACGGAGTTACAGCCGTGGGCGATGTTGGCGAATGGGCCGCCGTGTACAAAGGCCGGGTTGTTCTCCAACGTCTGCACCAGGTTCGGCTGCATCGCGTCTTTCAGCAAAACGGTCATTGCGCCGTCGGCTTTGATGTCGCGCGCATAGATCGGGCTGCGGTCACGGCGGTAGGCCACAATCATGTCACCCAGACGTTTTTGCAGGTCATCCAGATTGTTGGCGAGACACAGGATCGCCATAACCTCGGAGGCCACGGTGATGTCAAAGCCGGTCTGACGTGGGAAGCCGTTGGCAACGCCGCCAAGCGAAGTCACGGTGTCACGCAGCGCGCGGTCGTTCATGTCGAGCACACGACGCCAAGTCACACGGCGTTCGTCGATTTCCAGCTCGTTGCCCCAGTAGATGTGGTTGTCGATCATCGCCGACAGCAGGTTGTGCGCAGAGGTGATTGCGTGGAAGTCGCCCGTGAAGTGCAGGTTCATCTCTTCCATTGGCACGATTTGCGCGTAGCCACCGCCCGCGGCGCCGCCCTTCATGCCGAAGTTTGGCCCCAAGGAGGCCTCGCGGATACACACAGCGGCTTTTTTGCCAATCGCGTTCAGACCGTCGCCCAGGCCGACGGTGGTGGTGGTTTTGCCTTCGCCCGCAGGGGTTGGGTTGATCGCGGTCACCAGAATCAGCTTGCCGTTTTCACGGTCCTGCACGGAGTTGATGAACTCCTGGCTGATCTTGGCTTTGTCGTGGCCGTAGGGCAGCAAATCCTCACTGCCAATACCCAGCTTTGCGCCAATCTCCTGGATAGGTTGTTTCTTTGCCTCACGGGCGATTTCAATATCGGTTTTGAAGCTCATGGTGGTCCCTGTCATAAAATTTGACGCTCTCTCACCTCATTTGTAGCGCCGAAAAAACGGCAATGAGATGCGTTTCCGACATATCCGACGCTTCTAGCGTCGGCATAAGAGGCGCCGGTTTCGTTTTGGAGACGTTACGTCAGGATCGGGCACAAGGACCACCCTTAGTGGAATGTCTGCACACTCAGGATTTGCGGGCGCGCTCCAGATGGCTCCAGACCGGCTGGTCCGGCACAAACAAGCGCATGGTATCGCCCACGGACAGCGTGCCTGCCCGCTCCACCCAAGCGGTCACACCGCGTTTGCCGGTGGCGGCGGTTTTGAACTTGGGCCCATGGCCGGGATGGGCGCCCTCGATCACCCGGCCGGGCAACACACAGGGGCGGTTTTCCATGTCCACGGTGATGGTCACCCCGTCCGGCCCTTGCAGGCGAGAATTTGGCGGCACATGAGTAAAATCCGGAATGCCTTTGAGCACAATCGACGCGCCCACCCAGGCCGGGTCCACGGCTTCAAGCCCCATGTCTTTGGCGATCATGTCGAGTTCTTCCTGAGACAAGACCGACAGCTGGCGCACGTTCATGATTTCGGTGCCCCGCTCATACAGCGCTTTGACGCGCACACAGGACGGCCGTGTGATGCCCGAGTGAAACTCGCCCGCATCGCCTCCCAAAGCCAGATCCAACGACGGCACCGGCGCGGCGCTTAGGTTTTCTTCCGAATTGGCCACCCGGCCCAGCCAGACCACTTCGGCTTCAAAGGTTGTTGGTTTTAATGCAGGCATTTTGCGCTCCCTCGTCACAGTGCTTGGCAGATACCTAGAGGTCGAGAGTCTGGCTGACAATCAAAGATGGGTGATGAGGGTGTTCAGCATCTGTGAGCCATCCAATTTGGACCTCCCAAAAGAAAAACCCCGGAGCGCCCTCACGCTCCGGGGTTTCATGGTCTTGGGCCTATCCCTCAGGTTAGGCCGTGGGTTCCGGCTCCAATCCGCCGTCCCCACTTGGCTTATTGCGCGGCTTTGTTTTCGGGATCGCGGTCACGCTTGGGGCGTTGCCTTCGTCCGTATCATCGCCGTTGTTGTCATCAGAGTGCGGCGGCTCTCCGTCCATCACACGCTTGATTTCGTCACCGGTCAAGGTCTCATATTCCAGAAGTCCCTGCGCCAGACGTTCCCACTCTTCGTTGTAGTCAGTCAGCAATTTGTGCGCGGCGTCGTAGCCATCCTGGATGAGGCGCTTCACCTCTTCTTCGATCAGCTCTTTGGTGTGTGCCGATACGGAGAAGCCACCGGTGTTGCCTTGGTAGCCTTCGTGCGCCTCGGCATAATCGATGTTGCCCACTTTATCCGACATGCCCCAGCGCATCACCATGGCGCGCGCCAGTTGGCTCGCCTGCTGAATGTCACCGGCAGGGCCGTTGGACACGTGGTCGTCACCGTATTTGATGATCTCGGCCGCCTTACCCGCCATAGTCATCGCCAGCTTCTGCTCACACTCGGACTTGTGCCAGTTCAAACGGTCCATCTCGGGCAGAGACACAACCATCCCCAACGCACCACCACGCGGGATGATCGTCGCTTTGTAGACCGGATCACATTCTGGCAGCTTCAAGCCCACCAGCGCGTGGCCCGCTTCGTGATAGGCGGTTTTCTCTTTTTGATCCTGCGTCAGCACCATCGAGCGGCGTTCTGCGCCCATCATCACCTTGTCTTTGGCGGATTCAAAATCCTCCATGGTGACAAAGCGACGACCGACACGCGCCGCCATCAACGCGGCCTCGTTCACGAGGTTGGCCAGATCGGCACCCGAGAAACCAGGCGTACCACGCGCGATGATGCGCAGGTCTACGTCTGGGCCCAGCGGGGTTTTGCGGGCGTGCACGCCGAGGATTTTTTCACGGCCTTTGATGTCCGGGTTGCCCACGGTCACATTGCGGTCAAAACGGCCCGGACGCAGCAGCGCAGGGTCGAGCACGTCACGACGGTTGGTCGCCGCGAGGATGATCACACCCTCGTTGGCTTCAAAGCCGTCCATCTCCACCAGCAACTGGTTGAGGGTCTGTTCACGTTCGTCGTTGCCACCGCCGTAGCCAGCACCACGATGACGACCCACGGCGTCGATCTCGTCGATAAAGACGATACAAGGCGCGTTTTTCTTGGCCTGCTCAAACATGTCACGGACACGGGAGGCACCCACACCCACAAACATTTCAACAAAGTCGGACCCGGAGATGGTGAAGAACGGCACACCTGCTTCGCCAGCAATCGCGCGGGCAAGAAGGGTTTTACCGGTGCCGGGAGGGCCCACAAGCAGCGCGCCTTTCGGGATTTTTCCGCCAAGGCGGGAGAACTTCTGCGGGTTGCGCAGGAATTCAACAATCTCTTCCAGCTCTTCTTTGGCCTCATCAATGCCAGCCACATCGTCAAAGGTCACGCGGCCATGCTTTTCGGTCAGCATCTTGGCTTTGGATTTGCCAAAGCCCATCGCGCCACCTTTGCCGCCACCCTGCATGCGGTTCATGAAGTAGATCCAGACACCGATCAACAGAAGGAAAGGCAAAAGGCTGATCAGGAAGGCTTGCAGGCCGGAGGTTTCCTGGCTCTCGGCGCGCACATCAATGCCTTTTTCGGTCAGAAGCTGTGTCACCTCTGCGTCCCGAGGCAAAATGGTCGAACTGGTCGAGCCATCCTGTGTCTGATAGCGCAGTTTCTCGCCATCAATGACCACATTCTGGACCTGCCCGGCTTCCACCGAAGCCACAAAGTCCGAATAACTGCTTTCACGGCTTTGCAGCGAGCTGCTGTCTCCGCTGAACAAGTTGAACAAAGCCAGGATCAGCAAAAACAGCACGACCCAGAAAGCTACATTTCTCGCATTGCCCAAGGCAAGTCTCCCTTTCAGAACGCCCGTGACCTATCACGAGGGCGTACAGAGTTAAATAGAGATCGCGAGGCCGTAATCAATGTGCGAATTGGCAAAGGCTCTAACAAGTCGTGCCAAAAACACTGGTGTGGGGCAAATGCCTCACATGCCAGCCATTCTTGAGGCCAGCCAACGGCGCTGCGATCAATTTTTCACCGTGCCACACCGCCGGCGAGGCAAGCACCGAGGGCCTTGGGCGTCCAAGCGACCGCCAGTCGTCAATCTCCCGGAGCCCCTGCTCGCCAAGGGCTGCAATCTCCATCTCCGTCACATCAAGGCCCTCCGGTGGTACGAACCGCCATCTGCCATCCCATATCTCAGATACGTGGCACCGCGTCTCTTGGATGGCCGCAAGCTCCCGCGTGATGCGCACCGACTGTTTTGACGGCAAGATCAAGCACCCGTGGAGCGAGATTGGCTGACCCGCTTCGATTGCAGCACGTAAGGCACGGAACCGCGGTTTGTATTCCGCGCCAGACACAGCCGACAACGCTTCAGCCATCAAACGCGAATACAGGGCTTCCGGCAGCGCCTTCTGCGCTTCTGCCTCCAAAACCACGTCACCGGCGTCCAGTGTAGCATAGTTTTGCGCCGCTGTATTGAGCGCCCAATCACGCACGTCTCTTTCGCGCCCCATATGCGCGGCGGTTTGTGCCAACCGGTCTGTGGTCAGGCCAAGCGGCGTCAGGGTTTCATACATCTGCCGCGCCTTCACGCGGTCAAAGCGCGGGTCTTCGTTGCTGGGATCGTCCGCCCAAAGGATCCCATTGTCGCGCAGATGCTGGCGCAAATCCTCGCGAGAGATCTCCAGCATCGGACGCAGCCAGGTCAGGCCATCGCGATTGCGAAGCTCCGACATGCAGGCCAACCCGTCGACACCGGACCCGCGCGACAGGCGCATCAAAAAGGTCTCGGCCTGATCATCTTGGGTGTGGCCCAAAGCCACGTGCTGCAGTTTATTCGCTTTGGCCCAATCGGCAATCGCCGTCCGCCGCCCCTCGCGCGCGGCGTTCTGGAGGTTTCCCGTGCGGTCCCAGTGCCACTGCAAAATGTCATGCGAAAGGTCGTGCTGCGCGACGTAGCTTGCAACCAACCCCAGTTCCTCAGCCGCTTCGGTGCGTAAACCATGGTTCACGCTGACCACAGCCAGCTCCGCCTTACCCCATAGGCGTAGAAGGTCGAGCAGTGCCATGGAGTCGCCGCCACCGCTGACGGCCACGCCAAGTTTTGTGGGAACATCCGTGCCAAACGCCCGATCAAGGGCGTTTGAAAGCTGGGTTAGGAGCACTGCAGGTTGACCATTTCCGCCTGAGCTTCGGTCACAAAAGCACCGCCGGGATAGCGCACACCAACTTCGTTGAGCGTTACGCAGGCCTCGTTAGTCTGTCCCAAAGCGCCAAGCGATTTACCCAGTCGGAACAACGCCTCTGGCGCGGTGCCGGATTGGGGCGCGCCCGAATAAGCTTCCAGAAAGGCGCGCGCGGCGCCGGTCAGATCGGTTTTGCCTTCCAGCGCTTGGCCCCGACGCAGATGCGCCTCGGCCTCAAGCGGGCTGCCGGGATAGGTCTGCACAAAGGAGGCAAACTGATCCGCCGCTGCGCCAAACTCACCCGCATCCAAGGCGGTCATCGCGCGGTTGAAATCCGTCTCTTCGCCCACGGCCAATTCGGTTGGCGCGCCATCACCGGAGCCGGTGTCGTCGCTACCGGTGGACGGCAAGGTTTCCACATCTCCGCCCAGGGTGGTGGTTTCGCCCAACTGGCTCAGATCGCCGCCTTCCAGCTCCACCAGCCGGAACTCCAGATCACCAATACGATTGGTGCCATCGGCCACAATGCGCTCGACGCGGTATTGCAGCTCTTCGGTTTTGCCTGTGAGCACCCGCAGCTGCTGTTCAATCACGTCCACACGCTCCAGCGTCGTGGCCCCGGTCACAATGGTGCCCGCCGACCCTGTGGTGGACAGCTCCCGCTTTAGGTTCTGCATTTCAACGTACAGCACAGACAACTGCTGGCGAATGTCTGCCAGCGTTTCATTACGGGTTTGGGCAGCGCCCATCATCGGCGCCACAACAAGCGCAAGGGCGCTCAAGGAAGCAAATACTTGCGCTCGCATCATGTCTTACCCCGACAGGTTGGCGGTCAGCACGGTCACCGCACGGCGGTTTTGCGCATAACAGCTTTCTTCCGAACAAATCTCAATCGGCCGCTCTTTGCCGTAGCTCACGGTGCGGATGCGGTTTGAGGCCACACCCTGCGTCACCAGAAGCTCCTGAACGGCGCTGGCGCGGCGCGCGCCAAGTGCGAGGTTGTATTCGCGGGTGCCCTGCTCGTCGGCATGGCCTTCGATCACCGCGATGTAGTCCGGGTTCTGCATTAGCCAGTTGGCCTGCGCCAGCACGGTCAGACGGCCCTGCTCGCTCAAGGTGGACTGATCCACCAGGAACAACACGCGGTCACCGACAGCTTCCTGAAAGTAGGCGATCGAGGTTGGATCGGCGCTACTGCCCAGACCGCTGTCAGCCCCTGTGCCGGTGCCAAAGTCATCGTCGTTGCCAAAACCGCCCGTATTCGAGCAGGCCGCCAAGGAAAGTGCGGCCACAGTCAGCACCGCTTTTGTCCATGTTTTCATGAGTATTGCCTCGCCTCTATACCCGTCGCCTCAATTGCATTTTGTGCTCTTCTAATGACGCTGTCTTATCACAAGCTTCTGCGCAAGCAAAACGCGGGGGTTTCTTACCTTATTGCAATGGGGACCACGCGGGATCAGAGCCGCCGCCGTTGATCTTCACCGGTTTCAAATTACGTCCAGACACATCCACCGAATAGAGCGAGGCCGCACCGCCAGCGCCACGGGTTTCACGGGTGAACATGATCACACGCCCGTTGGGAGACCAGGTTGGGCCCTCGTCCAGGAACGACGCGGTCAGCAGGCGTTCATCGCTGCCATCGGTGCGCATCACGCCAATGTGGAAGCGACCTTTGTTCTGTTTGGTGAAGGCAATCAGATCGCCCCGCGGGGACCAAACCGGCGTGCCGTAGCGGCCTTTGCCAAAGCTGATCCGGGTGGCTTCTCCACCGGATGCGGACATGACATAAAGCTGCTGCGTGCCGGACCGGTCGCTCTCAAACACAATCTTGCTGCCATCCGGGCTGTAGCTCGGGGCCGTCTCGATGGACGGTGTTGATGTGAGACGTTGACGTTTTCCGGAAGCGATGTCCATTTTGTAGAGGTCGGTGTTGCCGCCTTCAGTCACCGACATCACCACGCTTTTGCCATCCGGGCTGAACCGTGGGGCAAAGCTCATGGTGCCGCTTTCATTTGAGAGCACTTTGCGACGTACAGAGCCAACGTCGAGCACATAAACCTGCGGGAAGCCGGTTTCATAGCTGGTGTAGAGCACGCGGTCGCCTGTCGGGGAGAAGCGCGGGGCAAGCACAATGGAGCTGCTGTCGGTCAGATACTGCAGGTTTGCGCCGTCATAATCCATCACCGCCAGACGTTTCTTGCGATTGTTCTTTGGGCCGGTCTCCGCAACATAGACCACACGGCTGTCAAAATAGCCGCCTTCGCCTGTGATCCGCGCATAGACTGCGTCGGCCACTTTGTGCGCCATGCGGCGCCAACCATCCGTGGTGCCTTTGAACCGCAGACCATTGCCCAGCTCGGTGCCGGCGAACACGTCATAGACGCGGAACTTCACTTCAAGCTGGTTGCCGCTGACGGACACCCCACCAGTGATCAGCGCTTGGGCGTTCACCGCTTTCCAGTCTGCAAATTGCACCGGGCTGCCAAAATTGGTGATCGAGGAGATATGCGCCTTGGCCGGGATTTCCCGGAACAGCCCTGTGCCGTTGAGATCCGCCGCAATCACGCGGCTGATGTCTTTGGCCACCTGATTGGAGCCCGGGGTTTCCGCGACAAAATCCGGCACCGCATAGGGCATCGGCTCGATCACACCATCGGTGATTTCGATGCGCAATGGTTGGCCTTGGGCCGCAACCGGATGGGCAAAATGGCCCACCGTCAGGATCCCGATCACTAGGGTCGCAAAAAGTCTCATCATCTGGACCTCATTTTCTCCGGGTTAAATGTAATCTCAACATCCCGCCAATGGTCATATTTTTCGGCAGGCAGGTCGTAACCAGTCTTTTGGCAGCGCAAAACCGCGCGTCGGGCGGCCGCAAAGGCGGTTTTGGCGGCGGCTTCATCGCCACCTTCGTAGCTCAACATGCGAATGTCACCCTGAACTTTGCCGTTCTGGTCCAGGCTCAAGCCCACCACCACGGTCACATCCGCAGCGCGAGAGCCAACATCCACCACCCAGCACTGCTGCACCGCCACGCGCAAGCCGTCCTTCTCACCCCGGGTGAGAGGCGGACCGGAGGGCGCAGAGGATGTGGACTGGGTTGGGGCCGCCGCTTCCGACAAGGCGGCCGCGATAGCGTCTTCCGCCGGAGTGGGCTGGGGTTCAGCCACAGCATTTGGACGGATACGCGGACGCAGGGAGCGCGTTGGTGCCGCGCTGGCGACCTCTTCCTGCTTTGGCTCCGTGGCGATTTCGGTGGAGGCCGCCTCAGGGGCTGTGTCTTCTTTCACTTCTTCTGCCGCCTCACCGGCTTCATCGGGTTTGGTTGCCTCTTGCAAGGCGTCGGCAATGGCTGTGTCAGGCTCAGGCTGTGCTACAGGCTCAGGCGCGACGCGCTCCACCGGTGCGGACACGGGTTCAACCGGCGCATCTGGAACGATTACAGCGGTGTCGGTTTCAGGCGTGGGCAACTGCGGAGTCGGGTCTGGCGCGACTTCCGGCTCCGGCGGGGTTGGCTCAGCGATATCCGCCACATCCGGCACGACTTCTGGCTCTGCCTCAATCGGTTCAATCGGCTCCGGCTGCGGCACCACCGCATCTTCCAGCGCGACCACCTCTGGTGCAGGCTCTGTTTCCTCGGGCGGCTGCGGCAGAGCAATCTCGGTGGAGGTTTCCGGCGCAAGCTGGCTTTGGGTCAGCGCATCAAACTCGGCGGATGAAATCATCGCGATGTCCACCACCTCCATAGGTGGCGGATCGGAGTCAAACACCCCGCCCAACAACACCCAGCCAATCAGGCCGGTGTGGGCAACGCCCGAGATATAATGGCCGATATGCACGCGCGCGCCCTAGTTGTCCGTCCCGCCAGCATCCGTGCCGTCCAGCGCCGGGCCACCCACATCGGTCACCAGGCCCACGTCGCTAAAGCCGCCCGCATTGAGCGCGCCCATGACCTGAACCACCGCCTCATAGGGAATGGCGCCGTCTGCGCGCAGATACACACGATCCGACTCGCGCTCTGCCGCCACGGCGCGCAACTTCGGGATCAGGTCTTCGGCCGCCACCGGCGTGGTCATAATGGTGATGCCCAGATTGGCATCAATCGTGATGGTCAGCGGCTCTTCTTGCTCACCAGGCAGCGGGTTGGCGGCGGTTTTGGGAAGCTCCACCGGCACGCCCACCGTCAACAGCGGCGCGGCGACCATAAAGATGATGAGCAGCACCAGCATCACATCCACAAAGGGTGTGACGTTGATCTCGCTCATCGGCTGGCTGCTGCGGCGATTGCGGCGGCGGCGTTTGCCGCCTCCTCCGCCCGATTTCATCACACCCGCGCCCATGGATCAGGCGTCCAACTGGCGGCTGAGGATGGTGGCAAACTCGTCTGCAAAGGCCTCATAGCCCGACACGATGCGGTCGCTGTCCGCGCTGAGTTTGTTGTAGAAGATCACGGCAGGGATCGCCGCGAGAAGCCCCAGGCCGGTGGCCAGCAGCGCCTCGGCAATGCCCGGCGCCACTACGGCGAGGTTGGTATTTTGCTGCGCGGCAATCTCGATAAACGCGTTCATGATGCCCCAGACGGTACCAAACAGGCCCACAAACGGCGCAGTCGAGCCGACGGTGGCGAGGATCGGCAGACCGTGTTGCAGCTCATCCGCTTCTTTGGCGATCGCCACATCCATCGACCGGTCAATCCGGCTGGTGGCATTGGCGATCAGCCCACCATCCTGACGGTGGCTGCGTTGCCACTCGACCATGCCTGCGGCAAACACCCGCTCAGAACGGCCCTTGGGCTCTGGCCCCAGCTCCTCAAACAGCTGGTCCAGCGGTTCGCCAGACCAGAAGGCCCGGTCAAACCGAGCCGCCTCGCGCCGTGCCTTGCGGTACATTATGTGTTTTTGGACAATCACCGACCAAGACCAGAAGGATGCCACGATCAGCATCACCATCACCAGTTTTACGGTTAGAGTGGCGCGCGCAAAAAGCGCCCACATCGAGAAATCGACTGCTGCGTGTTCCATATAGCCTGCTCTGCTCTGTGGCCCTCTGTCGGGGCCTTGTTTGAAAGCAAACGTAACGGGTTTCTACGGGGAAAGCCAATAAATTGGCGTCGCTCGCGGGAATTTGCCCGCTTTAGTGCACCATTTGGCGGATATTTGCCGGTAAACGCACCGGTTGGCCCGCTTCGTTCATACACACAACCGTGACCATGGCGTGAAACAGCACCTCATCGCCGCGCTTCACCCGTTGTTCCATCACCAGCCGCGCGGCAGTGACATTGGCCACTTCGGTTTCCACGGTCAGCAGATCGTCCAGAACAGCGCTGCCCAGATAATCACACTCTACCCGACGCACCGCGAAAACGATACCCTCGGCCTTCATTTCAAGCTGATCCATGCCAATCTCACGCACCCACTCGCTGCGGCCGCGCTCGATGAATTTGAGGTAGTTGGCATAATAGACAATGCCCGCCATGTCGGTGTCTTCGTAGTAGACGCGGATCGGCAAGGTGTAAGGCATTGGCAGGTCTCCTGAAATCAGCTTGAGACAGGCGTAGGGCGAAAACAGCCGTGGAGCAACACCCGTTTTGGGTCAGCTGTCGACTGGGACCAAATGCACATCGCGCTGTGGGAAAGGTATCGAAATGCCCTCGGCGTCAAAACGCTCTTTGACCTGACCGGTGAGCCCCCAATACACGTTCCAATAATCCTCCGTGACCACCCATGGGCGGCAAAACAAGTTAACCGAACTGTCCCCCAACTCGCCCACAAATATTTCCGGCGCCGGATCTTTGAGACAGCGCGGATCAGCCGCCACCAAGGCTTTAAGTACCTCTACAGCGGCAGGCGCGTTGTCCGAATAGGCAATGCCAAACACCAGATCGACCCGCCGGGTTTTGGCCGCACTCACATTGGTGATCACATCACCCCAAATTTTGGAGTTCGGCACCACAACGATCTGGTTATCGAAGGTACGAATTTGGGTGGACACCACGGACATGTCATCAACCACCCCGCTGGCGCCTGAGACCTCAATGTAGTCGCCGGTGTCAAACGGCTTGAGCACCATAATCATCAACCCGCTCGCCAGATTGCCCAAGGTGTCCTGCAAGGCAAAGCCAAGGATAAAGCTCAAGCCGCCGAACACTGCAAACAAAGGCGTAACGTTCACGCCCGCAACACCCAGAGCCACCATCAGTCCGACAACAATTGTGATCCAATAGACCACGGTGAGAACAAACCCCTGTAGAAGCTTCGACATCGCAGGCAGA
Source organism: Shimia sp. MIT910701 (assembly GCF_047126315.1). Taxonomy (GTDB): domain Bacteria; phylum Pseudomonadota; class Alphaproteobacteria; order Rhodobacterales; family Rhodobacteraceae; genus Shimia. Next base: position 1,669,962 of record NZ_CP138953.1, on the reverse strand, counting down.
CGTCGGAGCCCACGCGCCGCGAACTTGCGCACAAAGCGGGCGATAAACAGCAGAATAAACAGCGCGATCAGGAACACCCCGACCTGCATCAACAAGCCAACACCGCCATCCCGGGACCCAAGCCAGCCAACCACAATGGCCACCAAGGTACGCGCATCAGTGGCCATCAACGTTGCACCTGCCATCGCGGTCAGAAACTTTTGGTGCGGTGTAATCTCTTCAGTTGCGTCACCTTTTGCGGTCCAACTCGCCAATATGGCTCTGTAGTTGGCCCCGATACGCGCTTGTTCGTCAGAAATACTGGCCACTTGCATGCGCGTCGCTTCAGCTTCGCTTCCGGACAATGTTTCCAGCTGAACATTCAGGTCAACGAACCGCGCCATAATATCTGACATGTGCCCCTGCCAAACGTCCGCGAGTTCAGACAGTTGCGCTGTTGTCAGCGGAACAACGTAAAGCTCCAAACTTTCGGAAGGCACGGTCACATCTCTGGCTTTGGCCATCATCTCTTCGGAGGCTGCCTGTGCTATCGCGGCCCAAAGCCCCACCACCAGGCAGACGGCCAGATAGGTCATCAAAGAAAGTGGTTTGTGCAAAAGTCTCATGTCAAAGCCTCTTCAAATGCGGGAAGCTTCAGACACTGTTCCTGCAAGCGACCAAAAACTCAAGGTTTTTGGCCGCTCACTTATTGATTGAGAACTATTGTCCTAACGCCCGACACCGGCAAAGCGCACGCCGCTTAGTTCGGCCATATCACGCTTCCAGGTGGTGATGTCATCGGCGTTCAGATCCGACAGGCTGCTGTGGCCACAGGCGCGTGCCAGCACCTGCATCAACTCGACACTGGCGCCAAAGTAGCGGGCAAGTTTCTCGGCCCCGATTTGCACATCCAGCTTCTTGCGCAGCTCGGGCTTTTGCGTCGCAATGCCCACCGGGCAATTGTTAGAATTGCACATGCGCGCCGCGATGCAGCCGACCGCCTGCATGGCGGAATTGGACACCGCAACCGCATCCGCACCCAGCGCCATGGCTTTCACAAAATCCTCCGCCACGCGCAAACCACCGGTTATCACCAGAGAGACCTCGCCACCGGTTTTGGCATCCAGATGCCGCCGCGCCCGGGCCAAGGCCGGAATGGTCGGCACCGAGATGTGATCGCGGAAGATCAACGGCGCTGCGCCCGTACCGCCGCCACGGCCATCAAGGATGATATAATCCGCCCCAGCCTCCAGCGCGAAATCGATGTCCGCTTCAATGTGGTTGGCCGAGAGTTTGAAGCCAATGGGAATACCCCCAGAGCGTTCGCGCACCTCGTCCGCAATGCGGGCAAAGTCCTGCGGCGTATGCAGTTCGGGGAATGTCGACGGCGACACCGCGCTTTGCCCTGGTTCCAAGCCACGCACTTCGGCGATCTTGCCTTGCACCTTCTCGCCGGGCAAATGCCCGCCAGTCCCGGTTTTGGCCCCCTGCCCCCCTTTGAAGTGGAAGGCCTGCACGCGCTCCACCAGCTCGGGCTTCCAGCCAACCTGCGCCGAGGCCAGCTCATAGAAATAGCGCGAGTTCTCCGCTTGCTCTTCCGGCAACATGCCCCCTTCACCGGAGCAAATCCCGGTGCCGGCCAGCTCTGCGCCACGCGCCAGTGCGGTTTTGGCTTCCTCAGATAACGCGCCGTAGCTCATGTCTGAGACAAACAGCGGAATGTCCAATTGCAACGGTTTGGCCGCCCGTGGGCCAATCACCACCGAAGTATCCACCGGCGCATCATCCAACAGCGGCTTGCGCGCCACCTGGGCGGGCAGGATCTGAATGTCATCCCATTGCGGCAGGTCTTTGCGCGGCACGCCCATGGAGCCCATCTCGCCGTGATGGCCGAGCTTGCTCAGCCCATCGCGGGCCAATTCGTGAATGCGCGCCACAGTAGGCTCTTCCGGCGTGGCCACAGCCTGCGGCACATCCGATTGCGGTTTTGGCGCCGGGTCGCCCACCTTAGCGTCGCCCATACGGGTGTGCGCCCCGTCGCAAAACGGCGCGTTGGCGCTGGCTTTGCATTGGCACAAAAACGCATCACCGCTTTTCTCGGCGGTGAATTTCTGCGGTTTCATCTCTGTTCCCGCGTGGCTGCCGTCACAAAACGGCTGATTCTTGGATTTCCCGCAACTGCACCAGAAATAGGTTTTGCCTTCTTCCAGCTCCACTTTGACGGGTCGGGTCGCCGCAATGATGGGCACATCACCTGCCATGTCACTCTCCTTGTTCGCGTTTGGCTACGCAAACAAAGTGCCGCAAATGGCGGTGTCACAAAACAGGTGCGGCTGCACAGGCAGCGCCGCACAAATGCACATGAAGGCGGGAACGAGCGGTCTAAGGTGCGAAATTGCGAGAGCTAGTCGAATCGCAGTCGCGCAAAGAGGCGCAATGCGTGGCTTGTGTCTTCGGCCGCCACCGGCATCATCCGGTCATAGGCGGCAGCAATCACAGCGGCGATTTCCGGCCGTAGAACGGTTGCGCCACTTTCCGGAACCACAGCCAAGGGGGAGTGTTCGGCAAAGGCTTTTGGGCCCCAAGCGACGATGGTTTGCACCGCTTCGCCCAGCGCCAAGGCTTCGGCGGGGATTTTCGCCATAGCGTCATTCATGCGCAGGAAGACAAACGCCGCTTGAATCCCGCCGTCGTTGTCAAAGCGGAAAGCGCGGTATTGGGTGGCGTCGGCGTCTTGCAAACGGCCCACCAGCGCCTTCAGGTCCGGGATCAAACGCTCCAGGTCCGGCACCTCCAGAAGCTCCCCCCACTCTCGGAAGAAAAACATCATCAGGTTGCTGCCAAACTCAGGATCGGTCTCCGCCATCTGGTGGCCCACCAAAGTGACCACCGCCTCCAGCGCGCCTTTCACAGTTTGCAGCGTGGCGTCTTCCACCCCGAAGACCACCGGCGCAATCGGGCGGCCCCAGCGGGCAAAACCATAGCTGCCGTCGTGGCGGGTAAAAAGGGCTTCAACGTCCTGCGGTGTCATGTGCGGCTCCTGTCAGATCGCCCGCTATGTGCCGCTCTGACGCCTATAACGCAAGCCCCTAGGTCAACTCGCTGGCCCAGGGCGGGTTGGCCCCGGCCCGCGCCACGGTCACACCTGCCACCTTGGCACCAAAGGCCAAAGCCAGCGCCGCATCTTCCAGAGACAGGTTGCGCACCTTGGCTTTGGTCAACACACCAAGCTCTGCCAGCTTCGCCAAAACGCCCGCGTTAAACGTATCGCCGGCGCCCACGGTATCCACCACCTCGGCTTTTTCCGCCGCCACGGACAGCTTGTGGCCACTGGTCACATACGCATCCGCGCCTTCACCGCCTCGGGTCAGCAGCACAAGTGCCGGACCTTGGTCGATGATTTTCATGGCGCGTTCGTCCATCGTGTCGTCACCCGGAACAATCCACTGCAAATCTTCGTCCGACACTTTCACAATATCAGCCTTGGCAAACATCTTTGCCAACCGCGCGCGATAGGCCTTCTCATCGGCGATGAAGCCGGGCCGAATGTTTGGGTCAATCATCACAGCTCGGCCGGCGCCTTCACGATCCAGCAATTCGGCATAGGTGTCTGCACAGGGCTCCACAGCCAGACTGATACCGCCAAAGAACAGCGCTTTCACTTTGGGCTCCACAGACACAAGATCAGACGGCTGGATCATGCGACCGGCGGTGTTTTCATCATAAAACGAATAGGTTGCGTGTCCGCTGCTCAAATGCACAAAGGCCATCGTGGACGGGCGTTTCGCACGGATCAGCGCCGAAGTGCTGACGTTGCTCGCCACCAGTTCGGTCATCAGAATGTCGCCAAAACTGTCAGTGGAGATGCCACTGACCAGGCCGACACGGGCACCCAAACGGCCCAGCGCCACGGCGGTGTTGAACACCGCGCCGCCGGCGTGGGGCACAAAGCCGGTGCCACCCTCGACGGTCTCACGAGGAATCATATCAATCAGCGCTTCGCCACAACACAGGATCATCAGAGCCTCCTCAGGCCAGCCATTTGGCGTAGTCGCTCACCAGCAGATGGGTGGGCGTGACGTCTTCTTCGATCTCGGCAAACCGGCCAATCGGCTCGCGGAAGATGTTGTCTGTTTCATCATCATTCACGGTGGAGACCTCGCCAATCAGCACGTCGCCGCCCTCGCCCCAGAAGGCGTGCCAGTCCCCCGGCATCAGGGTCAGGCTTTCCCCCGGCGCGAACTTGAGCTTCTCTCCCGGCGCAAAGGTGCGCGGAATGCCATCACACATCACCATTCCACCGCGGTCCTCAGCAAAGTTACCATCGTCATCAGAGCCAAACAGCTCCACCACCATAGTGGCCCCACCACGGTTAATAATATCTTCCGCTTTGATCACATGGGTATGCATTGGCGACAGCTGATCCTGACGCGAGATCAGTAGTTTTTCCGCATAGCACATGCCGCCACCGCGCTGCAGATCGGCCAGACGTCCGTTGCGCAGGGTGAACAAGAATAACCCCATTTCATCAAAACGCCGGGCGCCGTAATCGGTGATGTCCCAGCCACAGCGCGCCTGAATCAGTGCTTCGGCCTCTTTGGCACGTGCTTTGAACTCCTCTGGTGTCCAGTAGGCAAAGGGAGGCAATTTGAAACCAAAAGACTGAATCATTTCATCCGCAGACGCCATGATGTCATTGATCGTAGAGCGTTTCATTTCATCCTCCTCAGAAAAGGCGTAAGCATCAATAGAAGCGCTCATTTTAGCGCTAACAACCACGTTGGCCTGTCTATGACAAACCCCTAACGTCGGAGCAACAAATTTATGCTGTATCTGCGCGCACCGTTTCATTTTCTGCAATCCTGTGCCATGGCTAGGCGCCATGGCGACGCTCAAAGACCTTTCCAAACACCTCGGCCTCTCGGTGACGCAAGTCAGCCGGGCGATCAATGATCATGCCGACGTGAGCCAAAAAACCAAAGAACGCGTGCGGGAGGCCGCCAAGGAATTGGGCTATGCGGTGAACCGCTCGGCGCGCTCCCTGGTGACCGGCAAATCCGGGATGGTGATCCTGATTCGCCCCGGCGCCTTGTCCGGGCCCGCAGACATGAGTGTCTTGGAAACCATTTCCGGCCTATCCGGTGAGTTCCACAAACGCGGCATGCAATTTCTACTCAATATCATGCCGCCTGGCACCGATCCGATGCCGGTTTACCAAAGCGCCGCCACCAGCGGCAGCTTTGACGGCTTTGTGCTTATCGACACTCGGCGTGACGATCCACGCGTGGCGCTATTGACGGAAATGGGCGTGCCATTTGTCGTCCACGGCCGTTCAGATCCGGCTGCGGATCATAACTACTACGACATCGACAATCATCAGGTTGCCTACACCCACGCCAAAAACCTTCTTGCCTTAGGACACACCCGCATCGCGCTGCTCAATGGCCCACGTGGTTACGCCTATTCAGAGTATCGACTTCAAGGATACCAAAAGGCCCTGGAGGAAGCCGGCGTGTCGTTTGATCCCGCCCTGCTGGTGTCGGAGCAGATGACCGAGGGTAACGGTATGATCGCCACCGCGCGCCTGTTTGAGGACAAGGTGCACCGACCCACCGCACTGATCTGCGGCAACATTCTTTTGGCGAAAGGCGCCTACACGGCGCTTGGCGCAATGGAATACCGCATCCCCGAGGATGTCTCGGTGGTCTCCCATGATGACGTCCTCCACAACATTCGCGGCTCAGCCTTCTACCCGGCCCTCACAGTGAGTCGGTCTCCCTTCGCAAACAGCTGGTCCCATTTGGCCGAAATTCTCTGCAACGCCATTCAAAACCCTACCGCGCCACCGCACCAACATGTGGCTGAGGTCGAGTTTATTGAGCGCGCCTCGACCGGCCCTGCCCCCAAATAAACAACAGGTTTAACGGCGCGCAGCCGCCACCTCATGCGCCCTTGCCTACCACCTCCTAATGAAATCCACTTGACAGCTGCGCCATGCAGATCCCATAAATCCGAAACGTTTCGGATTGCGTCAAAATTGATTCCGAAACGTTACGGGCGGGAAGGAGACCTGCCCCAACAGGAGGAAGAAAATTGACAAAACCCATGCACCACGCCCGCCACATCTGTGCGGTGCTTGCCCTCGGCGCCATGGCCCAGACCGCAACTGCGGACGAGGTTACCCTCGCATCCGGCATCACCGGCAACGCCGTCGAAAACTTCAAGCTGATCGTCGCCCCTTGGGAAAAGGCCACTGGCCACACAGCAACTCTGGTGCCGATGCCGTCGTCCACCACGGACCAATTTGGCCAATACCGTTTGTGGCTTGCTGCAGGCAATGCGGACATCGATCTGTATCAGACCGACGTGATCTGGGCACCGCAACTGGCCGACCAATTTGTTGACCTGTCTGAGCCAGCCGGCGAGCTGATGAAAAGCCACTTCCCGTCCATCGTGGAAAGCCAGACAGTCGGCGACAAGCTGGTGGCACTGCCAATCTACACCGACGCCCCAGCGCTTTATTACCGCACCGACCTGCTGGAAAAGCATGGCGCATCCGTCCCAACCACATGGGAAGAGCTGACCAAAACCGCGCAGATGGTGCAGGATGCGGAGCGTGCCGAAGGCAATGACGACCTTTGGGGATTTGTTTGGCAGGGCAATGCATACGAAGGCCTGACCTGCAACGCGTTGGAGTGGGTGAAATCCTTCGGCGGCGGCCAGATTGTGGAGCCAAACGGCGACATCTCAATCAACAATGCAAACGCCGTGAAAGCGCTTGAGCTTGTCTCCCAATGGCCGGGCACAATTTCGCCTGACGGTGTATTGGCCTACCAGGAAGAAGAAGCCCGTGGTGTTTGGCAGACCGGCAACGCTGTGTTCATGCGCAACTGGCCTTACGCCTACCGTCTCGGCAGTGGGGATGACAGTGCTGTCAAAGGAAAGTTTGGCGTGACCACCCTGCCGACAGGCGGTGGGCATGACACCTCTGCGGCCACGCTGGGCGGCTGGAACATTGCCCTGTCCAAGTATTCTGAGAACCAGGACGCAGCCCTGTCTCTGGCCATGTATCTTGCCAGCCCCGAGGCGCAAAAATTGCGTGCGCTGAACTCCGGCAACCTGCCAACCGTCGTGTCGCTCTATGAAGACGCCGACATTGCGCGCGAAGTGCCGATCATTCCTCAGTGGAAAGACGTCTTCCTGCAGGCGGTGCCACGTCCATCCGCACCAACCAAAGGTGCGTACAACGAAGTGTCCAACAAGTTCTGGTCCGCTGTGCACAACACCCTGTCTGGGGACGGCACCGCCGCAGAAAACCTGGAACTGCTTGAGCTTGACCTGACCGACCTCAAAGGCTCCGGCTGGTAAGGTTCCTCCGGGATTGGGCGGGCCTGCGGGTGTGCCCAATCCACCACTCTTATTTACCCCACTCACGCACCGGACACTTGCGATGCCCTCTTCGCCCCCTTCAGGCATGTCGTCCCGCCACAGTCTGAGCGCGCAACGTCGCCGCGCCGCCATGTGGTTTCTGGCCCCCATGCTGATTGCGCTTTTTTGTGTGGCCGCCTGGCCGCTTCTGCGCACCATCTATTTCTCGTTCACCAACACCACGCTGACCTCGCTGTATGACGGCAAGTGGATTGGGTTTGACAACTATCTGAGCTACCGCAAGCTGTCCTCTGGCCGGGTGATCTGGCGCGGAACGCTGGCCGATCCGGCGTGGTGGAACGCGGTCTGGAACACCGTCCGCTTTTCGGTGGTCTCCGTGGCATTGGAAACCGTGTTGGGTCTGATCGTGGCCTTGGTGCTGCACCAGAATTTCAAAGGCCACGGCTGGGTCCGTGCCGCCGTACTGATCCCCTGGGCGATCCCGACCATCGTCTCTGCGCGCATGTGGGGCTGGATGCTGAATGATCAGTTTGGCATCATCAACGACATCCTGCTCAACATCGGTTTGATCGAGACCAAGATCGCCTGGACCGCCAATATAGAAACCGCCATGTTGGCCGTACTCGCCGTGGACGTCTGGAAAACCACGCCCTTTATGGCGCTGCTCTGTTTGGCAGGCCTGCAGATGATCCCCAAAGACATCTACGAAGCCGCCAAAGTGGACGGCGTCCACCCGATCCGCGTGTTTTTCAAGGTGACCCTGCCCCTCCTCCGCCCTGCCCTGATGGTCGCGGTCATATTCCGCATGCTGGACGCCTTGCGAATTTTTGACCTGATCTACGTCCTGACGCCAAATTCTAAAGCCACCAAGACCATGTCCGTGATTGCGCGAGAAAATCTCATCGACTTCGACAAGTTCGCATATGGTTCGGCCCAGTCCACGCTGTTGTTCGCGCTGATTGCGATCTTTGTCTCTGCCTATATCTGGCTCGGCAAAGTCGACCTCTCCGGGGAGCACAGCAAATGAGCAAGTTTCTCAATGCCACTCTGTTTTATGCGCTGGTGTTCGTCATTGTCGGCGTCTCGGTCTTCCCATTCTACTATGCGGTGATCACCAGCTTCAAAACCGGAACCGCGCTGTTTGAAGTCGACTATTTCATCACGAAACTCGACTTCTCCAACTACATCAACGTGCTCTCCAGCCCGAATTTCATGCGCTCTGTCTGGAACTCGGTTTTGATCGCGGCCAGCACCGTTGGCTTTGCCATGTTCCTTGCGGTCACCGCCTCCTATGCGCTTGCTCGTGTGCGCTTCAAAGGTCGGGGTCTTTTGCTGATTTGCATCCTGGCGGTGTCCATGTTCCCACAGATCGCCGTCTTAGCGGGTCTGTTTGAACTGATCCGCGCGCTTGGCATTTACAACACACCTTGGGCGATGATCCTGTCCTACACCATCTTCACCCTGCCCTTCACGGTCTGGGTGCTGACCACGTTCATGCGTGACCTTCCAGTGGAAATCGAAGAGGCGGCGATCATCGACGGCGCCACGCCTTGGGTGATCATCACGCAGGTCTTTCTACCTCTGATGTGGCCCGCGCTTGTCACCACTGGCCTCTTAGCTTTCATCGGTGCCTGGAACGAGTTCCTCTTTGCCCTGACCTTCACCGCATCCGAAAGCCAACGCACCGTGCCAGTCGCCATCGCGCTGCTGTCCGGGGCCAGTGAATTTGAAATCCCCTGGGGCGTGCTCATGGCGGCCTCGGTGATTGTGACCGTGCCACTCATCGCGCTTGTCTTGATCTTCCAACGTAAAATTGTGGCCGGCCTGACCGCTGGCGGCGTCAAAGGATAACGGAGCCCGCTATGGCTGAAATCGAACTCAAAAACCTGCGCAAGTCCTTCGGCGGGCTGGAGGTCATCAAAGGCGTCGACCTTGAGGTGCGCAAAGGCGAATTTATGGTCTTTGTCGGCCCGTCCGGCTGCGGCAAATCCACGTTGCTGCGGCTGATCTCCGGTCTGGAAGAAATCAGTGATGGCGACCTGATGTTTGACGGGGTGAGGGTGAATGACACCATCCCCTCCAAACGTGGCATCGCCATGGTGTTCCAATCTTATGCGCTCTACCCGCATATGAACGTGATGGAGAACATGGCCTTTGGCCTGAAACTCGCCGGGTCCACCAAAGAAGAGCGCGAAGCGCGGGTGGTGGACGCCGCCAAGATGCTGCAAATTGATCACCTGCTGGAGCGCAAACCCAAAGAACTCTCCGGCGGCCAACGCCAGCGCGTCGCCATCGGCCGCGCCATTGTGCGCGACCCACGTGTGTTCCTATTTGACGAACCACTTTCCAACCTCGACGCCGCCCTGCGCGTGCAGACCCGGCTGGAAATCGCCAAGCTGCATCACGACATGAACGACGTGACCATGATCTACGTAACCCACGATCAGGTTGAGGCGATGACACTGGCGGACCGCATCTGTGTGCTGCGTGACGGGTTGGTCGAACAGGTCGGCACCCCGGCCGAACTCTATGATGCGCCCAATTCGGTCTTTGTCGCAGGCTTTATCGGCGCGCCGAAGATGAACTTCCTCACCGGAGAGCACGCCAAACCCTACGACTGCGCGACCTATGGTATAAGGGCGGAACACATTGATATCTGCGCCCAGGATGAGGCCACTTGGACAGGCTCCGTGGTGCACGCTGAAAACCTTGGCGCGGATCACTATCTTTTTGTCGACATCGGCGTGAGCGAGCCCCTTGTGGTGCGCCAGCCGGGCAAGCAATTCACAGCCTTGGGAACGGAGATTGGCCTGAAGCCCCAATCCGAACACGCCCATCGCTTTGACGGCGCAGACCGCGCCATTCGGAACTGAAATCTGCAACCGCGCCAGAGGGGCGCAATACAGGACAAACACAATGACTAAGATCGTTCTTGTGGGGGCGGGCAGCCTCCAGTTCGGCACCGGCATGCTTGGTGACGTCTTTCAAAGCGCGCATCTCACCGATGCAGAGTTCGTGCTGCATGACATCAATCTTGAGGCGGCCCAGCGCACTTTGAAAGTGGCGGAGGACTACATCAGCACCAACAGCCTCAAGCAATCCATTTCAGCCACCACTGATTTGAAAGCCGCCCTGCAAGGCGCGCGTTTTGTGGTGATCTCCATCGAAGTGGGCGACCGCTTTGCGCTTTGGGACATGGATTGGAAAATCCCGCAGCAATACGGCATTCAGCAGGTCTATGGCGAGAACGGCGGCCCCGGTGGGTTGTTCCACAGCTTGCGTATCATCCCGCCAATTTTGGACATCTGTCAGCAGGTCATGGACGTCTGTCCAGACGCCACCGTGTTCAACTACTCCAACCCGATGTCGCGCATCTGTACCACCGTGCACCGCAAATTCCCTGAGTTGGAATTTGTCGGCATGTGCCACGAGATCGCCAGCCTCGAGCGTCACCTCGCGCCGCTGCTGGGCGTTGAGCGCGACGAGATCTTCTACCGCGCGGGTGGTTTGAACCACTTCTCGGTGATGACCGACTGTACCTACACCAAAGATGGCTCCGACGCCTATCCGGATGTGAAGGCCAAGGCGGAGGCTTATTTTGGCAACAAGCCAGGGTATTCCGAAATCCTGCGAGCCAGCCGCAAACACGGCACTTCGATTGAGACCGAAGGTTGGATGGATGTGGACCTGAGTTCCATTGAAACCATTCGCCCATGGTCTGACCGTTGGCTCTTTGCCGAGGTGCTGGAGAAATTCGGCGCGCTGCCAATCACCTATGACAGCCACTTTGGTGAATACATCCAATGGGCGCATGACTGTTCCGACCACCAGGGCATTCTGGATTTCTACACCTACTACCGCAACTTCCTCGGCAAGGTGGATCCGGTGATCGAACCTGTGCTGAAAGAGCGCGTGGTACCCATCATGGAAGCCCTGCTCGGCGCGCCAACCTACGAAGAGTACGCGGTCAACATTCCGAACAAAGGTTTCATCGCCAACTTGCCGGACTGGATTGCGGTTGAGGTGCCTGCCAACATTGACACCAATGGTCTCCACGGCATCGCAGTGGATGTCCCTGCGGGTGTGCGTGGTCTGTTATCCAACCAGATTGGTGTGCACGACATGACGGCTGAGGCAATCCTGCAAGGCAGCCGCGATCTGGTGGTGCAGGCGCTGTTGGTCGATCCTGTTGTGACAAAATCCCAAGGTATGGGCGCGCTGGTCGATCACATGATCGCCGAACAAAGCCCGTGGCTGGACTACCTCAAGTAAATCACTGTCCAATTATCCCCAACTCCCCCCAAAGCGCTGTCTTTGGGGGGCTTCTATTTCTGCAACATGGTGTTTTGATGACCCCAATGATCCCCTTTCATGATGGCCATGCCATTCCGGCCTTTGGCTTTGGCGTGTGGCAAATCCCCCAAGACGAAACCGTCAATTTGGTGCGCAGCGCACTTACCCAAGGCTACAAACTGATCGACGCCGCCTTCATCTACGAAAACGAAGCCGCCGTCGGCGAAGGCTTCCGCGCCGCTGAAGTGGACCGCGAAGACGTCTTCCTCACCTCCAAAGTCTGGAACTGCGAGCAAGGCTACGACAAAACCCGCCGCGCCATTGAGGGCAGCCTCAAGCGGATGGGCCTCGAGTATTTGAACCTCTGCCTGATCCACTGGCCTTGTCCCGATTTTGGCACCTATGTCGACACTTGGCGCGCTTTCATAGACGCACAGAAAGACGGTCAGGTCCGCTCCATCGGCACCTCCAACTTTGCGCCCGATCACCTGGACCGCATCATAGGGGAAACTGGGGTATACCCGGTACTGAACCAGATCGAAGTCAATCCCCGTATGCAGCAAATCGCAATGCGAGCCGAAAACCAAAAGCGTAGCATTGTCACCCAAGGCTGGACCCCGCTGGGCAACGGCGCGTCTTTTGACGCCTCGGTCGTGCTGGACATCGCCAAACGCACGAACCTCTCACCTGTTCAAGTGATCTTACGATGGGAGCTTCAACTCGGGATTTCCGTGATCCCACGGGCTGAAACCGAAGTACAACTTGCCGAAAACCTTGCAATTCTGCAAGCGGAACTGACCGCAGAAGACATGGCCGCAATGGCGACCTTGGAAGAAGGCGTCCGCTGTGGCCCTGCCCCGGACACTTATCACGACGCCTAAAGAAGAAGGCCCTCGCAACGTCTGCGAGGGCCTTCTTTGTTTTAGAAAGTGCGCACGTCCGTGATTGTTTCTGCGCCAAACCGATCGCTGAGAATGTGGGCACAAATTTTCGCCGCCGTGTCCTCGGCTTTGGCCAAACCGCCCTCGGCTTTCATCGATTTGAACTGATCCAGCAAAGCAAAGTCCTCTTCCGGCGCAGAGCGAATGGTCGCCTGCATTCCGGTGTCAATCACACCTGGTGCGATGCTTTCGGCCTTCAAACCCGCCACCGCATCTTCCACCATCGCGCGGGCATGCATGTCCATCGCGGCCTTGGTGGCGCAGTACACACTCCAACCGGTGTAGGCATTGCGCCCGGCGCCGCTGGAGATATGCGCTACACGACGGTCCGCGCCTTCTGTCGCCGCCACAAACGCGTCGCTCAGGATCAGCGCCGCTGTGACATTCACCGCCAAAGACTGTGCAATCTTGCCCGCATCCTGACGGCCAATCGGCGCGATCGGCTCCACAATGCCAGCGTTGTTGATCAACACGGCTTGGCTTGCACCTTCCAGGAAATTGGCAAACTCCGCGCCTGTGGCGAAGGCGCTCACCGCCGCCGTGTCGCCCAGATCAAGCGCCACTTCGCTCAAGCCTGCCATCTCAGAGCCGATACCTGAACGCGACAGACCCAAAACTTCATAACCCGCCGCGATCAGGCAAGACACCATGCCTGCGCCAAGCCCCTTGGAATGGCCGGAGATAATCGCCTTTTTCATTCTCTTGCTCCCACAAGTTAATTTGTGAACCACCTTTACGCGGCTTTCACCGCAGGCTGCAATTACTTGGTGATCAGAATGGCCCGAAAGTCATTCACATTCGTGAGCGTCGGCCCCGGCACGACCTGTGCGTCGATCTTTTCAAAGAAACTATGGGCGTCATTTTCTGCCAAAGCCAAAGCTGCGTCCACACTCTTCGCCTCAGCGGTCGCCAGCGTGTTCGGCCCAATCACCGCACCGGCCACCTCTGCCACGCCATCAACACCATCGGTGTCACAGGCAATCGCATGGATACCTTCGGCTCCCTCCAACGCCAGCGCCAAGGCCAGCGCAAACTCCGCGTTTGGCCCACCTACGCCATCCCCACGCCGTGTCACGGTCAGCTCGCCACCAGACAGAAGCACCCGAGGTCCGCGCCCTACTTTGGCTTTCGCCAATTCAGCCTGCTCGCCCGCCACATCCCGCGCCTCGCCTTCCAGAGCATCACCAAGAATTTCCACCCGCAGTCCGGCCGCCTCAGCCACCTGTTGCGCCGCCTGCAACGATTGCAACGGCGAGGCAAACAAGATGTTTTCCGTGGTCGACAAGCGTTCGTCACCCGGCATCACCACACCGGCATGCGCCCGCGCCGCCGCCTCAACATGCGCCGGCAAAGTCACCCCAAACGGTGCCAAGGCCGCCAGAGCACTGTCCAGACATTCCGGTTCCGCCACCGTGGGACCAGAGCCGATCATACCCGGATCATCACCCGGAACGTCCGAAATCAAGTAGCTCACCACTTTGGCGGGATAGGCCGCCGCTGCCAACTGTCCGCCTTTTGCCTGACACAGATGTTTGCGCAGCGCGTTCATCGCCGAAATCGGCGCACCAGACGCCAACAGATCCGCATTCACCTGCTTCAACTCGTCCAGCGTCACGCCCGGTACCGGCGCAGTCAGCAGTGACGACGCCCCCCCAGAAATCAAACACACCACGGTGTCATCCGCAGCCAGCCCACGCATCAATTCCAACATTTCCAGCGTCGCCGCTTCGCCCGCCGCATCCGGCACCGGGTGCGCCGCCGACTTGATGGTGATGCCCTGACAAGGCCGCTCATAGCCGTAACGCGTGATGACCAGCCCCTCACACGGCCCCCAGGCGCTTTCCAAGGCTTCCGCCATACGTGCACTGGCCTTGCCCGCGCCGACCACAATCAACCGGCCTGCTGTTTTTTTGCCCAAGACTTCCGGCAAAGCCGCCATCGGATCCGCCACGGCCACTGCCTTGGCAAACAACTCCCGCAAAAACCTGTCTGGATTGATGTCCATACTGATACTCCCCCCAAATGCACATGTTCTCCCGCCCTTTGGCACCCGACCACATGCGTATCAGAAACTGCACCAAAGGAGATGTTTCCGCTAACATGCACAGTTTTACAGGCGGAGCAAGCCAACGCCTTGGCGGCGCCGACACGCCCGTCTTTCCAAGCCACTCAACCTGCCCTACTGTGCCGCGACTTTCGTAGACCAAGAGCGCCCCATGGCCCAAATCAGCCTGAAACAGCTTCAAGCCTTTGTGGCGGTTGCCGACCTGCAAAGCTTCCGCCGCGCGGCGGACCGGCTGAACACCACGCAGCCCAACATCTCCACCCGCATCGCAGGCTTGGAAACGCAAATTGGCCATTCGCTGATGACCCGCGATGCGGGCTCCGTGCGGCTGACCCCCATGGGCGAAAAACTCCTGCTAGAGGCGCGCAACGTGCTTCTGGCAATGGACCGTTTTCTGCTCACAGCGGCCGACGACAGCCTGTTTGATGGCACCCTGCGCATTGGGGTGACCGAGATGATCGTGCACACGTGGCTCGGCGAGTTCTTCACCGCGCTCAAAGAGCGGTTCCCCAACATCGACATGGACCTGACCGTGGATCTGTCGGTAAATCTGTCCCGCGCCCTGATGGAGCGGCGGATTGACCTTGCCCTGCAAAGTGCCCCGTTTGAGCGGCAAATCAGTGGCAACGCCGATCTAGGACCGCTGCCGATGCTGTGGGTCGGCAGCCCCAAACTCGGCCTGTCCGATAAGGTGCTTAGCCTACATGAACTAGCACAACACCCAATCCTGACTCACGCCCGCGGCACCATTCCTTACAACCAGATGCAAGATCACTTTGCCGCCTTCTCCGATGTCTCCGTGCGGCATGTGTCTTCGTCAAATCTGGCCGCCTGCCACCAAATGACCCGCGATGGTTTGGGTGTGGCCTGCCTGCCCGAAGCCATGGTCCGTGAAGACCTGGCCAACGGCACATTGGACACCCTGCGCTACCTCTGGGTTCCCGACGCGCTACACTTCTACGCCCGCTATGACGCTGATACCTGCCCAAGTTTTGTGGGGGCTGCCGCCGGCCTGGCGCAGCAAGTGGCGCAGGCCCACGCCACAGGATAAATTTTCTCAATTCAATTCATGAAATCTAATAATTGGATTTCATGAAGTGTGCGCTCTACCTTCCTTCACAAGAGAGAAGGAGGCGCGATCAGATGCCATCACACAGGACCCGTTTGGGCGTCGATATCGGCGGAACCTTCACCGATGTGGTGCTGGAAATAGATCAAAAGCGCTTTTCCACCAAAGTGTTGACCACCTACGCCGCGCCGGAAAACGCTATTGTCGACGGCATGCATCAGGTCTGCGCCAAAGCCGGTGTCTCCCCCGCCGCCATCGATCAAATCATCCACGGCACCACGCTGGCGACCAACGCGCTGATCGAGCGGCGCGGCGCTAAAACCGCGCTGATCACCACCGAAGGTTTTCGCGATGTGATCGAAATGCGCACCGAAAGCCGGTTTGAACAGTACGATCTAAACCTCACCCTTCCGGAGCCGCTTTTGCCGCGCAACCGCCGCTATGTGCTGCGCGAACGTATGGACGCCACCGGCGCAGCGCTGATCCCGCTGGACCGCGCCGACATTGAGGCACGGGCCGACGAGCTGGCCGACGCCAACTACGAAAGCATCGCCGTCGGCCTCCTGCACTCCTATGTGAACGACGCCCACGAACGTCTGATCGCCGAGGTGCTGGCGGAAAAACTGCCGGACGTGATGGTCTCGCTCTCCTGCGAAGTCTCCCCCCAGATGCGCGAATATGAGCGGTTCAACACCACCATCGCCAACGCCTATATCAAGCCGCTGATGAAGTCTTATCTTGGCCGCCTGAAAGACCGGCTGGCCAACGAAGGCGCGGCCTGCCCGGTGTTTCTGATGCACTCCGGCGGCGGCATCATGTCGCTCGAAAGCGCGGCGGACTTCCCGGTGCGCCTGGTGGAGAGTGGCCCAGCGGGCGGCGCGATCTTTGCCGCCGACATTGCCGCCAAACACGGGCTTTCCAAAGTGCTCAGCTTTGACATGGGCGGCACCACCGCCAAAATCTGCCTCATCAAAGACCAGACTCCCAAAACCGCCCGCGTGTTTGAGGTTGCCCGCACCTATCGTTTCAAAAAAGGCTCTGGCATGCCGATCTCGATCCCGGTGATCGACATGGTGGAGATTGGCGCTGGCGGTGGCTCGCTGGCACATGTGGACGCGATGAACCAAATCCGCGTTGGCCCGGAAAGCGCCGGATCTGAACCCGGACCAGCCTGTTATGGCCGTGGCGGTGACACCCCCGCCGTAACGGACGCCGACCTGATCTTAGGCAAGCTTGATCCCAACAACTTCGCGGGCGGATCCATCCCCCTGCACCCCCACAATTCGGCCAAGGCGCTGGACACCGTGATTGGCAACACGCTCGACATGGACGCCACCGAGGCCGCCTTTGGCCTTGCCGAAGTAGTCGATGAAAACATGGCCAACGCCGCCCGCGTGCACGCCGTGGAAAACGGCGAAGACCTGTCTGAGTACACCATGATCGCCTTTGGCGGTGCCGCTCCCCTACATGCCGCCCGGCTGTGCGAAAAACTCGGTGTCTCCCGTTGTCTTGTGCCGCAAGGCGCGGGTGTTGGCTCGGCCATCGGCTTCCTGCGCGCACCGTTTAGCTTTGAGGCCAACCGTTCTGTCTTCATGCGGCTGAGCGACTTTGACCCCGCCAAAGTCAAAGCCCTGTTTGACGACATGTCAGACGAAGCCACCCGCTTTGTGCGCTCCTGTGATGCCAATGCCGACATCCTGCGCGACCACAAAATCTACATGCGCTACGCCGGACAGGGCTGGGAAATCCCTATCGCCCTCACCCCAGAACAAGCTGCAAACCCCGATGAGGCCACATTCCTGCGCCTGTTTGAGACCGACTACAAAGCGCTCTTTGGCCGTGCCGTGGACGGCATGGAGGTGGAAATCACTGTTTGGAGCGTGAACGCCTACACCGCACAGGAAGCCACCACGCCCCTTGCAGACACTGGCACACTGACATCCCTCGCCCCAACGACGACACGCCCGCTGTTTGATCCGGCTTTGGCCAGAACTGTGGACGCCGCCGTCATCGCCCGCGCTGAGCTGCCAACCGGCCACATCGCCCAAGGCCCTGCTGTGGTGACCGAAGACGAGACCACCGTGGTTGTGCCCGCCAGCCGCGAAGTGCTGACCCACGCCGACGGCACGCTCGACGTGCGCACAAAGGAGACCACCCAATGACCGAGCACAGCAAAGTTGCCTATCAGGTCATGTGGAACCGCATGATCTCCGTCGTGGAAGAACAGGCGCAAGCGCTTGTTCGCACGGCCTTTTCCACCTCCGTACGCGAGGCAGGCGACCTCTCAGCAGGCGTCTACAACGAGGCCGGAGACATGCTGGCCCAAGCGGTGACCGGCACGCCGGGCCATGTGAACGCTATGGCCGACGCCGTGGGCCATTTCATCCGCCGCATCGGACGCGACAACATGTTTGAGGGCGATGTCTACCTGAGCAACGATCCTTGGGAAGGCACCGGCCACAAACATGACATCACTGTTGTGACGCCCTCTTTCCACAACGGCGCGCTGATCGGTTTCTTTGCTTGCACGGCCCATGTCACCGACATCGGCGGGCGCGGTTTTGGCGCGGATGCCAATGACGTGCACGAAGAAGGGCTCTATCTGCCGATCATGAAGTTTGCGGATCGCGGCACGGTGGATCAAACCCTGCTGGCGCTGATCCGGGGCAACGTGCGGGAGCCCGACCAACTGGTCGGGGACATCTACGCGCTGGCAAACTGTAACGAGATTGGCCACCGCCGCCTGATCGACATGGTCGAAGAATTTGGACTGGCCGATCTCACAGGCATCTCCGATTTCATCCTGACCAACTCCCGCGAAGCCACTTTGGCGCGCATCAACGCGCTCACACCGGGCAGCGCCAGCGGGCACTTGCGCATCGACGGCTACGACACGCCCATCGACCTGCATGTCACGCTGACCATCGAGAAAGACCGCATTTTGAGCGATTGGGACGGCACTTCCGGTTTGGACAAAAAAGGCATCAACGTGCCGCTGGTCTACACCAAAGCCTACGCCTGCTACGCGCTGAAATGTGCCATCGCGCCGGAGATCCCCAACAACGCCGCCTCGTTGGCCCCGTTTGAGATCACCGCACCGGAAAACAGCATTGTGAACGCCAAGTTCCCGGCCCCCGTCGCGCTGCGCCACGTGATTGGCCATATGGTACCTGACACGGTCTACAACGCGCTCGACAAGCTGCTGCCCAACACCGTGCCAGCCGAAGGCGCCGGGTGTTTGTGTAACTTCCAGGTTTCCCTGCGCCCCCGCATGGATGGCGACGCGCCAGAAGATGCTGTGCGCGCCGAAGTGCTGACCTTCAACTCCGGCGGCTCCGGCGCACGGCCCACCTTGGATGGCATGAATGCCACCGCCTTCCCCTCGGGCGTGATGACCATGCCGGTGGAGGCCACCGAACAGGTTGGCCCGGTGCTGATCTGGCGCAAAGAGCTGCGCCCGGACAGTGGCGGTGCAGGCGAATTCCGCGGCGGTTTGGGCCAATACATGGACGTCGGCGCACGTGAGGGCCACGAGTTTGATATCTCCCTGATGCTGGACCGCGTGGACCACCCGGCCCAAGGCCGCCGCGAGGGCGGTGCCGGTGGCGCAACCCGTCTGGCCCGGTCTGATGGCGCGGCGGTGCGCGGCAAGGGCAAACAATTCATCCCCCACGGCACGGTGGTGCAAATGGGCTTCCCCGGCGGCGCAGGCTACGGTAACCCAAACCGTCGTGATCCGGCGCGTGTCAAACGCGATGTTGCGCTTGGCTACATCACCCCGGAGCACGCCGCAGAGCATTACAACATATCGGCAGACGAGATTGCCGAGGCCCTTTCGCGGGCCAAACGGGGGGAGATTGTCTAATGGCAGCAGGCGCAATGGCCACCAAGCCAACCAAAACATCTTACGACGTGGTAATCATCGGTGGGGCGATCATGGGATCCTCCACCGCGTGGTTTTTGTCTGACAACCCGGATTTTAGCGGCTCGGTTCTGGTGGTTGAGAAAGACCCGACCTACGAGTTCAGTTCGACCGCCCACACCAACTCTTGCATAAGACAGCAGTTTTCCCACACGCTGAACGTGCGGATTTCCCAATTTGCCGCCGACTTTGTGAAAAACCTGCGCGCGCGCATGGGCGATGACGACCGCGTGCCAAACGTTGATATCCAAAGCTACGGCTACCTCTATCTGGCGGACAACGAGGGCTTTGCCCAAACCCTGCGCGACAACCACAAGGTGCAACTTGCCGCCGGGGCCGAAACCGAACTCCTGACTGCCGAGGACATCGCCGCGCGCTATCCGTTCTACAATGTGGACGACATTCTTCTGGGCTCGATCAACACCAAAGATGAAGGTTACTGGGACGGCGGCGTGGTGTTTGACTGGTTCCGCCGCTCCGCCCGCGAACGTGGCGTGGAATATGTGCAGGGCGAAGTGGTCGCCATGGCACGCGATGGCGGCAAGGTCACCTCGGTCACTTTGGCCTCTGGCAACGTAGTACATTGCGGTCAGGTGGTGAACGCCTCCGGCCCGCGCGCCGCGCGCACCTCTGAAATGGCGGGCATCCACATGCCCGTGGAACCGCGCAAGCGCTTCACCTGGATTTTCTCGGCTGAACAGCCACTACCGATGGACCTGCCGCTGACCATTGATCCCTCCGGCGTGCATGTCCGCCAAGATGGCCCCACCACCTACCTCGCGGGCGCCGCGCCGGATCCGGACCCAGCCGTGGCTTTTGACGATTTCCACATGGATCACAACCGCTGGCAGGATCACGTCTGGCCGATCATCGCCACGCGTATTCCACAGTTTGAAGCCATCAAAGTGGTCACCGAGTGGGCCGGCCATTACGCCTATAACACCCTGGATCAAAACGCGATTTTGGGCGCCCACCCCGAGATCACCAACTTCATCTTCCAGAACGGTTTCTCCGGCCACGGGCTGCAACAAAGCCCCGCCATGGGCCGCGCCGTGGCAGAATTGCTGACCTACGGGGAATTCCGCACCCTAGACATGGCGCCCTTTACGTTTGAACGTGTCCTCAACAATGACCCTATAGTTGAGAAGGCCGTGATCTGATGGTGCAATCCAACCCATTCCTGACCGCAATCCGCGATGGCAAACCGCAAATTGGCCTCTGGGTCTCGCTTGGCGACCCCTTGACCACCGAAGTGGTCGCAGGCGCGGGGTATGACTGGCTGCTGCTGGACATGGAGCATGGCGCGGGGGAGCTGGCCGATGTGCAGGCGCAACTGCAGGTCATCAAAGGCTATGACAGCACCGCCATTGTGCGCCCAGACTGGACAGATCCCGCGAAGATCAAACGTCTAATGGACATGGGCGCGCCGGGATTGCTGTTCCCGATGGTGCAAAACGCCGAAGAAGCCGCCGCCGCGGTCGCCGCCACGCGCTACCCGCCCAAAGGCGTCCGCGGCTATGGCGGCACCACGCGCGCCACCGGCTTTGGCCGCGACAAGTGCTATACATCAACTGTGGACGACCAAACCGCCGTACTGGTGCAAGTCGAGTCCCTGCATGCGCTGGAAAATGTCGAAGCCATTGCCACCACCGAGGGCGTCGATGGCGTCTTCTTTGGACCCGCCGATATTGCCGCCGACATGGGCTACCTCGGCCAGGCCATGCATGACGAGGTCTGGGCCAAAATCCTGCCCGCCGCCATGCGCCTGATTTCCAAGAAAATCCCCGTCGGCACCCTGGTGCGCGACGTGTCCTTTGCCCGCCGCCTGTTGAGCGCGGGATTCACCTTTGTCGCCTGTGGCTCAGACGCCGGTCTTTTGGCCCACGCCGCAGACACTTTACTAGAAGACGTGAAAGCTCCCTGACCATGAAGAAACTTGTCCTCACCGGCGCCGCTGGCCGCCTTGGCTCTTACCTGCGGGAGCCACTGACCAAACTGGCAGATGAACTGGTTTCCACCGACATCGCTGAGGACATTGGCACGCTCTATGCCGGCGAACGCTATGTGCAGGCCGATCTGGCTGACCTGGCGGCCATGATTGAGGTGCTGAAAGACGCCGACATGGTGGTGCATTTTGGCGCCATTGGCGATGAGGCCCCGTTTGAGGAAATCCTCGGCCCCAATATCATTGGCGCGCATAACGTCTGGGAAGCCGCCTACCGCAATGGTGTGAAACGGGTGGTCTACGCCAGCTCCGTTCACGCTGTGGGCATGCACAAAATCGCCGACAACATCGGCATCGACGCGCCGCACCGTCCGGACACATTCTACGGCCTCGCCAAGTGCTTTGCCGAAGATCTGGGCCGCATGTATTGGGACAAACGCGGTGTGGAAAGTGTGCACATGCGCATCTTTTCCTGCGCGCAGGTCGTGGCCCCGCGCTCGCTCTCCACATGGCTCAGCTATGATGATCTTATCCGCATGGTCACCGCCGCGATCACCGCACAAACCGTAGGCTTTTCCATTGTCTACGGCATCTCCAACAACGACCGCGCCCCGGTACACAACACCGGCGCAGGCCACATAGGCTACAAACCGCAAGACAACGCGGAACAGTTTGCCGAGGCCATCCTTGCCGACGCACCGCCAGCCGATCCCACCGATCTTGCGCAGATGACCATCGGCGGACCTTTTGCCACCATTCCTTTGGGGGAAAGCGGCCTCGCAAAAATGACCATCGTGGATGACAGCAAAAAGGCTTAGGCGCTTTTCCCGTCGACGCGGGGGGCAATCACCATCGGGTAAATCGCGATCAGGAACAACACCATCGCCGCCACCCACAGCCCCCCGGATAACATCAACGTAAAGTCATAGACCGCCATCAAAACGCTCTGGCCGACCCAACGTATCAGCGCGGCACAGGCCATCACGCCATAGGCCCAGGCCACTGGACCCGGCGCGATCAGTGTCCGCCCTGTGTGGCCCAAAGCCGCGCGGCTCATCACCGCCAGCGTCATGCCGCCAACACAGCCAATACCCAACACATGGATCGCGGCCACTTCCTGCCCGATGCCAAATCCGGCCAGCCCCCAGAGGATCAGGCCCAGCGCTAGAAACGCCATGCCAATGTGCAGCGACCACAAGATGGGCTGACCGGCGGTCCAAAGGCTTTTCCACCCGCTGAGCCGCGCAAGATGCACGGCCCCGGCGATCAAGGCGACCGTTGCCAAAAGCACATCCACGCCGCTCATCGCCGCCCAAGGCAGCACCAGCGAAGTTGCTATCGCGGCCTTGTTGAGCAACTCGGGCGTATGCGGCCAGTCCACTTCTGGCACCGCGACCCGCTTCATCGCATTGCGCGTAAACGCTGGCGTCACCCGACCGCCCAGCACGCCAATCAATCCAACCAAAGTCATCAACCCGCCCAGCAATCCCTGCCGGGCAGTGTCATCGGTCAAATCCGTCCACTCCAGATGCATCAAAAGGTTGCTCACCCACAGTGCCACCAACATCGTGAGCAGCACCATATTCTGCGGCTTGGGCCGCTTCAGCAGTTGGCTGAAGATTTTCCACGCCAAAACCGGAATGAACAACAAATCCGCCACCATCGCTGTCATCGGCGACACCACCCCCAGGGGCCACAGCGCTGTCCGACCAATCAACCAAAGCGCAAATACGCCCGCGATATAGCCTACACGCGCGCCTTTGGTGCCGGTCCAGTTTGGCACGGCTGTCAGGAA
Source organism: Shimia sp. MIT910701 (assembly GCF_047126315.1). Taxonomy (GTDB): domain Bacteria; phylum Pseudomonadota; class Alphaproteobacteria; order Rhodobacterales; family Rhodobacteraceae; genus Shimia. The sequence goes on along the minus strand of NZ_CP138953.1, from coordinate 1,646,564 downwards.
AAACCCGCCAATTGCCGCCGCCCCGTAGCCGAAAATCATCTAATGCGCGTGCCATTGGCTTGGCGCCATGGACAGCGCATCCATGCCCGCCCCGCCGGCCGCCAGTGGCAAGGTCCAGAGAATCCCCGAACCAGCGCCAAACACGCCTGCCGCAAGGAAGAAAATGCGAAAACCTTCTGAAAACAAACGCCAAATCGCAGCCATCAGTCACCTATTGCACAACCTGTTCACCGCCACCCTAGGCCGAAGCAGGCCGGTGCCACTTGACCAAACCCAAGCCGTTTCAACAAAGCGGGAAAAAGTCGCAGCACAAAAATCAAAAGCCGAAACGCATCCGCGCTCCGGCCCTCCTTTGTGTCTCAAGAAGCTGCAGTTACGCCGCGACCTGATCCGCCGGCGCTTCCACTTCTAAGTCGGAGCCCGCACCGGCCTGCGCATTTAGCTCTGCCAATTCAAACTCGCTCACCAGATGCGCCATCGAGATGGTATCACGCTGCATCGAACCTACGGCGGCGGCGGTTTGTTCCACCATGGCGGCATTCTGTTGGGTCACATTATCCAACTGCGACAGGCTGCTGGAAATCTGGCTCAACCCTTCCGACTGTTCTTTAGAGGAGTTGGCCACTTGTGACGTCAGCCCGGCCACAGTCTCCACCTTCTGGACAATATCACCCAACACGCGCCCGGCCTGATCGACCATCTCCACGCCGTTTTCCACCAGATCAGAAGACGCCTTGAGCAAATCGCTGATCTCCGCCGCCGACTCCGCAGCCCGTTGCGCCAAACCACGCACTTCTGAAGCCACAACCGCAAAGCCACGCCCCGCGTCCCCGGCCCGCGCCGCCTCAACACCCGCATTCAGCGCCAACAGATTGGTCTGGAAAGCGATGTCATCAATCACCCCGGTGATCTGGGAAATCTGTGACGACGACTCGGCAATCTCCTGCATTTTCGCCACAGTATCCGCCATCACCTCCTGACCGGTTTTGGCCTTCTGATGGGTTTGGGACATCATCGCATCGGTCTCCTGCGTGGCGCTGGAGGACGACTGCACGCTTTTGGTAATCTCCTCCACCGATTGTGTTGTCTGCTCCAATGTCGCCGCCTGCGTTTCCGTGCGTCGGGCCAGATCATCGGCGCCCGAGTTGACTTCGGCTGCGGTCAGATCAAGGTCATCGGTCGCCATCTTGATGGAGCGCATCACTTCCCCCATGTCGCTTTGCAACTGATTGAACCCTTTGCGCATGTCATCATGTCGTGCCGGAAAATCGCTGCGGTCTGGGCCAGGAATCTCCTGGGACAGGTCCTTCTGCGCCATCCGCTGCATACCATCTTGCAGATACTTGAACGCCCGTGCCTGCTCCGCCTGTTGCGCGTGGAAATAGGCATCAATCACCAAGTTCATATCCAAGGTGAAGGCACGGTCCAGCGCAGAAAGCTGTTTGGACAGCTGCGACTTGCCCACCGGGCCAATCACTTTGCCAGCCCGCGCCACCAGCAGTGCTTGGATAAAGGATGTCGCCCGCGCATATCCGGCCAGATAGAGTTCAAATGGCAGTTCAATCCGGAAATGCACCTCGCCAATGGTCTTGGCTGCGGCGGCAAAATCCTCATCGAATTCGCCATTGAGAAGCTTGGTCCAGTGTTTCTTCTGCTGGCTGCGCGCATGCGCCAACATCTCTTCAGATTTAAAGAAGCTCGCCGCCTGTTCCTGCGCCGTCGCAAAGTCGTAAAAGTGGTCAAGAACCTCGTCCAACCATTTGGTCACCTTGACCCCGGCCCGGGCGAGTATCTCGCCGTCTTTGCCATCCAGTCCAAAGTGCGTCACGGTGGCAGCCAAAGTAGTCGTCATCGTTAATAGTACCTTCATTCCCTGGTATAGAATTCCGATACCAATCTAGGGAAATGATCGTTAACGGATCCCTTACGCTCCCCATAACGCCGCCTACACACTGGTAAACTGGTAAATTTTACTATTTTTTCTGAGGCACTTAGGCACGGATTTCACATATTGGATCCTGAATTTTGGCCTAAAGGCACAGAATTCAAAACCAGTCCAATCACGCGCTCCGCATGAAGAGTGCAACCCGCATACAGCTTAAAAAGACACAAAAAAGCCCCCCGCACACCCGTGCGAGAGGCCCAAATTCTGTGGGCAATTGCCCTTGTGGCTTAAGCCAGCGCTTCGATGCGCGCACCTTCAAACTGGTCCACCATGGCGCGGCCAGCGGCTTCATCCATCAGGCACAGCGCAGTGGACAGCGCGTCGGCGACAGCGGCCTTAGGTGCGGATACAGAGGCCAGCGCATGAACACTTGCTGCGCCGTTTGGCAGGAAGATGTGGCCTTCGGTGCCGGACAGAACAGTGGCCGACGGTGCGGAGGTTGCCAGCGCACGATCGGTCAGGGTCACGCGGGCCACGATGTCGCCTTCCGGAGTGGACACACCAGCTTTCCAGCCAGCGCCATCTGCTTTGGAGCCCAGCGCCGCAACTTCACCCATGTCCATCAGCACGTTGGTCAGGCCCGCGTCTTTCATCAGCGCCACAACGCGATCGGTCACGTAACCCTGCGCGATGCCGTTTAGGGTCAGCGCCATGCCGTCGGCGTCAAACTTCACCGCTGCAGTGTCAAACTGAACGTTTTGCCAACCCACGAGGCCCTGCGCGTTAGAAACGTCGCCTTTGCCACCTTTGGCCAGCCACAAAGGCTGCACGGATGGGTCAAATGCGCCGCCGCTGGCTTTGTTGATGCTGTCGCTCAGGCTCAGCACTTCGAGCAGCTCTGGTGCCGGAGCGGACAGAACACCGTCACGGTTCAGCGTGGTCAGCGCGCTGTCGCGGTACAAAGAGAAGATGCCTTCCAGACGGGACAGCTCGGCTTCGACTGCCGCAAAGATCGGTGCAGCTTCAGAAGCGCTCATGCCGGCAATCTTCATTTGCGCCGGTGCGCCCAGCGCGATGCCCGACCAGGTGGCGGTTTCAGTAGCGGCCAAAGCCATGCCAGCCGGCACAGCGGCGCTGGCTGCGGCGATGGTCAGAAAACGGCGACGGTTCAAACGGGTCATGACGGGGTCTCCAACGTCTGATCTAAATCTATAGGTCCAAGGACTGCTTCGGGGGGAATAGCATCGATTTGCATTATTTGCCCACCCCATTGAGCCGCAAAATTTGCAGCATCTTGCACTTCTTTGAACGGAACCACCTCCTGAGCGCCCATTCCACCGGCAACTTTGGCCCCAACAACAAAATGGGCGTCCTTTGCAAGCACCCAATTATTGATTCCCGGTTGCGCCCAATTTGGCGCGGCACCCATGTCGCTCACGTAAACACCGATGATTTTTGCGTCCCGTTCGGGGCTTTTGAGATAAGCCACCATATCGCGGGTTTGCGCAAAGAGCAGCGGTGCGGGATAGCCCTCCAGATGGATCTGACCTTTAGGACCACCATGCTCCGCCACATTCATCTGACAAAAAAAGCTTAACGCCTCTTCAGTCAAAGGCACCGGATCCGGCGGCGCTTCCGCCACCTCTTCTTTGCAGGCGGCCAGTACCAGCAGCGCTGCGGCAACAAGGGCAATCCTCATGGCTCTACCCTCCGGAAGGCCAGCCGAGCGAAGGCAAAGCCCAAGAGCGGCCAGATCGCCAGTGACAAAGGTGCCGCCCAGCTTGGCAAGGCTGAAGCCGCCCCAACCATGCCGCTGGCCAAGGCCACGCTTTCAGAGCTGGCAATGTTCCACAGGCGGAAAGCATCCGCCGGGTTGGCCACCATCAGCCACGGGAAGAGCGTTTCGGTGAACCAACCGCCGCTGTCCATCACCACTGCGCCCAAAAGGCCCAGATCGTAAAGCACCACAAAGATCAGCCACAGCCCAGCGGCCATGCCCGCTGCAGAAGTTGCGGACTTCGCCAGCGAAGACACCATATAGCCCAACGTCAAGAACACGCCGCCCAGCAAAACGGAGGTGCCAATCAGGCGGAGCAGCGCAAAGACGCTCTCCAGCCCCGCACCCCCCATATAGGCGGCAATCGCTCCGGCGCTGCCAAAACCCACGGTCATCGCAATGGTCAGTGCTGCGAGATGCGCGGCAAATTTGCCCAGCAGAATTTCTCCGCGCCCTGCCGGATAGCTCAGCAGCAACCCCAGGGAGCCCCGCTCTGCATCCCCCGCCACGGCGTCAAAGGACATCATCAGCGCCAGAAGAGGCGCCAAATAGACGGACAACGTTGTCATCGACGTCACGGAGACCGTCAGCATGTCCACACCCAAGGTGCCGGTGGGCGCGCTGCCTGCGAAGGTCAACGCCAGCGCAAACAGCACCATGATCAGAGTTGCCATAAAGAGCCAACGGTTGCGCGCCAGAATGCGCATTTCCGCCTGTGCAATAGCCAAGAACCGCATTAGTGCATCCCCTCTTTGGCGTAATGACGATAGAGATCCTCAAGCCGTGGCGGGGTGATGTCCACATCTGCAACCGCGCCCCCCATGGCCGCGATTTTCTGGAGCATGTCCATCTTGCCCGCCGCATCAATCTCTATCTCCACCGAGGCGCCATTCATGCGCCGTCCCCCCGTAACTTTCACAAGCGCGTCCGCATCCGAGGTCGCCCGCACCCGCATCTTGGTACGCAGCCCCGCTTTGGCAGACAGGCCCGCAAGCGTGTCATCCGCCACCAGATGCCCTTTGCGCATGATCGCAATCCGATCCGTGCGTGCTTCCACTTCAGTCAGTGCATGGCTCGCGATCAGCACCGCACAACCGCCCGCTGCCAGCTCATCAATGATGGCATAGAGGTCTTGGCGCGAAATCGGGTCCAAGCCACTCGTCGGTTCATCCAGCAAAGCCAGCTTAGGTTTGCCTAGCAGCACTTGTGCCAAACCAAGCCGCTGCCGCATGCCTTTGGAATAGGTGCCAATGCGCCGGTCCAGCGCATCCGCCAACCCCACACGCTCCAAAAGTCCGGGAATATCGGCCTTCTGCCCTGCAAGCCGCGCAAACAGTGTCAATTGCTCGCGGCCAGTGAGAGCCGGATGAAAACTCACCGCCTCCGGCAAAAACGCCGTATCCGCCCGCGCCGCACCGCTGCCCGGTTTGTGGCCCGCGATTTTCACGCTGCCGCCGCCCAGTTTGGTCAAGCCCAACACCGTCTTGATCAGTGTCGACTTGCCCGCGCCATTGTGGCCGAGCAGCGCCACACGCTCCCCGGCAGAGACCGTTAGGTCCACGCCATGCAACACGCGCGTCTTGCCCCGATCTTTTACGAGGCCTTGGATTTCTAGGATCTTATCCATCTTGGTTCCCATTCTCGGCCGCCCTAATTGCAGCTGGGGGCCGACTGGGTTTCATCAAAGGGTGGCTGTCCACCACACCGCCCGGCAACAACGCCGGAAAAGCCGATTGCGACCACCGCACCATCTGCACCGCCGGAGACCCCAGCAGCATCTTCGCCGCCGGTTGGCTCCAGAGCACATGATCCATTGAATCGTTTGGTCGATAGGGGCTGTCAGCAAACCCATCGCCGTTTACGTCAAAGGCCGCATTGTCACTCCAGTAGTTGCCACGGCCTTCCTCGGACCACTCATGCCACTTGGTAGAGACAAATTTCACCTGCGTGCGGTTGCCCACAAAGGCATTGCCAACAATCCGGTTGTCTTGCGACCCGGCGGTAAAGTGGATGCCAATACCACAGCCCTCAAACCAGTTGTCGGAGAAGTCGTTCTTGTTGGAATTATACAAGAAGGTGCATTTCTCTTTCGCCCCCTTCACATAATTCCCGGTGATCTCGCTGCGGTTGGCGTAGTTCAGCATCACGCCATGTTCACGGTCATTGATCGACACGTTGTCTTTGACCTTCACATGGGTGGTGAACATCACCGCATAGCCCAGATCATTGCCGATGCTCACATTGCCAGTCACCTCAGACCGATCCGCATACATGTAATGCACCGCAAAACGCAGCTCGCGGAACAGGTTGTCGCGGAAAATGTTGCGCTTGGACGAGTTCACAAAGATCCCGTCGCGCCCCCATTTCACGTCGTTTTTCTCAACCACAGCCCCGGGCGCGTTCCACACGTAAATCCCGTTGCCGCGCCGGTTCATCAGCCGGTCCTGCCGTCCCTCAATCCGGTTGCCCGCCACAAGCGCGTCTTTGGCGCCATGAATGTCGATGCCGTAAAGGTTGCCCAGCAGCACATTGTCCAAAATCTGCGGCGCATAGGCGGTTTTCTTCAGCTGTATCCCGCTGTCGATGTCTTCGTGCCGGTCCCCGGAGCCAACCACCGTCAGCCCGCGCACCACCACGTCATCGCCTGTCACCGTGATCACAGACCCGTTGCCCTGCCCATCAATTGTGGCATGGCCCTGCCCGTCCAGCGTCACGGATTTCTCCAGCACCACCGTCTCATTGTAGGTTCCAGCAGCGAGGCGAAGCACGTCACCGTCCTCCGCCTGCGCCAATATCTCGGAAATGGCCCCCTCCCGCAGCGGCACGTCCCAGTCAGCCGCCAAAGAAGCGGAGGCCAACAGAGCAAACACAGCAGAAAGGGACCAGTTCATCATGACTTACGCCCCTTTTGGTTCAACAAACATCCGGCCGCGCATCTCCATGTGCAGCGCGTGGCAGAACCACTGGCAGTAGAACCAGTGCACACCGGCCCGAGCGGCGGTAAAGGTCACAGACGCGGTTGCCTGAGGCCCCACTTCCATCGCCACACCAAAGTTCGCCAGGCAGAAGCCGTGGGTCAGATCGTCAATGTCATCCAGGTTTGTGACAATCACGGTGACCTCATCGCCTTCAGTGACCGTGAAGTCCTCGATGGCAAAGTTTGGCGCCTGGCTCGACATGTAAACCCGCACTTTGTCACCGTCGCGAATGACGTAATCCTGCCAGTCGTCCAGGTCCACACCGTCGATTTCCGCTTGTTTGCGGACATCTTCCCAAATCGGGTCGTTGCGGTCATAGGCGTTTTTCGGGTTCACGATGTCACGGCGTACGATGATGCTGTCATGCGGTTCGGCAAAAGTTGGTCCATCGTGCACCACCTTCATCTCGCTGCCCGTGATGTCGATCAATTGCTCGTTCTCAGGCTTCAAAGGTCCGGTGTTCAGGAACCGGTCTTTGGAGAACTTGTTCATCGACACCAGCCATTTGCCGTCGGCCTCTTTGGTTTCACCCATGGAGGTCGAGTTGTGGCCCGGCTGATAGTGCACATCCACTTTCTCAAGGATCGGATCCACATCTTCACCGGCATACTGTTTCACAGCCGCTTCGAGGTTCCATTTCACAACTTGGCTGTCGAGGAACAAAGTGGTGAAGCAGTTGCCCTGACCGTCATAAGCGGTGTGAAGTGGGCCAAGACCCAATTGTGGTTCCGCCACAATAGCGGAGCGTGGCTCTGCGTCGTTGTAGAACACATCGTCCAGCTTGGTCACATCCATCACCGACACAGTTGGGCTCAGCTTACCTGCGATACACACGTGCTTGCCATCTGGCGCGGTGTTGATGCCGTGGGGCGAGTTCGGGATCGGAATGTAACGGGTATAGTTTTTGTTGGAGCCCTTGCGGCCATCCACAACTTTCACGCCGTTCAATTCCTGATAATCGCCGGTCTCGATCGCTTTCTCGATTTCCTTGAGGTTGAACACCACCACGTGGTCGAGTTCGTTCTCGGTCATCTCCGCCAGGTTCATACCCATTTCGGAGTTGTAGGAGGTCGAGAAGGCGTATTTGCCCTGATAGTCGCAGTCGGTGTTGTCCAAGTTCCCAGAAACCATCACCTGCCAGGCGATTTCCATCGTGTCACCGTCGATGGCGGTGTAGATGTTCACGTACTTGTCTGGCTCGTTCAGGATGGACCCGTCGTTCACCAGCGGCGCTTCGTGCTCACCGTTGGCAAACACATAGCCCGTGCGTGGGTATTTCTGCGGACGCAGACCGTGGATGTCGTGTGCGTTCGGGATCTCGATGATCTTGTCACACTTCATCACGTCACAACGCACACGCGCCACACGGGTGTTGGCTTTGTCGTTCATGAACAGATAGCGGCCATCATAGGTGCCATCGGTGAAGGACATGTGTGGGTGGTGCAGGTCACCGTTGTCGTAGGTTACCTTGCCGTTGGCGGCGAGGAACTCTTTGGTTTTGTCGGTCAGGCCTTCGGTCAGAACCTTCAGCGATTCATTGGTCTGGCCCCAGCCGGTGGCGGAGCAGCGGTTGAACACTGGCACACGCATCAGCTCGCGCATGGATGGCACGCCGAGGATACGCAGTTCGCCGGTCTGACCGGAGGACCAGAAGCCGTAGTATTCGTCCAGTTCACCTGGTGCCATGGAGGCTTTGCCCGCGGCCGCGGCAGGGCTTGAGCCACCCACCAGTGAGCCAACACCGGTACCGGCCAGAACCGCGCCAGTGGCAGTGGCGCCAAGAACGCCGCGACGGGAGACCTTCATTTCATTGATTTCATCAGACATTGTTCCCTCCTTAGGGTTTATGCAGTCTTTGCATTTGGATGGTTGGCTGGCGCCGATTTCTTCGGAATCTGGACATCAGCCGCGCCCACTTTGGCTCGCCGTTTCAGCTGGCGTATGACGACAGGGCATTTGGTTTCGCTCTGATAGAGCACCTGACAATGCAGGCAGTTCACGCATTCATTCGGGTTGATTTCCCCGGTTGGGTGAATGGCCTGTACCGGGCACTCGTTGGCACAGGTCTGGCACGGGCTACCGCACTCTTTGTAGCGACGCAGCCAGTCAAACATGCGCATACGCGCAGGGATCGCGAGCGCCCCACCCAGCGGGCACAGATAGCGGCAGTAGAAGCGTTCAATGAACAGCCCCGCCACCAACAGCGATCCAGCAAACACAACAAACGGCCAGTCACGTACAAATTTCAGAATTATCGCGGTTTTGAACGGCTCGACTTCGGCCAGTTGCTCCGCAGTTTCCAAAGACGCCAGCGACACGCCAAACAGTCCAAGGAAAATAATGTATTTGATCGGCCACAGGCGCTCATGCAGCCCCCACGGCAGGGTCCATTGCGGCACTTTAAAACACCGCGCGACCTGGTTGGTCAGCTCTTGCAGCGCGCCAAACGGGCACAGCCAGCCACAATAAGCTCCCCGGCCCCAGAACAGCAGCGCCGCAGCAATGGCAAACCATTGAATGAACACCAGTGGATCCATCAGGAAAGCATCCCATGTGAAACCCGAGCGCATGGAGTTTACCAGCGCCATGATGTTCACCACCGACAGCTGCGCGTTGGCGTACCAGCCCACAAAGAACAGGGTGAAGGTCAGATAGCCGATACGGAACCAGTAGAACCGGCGCGCTTTCCATGTCGCCTGAAACTGGAAGAAGAACACAGCCGTCAGCACCAGAAGCATCACGTCCAAGATGGCAATCTCGGTGGTTTTGTCTTTCCAGATACGCTGCCACAGCGCCGCCTTTGCGGCCGCTTCATCCGCCGCGCTGTCCACCACCGGAGCCACAGGCAACGGCAGCAGGTATTGATCTGGCAAACGATAGCCAAGGTCCCAAGTCAGGAACACGCGATCCAGAGCGCCAACCGAACGCTGCACCAAGAGCTGAAGCCGGAACGGTTGTGCCGGGTCGAACTCCGCTTCCGCTGGGATTTTAAACAGCTCCAGCTCGACAAAACTTGGGCTGTCATCGGTGGCCAACGCCCGCAGGCGGCGGTGTTGCTTGTCAAAGAAGCGCACCGAGTTGTCGCCTTGAATCAGCTGGATACGGTCAAAGATCCCACCCCGCACGTAGCCGGAGCCTTTGAAGCTGTACTTACCGCGCCCCAGCACCAGAATGGCGTGCTCGCCTTCGTCCAGCCATTCGACAAGGTTCTCGTATTCATGATCGCCCAGCAGGCTGCGCCCAATCGACGGCACCGATACCAGCGCCATATGCATGTCGATAAAGGTGTCACCGGGTTCGCCCTTTTCTGGGCGTTTGGCGGCGCGCTCATCATCCATCTCGGCAAAGGCCTGGTTCACCTGCCCCACATCCAGCGCCATACGCCGAACAGAGCCGTCACCCGCCAAAGTGGTCCAGTCTTGAACCGCCTCATTGGCCATATCCAGCTCACGCTTTGGTCCTGTCTCCAGAACCGACAGACCACCCAGCCCCAAGGCCCGCGCCACTTTGATGCCACCGCGCACAAGGCTGTCGTCAATCACCATAATGGTCACCGTCGCGCCGGATATGATGTCGAGATCATGCCCCTCGCCGCCGGTTGCCGCCTCAACCTTGAGGTCCAGCCCGGCATAGCCTTCGGTCAACGCGACCATCTTGCTGTTGGGAATACCGATCAGCACAATCGGCTCGCTGTGCGCCACCAGCTTGACGCCAGTCAGCACCGCATCATCGTCAATCGCCGCAACCACATGGATCGGTTTGCCCGAATATCCGGTAGTGCCCACAAAATCAGAGGTCAAAAACGCCCAGGCCACGGTCTCGCCGCTCTTGAGCACAGGTGCGACTTTCACGTCATCGCGCACCGGGCCAAACGCGTCGGCCCCGACTGCCAATTCGGCAGGGTCAAGTTCTGTCAGGAAAGACGCCAGGCTGTCGGCTTTGGCTTCATCTGCCATCATGAGCCCAAAGGCACAGATCAGTGCAGACACCCAGGTCAAAAATGCGCGCTTCATGATCACAGCGCACCTCCTTCTGTCGGGTTTGCTGTCATCACATGGCCCGCGCGGGCCAGTGTTGTCTTATTCTGAGGTGCACACGGCGGCCCTCGAGTCATCGGGCGCTGCCAAGCCTTGCTGACACACACAATCTCCCCTGCCATGTCGTTTCTCACCGAGACCGCAAAAACACCCGCGCCATCCATCAAAGTCACACCGGGATCAATGCCCGCCACACCCGCGCAGGTCACGCAGGTCAGACACTTTGGACAGCTGCCGGGCGCCGGAGATGTTGGCGCGCGTGTCTCGACGCTGCCATCATCGCGCAGCCGGACCAGAACAGGTCCTGCATCCGCACAGATTTCAATCCAGTCGCTTCCAAGATCACCGCCCACGTTCGCATGCGCCATTGGCGGCGCCAACATCTGCGCCACCAACGCCACAACGGCCAACAGGCCGGTCAAGGACCGGCGCAGGCACGCACATAAAGGCGAATCAAAGGACATCGGGCGCTCTCAAGAATTATTTGCTTGCGCTCTTGGTAGCTTCCCGCACCCGTCGACCACTTGACTGTTATCAAGCGGTCCCTTTCCTTTCCGACAAAAAACACTTCCGCGGAAACACTTAGCCGCCTCACCCGCCAACACTCACCAAAACTTAACCCTAACCCACTGCATTCAAACAAAATCCGCCTCCAATCCGAGGCAAATTTCACATTCATGACACTCCCGTAAAAAGTGCATTTTAGGACCTCGTTAAGACGCCGCACCTACCACCATAAGAACTAGGGAGTGAGCGGAATGACAACCTTTACGGGATATTTGGTGAGTCTCGACGTCGGCGCGGACGGGCTTGGCAGCAGTGATCAAATCGACAGCGGCCTAGGGGGCAACGCTGTTTTTACACACCATGACATGCCCTTTGGCACCGGCTCGGTGACTTTCCCGGAGCTGGGCGCAACATCTGGCAGTTTTTTTGTTCAGAGCGGCCAGGCCTATTTTGTCCCAGACGATGCAAACTTCGATCCGGGCGGCAGTCTCGGCTACATAGACAGCTTCACCGAAGGCCTCGACGGCAGCAGTGGCAACGACACCATCACCGGCACCGACGACGCCGATGTGATCTACGACACCGACGGCGACATCTACAACGCGACCGGCGACGACAGCATCACAGCGGGCGACGGCGACGACACCATTGTCTTTGGCGATGGCAACGACACCGTCTCCGGTGGAGAGGGCGACGACCAGATTGGCCTCTGGACCACCGGCTCTGGCGACAATGCGCTCGACGGCGGCGCGGGCAATGATGTTATCATCGGCGGCGGCAATGACCAGATCAGCGGCGGGACCGGTGACGACACCATGTATGGTGCGGGCGGCGACGACACGTTCATCGGCGGCGAGGGCTCCGATCAGGTCTGGGTGACCGACAGTCAGCACAACGCGGTCATCGACGGCGGAGATGACGCAAGCGGCTGGGATCTGGTGGGCTTCTCCAACTCCACCTCCACGGACGGTGTGAACGTCGCCTTCACCGGCGACACATCCGGCACCTATGATTTCAAAGGCACCGATGGCTCCGGCAGCTTTGACGGCATTGAACACATCGCCGGCACCAGCTTTGGCGACACCATCGACGCCACCAACGTGACCACCTTCCAAACACTGGAAGGCTTTGGCGGCGATGACTCCATCATTGGCGGCAGCGGCGACAGCTACATCTACGGGGGCGATGGCAACGACACCATCGATGGCGGCGACGGCAGCGACAACATCCATGGCGGCAGTGGTAATGATGAGCTGTCCGGCGGTAGCGGCAACGACAACTTCTATATCGACACATCCGACGATGTCACAAATGTAGACGGCGAAGGCTGGTGGGACGAAGTCTATTTTGACGCCGAAAACACCAATGCAGGTGTGAATGTCACCTACTCTGGCGACAATGCAGGTTCTTACTCTTTGGGCGACGCCTCAGGCACCTTTGCCAACGTGGAAATGCTCAACACCACCTCCAACGACGACCACATTGACGCCAGCGCCAGCTCAGATGGCGAGCTGGCCTCTTTGGTCGGCGGCAATGACACCTTCATTGGCAGCAGCGGCGATGACGAGGTCTGGGCCGGCACGGGCGATGACAGCATCGACGGTGGCGACGGCAACGACGAAATCGACGGTGAATGGGGCAACGACGTGCTGGATGGCGGCGCCGGAGACGACACCATTTATGGCGGCGACGGGGATGACACCATCACCGGTGGCACTGGCGAAGATGAATTGCACGGCGGCGACGGTAACGATGTGTTCAATGTCTACGCCACAGCCGACGCAGACAGCGACGATTACGATTACGATGATGATGATGATGGTGATGACATCATCCAGCCTGCGGTCATTGACTTAGGAGGCTTTGGTGCGGCTAAACCGGCCATTGCAGAAATTGGCCAGATCGACGTTTACGATCCGCCGCCAGAAGATGATGCGGATGACGATGATGACGACGAGGTCGAAGCCGCCGTCTTGCCAGGCGCAGGCGACGACAAAGACGACGATGATGATGATGATGATGATGATGATGATGATGATGATGATGATGATAGCGACGACGACAACGAAGTCGAGATAGACGGCGACAGCGGCTGGGACGTTATCAACTTTGATGCGGGCAATTACGATACCGGCGTCACCATCGAGTATGAAGACGACGGCGAAGGCGAATTTGAAATTGGCGGTGTCGAAGGTGAGTTCACCAGCATCGAGGAAATTCACACCACCGACAACGCCGACCACACTGACGCGTCAGAAGCCAGCCAAGGGGCAACATTTGTTACCGGAGACGGTGACGACACAGTACTCGGGACGCAAGGTGATGACACAATTGATGCTGGCGACGGAGAAGATTCTGTCGACGCAGGCGCAGGCAATGACAGCGTCACCGGCGGCGATGGCGACGACACGCTCGAAGGCGGCGCCGGGGATGACACCCTGTCCGGCGGGGCCGGCAACGACAACCTCATGGGCGAAACCGGAAGCGACTTGCTCTTGGGCGGCGCGGATGCCGACAATCTCATAGGCAAGGCTGGACAAGACACACTGGTCGGGGGCGACGGCAACGACTACCTCGCTGGCGGCGATGACAGCGACACCTTTGTGCTCGAGGATGACGGGGGGTACGACAAAATTGCCGACTTCCAAATCGGCGGCGAAGAGTTCGACCAACTTGACGTGTCCGAGCTGCACAACGCAGATGGCCAGCCGGTCACCGTGAACGACGTGGTGGTCAGCGATGACGGCTACGGCAACGCGGTGCTCAGCTTCCCCAATGGCGAAGGTGTGCGCCTTATGGGGATCGATCACGAGATCCTCGACAAACCCATGCTCAACGCCATGGGCATTCCCTGCTTCACCACAGGTGCGATGATCACCACACCCAATGGCACGGTGCCGATCGAGCATCTGCGCGTGGGCGACAAGGTGCAGACGCTGGATCATGGCCCGCAGCCCATTGTCTGGATCGGCAAGCGGCATCTGACACAAGCGGACTTGCAAGCCTTCCCGAAACTGCGCCCGGTGTTCATCCGCGAAGGGGCGCTTGGCAACCCCCGCGACATGCTGGTCTCCCCACAGCACGGCATGATGACCACGCAAGACGGCGACACACCGCAGTTGGCGCGCGCCATTCATCTCGCCCGCAACGGCGGCCCCGGTTTTCGCATTGCGCAGGGCGTGCGTGAGGTGACTTACTATCACCTGATGTTTGAGGGCCACGAGGTCATCATTGCCGACGGCGCCCCGTCCGAAAGCTTCTACCCTGGCCCCATGGCGATGGGCGCCCTTGGCACCGCAGAGCAGCGCGAGATCGCACATCTCTTCCCGGCGCTTCTGACCGGCACAGGCGCGGCCACCTATGGCCCCACCGCCCGAAGGTTCCTCAAACGCCGCGACCTGTCGCGCGACACCGCCGCGCTGTTTGAGCCCAAACGCGCCTTTGCCTGACACCCACAAGGCCCGCAGCACTCCCTGCTGCGGGCCTTGTTAAGACATAGGTTAACAAAAACACGCACCTCCGCGAAACAGTCGCAATACCGACAGAATACCGACGTGCAAAATTGCCAAAGGTTACCCGTTAACCTCCAAGCCGCAGCCCGTCTTTGTCAAAGAAATGTGCGCGCTCTTCAGGGAAGGCCAAACCCACGGTATCACCTTCGGAGAAGGCCTCCTGATCCCCGTCCACACGCACCACAACCTTGTCGTCCTGACCAACATCGACAATCAGGAAGGTATCCGCGCCAAGGTACTCAATAACCTCGATTTTTCCGTCACACTGCCCCGCGCCAACCGCGCACGTCCGGATATGTTCCGGCCGCACCCCAACCTTGCTGGCAACGCCATTGAGCCCAAAGGCCCCATTGCCCCCAACGCTTAATTGATACTGCGCATCACCCGCGTTGGCATCACAATCCAAGATGTTCATCTTCGGACTGCCAATGAACTGCGCCACAAATAAATTCGCTGGTTTTTCATAGAGTTGCCGAGGCGTCCCCACCTGCGCAATGGTGCCAAATTCCAGCACCACAATCCGATCCGCCAGCGTCATCGCCTCGACCTGATCATGCGTCACATAGATCATCGTGCGTTTCAGATCCTGATGCAGTTTGGCGATCTCATAGCGGGTTTCTACCCGCAGCGCGGCGTCCAGATTAGACAGCGGTTCATCAAACAAAAACGCCGTCGGATCGCGCACAATCGAGCGTCCAATCGCCACCCGCTGCCGCTGCCCACCCGACAGATCTTTTGGCCGCCGATCCAGATACTCGGTGAGCTTCAAAACCTCCGCCGCCTGCGCCACCTGCCGGTCAATCTCGTCTTTCTTAAACCCCGCTACTTTCAGGGAAAAACCCATATTCTCCGCCACTGTCAAATGCGGATACAGTGCGTAGGATTGGAACACCATCGTCAACCCACGTTTGCTTGGCGGATGGTCGGTGACGTCGTTGCCATCGATCTCAATCGCACCGCGAGAAATGTCTTCCAAACCACCAATCATGCGCAGCAAAGTCGACTTGCCACAGCCGGACGGCCCAACAAAGACAACAAACTCGCCGTCCTGTATATCAAGGTCCACACCCTTGATGACCTGCGCATTGCCAAACCACTTCTCAACCGCCTTGAGTGATATCGCCCCCATCAGTTTCCTCCCGCCCAAGCCAGCCACACAGCTGCGGTCCAAGTGAAGGTCCCCCCGCCCGCCGCGCTGCCGGTAAATGGATCAAAATATTCAGCAAATCCGTGTTCGGCGATCAAATCGCCGGTCTTCTTTGCCAGTGTATTGGCCTCATCAACGTGGCCCATATCCGCCAGTCCCATGCCGATCAGCATGTTCACAATTGCCCATGTCGGACCACGCCAATAGCGCCGTGCGTCAAAGGATTCAGCCCCAGTATCATTGCTCGGCACAGGGTATGTCACCCGCTCCATCACCGCCCGCAACCGCGCCAACATGTCCTTATTTTCAACGCCCGCAAACCAACACAGGTAGGAGGCATTGGACACACATCCAGCCCATTCCCCACTCAACACATCCCGGCTGTCATAGCTGCCCAGCGCTGGATTCCATAGAGTCGCCGCCCCTGCTTCCAGCCGCTTGATGTCCGCCTCAAGTATTGCGGTATCCGCACCCAAAGCTTGCCCCACCGTGCGCAGGTCTCGGGCGGCACGCAACGTCGTGAAAGTCATGGTAGGATCAGCAACACGGAAAGGGCTCTCGGCCAGCATCGCGGCCTGATCCCACTTCAACCGACGGCCAATCTGCACCAATTTGACATAGCGGTCATAGTCAAACTTGGTCGGACGGTCGGCGCTGTCCACATGTTGTGTGTCACGGCGAGTGTATTCGCCCACATCAGAGGCGTCCATGCGCTGCATGGTGTTGTCCCAATCGGGCGCATTGTCCCGGCCCGTTTCCCACGGGTGCGTGGTACAGACTGCGCCTCGATGCAAACGCCAGCGCATGATCCAGCTGTGCCATTTCAGCATTTTGGGATAGAGCGCAGCAATCCGCGCGCGGCCAGCTTCTTCATCCTGCGCCCAAATCAGGCGCGCCATCGTGGCGGCAATTGGCGGCTGAATGATCCCGGACGAGGGTATTGGACCCAAACATCCCCAAACGTCTGGTCCAGGGAAATAGCCGGGATCACTTTTGTGGAACAAGATATGCGGCACCATGCCATCATCCCATTGACCTTGGAACAAGGTCTCGATCTCAACCCACGCGCGGTCCACATCAAACTGCGCAAACCCAAGTGCTGCCACGGCGCTGTCCCAGTTCCACTGGTAAGGGTACAGCCCCTCCGTCGGGACGGTGTAGCCGCCTCGATCATTGGTGATCAGAACCTGTTTGGCCTCTGCGCTAATAACTTGAGAAGATGTCATTTTCTTATCCTTTGACGGAGCCTGCTGTCAGGCCTTTGGTCATGAAACGTTCAAGTCCAAGGAACAGCACCATGATCGGTACCGTCGCGATCACCGCGCCTGCCATCAGGTGTTGCCTTGGAATTTCAGAAGAGTTGAGCATCGCCACCCCACGGGTGAGCGTGAATTTTGACGGGTCATCGAGCAGCATGAAAGCGAGCAAGAATTCGTTCCAGGCGATCATGAAGACGTAGAGCGACACCGAGGCCAATGCCGGGAGGCTGAGCGGCAAGGTGATTTTCCAGATCACCGCCAGCCGCGAGAGCCCATCCATAAGCCCGGCTTCTTCGACTTCAGTCGGAAGCCCACGGAAGTAGCCCTGCAACATGTAAAGCGCCACCGGAATGGTCGTGACCGGATAAATCAACACGATGCCAAGGATCGAGTTGCGCAGACCTGTCATCGAAAACGCAATGTAGATCGGTAGCGCCAGAACGATCATTGGCACCATATAAATCAGCAGGATAGAACGCGAAAACGCCTTCTGTCCTTTGAACCGGAACCGAGCGACGGCATAGGCCCCGGGGACGCTGAATGCCAACGTAATGAAGACCGTCAGCACGGATACGAAGAACGACGTCCACATATAGGTGCCAAAATTGAAGTCACGGAACAGTTCCACATAGCTGCGGAACAGTCCAAAGCCCTTGCTGATCTCAATCGAAAAATCGAGCGGGTTTTGCAGCAAAGCCTGTTGCGACTTCAGGCTGGTCATCACCATGACATAGAACGGGATCACCACAATCGCAGTGAAGAAGATGTAGCCAAATCCCGTCAGGAACCGGATGATGGCCTCTTCATATTCGTGCCGGGTGAGCGCGCCAAAAGGCAGCTCTTTCAGGATCTTGGTCAGACCGAAGTGCACGCCCGATGCAAGCAATAGCAGAGCCACCGCTTCTGCCGAGCCAGACACGCCTTCGCCAATCCGCATCACACCAACCGGCGAGAGGCAAATCACTGCGACCAAAGCGGCCACGCCAATTTGCGGGCCAAGCTTTGGCATGCGGACGTAGGCAACACCTGCGGCCGCCCCCCACACCAGACACCAAAGAATTTGTGGCCTAAAGGCAGAACCAGTCGCAAAGCTCATGGCCACGGCAATCGTCGTTGCCATCACCATCATCCACAGCGCGCCCAGAATTGGACCAATGACAAAACCATTGCGCATCACAGGCCCTCCTCGCGGCTGATGAATTTGAAGAAGAAGACAGAGAAGCAAAGCAAGCAGACAAGGATGACCACAGCCACCGCCGCACCAGCACCGATGTTAGAAATGGCAAAGGCCTGTTCGTAGACGTTGACAGTCAGGGTCCGCGTACCTGCATTGCCGCCTGTCAGAAGGAAGATGTCGTCAAACTTGTTAAACGTCCAAATGAAGCGGAGCAGGAAGAGCACGGACAGGATGCCTAGGAGCTGCGGCAGGCTCAGCAGCCAGAACTTCTGAAACGGCGAGGCCCCGTCCATGTCAGCAGCTTCGTACATCGAACTGTCAATCGACTGCATGCGCGCCAGAATGAATAGGAACGAGAGCGGGAAGTAGCGCCAGATTTCAAAGACCGTGACCATGATTAGGGCGAGTGGTCTTTCGCCAAAGAAATTGATGGCCTCGTTGGTCACGCCCATTTGCAAAAGCAATGCGTTGGCAGAGCCGGAAAACGGATCGAAAAGCGTGACCCATGTGAAGGCAACGGCAATGACCGGAGCCACATAGGGAAAGAGGTACAACCCGCGTATGAAGCCTTGGCCGCGAAAGGATTTGTTGAGCAACAGCGCCGCAAACAGCCCCATCAGCAGCGCACCAATTGTGCCGAATACTGTGTAGAACAGCGTCACCCAAAGGACGGTCCAGAACTCCCCGCCGTCAAACAGCTGCGCGTAGTTCTTCAGGCTCAAGCCACCGCTGGTGAGGACAGACTTGCCGCCGCCGGTGACGTCTGGCTCGCTGTCTTCCACTGCGGCCTCCACAGCGTCAGGATCATCCGAAATATCCACAGGCAAACGCAAACGCTCTCGTGCGCCGCCTTCCATGTCGCCAAAATCGCAAAATAACTCGCGGCCCGTCAAAGTACACGGCGCCGGAACAGCCTCGCGCAAGGTGACCGTGTCGGGAATGCGATCTGCGAGGGTGACCCCACTAATGGCCTCTTCCTGAGACGAGTTGCGAATGCGGTATTCGATGCGCAGGTCATCCCCGGATCCACGCAAGCTTTCGCGCACAATTGGGGCTGGCGGGCGCATGTCCGACAGGGTGAACGGTTTGAAACTGATCCAGATGACCGCAAGCAAAGGCAGAACCACGACCAGCGCGACACTGATCACGGTCGGCGCAAGGAGCCCCCAAGCCAAACGCGCTTCGCGTTTGGCCAGAGCCCCCGTGCCGGTCGGCGGGTGAGCCGTAGACATGAGAAACCTCTAAGACGTGGAGTGCAGTGCGACCCGCCCGCACGATGAGCAGGTCGCAACCGTCGAGCCAAGTTACTGAATTTTAGACAGTTCGTCGTTCATTGCAGCTACGGCGGCGGCGGCATCGATTTCGTCATCGATGTACTGACGCACGACACGGTTAATGGCTTGGCTGTTGATCATCTTGGACGCCAGAGACAGCTGTCCTTCGGTCACACCCCAGCGTTTTGCAACGTCCAGACCACCGACAATTTCATCAATCATCGCCTGCTCATAGAGGTCGCCCAGAGGCGCTTTGCGATCCACGCCAACTGGCAGTTTGGACCATGCATCGGAGAAGGCCGAAGCATTTTCCAAGGTGCCGCGACGGACAGGGAACTTGCCTTCCGGCGCAATGGACAGTGTCTGGGTGTAACCGTCATCCATCGCGAACTTCACGAAGTCCATGGCCGCATCGGTGTCCGCATCCGAGGTGATGCCGAAGTAGCGAACGTCGCCCCAAGCGGCGCCATCTGGGTTGGATGGGCCGGAGAAGTTGGTCACGATGCCTGTCAAAGACGCCAGTTCACCAGAGGTTGGATCATCGTTAATAGTGGGCGGAGCGCTGTCGCGCAGGCCGGCCAGTTCGTCGAGGATGAACGGTGACCAGATGATCATGGCCGCCTGGCCTGCAAAGTACAGCTCGCGCGACTGCTTCCAATACAATTCACCAGGAGGTGATGCTTTGGAGATAGCTTTGTAGAAGTTGAGAACTTCGGTGGTGGCTGCCTCATCCAGCGGCTGGAACCCATCTGGACCAACCGGGCTTACGCCGTTCGCTAGGAAGACGTGCTCCAGCACCTGGCTCATGAAGTTTTCATCCACCTTGGTGGCGGCAACAAAACCATACATCTCTGGCGGGTTGTGCAGTTTTTCCAATGCTGCCAACACGTTGTCGAAGCTGTTGGGCGCTTCTAAGCCGTTGGCTTCAAAGAGATCCTTGCGGTAAACCACCATTTGTGTCCAGCCATCGACCGGAACAGATGCGGTTTCGCCGTTGAAATCCGCCATCGCCACGGCACCTGGCGCAAAGGTCTTTTCACCGAGTTCCTGAACAATCTCGGTCGCGGCTTCCGTGTCCAGAATGCCCGCTTCCGCCCAAGGCAGGGCGTATTGCAGGGTGTGATAGATCACGTCTGGCAGATCACCGGCCGCAAACGCCGCGGTGGCGCGGGTGCCGAGATCGCTTTCGCTGACCGGAATGACTTCGACAGTGACGCCGTTGGACGCTTTGAACTGCTCCGCCATTTCTTGTTGTTTTGCAAGGCGTTCTGGCTGTTCCTCGGTTGTCCAAAAGCGGATGGTGTCCGCTTGGGCTGCTGCCGCCAGGCAAACAGTGAGCGCGGTGCTCATCAGTAGTTTCGTTGAGATGTGACGTGACATGATAGTCCTCCCCTATATCGGATCACGGTTTTTGATTTTGAGCGCGAGTTGCGCAGAGGTCTGCGCCGGGGGGCCATCGGACTGGCGTTCGATGAGTTTGGCTTCCGAAACTTCGCGCAAAGTTTCGGCCGCTTCCCCCCGTATTTGTCGAATGAGTAGCTCGGCGAGTCGGCCACCGGCGCGTTGGGTGTCGACCCAATAGGTGGTTAGACCAGGACGCGCGTATTCGGCCTCTGGTACGCCGTCATAGCCGATGATGGCGACGTCGCTCCCCACCTCCAGGCCCAGGTCAGCGACCGCGCTGTAAGCGCCCAGAGCAGCCATGTCGGTGGCAAAGACGATGCCTGTGGGTGGCTCTGGATGCAGCAGGAGTTGCCTGGCTTGGGCGGCGCCCTCTTCGCGGGTGCGGGCGCCGGATTTGATCAGGTCGGGGTCATAGTCCAGACCCGCGGCGGCAAGGCCAGCTTTGAAGCCGTCGCGGCGTAAGTGACTGTAATTAAAATTGGATGTGCTGCCGACATAGGCGATGCGTTCGTGGCCGAGGCCAGCCAATCGGGTGACGGCGCTGCACATGGCGGCCTCGCCCAAGATATCGACCCAGGAGCCTTCCTGTTGTGCCGGTGGGACACCGTGGCTGGTGCGGCCGTACATGATGTAAGGCACTGATTTAGAACGTAATAGGTCAACCCGCGCGTCCTGGACTTCGGTGCGTGGCAGGATAAATCCATCCGCCTTATGCTCGTCGATCAGCCGGTCCAGCACCGTCAGCGTGTCGGCGTCCGAGGTTGCCGTGGCGATGGTGACGGTCCAGCCGTGAGCGCTGGCGGTTTCGCAGGCGCCCATAAGGAAGTCCTGCAAGAACGGGTTGTGGCGATCCGGCTCATCGGTTTGCAGCACCAAAGCCAAGGCCCGGACCCGTCCAGTACGGATCGCCTGCGCATGGCTCAGCGGCTGATAGCCAATCTTTTTTGCCATGTTGGACACACGTAGCCGGGTGGCCTCGGAGATGTCTGGATAGCCGTTGAGCGCGCGCGAAACCGTGCTCTTGGACATGCCAAGCCGCTGTGCCAGGTCATTGATTGTGACCCTGCCCCGACGCGGGGATGACCCGGTGCCGTCGGACTGTTTCGTGAAGTTTCGAATCGCGTTCATACATTCACGATTTGCTCCGAAACCGGTTTCGGCAAATGTTTTCTATTCCGTGCTGACTTGGACGGCGGTTGTATTTGGTGGTTGCCTAAAATTCTGGCGCAGTTGGTTTTTGGGGCGTCGGTGGGAAAAGACCGTGTAGGAAAACTGGTATAGTGCCTTGGACTGCATATGGTTCAAACGTACCGCGCGGTGGCTGTTGCAAAAGTCGTTTCTTGCAAGGCGCGAGCACCTGACGAAACTAAAATAGGTTTTTAGTTTCAATATTATAAACCAGATCAAACCGCGCAATTCCGGTCTCTCGTCGCAGGGTTGCGACCCGTTGCATATCAGAGCGAAACATTTGGCAACGGCACCGTTACGATGGGGTAAGGACTGCAATTGGCGGGGGCGAAATCACGTCGGTATTTTGTCGGTATCGCGACTGTTTTGCGGAGGTGCGCATTTTCTTAACGCACAAAATTTTTGCACGCCGACGGCGCAACACCAATCGAGTAGCAGAGGACAAAAGGAAGGGGCCCAAAGACCCCTTCGTTCTTGGTCATTAAAAAGTACCGTCAAAATCCAGACACCAGAGGTGGCAAAACACTCGACGGAGAAAGTGCAACAGATCAATTGCTGCGCCTTCGGTGCCGAACCGCTCCTGGTCTCAGTTCACAAAAGCAGAAAATCTCCAGATGCCTTTGGCCTTGGGGGCCTAAAAGCAGCCTCCTCGAATATCACCACGCCACCACTCACTAGATGTCACCGGAACAGTCGAAGCCAGACGAAAGCGTCACCACCGCAGCGCTTCCCTCTAAGACGGCCGAAATTTTCTAAACATCTCCTTGCCTTTGTGATGACCCATTTTCGCAAATCTCACGGGTCACAAACAAGTGGCAAACAATTGCCAGTTTCAGAGTTCTACAAGCCCTAGCAGGACAGCTTTGGCCACCGCTTGTGAGGTGTTGCGTGCCTTGAGTTTTGCCTTGGCGCTGGCGATGGGTTTGTTCAAGGTGTTGGCGCTGATACACAGGCGATCCGCAATCTGCACGCGATCAAGTCCAAGGGCGGACCAGTAGATGTAGTCTTTCTCCCGCCCAGAGAGCCGCACGACGCCGTCTTTATGCTGTTGCAACATGCCGCTGTTGAGCATTTCTGCCACAGCGCGCAACGATGTTTCGTGCTCTTTCCAATAGCGGAAAAACTCGGTGTCTGACCTGACATGACCGATGTGCAAACCGATGCCGGACGACACGGGGTTACGAGAGTGGTGGGACAATAGAAGCGTTTGGCCCCAAATCATACCCAAGTCGTTTTCCAACTGATGCAAACGGCGGTTGGCAGGCGACGCGTCATAAGAGTCTGGATCGTCATTCCAAAAAATCTCTTCCTGACCGCGCAGCAACAATTCGGTACTGATGTCCTCGTCCAGCAGGCGATCTTTGCCCACCGCCTCTTCCCACTCGGCAGAATAGGTATGGCGGAAGAAGGTGGCCTCAGTCATTTTACCGGGGGTTGCCAGCCCCACCATGGGATAACCCCATAACCGACACCATCCACCCCTAATTTGTCAAAAGCGGTCAAGCACCTCAGCCAGAGCGTTTCGCCATTCTTGGTCTGCTTCAAGTCTTCTGCCAATTGTCCAATCAGGTCGAAATTCATCCGTTTGTCCGCTAGTTGACTGTGTTTGGAACGCGACGGTGCAACGCAAGCATTGAGGTGATCAGCAGGAAGCCGCTAAAGATCAGCGCACAGGACACAAGCAAGCCATGCGGATCCCAAACTTGCATTGCCGAGCCGTTAATCAAGGGGCCAAGCAGTGCGGCCGCGGCGTAGATCGTACCAAACAGGGCATTGGCCGAGATCAGCGCAGGGCCGCTAAAATGGTCGCCCAGTGTGGCGAGTCCAACCACATAGAGCGCGCCGGCGCAAGCTCCCCAAAGCGCAATCGACAGCAGGTACGGTTGTGGCGTGGCTGCGGCCACAGGCAGGGTCACGGCCACGCCCAACGCTACCGTGGCGCAGCCGATCAGAACCGGTGTGCGGCCCAAGCGATCTGACATCACCCCGAGAGGCACGGCCCCCAGCAAATTGCCAAGCGCAAAGGCGGTGAGCGTATAAGCGGCGAGGTTTTCGCCAAGCCCTACGCGCAGGGTATAGACCGAGAGCAGATAAGCCGGCACGTCCTCAAAAAGCCCGTAGCAGATCACCGCCGCCATCGCCAAAGGCGCTGCGGCAAATGTTGTGCGTATCGGGGCCTCGTCTGTTGGCGCGGCGGACGGCGGCCGATTGAGCGGCAAGCGGACCAGCAGGGCACCCCCGAGTAAGATCGGTACACCGACAGCGGCAAAGGCCGTAAGACCAGCGGTGCCAAACTGCGGCTGCGACAGGCTGCCTATGGCGATGCCAAGCAGGAAGAAAAAGGCATAGAGCCCGATGGTACGACCGCGGGTGGCGGAGCGGCTGGTGGCGTTGAGCCAGTATTCCAGAACGCGGAACAGCACGCCCAGGCCGCCACCAAAGGCAAAGCGACCCAACAACCAGAGATCGAAGCGGGTGGTGAGCGCGAGACAGGCCAGGCCCATGAGAGAGAGGACAAGGAAAGCCAAGAGCAACTGTTGGGTGGTGAAGACCCGGTGCAGCACAGGCAGGAACGGCGTGACCAACAGCCAGCCCAGGGCAGGCATGGCAGCGTTAAGACCTATCCGGGCGGCACCCACGCCGCTTTGCTCTAGCAAAATGGACAGAAGCGGGAACGAAACGCCGTACCCGAAAGTCAGAAGCAGTACCGCAAAAAACACCGCGGAAGTAAGTCGAGTCACAAGTAACACCTAAAACGTCAGGGCAATTGGTTACCTACCGGTGGACGCCACGCTATCCTTCAAGCTGTGTTCGGATCAAGAAGTCAAAGGGTTGTATTTTGCGACTTAATTAATCGCCTTCATACTCATCCCGGCAGGCCTGAACGCTGCGTAGGCCTTTCATACTGCCGGTGAGGTCGATTTCCTCGGAGTTCCCGGCCCCGCCTTGCACCAGGACCTTGGTACGCTTGCCAAACTCCTTGGCAAACTCCGGGTTGTCAAAAAACGCGTAGCCTCCAGGCAGGCCGTTGTGGAATGCGCCTTTGGCGGCGCCCTGAAAGCGGCTGTCACCGAAGTCGAACAGAACGCTGCCTTCTGCGCCTTCTTCCACGCCGTCAAAAGCAGCGTTGTAGGCGGCAAAAAACGCACCCTGCTGATCCGGCACCACGCCAATTTGCACCAGCGTTCCGCTGGCGAAGGTTTTCTCCATGTAGCAGCCGTTGACATTGGCGGGATTGGTGCGGACGGTCCAATCGCCCACGGTGGCAAACTCCGGATGGGTTTGCGCGAAAGTTGCCGAGGGCAGCAGGAGGGAGAGGCAAAGCCAGAGGCGGGTCATGAGTCACTCCGAAGCTTGTTCAAGTTGGAAGATATCGGGGGTGCAGGGTTTGCGGTTGGCAGGCATTTGGTCCGCCCCGTCGGCGCGACGGCTGCGCGAGCCACCAACTTGCAGTTTGAATTGCGGATCGGACAGTTTGCCATTGACCTCAAACGGCCAGGCGCTGCGCGCCAGAGGTTGGCCGACGCGGCGCGGTTCGGCGCGGACGGCGATGGCGTCTTTCACCCAATCCACCATGCCGCGCACCACCATTTGCACGCTGCGGGTTTCGGCCACCACCCGCGTGAAGGTGACATTGCCCGCGTTGATTTTTACCGGCGCTTTTACGCAGACAATCTCGGTTTGGCCTGCGGCGAACTCCTGCGAAAACAGCCAGGGGAAAATCCCGAGGCCTGCAAGTTCCAACAGGCTGGTGGCGATGGCCCCGTCGCGCATGTTGAGCGAGGCACTGCCTGCCATGGAGTTCATGAAGGCCTTGCCGGAAGTGATGTTGCCGGTCACATCAACATTGGCCGACAGTTTACCTCGCGCAGGGATATTGACCTCAAGGGCCTTGAGAATTTCACCAAAGTCCCAGCCGCTGGTGCTGCCCTGAATGCGAGCCCGGTCGGGGTTTTCAATGGCGTCCATAGAGGCGGTGACCTTGAAGAAACCGGGACCGTAGTAGAGCTCGATCGGACCCGCCTGAATCTGGCCCTCCTTGGCGATCAACTCGCTGCTCATCGAGGAGGTGCCGGCGTCGCCGACAAATTCCGCCAGTTCCAAGGTGATCGCCAGGTCCGTTTCGGTGAGGATGCGTTTGAGGCTAAAGACGTTGCTTTCCTTTTCCAGCACAAGAGGCTGAATCGGCGGGCGGCCATCGTCCGCCTCTTTGGCTTCGGCCTCCTTGGCCGCTTTGGCGGCCTTGGCGCGTTTGTTGAGTTGCACCAGGATCTTGCCACCTTCGCGCAGGTCCACAAGGCGCATACGATTGCTGAGGATCGCCCCGCGGATCACGTTGATGTCTTCGCTGAGATCAAAGGTGAGATCGGAGGTCAAGTCGGTGCCGTCGGCCCGAAAATCAAAGCCAAGCTTGGCTTCTTTTGCTGCACCTTCGAGGGTGAGGCCGGTAGACAGTTTGGAAACGCCTACAGGTTTCAGACCCAGCGCCGTCAGGAAAGGCGCGGTGTCCGCGACGCCAAATTGCAGGTCCAGCTTCATGCCTGCGAGTTCTTCAATGCTGGCGACCACCACATCTGCGTTTAATGTCCATAGGTCGGTGTCCACGGTTTGGGCCTTGAGTTCGCGCAAGCTGAGCTCACCGTCGTTGTCATTGATGACAAAATCCGCTTCCACACCGCCAAATTTGACGACCTCCTCGGAGGGCAGGTTCTTCAGCAAAAGGTCCGCCGTGCCTTGTAAATGGCCGGTTAAATCGACCAGTGCGAGGTTGAACACATCGCCAATGTCGCCTTCGGCGGTCAGATAAGGCGCGTCTTCTGGGCCGGCTTGAAGCGTGATGTCGCGCAGGCCGAGGGTTTTCTGCTCTGATCGGTAGACATTGCCGATGGAGATGGGACCTACGCGGTCGAGGCCTTGTTCAAAGGCATTGGTCTGGATCAGCAGTTCCTCAAAGGTCAGCCGCTCCCCCGTGTTGACCACATGGGCGTGGATTTCAGTGAGTTTGAGGTCTTTCAGGCTGTTAGCATCGGCGGGCGGTTGGCCTTCGGGATGAAGGCGCGCGTCCATGTGGAAGTCAAAGCCCGCGCGGGTGAAGAGGTTGTCAACATCACCGGTGACCGTCACGTTTTGACCTTTGCTCAGGTCCAGCGTGGTTTGCAGGTTTTCCAGGGTCAGCAGTTGCGGCGCGTTGGTGACATCTACCGACAAAGACCCGACGCCTTCGAGGCTGCGGGCGAGGCCAAGCACCTCGAACACATCGCCAATTTGGCCGGTGGTGAGCTCGAGCCGCGCGGTATAACCATGCGGGCTGTCAGGCAAACGGGTGCCGTTGTAACTCAATGAAATGTCCCCAAATTCGAGCTGATTGGTGAACGGCGCGCTGTCGGGGAATGTGCCATCCCACGTGAAGGCTTCGCCGTTGAGCGTGCCTGCGCCAGTGACAGAGGCGAGTTGGCCGTCCTGAAGCTGCTCCAGCAGGATTTTTTCTAACGCGAAGATGAATTCAAAGCCGCTTTCCTCATCGATCGAGGTCAGGCCGATGTTGGTGAAAGACACGGTACGGTCGCTGAGGAAGGTGATGATGGACGGGTCGGGCAGATCGTCTGTGGTGGCGCTGTTTTCGGTTGGGGCGGCGTCTGTTGTTTCCACCGTGGCTTCTGGCTCAAATTTGGTCCAGCTGGTGGTGCCGTCAGCCTTGGTGACCAGGTTCACCTGCAGCCCGTCAATGGTGAGGTTGTCGATGTCGATGCGGCGGTCGAGCAAAGCGGGCAGATCCAGTTCCCACTCCAATAGGTCCAGACGGGCCAAGTTTATGTCGGTGATGTTCTCGCTAGGAATGCTGGCACCGGAGACGTGCACTTTGGTGGTGCCCGCAAGGACAACGCGCACGTCGCCGTCAATCAGGAAGGGCTGGCCGATTTGTTCGGTCAAGAGATCCGCGACAAAGTCTTTGCGAAAGCCGCTGAACAAGGGGGTCGCCAGCGCGGCCCAGATTAGCACGCCCAGCGCCAAAGTGAGCACAATCAGCCCGGTGAAAAGTCTCAAAATCCAGCGTTTCAAAGCCTGTCCTTTCGCAAGGTGCTTAGGAAGTCCGTCAATAGGTGGCCGCCCCTGCCCTTTTGAGTGCGCGTTGAAATGGCTGCGCATGCGAAACAGGAGATCCGTCAAAGATGTCTGCCCCTACCTTTGCACAGGTTTGGGTGGATTGAGAACAGCTTAGCGGGGCAAAGCGAGTTAAACCGGGTTGGGCTGGGTTGTTTACTCTTTGTTAAAGCCTTGCGCGGGCGGCGGCCGAGAACGGCACACGGTCAACACCTCCTTAACGCATTGTAAAGAAATCTATTTCGAGAATACGGGAACGCCCGGCGCACCCAAAACACCGCAAAACCCTTCACAGGGTCAGGATTCAGGTTCGCCGCTTATTCGCGTCAAACCTGAATGGAGTGCCACACCGCTTGCGCGTTGCTGCCACGATTGGAACACATTTCCTCCACAGCTTAGCCGTGAAGGTGAGAACTTGCTGCCGCATTTCCTCCTGGTCGCATGATAGAGAGGAAGCTGCGTAGATGGATTGCGCTGAGGAAAACGTGACTGTGCTGCCTGCGGGCACCGAGCTTTTGCGCGGGCAGTACCGGATCACGCGCAGTTTGGGCCAAGGGGGATTTGGCCTGACTTACCTCGCGCGCGACAGCCTGAACCGTGTGGTGGTGATCAAGGAGTGTTTTCCGGAGCAGATTTGTCACCGTGTGGGCGCAGAAGTGGTGCCGTCCGGACCGGAAAGCGCGCCGTTTTTTGCCTCGGTTTTGGAACAGTTTCAAGCCGAGGCGCATCAGTTGGCCGGATTGGATCATCCGCGCATCGTGGGCGTGCATCAGACGTTTGCGGAAAACGGCACGGCCTATACGGCGATGGATTTTGTGGAAGGGGTGGACCTGCATGAGCTGGTGGACCACGCGCCGGGGCGGTTGACGCCGACTTTGGTGGACAAGCTGCTGCGGCAGGTTTTGGACGCACTGAACTATTTACATGACCGGGGCGTGCTGCACCGGGATGTGGCGCCGGACAACCTGATCCTGAGCGCCAATGGAGATGTGACGCTGATTGATTTTGGCGCGGCCTATTCTTCGGGAGACGCCGAGGGCGGGCAAAGCCAGCGCATGTTGGCGGTGAAAGACGGATATTCGCCACCAGAGTTCTATTGCGCCGAAGGGGTGCAAGGCGCCTATAGCGATTTGTATTCGCTGGGAGCGCTCTGTCATTTGGTCTTTACCGGCGAGGCGCCACCGGACGCGCAGACCCGGTTAGAAACTGTCGATGCGGGAAGGATGGACCCCTATGTGCCGCTGGAGTCGACGGATTTTGAAATTGATTTCCGCCTGAAACTGGCCACGGATCGGGCGCTGGCCCTGGAACCCAAAGACCGGCTGCGCTGTGCAGATGACTGGCTGGCGGTGATGGACGGGCCCATTCCCAAGCCGCTGGCGGTGTTTGATCCCGCGGTGATTGGTGTGATCGAAGAGCTGGTGAGCAAGACCAACAAGGTGCTGACACCGGGGTTGCCAAAGGCCTTGCAAAAGCCGCTCAAAGCGCTGGAAGAGGCGCGGCAGGCGCCCCCCCCACCCAAGCAATACGTCGATATTTTTGGCGATCCGATTGACGACGTTGAGGCCTACCTCAAGGAACAGGATCGGCTGTGCAAGGCCCGTGCCAGAACACCAACGCGGCTGTTGCAGCAGGGCGATTTCCTGCGCCGGTCCAGCGCGGAGCTGCCGGAAGCGCCTGCGCCCGCCAAGCCGGATGGCGAGAGCCTCCTCCACAAATTCCGTGACCGGTTGAAGGGTGACCGGTCCAACCCCAACACCCGTCTATTTCTAATCTGAAGGGACATACCATGCGGTTCATTCGCGACATTATTGCTGAGAAATCCCAAGCGGCTGGTCAGGCTGACGGTGCGGCGTTGCGCTATCCGCTGCGATTGCGAGAGCAGGACCGTGCGGATGTGGCCGAGGAGCCGACACCAACGGTGCATATCGAGGCGGAACCCGCCCAGCCTGCGTCAGACGCTGCTGCGCTTGTGGCCCCGCAGCCACCCGAACCTGCAGAAGCGCCAGTGGATCTGTCCGCGATTTCAGCGGCTTTGACCGCCGCGCCGGTGGAGGCCCCTGTCGAGCCCGACATGCCCGAGCCAGAGGCCCCAAGCGATCCCTTTGGCAATCTGTTTGCAGAGGAAGCGCAAGAAGACACACTGGAAGACCACCCACTTGAAGCGCCGCGGATGCCGGAGCCGGAAATGGCACCTGCCCCACAAGTCGCAGCCCCGCCCCCTGTGGCAGAACCCGTTGCGCCACCACCACAGCCAGAGCCAGCGCGAGAGGCGCCTGCCCCTGCGGAGCCGGAAGTGGACCTGGCGGCGTTGCAGGCCAATATGGCGGCGGCCAAACCAGCGGCGGGGCGTGGTTCCAAAGGGCGCGTAAAAACCCGGTTGCTGGGTTTCAGCGCGCCTGCCAGTCACGCGCATGATCCTATGGCACAAACGCGAGAGGCGCCGGTGTCGGCGCAGGCACAGTTCCCTGTGGGCTGGCTGGTCGTGGTCGATGGACCGGGCAAAGGCGCGTCGTTTTCGCTGCACGACGGGTTGACCCAGATTGGCCGCGGCGAAGGCCAGACCGTGCGGCTGGATTTTGGCGACACCACGATTTCGCGTGAAAACCATGCGGCGATTGCCTTTGACGGCGAGCAGCGGCGGTTTTTCTTTGGACATGGCGGCAAAGCCAATCTGGTGCGGCTGAATGGCCGTCCGGTATTGAGCACAGAGGATTTGGACAGCAACAGCCTCATTCGGATTGGGGAAACCACTTTGCGATTTGTGGCCCTGTGCGGCGAAGACTTTGCCTGGGGTGACGCGGACGCGGGGCGCGGCGACCTTGGCTGAACTGCGCTTTGATGTGGCCACCGCGCTCTCTTTGGGCGCGCGGGAGAGGCAAGAGGACACGGTGGTGGCCGACTTCCCGTTGGGCGCGCCGATGGGCTTTGCGGTGCTGTCGGACGGCATGGGCGGGCATTCTTGCGGGGATGTGGCCAGCGGCATCGTGGCGACGGAATTGTTTAGCGAATTGAAGCTGTTGAGCGGCGCGCCAGAGGAAATGGAGCGCAACATCGGGCCTGTGCTGCAAGAAGCTGTGGAAGCGGCCAATGGCTGCATCCAAATGTACGAGCAGCAAAACCCGGATGCGTCGGGCATGGGGGCCACGTTGGTGGCGCCGGTGATTTTTGGGGCGCGGCTCTATTGGGTCTCTGTCGGGGACTCACCGCTCTATCTGTGGCGCGCGGGGCGGCTGTATCGGTTGAACGAAGACCACTCCTATGCGGCGCAGATCGACTTGATGCAGGCGCGTGGGTTGATGGACGCCGATGAGGCGCGGAACCACCCGGATCGCAGTGCGTTGATCTCGGTTTTGGCGGGGGCGGAGATTGCCAAGGTGGATTGCCGGGCGGAGCCGATGACGTTGCAAGCCGGGGATATTGTGCTGGCGACCAGTGACGGGCTGCACACCTTGGCTGACGAAAGAGTGGCGGAGGTTTTGCAGGATCATGCGAAGGCTACCGGTCAGGAGATTGGCGCAGCATTGCTGGCTGCGGTGCACGCGGAGGGCTGTCCGGAGCAGGACAACCTGTCGCTCTGCGTGATCAAAGCCGAGCATCGGGGGGAGACACAAGAGGCCAGGCCAGTATCCACGCCGCAACCGGCAGCCTCCCCCGCCACCGGCGAGGTGGTGCAAATCGATCGACGGGCGCATCGCGGTACGGTGCGCACCATTGTCAGCCTAACGCGAAAGGTCGGGAAGTGATGCAGACACAACCAGAGCAGATCGTTGGGCAATTGCACTCCGCATTGGAGAGCGGACATCTGCCACGGCGGCAAAAAGCCTTTGGCGAAGAGATCCTCACCCACCTGACGGAGGCGGTGCGTGTTGTGGTTTTGGGGCGTCCGGGAAGCGGGAAAACCAGCCTGATAAACATGATGCTGGGTGGCGATGTGATCCAACCGCCGCAAGACGTGCCAATTGTTGAGGTGGTCTATGGCGCAAGTGCGCAGGCCACAGTGACCTGGGCGGATGGGGCGACGGAAACAGTTGCCGGTCATGCGCTGGAGGGGCTGGCGCAAGGCGCAGCGCGGGTTACCTATGCGGTGCCGCTGGACAGTTTGAAAACACTGGCGTTTGTGGAAGTGACGCAACCCACTGATCCCGCGGCGCAACAGGCGTTGATGCAAACGGCCTTGCAGGAAGGCCAAGTGTTCGTCTGGTGCAGCGAAGGTTTTGACGCCTCGGAACACGCGATTTGGACCGTAGTTCCGGACGCGGTCAAAGATCACAGTTTTCTGGCGCTGACCAAGGCGGACCGGCACATTATGACCGGCGGGTTGGCAGACCAGCTGGCCGCACTGGAAGAGACCGCAGAGGAGGCGTTTTTGGGCCTGCATCCGGTGGCCACGTTGCACGCGCTCAAAGCGCGGGCGGGCGGTGAGGCGCAACAGGAGTTGTGGGCCGCGTCCGGTGGGCAGGAGTTGGTTGAGGCGGTTGAGGCGCAAGTGCGCCAGGGGCGTGCGGCGGATTTGGACCAGGCGCGGTTGCTGTTGGCGCAGTTGGGAGAGGTTGTGGAGGCCGCAAGCGACGGCGTATCCCCTGCCCCGCAGCAAAAACCTGTGTCGAGCGCGCCAGCTTTAGAGAATGAAACCGCGCTGATGGATCAGTTGCAGACGCTGCTGCAAACAGCAGCGCAGGAAATGCTAGCGGATCTTGATGCGGGCAAAATTCCCAATGCGGATGGGTTGTTGTCGCGCTGTGCCGACGCTGTGCGGGCCTTGACCTCGGTGCTTGATGCGGAAGCAGGACAAGATCCGTCAGCGGCGGATTTGCTGGATGACGCGCGCGACGGGGAAGACACGTTGATGTTGTTGCAGGTCGAGCAGAGCCCAACGGCGGCGGAGGATGGGATCATCCTGTTGTTACAGCTCCGCAAAGAAATAGGCGCGAGGGCACAGGCATGAACATGCAAATTCGGCAAGAGAGCAAGCCCGAGGTGCGCACATCGCGGCGGATTTCCAACCTGCGCACGGGATTGGAGGGGTTGGGCAAGCTGGGCCAAGACCTTGACAAGTTGGATCATCTGTTGGCGCAGCTGTCGCAGGTGGCGGGCAAGAACTCGGCCAAAACCGTGGAGCGGCTGCGCAAGGATGTGGTGAATTTTGAACCCACCATCACCGTTTTGGGGCAGGTGAAATCCGGCAAGACCACGTTGGTGAATGCCATGGCTGGCTGGGCGGATTTGCTGCCGTCGGATGTGAACCCCTGGACCTCGGTTGTGACCTCGCTGCACCTGAAACCGGCATCACGTCCGGCGGAAACCGGGGCGAGTTTTCAGTTTATGACCGAGGACAATTGGGACCGGTTGCTGAACCAAGGCGGGCGGATTGGCGAAATGGCCAGCCGTGCCGGTGCGGAGAGCGAATTGGCCAAGATTGGCGAGCAGATCGAGAAGGTGCGCGCCAAAGCGCAGAAACGGCTGGGCAAGAAGTTTGACCTGTTGCTGGGGGAGACCCACAACTACGGCTATTTCGACAAGAACCTGTTGGAGCGTTACATCGTTCTGGGCGATGATTTTGGCGAAGACGACAGCGAGCAGGGTCGGTTTGCCGATATTTTGTCCTCTGCCGATCTGACGCTGAACTGTGACACGGTGCCGGTGCCGCTCTGCCTGCGGGACACGCCCGGCGTGAACGACACCTTTATGATGCGCGAGCAGGTAACCATTCAGGCGCTGCGCAGCAGTAAGATCTGTGTTGTGGTGCTGTCGGCCGGGCAAGCGCTGACCTCTGTGGACATGGGCTTGATCCGGCTGATTTCGAACCTGAAGTCGCGCAATGTGTTAATCTTTGTGAACCGGATTGATGAGTTGCCAGACCCGGCCAATCAGGTGCCCGAGATTGAGGCCAGCATCCGTCAGACCTTGCACAACAAACAAGGGCCGGAAGATGCGGAGATCCTGTTTGGCAGCGCCTATTGGGCCAACAAGGCGCTGAGCGGCAATATTGAAGGCATGCCAGAGGTGGCCAGCAAAGCCTTGTTTGATTGGGCGGAAATTGCACTGGGTCAGCAGCATGGGCAGATGCAGCCGCATGAAATGGTGTGGGAGTTGTCCGGTATGGGCCATCTTTATCGGGCACTGTCGGAGCGGGTCATTGAAGAGCAAGGCCAGCAGCTTTTGCAGAAGACAAGCAACGCGGCGCTGACGGTGGCGACCAGCGAGCTGGCGGCAGGCATGGTGCAGATCGGCGCCAAACAAGGCGGCAGTACCAATCTCTCGACCTATGACGCGCTCAAGGAATTTCGCAGCATCGCGGCGTTTCATCAGCAGGCCTTTGCAGAAGAGCTGGAGGCCGCCATTGCCGACTATCATACCCGCGCGGATCGGGCGCACGCCAAGTTCATAGATCGGGCGCTGCGGTCACTGCTGACGCATTTAGAGAACTACGGCAAAGACATTGTCTGGGACTACGATCCGGTGGGGCTGCGTATGCTGTTGCGCACCGCCTATTCGGCCTTTGGCGCGCGGGTGCGCAACTTGGCGCAGGCGCGGTTTGAGGCGGCGATGACGGATGTGGCGATGCTTTATGCCAACACCTACGGTCACGCGGTGGAGGGCATCCAGATGGCGCCCCCTGCCCTGCCTGACCTGCCCGCCCCGATTGCGCTGGGACAGACCATCGCGCTGGATTTCAACGATGGCTGGTGGATTTCCTGGTGGAACCGCATTCGCGGCTTCAACGCCTTCTCCAAGCGGTTCCAGAACCTGATTGCGCGGGAAACCGAGGACTTCATGTTGCAATCCAAAGGCATTCAGACCGAGCAGGTTCGGGCGCTCGCAACCAGCTGTTTGCGCGAGTTCTTTGATCAGCACGACGAGATCATGCAGGACATCAGTGCCACGCCGCAAAGCGCGGATATCGAGAAGCTGTTCCAAAGTGGCGAGGAAGGCCAGAAGCGCGCGCAACTGGACGCGCTGACCACGCAGTTCGATGCACTATTGCAAAGCACCAAGGTTGAGGCAGGAGGGAGCTCCCAATGACCGCACAGGATGTAGAAATTGTGGCCCAACAAGCACCGCGCAAACCGCGCATTGCCCTGATGGGGGAGTTCAGCGCCGGAAAAAGCACCTTGATGAACCTGCTGTTGGGCTGCGACCCAATGCCGGTGCGCATCACGGCCACCCGCGTGCCACCGGTCTGGGTGCGCCATGGGCCGCGCGGGGCAACCTTGGTGCGCGATGACGGCACCGAGGCGGCGTTTGACGGGGCGGACATCAGTGAAGCGCCGATGGCAGGCTGTGAGTTGATCCGGTTTTCGATGGACTCCGACATTCTCAACCTGTGCGACCTGATTGATATTCCAGGAATTTCCGACCCCAACCTGAAGCACGAGACCTGGTTGTCGCTAATGGAAGAGGTGGATTGTGTGATCTGGTGCACCCATGCCACGCAGGCCTGGCGGCAATCCGAAGCTGCGTTGTGGGAGCAGGTGTCCCAACAGATCAAAGGGCCAAACCATCTGGTGGTCACACAGTTTGACAAACTGCGCTCCGAGCGGGATCGCGCGCGGGTTTTGGCGCGGCTTGAGGCGGAGGCGGGAGACGCCTTTGATGCGATTGTGCCGATTGCCACGTTGGAGGCGATCAACGCGGGCATGGACGAAACCGCCTGGCGCAACAGCGGCGGGGCGGCGTTGATTGAACGCATGGTGGCGATGTTGGTGGGAGAGGCCGAGGCTATGGCCACGGCGCAAGGGGATGTTAACGCGCCCGCCGTAGAAGAAACACAAGACCACGCGCCCGAGGCGGAGACGCCTGTGGCAGCTTCATCTGAAGCGCCATGCGCTAAGGACGATGGGCCGAAGGTAGTGCCGCGACGGGTGCGCCCGAAGTCGCCCAATCCGGTGCGGCCTTCGAGTGAAGAGTTGCAAGACATGCCGCTACGCGCCCTGGGCGGTGGGGGCGACATTTGAGGTGATCTCCCCCTTGCGGCAGAAAGCCAGAGGAGGTCGCGTGACGTTGGAGGACAGCGATCTGTGACGGTTGCAGACTGCCTTGAGGCCCTACGATCCGACATTCCTAGCTGCCAGGTGGCAGCTTTCGGGGATGTGGCCGCGCGTCTGATCCTCAAGGCGTCCCATGATGCAACTGTGCCGCGAGAGAAGCTGGATGGTCTCTGCGCTGAGGCGGCACGCTGTTTTGCAATGACTGAGGGCACTGGCGATCCAAAGGCAGACACGCAAAACAGTATTGTGATGACCGCGCAGGACATGCGGGTCTATGTGCGGGCGCAGGGCCGTGCAGATTTCATTTGCCTGCTTTGCGCTTTGGACAGTGATCCGGAAGAGGTTGTTCCCAAAGGCGTCGCGGCGCTGAGCCAATTGGCGGGGGACGCGTGATCGCGCCGCGCAAAGATATGCCGACCGCTCCTGACACAGAGGTGACGGACGCGCGTGTCGCATTGCAGCGTTTGGCAACGCCAGAGGTGCAGGCCTATGGCGCGTGGCGCAGCTTTGGCTCTGCGGCGGAGGCTGTTCGGGCGGTTATTGGCGAAATTGGCGAAGTAGTGCTGGCGCGGAGGATTGCTGTGTCGGTGCGGAACAGTGACGCCGCGCTGCTACTGACCATCAGCAACCGGCATTTGGTGGCGCTGGAGGGGATCTCTCTGAATGCCAGCGATACCGATGCGCACGACGTTGTGGCTGCGATTGGGAGAGCGCTGGATTGCGCCAAAAGCCTGCGGTTTGACATCGCCACGCGGACGTCTGAGATGCCGAGCACGGCGCGGTCATGGTCTTGGCAGGCTTTGCTGGAGGCGCTGGAAGCGCCGCGCAAAAACGCGGTTGCGCCTGGCATTTTTGCGGATGTGAAGGCGCTGTCTGTTGCCTGGCTTGAGGTGGAGACCGGCGAAAAAACTGGCCCGGAGGCAGCGCTGCGGGCGTTGCACCATATGGCCAAAGCCCGCGGGGATTTTGTGGGGCAAGTGGACCAGTTCCGGCAAGATCGGTCCCATTTGGCGTTGTTTTCCATGACCGAACAGATGTTTGCCGTCGAAGTCAGCTGGCAAGGGAACTTGCTATTGGCGATATGTGAGGCATCCACGCGGGAAGATCTGCTCGCGATGTGGCGCGGCTTGGTCGCAGAGACGTAGTCCAGACAGTTCACGTGTGACCAAGTGTATGGGCTTATCGGCCTATGTACTTGCAGGAAATTCCAACCTGTATTATAGGTATACAGCCTAGAGATTCCTGTTGCCCGCCGAGACCCGTAATTATCATGCAGAGCCCGCTCGACACATTGGACCGCCGCCCGCTGTACGCGCAGGTGGCCGAGGGCATTGCCGCGATGATCAAGGATGCGGGGCTTGTGCCGGGCGATGACTTGCCGTCTGAGGCGGAGCTCTGCGAGCGCGCCGGTGTGAGCCGTGTTGTCGTGCGCGGAGCTTTGGCACAATTGGCCGGTGCGGGGTTGATCAAGATTTCCAACGGGCGGCGGGCGCAGGTGATGTCGCTGGACGCAAATGTGTTGACCGCTTCACTGAGCCAAGGGCTGGCCACGGCACAGTTCAGCGTTTTGCAGGCTTTGGAGGTGCGCAATGGCATTGAGGCCAGCACCGCCGCTTTAGCCGCCCAAAACCGGAGTGACGCGGATTGTGCCCGGCTTTCGGCGCTATGTGATCAAATGCAGGGGGCCATGGAAGACGCCGATAGTTTTGCCGAGCTTGACTATCGCTTTCACCTTGTGGTGGCTGAGGCCACGGGCAACCCGCTTTATGCCTACATCGTGCAGTCGCTGCGCGAGGTGATCAAATCCTCGGTGAGCGCCGGTCGGCTGGCGCAGCCTACAGCGCAGGATCAACAGCGCATTCTGGCCGACCACCGCCGCATTCAACACGCCATTGCCAACGGGGATGCGGCTGCCGCAACCGTTGCGATGCAAAACCACTTTGCCGCCGCCAACACTGCCCTTGTGCAAGACGCGGCACCTAAAGACACTAGATCCTGACCATGTCCCATCCCGCCCCCAAAACGCTCGACATTCTGTGCTTTGGCGAACCTATGTTTGAATTTTCGTTTGTGGACGAGGACACCATTCGTCCCGGCATTGGTGGCGATGTGTCCAACACTGCCGTTGCCGCCGCGCGGGCCGGAGCGCGGGCTGGCATGTTGACCCATTTGGGATCGGACAATTTTGCGGAGCGCATTTTGCAGCTTTATACGGATGAAGGCATTGATGCCTCCCGCGTGATGCAATCGGAGACAGCCCCGACTGGTCTGTACTTCATCGACTACGGCCCAGACGGGCATCGGTTTTCTTATCGGCGCGCTGGATCGGCGGCGAGTTTGGTGGGGCCGGAGGACCTGTCGCCTGAGATGTTTGAGGGCGTGGGTGTGCTGCATATCAGCGGGATCACGCAGGCGATTTCCGCTTCCTCCTGTGAGGCCACGGTGCGTGCGGCAGAACTCGCCCGCGCGGCGGGGGCGCGGGTGTCGTTTGATACCAACCTGCGATTAAACCTGTGGTCAGCAGAGGACGCGCGTCAGGCGTTGAAACAGATCCTGCCGCTGGTCGATATCGTGTTCCCAAGCCTTGAGGATGCGGAAGCGCTGTTTGGGACGTCTGGCGTCGATGACATTTGCGCTCGCTTCCTTGGGGAAGGCGCGGCGCTGGTGGTGCTGACGCTTGGCGAGGACGGCGCTGTGGTGGCAGATGCTAACGGACAAGTGGCCGTGGCACCGTGCAAGACAGCGCTGGTGGATGCGACCGGCGCGGGCGACACCTTTGATGGCAGTTTTCTGGCGGAATATGCGCGCACCTCCGATGCGGTGGAGGCGGCGCGGTTTGCCTGTGCGGCAGCGTCTCTTTCCGTGGAAAAAGTCGGCGCGGTGAAGTCTATTCCAAAGCTGGACGCCATTCGCGCGCGGCAGGGGTAAACCGCCGCGCCGAAAACGTGCGTCAGCTGGGCGACTTGGGCGCGTAGTCGGCCGGGTCCAAGCTCTTCGGACGCCCCGGAAGCGACAGATTGCTGACCGAAGGCTGTTTGCGGGCGATCACCTTGCCTTTGCGGATCACGGCGAGGCGGTCCGCGCGCAGGCGGATGGTCTCGATCTTGTCGCGCGCTTGCAGCAGCACAAGATTGGCGGCGCAGCCTTTGGCAACGCCATAGCCGCCCAGCCCCATGATGTGTGCCGAGTTTTGCGTGACCGCGTCAAAGCACCAGGCCATGTCCTCGCGACTGGACAGCTGCCCGACATGCAGACCCATGAAGGCCACATCCAGCATGTCAGCCGTGCCCATGGAGTACCACGGGTCCATAACGCAATCAGAGCCAAAGCCCACAGTGATGCCGGCGTCCCGCAGCTCACGCACGCGGGTTTGACCACGCCGTTTGGGATAGGTGTCGTGCCGCCCTTGTAGCATGATGTTGATCAGAGGGTTGGGAATGGCGTGCACGCCTGCTTCGACCATTAGCGGGATCAGCTTGGAAACATAGTAGTTGTCCATCGAGTGCATGGAGGTCAGGTGTGAGCCAGCGACACGTCCTTGCAGACCCAAACGCTGGGTTTCATAGGCGAGCGTTTCGATGTGGCGGCTGTGTGGATCGTCACTTTCATCACAATGCATGTCGACCATCAGGCCTCTGTCCGCAGCAATTTTGCAAAGCTGACGCACAGACTCTGCGCCATCCGCCATGGTGCGCTCAAAATGCGGGATGCCGCCAACCACATCGACGCCCATATCCAGCGCGCGCAGGGTGTTGGCCATGGCGGTTGGATCACGCAGAACACCGTCTTGCGGGAAGGCCACCAACTGCAGATCGATGTAGTCTTTGACCTGGTCCCGCACCTCAAGGAGCGCCTCAACGCCCTTGAGTTCATCATCGCAGGTATCGACATGGCTGCGGATCGCGCCCAGCCCCATGGAAACCGCCAGATCGCAATAGCGCAGGGCCCGTTGGATGATGTCATCGACACTTTGCACAGGCTTGAGTTCGCCCCAGAGCGCGATGCCTTCGAGCAACGTGCCGGAGACATTCATGCGCGGTGTGCCCAGCGACAGCGTGGCGTCCATGTGAAAATGCGGGTCCACAAAGGGGGGCGACACGAGATAGCCTTTGGCGTCGATAACCTCGGTGGCCTCAGCCGTGATACCAGCTTCAACAGCGGTGATAATGCCGTCTTGGCAGGCAATGTCGACACCGCTGCGCCCGTCAGGAAGGGTCGCGTTTTTGATGATCAGATCAAACATGAGAAATCCTAGCGTTGGCCTTTGAACCACGGCGTTAGAAGCGCGCGGGGATAGTCGGCTTTTCGGGCGGCCACCACAAGCGCGATGATCGACAGGATGTAGGGTGCCATCAGGAAGACCTGCCCCGGCACAAGAGCGCCCACTTCGGTTTGCAGGCGGACTTGCAGCGCGTCAAAGGCACCAAACAAGAGCGCGCCGAGCAGGGCTTTGCCCGGCTTCCAGCTGGCAAAAATCACCAGTGCGATGCAGACCCAGCCGCGTCCGTTCACCATGCCAAAGAAGAAGGCGTCAAAGGCCGACATTGTCAGGAAGGCACCACCAAGTGCCATCAGGGCAGAGCCCGCCACCACGGCCCCGATGCGCAGACCGTAGACCGAGAGGCCTTGGGCATCGACGCTGTCAGGGTTGTCACCCACAGCTTGCAGGGCGACGCCCAGCGGGGTGCGGTTGAGTACATACCAGACCAACCCAACCATCAGGATCGCCAGCCATGTGAGCGCGGTTTGTTGAAACAGCACCGGCCCCAGAAATGGCAGTTCCGAAAGCAGTGGCACATCCAGCGGCTGAAACGGCTCAATGCGCGGCGGGGAGGACACGTTGGGCAGCGCGGTGCGATAGGTGAAGTAGCTGACCGAGGTGGCAAACATGGTCACCCCAAGCCCGGACACGTGTTGAGACAGCCCCAATGGCACGGTCAGGATAGCATGGATCAGACCGAAGAAAGCCCCCGCGAGCGCGGCCACCAACACGCCGCCCCAGAGGCCCGCGCCAAGCCAAACCGCCATCCATCCGGCCATGGCCCCGGCGGCAAAGATGCCTTCGATACCCAGATTGAGCACGCCGGTTTTCTCACAGAGCAACGCGCCGAGCACGCCAAAGATCAGCGGTGTGGCGATGCGCAGCGAGGCGGCCCAGAAGCTTTCGCTGAGCAGGATTTGCAGAATGTCCATCATGCCTGCTCTCCTTTGGGCGTTTTTACCAAAGCGATGCGGTAGCGGGCAAAGAAGCCGCCAATCAGCACGCAGAGCAGCGACATGGAAACCACGAGATCTGCCAAGTAAGACGACACCCCCATGGCGCGGCTCATGCTGTCGGCGCCAACAAACACACTGGCGATGAAGAGCGCGGACATGACCACCCCAACTGGTGAGAGGCCTGCGAGCATGGCGACCACAATGCCGGTGTAGCCAAAGCCGGGGCTGAGGTCGGCGGTGAGATAACCTTTGAGACCTGCCACTTCGCTCACACCGGCCATACCGGCCAAAGCGCCGGAGACAATGGCGACGCTCATCAGCGAGCGGTTTACGCGGATGCCGGCGTGTTTGGCGGCGGCGGCGTTTTCTCCCACTGCGCGCAGCTTGAAGCCCCAAACCGACCGCGCCAGCATGAACTGTGCCACACCGGCGCAGACCAGCGCGATGATCAGGCCGGAATGTACGCGCATCCGGTCCATCAGAGGGGGCAACATGCCTTGATCCAGAATGGGCGGGCTTTGCGGCCAGCCAAGGCCCATAGGGTCTTTGAGCGGGCCTTCGAGCATCATTTGCAGGAAGATCAGGATCACGAAGTTCAGCAAGAGCGTGGTCACCACCTCATCCGCGCCGAAGCGGGATTTGAGCACGGTGGGCACCGCCATGCCCACGGCACCTGCTGCGCAGCCAAAGAGCACGATCAGCGGGATTAACACAAAGGAAGGCGCGTCGATGGCCCCTGCCCCGATGGCCACGGCAGCCATTGCGCCGAGGTAGAGCTGGCCTTCGGCCCCGATGTTCCAGAGCTTGGCCCGAAAAGCGAGCGCGGCGGCGAGACCGGTGAAGATCAGCGGCGTGGCGCGGGTCAGCATTTCGGTGAAAGCAAAGGTGGAGCCAAACACGCCTTTGAACATTTCCTTATAGGCTGTGGTGACATCGGCACCGGCAAAGGCCAGCGGCAGAGCCGCCAGCGCCAGCGCCACAAAGGCGGAGAGCACCGGGATGCCCAACGTCATGAGGCGCGAGGAAGATTGTCTGGGTTCGATGCGGATCATGTCAGTTCTCCCGCCATCATTAGGCCAATGTGTTCGCGATCGCGGCTGTTTGCTTCGATTAGGGCGCCGTCGTGGATCACCATGATGCGGTCCGCGAGGCTCAACACCTCGTCGAGATCTTCGGAAATCAGCACAATGCCTGCGCCACGGGTGCGGGCCTCCAGCAAGCGGCGCGCCACTTCGGCAGCAGCCCCCATGTCGAGGCCGCGCGTCGGTTGGTTGGCCAGGAGCAGCTTGGGGTTTTGTTCAAACACCCGCGCCAGGATCAGCTTTTGGATGTTGCCGCCGGACAGAAGCCGCGCTCGGGCGGTCACACCTGGGCCGC
Source organism: Shimia sp. MIT910701 (assembly GCF_047126315.1). Lineage (GTDB taxonomy): Bacteria > Pseudomonadota > Alphaproteobacteria > Rhodobacterales > Rhodobacteraceae > Shimia. Next base: position 1,603,732 of record NZ_CP138953.1, on the reverse strand, counting down.
GCACGTCATAGTCGGCTGCCAGCCGGTCCGCGTTGGCGCGAATGGCATCGCGTTTTAACAGACCCTTGGCCTGCACCTCCGGTTCATCCAACCGCTCGATCACCATGTTCTCAGCGACGCTCATCGCCCCGACGATGCCGTCATGGTGGCGGTCCTCGGGAATGCGGCCCACCCCGGCGTGGATCATCTTGCGCGGGGTTGGATGTGCAATGACCGTTTCGTCCACCTTCAACGTTCCGTTGGTGGGCTGGTTCAGACCGGAGATCACCCCCGCCAGCGCGCTTTGGCCGTTGCCGGACACGCCTGCAATGCCCAGAATTTCATGTTGGTGCACCGCCAGAGTGACATTCTCAAGCGAGTCCCGCTTGGAGCGGCCTGTCACCGACAGGTTCTTCAATTGCAGCACCGGCGCGCCGGGTGTCAGGTCGCTGCGTGGGGTTTCGGGTGTGTCCGCCCCGACCATCATCCGCGCAATGTCGCGCTCGTCAGCTTCTTGAGTGGCAATCTCACCTACCTTTTCGCCATGGCGCAACACAGCGATGCGGTGGGAAAAGGCCAGAACTTCGCGCAGCTTGTGGGAGATGAAAATCACCGACAGCCCTTCGCGGGTCATGGCGCCAATACTGTCAAACAGCGTGTCAGCCTCTTGCGGCGTCAATACGGCGGTGGGTTCGTCCAGCACCAGAATGCGCACATCGCGGTATAAGGCCTTGAGAATTTCGACCCGCTGCCGTTCGCCCACGCTCATCTTGCCCACGGGCACGTCGAGCTGTGCCTGAAGCCCGGTGTGCTCCATGATGCGTGCGATCTTTGCGCGGGCACCAGCACGGTCTCGTTTGAGCATCCGCAAGGGCTCGGAACCCAGCACAATGTTATCCAGCGCATTGAGGTTCTCAGCCAGCGTGAAGTGCTGGTGCACCATGCCGATCCCCGCCGCCAGCGCCGCTTGCGGATGGCCAAGCATCAACGGGCGCATAGCACCGGACTCGTCAGCCACATCCACCGTGCCGTCATCGGGCATGTAGTGCCCAAAAAGCATGTTCATCAATGTGGTTTTGCCAGCGCCGTTTTCTCCCAACAGCGCCAGCACCTCGCCGCGGTGCAAGGTCAGATCCACCGCGTTATTCGCCACAACGGAGCCAAACCGCTTGGTCAGCCCGTTCAAAGATAAGACTTTTTTCTGTGTCACAATGTGAAAAGGCCGACCCCGAGGATCGGCCTTCCCCAAATCAGTTGTCAGAGACAGGACGGTCGTCGTTCACGTTCACACGGAACATGCCACCCATGATGTCAGCCTCTTTGGCCCGCACGGCCTCAACCACATCAGCTGGCACCAGCTTGTCATCCAGCACGAGAGAGCCGCCGCCATACTGCATGAAGCTGTACTGACCGTAGTCCGCCGCTTCAAAGGTGCCGCTGGCGACGCTTTCGATGGCTTTGTCGATGGTGGCTTCCATGTGCCACAAAGCCGACGCCAAAATGGTGCCCGGGTAGTCGCCCGAGGTGTCAATCACGTTGCCAATCGCCTTTACACCGCGTTCGACAGCGGCGTCAGACACGCCAAAGCGCTCCGCGTACATGATGTCCGCACCGGCATCCATCATCGCAAAGGCGCTTTCCTTGGCTTTGGGTGGATCGTACCAGCTGTCGATGAAGTTGACGATGAACTTCACATCCGGGTTCACCTCGCGTGCACCGTCCATAAAGGCGTGCATCAGGCGGTTCACCTCTGGAATAGCGTAACCGCCCACCATGCCGATCACATTGGACTCGGTTGCCTTACCGGCCACCATGCCCGACAGATAGGATGGCTCGTGAATCCAGTTGTCAAACACCGAGAAGTTTGGCGCCACCGCCCCAAAGGACGAGCCCATGAGGAAGGCGGTTTCCGGATAATCCCCGGCCACTTTGCGCGCCGCGCGTTCCAGGCCAAAAACTTCGCCCACTATCAATTGCATACCCTGTTCGGCATATTCGCGCATCACGCGTTCGTAGTCTGTGTTGGCCACGTTTTCGGAAAACACATACTCAATGTCGCCGCGCTCAGCCGCTGTGTTCAGCGCCAAATGGATGCGGCTGATCCACTGTTGTTCCACTGGCAGCGTGTAAATGGCAGCAACTTTCACAGCCTCAGCAGCGGCAATTCCTGCGGACGCAAGAACGCTTGCGCCCAACGCCGATGCGAGCAGCACCCGACGAGACATCTTCCCAACGATCTTCATAGATAACCCCCTGATTGAATGCGGCTAGCTTCGGCAACTTTGACCGTTCGATCAATCTATTTGTTTGCAAATGAGTTTTTTGCTGCAAGACAGGACAGCACTGCTGCCAAATTAAGCCTGTCGCCCAGCGGACAAGCGCAGTCTGTGAACCGGCTGCGTTCCTTGCCGCGCAGAAAATCCAAACACACAACTTTAGCGGCCACTTTGGTCACAGAGCCTGCCTGGGCCCCGCCTAATCCCGATCAGAAAATGAAATCTGTCGCGTCGATCACTGCGATATTCACATTTAGCAACCGGATGGTTGTGGTGCCTTCGACAATCTGCGCATCCAAGCCCACCTGTGTGAGGTTGGCCAGCACATCGCCAATGTTGTTCAGCCCGGCGGCTAGGGACAGGTCGATTTGGTCGCTTCCGTCCTGATAGTCGGTCACAAAATTGGTGGTGCCGTCGCCGCTGGCAAAGACAAAGACGTCCGCATCCGCGCCCCCGGTGAGGGTATCGCTGCCGCCGGCGCCGTTGAGCGTGTCATTGCCGTCGCCGCCAAGCACCACATCGAGGGTATTGCCGGTGCCGGTGAAACTGTCGTTGCCCGCGCCGAGGTCGTAATCGATGCGGTTTTGATTGACGCCGTTGGTCTGCTGGCCCGTCAGGTTGGTGCCAAACACCGTATCATCGCCGCCGCCGGTGGAGACGTCCACGGTGGCGACGACGGTGTTAAGCCCGTAAAGCTGCAGCCCCTGCAGGTCGTAGGTGTTGGCATTGCCGGTGCCAAACATCGTGCCGCCCACAAGTTGCAGCCGTTCCACGCCTGCGCCCATGACGTTGCCGATGCCGTCAAAGTCAAAGCTCTCAAACACAAAACTCGCCCCGGCCAGGTTGTGCAGCGTGTCAAAGCCTGCGCCGCCCACAATGGTGTCGAGCTCGGACTGATCGCCTGCGCGCAGGAAGATCAGATCGCTGCCGTCGCCGCCATCAATCAGGTCGCCGCCGGCGCCGCCTTCGAGCGTGTCATTGCCATCGCCACCCAAAATCGTATCGCTGCCCAGCCCGCCAAAGACCACATCCACCGACACGCCCGCGCCGGTGAAGCTGTCGTTGCCCGCGCCGAGGTCATAATCGTAGCGGTTTTGGTTGACGCCGTTGGTCTGCTGCCCGGTCTGGTCAGAGCCCACAACCGTGTCATTGCCACCGCCGGTGGCGATCTCCAGGTCGCTGACCACGGTGTTCATGGTCAAAAACCGCACGCCGGTGAGGTCAAAGATGTCGTTGCTGCCGGTGCCCAGCACCGTATGCGCCGCCAGCGACAGTTCTTCGATCTCCAGCACGTTGAAGTTGGGCCCATCAAAGGCGTTGATCTGCTGCAGGGTCACGTCGCCGCCGGTGGCATTCACCAGCCGGTCGATGCCCGCGCCGCCGAGGTACTCTTCGAGTTCGTGGTTGGAGCCCGCGGTTAGCACCAGATGGTCGTTGCCCAAGCCGCCCTCGAGCCGGTCCAGACCGGCGTCGCCTTGCAGCGTGTCGTTGCCCTCGCCGCCTTGCAGCAGGTCGTTGTCTGCGCCGCCCAGCAGGGAATCTGCGCCCAGCATCCCGCGCAGGGTGTCATCGCCGCCTTGGCCAAAGACCACGTCGTTCATCAGCCCTGCGCCGGTGAAGTCATCCTGTCCCGCGCCGAGGTCATAGTCGATCCGGGCCTGGTTGACGCCGTTGGTTTGTTGCGCGGTGGCGGCGCTGCCGATCACCGTGTCATTGCCCGCGCCGGTGGTGACCTCCAGATTGGTCAGAACGGTGTTCAGGCCAATGAACCGCGTACCGTCAAAGTCAAACAGCGTGTTGGCGCCGGTGCCATTGATGCGGAAACCGTTGAGCTGCAGGATCTCGACGCCGGAGCCGTTCACCGTCTCGGTGGCGTCGTCATAGTCAAACACCGAGAAAGTGAAGTTGGTGGTGACACCGTTGGTGATGATGTCAGCCGTGCCTGCGCCGCCAATAAATGTATCGAGCTCGCTGTCTTCGCCTGCGAGCACGGTGAAAGTGTCGTTGCCACCCTGCCCGTTGAAGAAATCGCCGCCCGCGTTGCCGCGCAGCATGTCATTGCCATCGCCCGCGAGCACCGTGTCACTGCCCGTACCGCCAAGCACGACATCGATGTTGACGCCTGTCCCAACAAAGCTGTCGTTGCCTGCGCCGAGGTCATAGTCGATGCGGTTTTGATTGACGCCGTTGGTCTGCTGGCCCGTCAGGTTGGTGCCAAACACCGTATCATCGCCGCCGCCGGTGGAGACGTCCAGCGCCGAGACGGTGGTGGCCAATTGGGTCAGGCGCAGGCCTTGGAAGTTCATCAGGTCATTGCCCCCCGTGCCAAGCACGGTCAGGCCTGCGATCGCCATATTCTCCAAGCCAGAGCCGCTGACCGTTTCGGTCACATCGGTGGCATCAAAGACGTCAAACACCAGATTGGAGCCGCTGGTGTTGAGCAGCCAATCCGCGGTGCCATCGCCCCCGACATAGATGTCGCCCAACGAGCTAGTGCCGGATTGGATGGCGATGGTGTCATTTCCGTCGCCCGCCAAGATCCAGTTGTCCGCCGCGCTGCTGGTGATGCTGTCGGCGTTGGCGGTGCCCTGGATGTTTTCAAAATTCACGGCCGTCAGATCCACGGAGCCATTGCGGGCGATGTCGATGTCCCCCGTGGTGAGGTTCGCCGTCACCGCAGACCCCGCCGCCAACAGGCCGCTGAGGTCGAGCCAATCGCTGCCGCCGTTGCCGTCCACATTCATGAAATCGGTGAGCACGCCGATGGTGTCATTGCCCAGACCACCCGAGAACGTCTCGCCGTCAAATTCGTTGAGATAGCCCGACACTTCCAAACCGGACACCAAGGTGACGGCATCATCTCCGCCGAGGGCATCCAGGAAGTTGTTTTCAAAGGCCGTATCTGGGAAGGCCGCCACGGCGGCGCTGAGATTGACGGCGTCGTTGAGCTCGGTGAAGAGGCCATCGTTCACGCCGTCGATGGTCACCGTCAGGGTGGCCGCATTGGTGGCGCCAAAGTCGTCCATCAAGGTGAAAGTGAAGGTTTCCTGCAGGCTGGCCCCGGACAGAAGGCCATGCACCGTTGGGTTGTCGTCATCCACCGTGTAGCTGTAGGCGCCGGTCAGCGCGTCCCATGTCAGCACGCCATAAAGCCCAACGATACCGGTGGTGCCATTGATCTGGCCATCCACATCGACCACCGAGACCACAGTGCCATCGACATCGGAGGCGTTACTTTTCAGGTTGCCATTGCCCACGGCGCTGATGGTGATGCCGATGCCTTCGAACACATTGAGGCTGACGTTGCCCACGGTGGGCGCATCGTTGACGCCGGTCAGGTTGACTGTCACCTGCCCGGTGTCGCTGGCGCCGTTGCCGTCGGTGATCTCATAGCTGAAGCTGTCCACGGCCGGGGTGCCGTCGGCCAGCGCGTCAAACACACCCGCGGGATCGTAGCTGAGCGTGCCGTCCAGATTGAGCGTGACCGTGGCGCCGGAGCCGGTCAGCACCACAGAGCCGCCAAGCGCCACCGCTTGGCCGTCGATCATGGTGACCGCGAAACTGTCGAGATCCGGGTCGCTGTCGTTACTGGTCACGTCGATGAGCACGGCGGTGTCTTCATCCGTGGCCGCGGTGTCGTCGACCGCAGCGGGCGGGGCGTTGCCGCCTTCTACGGTGATCACCAGCAAGCTTGGGCTGGTGGTTGTGCCATCGCTGATCGCCATGGCCACCGTGACGGTGTCATTTTCGGACGGATTCAGATCAAGGAAATTGGTTTGGGGATCAAAAGTGTAACTGCCATCTGCCAGCACGGTCAGCAGGCCTTGGCGCCCGCCTGCAGAGGTCACCACAAGGGCGGTGCCAGGGGCCACGCCGGCCACCAGTCCGACGCTGAGGCTGTCACCAGTGTCGATGTCACTGTCGTTGATGAGGACATTGCCGCTAACCGTGCTGTTTTTAGCCGCGGTGGCCACATCGTCCGCCGTCACTGGCGCATCGTTTTCGCCGGTGACGTTGATGGTCAGGGTCGAACTGTCGCTGGCGGTGCCGTCGGTGATGTCGACGGTGAAGCTGTCGGTGTCACTGAAGCCGTCGTCGATGCTCTCGTCGGTGACGAGGTAGCTGTAGCTGCCGTCTGCGTTGAGCGTCAGCGTGCCGTAGGTGCCGACGAATACGCCCGCGTTGGTGACGGAGAGCACGTCGCCCGCGTCCACGTCGGTGTCGTTGGTCAAGACGTTGCCTGTGGCCGCCACGCCGTTGTCGCTGGCGCTGGTGCTATCGTCATTGGCGACGGGGGCATCATTTTCGCCGGTGACGTTGATGGTCAGGGTCGAACTGTCGCTGGCGGTGCCATCTGTAATGTCGACGGCAAAGATGTCGGTATCATTGAAGCCGTCGTCGATGCTCTCGTCTGTCACGAGGTAGCTGTAGCTGCCGTCTCCGTTGAGCGTCAGCGTGCCGTAGGCGCCGACGAATACGCCTGCGTTGGTGACGGAAAGCACGTCGCCCGCGTCCACGTCGGTGTCGTTGGTCAGCACGTTGCCGGTGGATGCCACACCGTTGTCGCTGGCGCTGGTGCTGTCGTCATTGGCCACTGGCGCATCGTTCTCGCCGGTGACGTTGATGGTGAGGGTGGAACTATCTGCGCTCGTGCCGTCGGTGATGTCGACCGTAAAGCTGTCCGTGTCGCTGAAGCCGTCGTCGATGCTCTCGTCTGTCACGAGGTAGCTGTAGCTGCCGTCTCCGTTGAGCGTCAGCGTGCCGTAGGCGCCGACGAATACGCCTGCGTTGGTGACGGAAAGCACGTCGCCCGCGTCCACGTCGGTGTCGTTGGTCAGCACGTTGCCGGTGGCTGCCACGCCGTTGTCGCTGGCGCTGGTGCTGTCATCGTTGGCGACGGGGGGCGTGTTACTCCCACCTGTTCCAGAGCCTGTGACCGTGACCGTCACCGTAGCGGTGTCGTAGCCGCCGTTGCCGTCGGTGATGGTGTAGGTGAAGGTATCGGTGGCGGTGCTACCTGCGGCGAGATAGTCGAACTGGCCGTTGGCGTCGTAGATCAGATCGCCCCCTGCGGTCAGGGTGATTATGCCGATGGTGGCCGTGCCATCCACCGACACTACCTCCAGCGTGTCACCTTCCCAATCAAAATCATTGGTCACCAGGCCAGAGGCGCTGACGGTCAGTGCGGCGTCTGATTGCGCGGCGAGGGTGTCGTCGACTGCCAAAGGCGCATTGTTGGCGGCACGCAGGTTGATGGTGATGTCGTCAAATTGCAGGAGTTCGATGCTGAACAGCCAATCGGTGCCGAGGACATCCGTGTGGGTCACCCGCAGGCCGCACCAGCCTTGGTGGAACGTAAAGTTGAGAATGCTGTCCTCAAACACCGCGGTGTCCCTGCCGCGCCCGCCAAAGAGCACATCGTTGCCTTGCCCGCCTGAGAGCACATCCCGTCCCCGACCACCAAACAGCCAGTCATTGCCGGCGTCGCCAAATAGTGTGTCTTTACCGTTGCCGCCTTTGAGCAGGTCGTGCCCGTCGCCTCCGGAAATCAGATCGCGCCCATTGCCGCCTAATAGGATGTCATTGCCGCCATTTCCGTTGATGGTGTCATGGCCATTGCCGCCATAGAGAAAATTGGACAGCCCATTGCCATTGATGAGATTGTTGCCGTTGTTGCCAGGCATAAGACGTTCCCCCGAGGATGCAGCATCCGCAGTTGCAGATGATGGACCCGACCGGGAAGACAGGCTTGGACTGGGTATTTGGAGTGTGAAAAAAGTTAATTTTGGCCAGAAAAGGCGTTAAATCACATACCCTAGAATTGAACGGTTTTAGTGCGGTCCCACCTACGGTCGAGCGACGACTGAAACGGAAAACTGGCAAGCACTTTTAATCGCTGAAAAAACCAGAAATCACTCGTTTTTTATAGCAGAAATGGAGCGTTTTGTCAGCCTTCCGGTCTGTGAGATCGGCACAAAGGATTTTTTTAACGCCTCGATTGGGGCGACAACAGACCTTGCGCAGGCCTGTCTCAATGGGCGGCCCCAAAGGCCACCCTGTCTTGTACCTCCAGCAGTCACATCAGGCAGAACAGCAGCCTAGCGACGGCAAACCTCGCAGGGGTCAGGTGACTTTGGCACGTACCTGGAACCGCTCTTCGCGCCAGGTTTCATTTTTCAGAATGCTTTCCAATATGTCCACGGCCTTCAGGATGTCAGCCTGATCGATGAACAACGGCGTGATCCCAAAGCGCATCACATCCGGCGCGCGGAAATCGCCAATGACCTGATTGGCAATCAGCGCCTGCATGCAGGCGTAGCCGTGCTCGAACCGGAAGGACACATGGCTGCCCCGGTCCTGCGGATCTCTTGGACCGGCAAACGTCACGCCCGGACAACGGGCCTCCACTTCACGGATAAACAGCTCGCTCAGGTCGATGGACTTTTGGTGCAGATCTTCCATGTCCACCGTGTCCCACACGTCCAGCGCGGCGTCCAAAAGCGCAAAGGATGCGATGGAAGGCGTGCCAATGCGCATGCGTTCAATCGCATCCGGCATCGGGCGGAAGTCGGTGTCAAAGGCAAACGGAGCCTCATGGGCATACCACCCCGACAGCGCACTTTCGACCACACTCAACAAGCGTGGTGCCACGTGGATGAAGGCCGGCGCGCCCGGGCCGGCGTTGAGGTATTTGTAGGTACAGCCCACGGCAAAATCCACATCCAGCACTGCCACATCCACCGGAATGGCACCGGCAGAATGCGCCAGATCCCAAACCACCACGGCACCATGCGCGTGGGCTTTCTCGATGATAGCGCGCATGTCGTGGCGCCGTCCGGTCCGGTAATCCACCTCCGTGACCATCACCACCGCAACCTCGTCAGTGATGTTATCCAGTACGTCCTCTGGATTTGGGATGCGCAGCTCATACCCCGCGTCTTTGAGCTTCATCAGCCCTTCAACCATATAGAGGTCGGTGGGGAAATTGCCGTTGTCTGACAGGATCACCTTGCGCTCTGGCACCAAGGCCAGACCCGCTGCCACCGCCTGAAACACGCGGATCGAGAGCGTGTCGCCCACCACGGTGCTGCCGTCCGGCGCGCCGATCAGCCGCCCCACCCGATCGCCCAATGTGTTGGTCTGCATGAACCAGTTGCGGGTGTTCCACCCCCGGATCAGCTCCGTGCGCCACTCATCCATCAGGAAACGTTGCATGCGGTCCGGGGCCGCTTTCGGCATCGGACCGAGCGAATTGCCGTTGAGGTAGATCATGCCTTCGGGGATGTCGAACATGGCGCGGGTTTTGGAGAAATCAGTCATGGTGTTTTCAGCTCATTTGGGCGCAGCAGTGCGTAGCGAAGATGTAGGTTTAGGCGATTTCAGCGGAGTGCCAGACGTTTTTCACAGTCAAGTAGCTCTCCAGCCCTTCGGTGCCGCCTTCGCGGCCGTAGCCGCTGGACTTCACGCCACCAAACGGGGTTTCGGGCAGGGACGCCTCCAGCGTGTTGATTGAGAAGTTGCCCACCTCGATCTCATCAATCAAACGGTCGATGTAGTCGGCACGATTGGTAAAGGCATAGCCCGCAAGTCCGTATGGCACCGCGTTGGCCTGTGCAATTGCTTCATCTAGACTGCCGACCGGATTGAGCACCGCAATCGGGCCAAACGGCTCTTCCTGCATGATCCGCGCAGAACTTGGAACATTTGTGAGCACCGTGGGCTGGAAGAAATAGCCGGTGTCACCGTGCCGTCCGCCGCCTGTGCTCAATTCTGCGCCCTGAGCCACCGCGTCTTCTACCAAAGCGCTGAGCACGGGGATGCGCCGTGCGTTGGCGGTTGGCCCCATTTCCACACCGTCAGTGATCCCATTGCCCACCACCGTGGCGGCGGCGCGGGCCACAAAGGTATCGACAAAGCGATCAAAAATACTTTCGTGGATGAAAAACCGCGTGGGGGAAGTACAGACCTGCCCGGCGTTGCGCATTTTTCGCACCGCGCCGCTGATTGCAGCCTGTTCCACGTCGGTGTCTTCACAAACGATCACTGGCGCATGGCCGCCCAGCTCCATCAGAACCCGCGTGTCACTCTGCGCAGCAAGACCTGTCAGATGCCGCCCGACCTGTGTGGAGCCGGTGAGCGCCACGAGGCGCACGGAGGGCTGCGGGATCAGAAATTCAGAAATCTCAGACGGCACGCCAAACACCAGATTCAGCACGCCCGGAGGCAGGCCGGCCTCTTCAAACGCCCGCACGATGTGGATCGCCCCGGCAGGCGTTTCTTCGGCGGCCTTGAGAATGACGGAGCAGCCAGAGGCCAGCGCCCCGGCAATTTTACGGGCGGGTTGGCTCATTGGGAAGTTCCACGGCGAAAACGCCGCGACCACCCCAATGGGGCTGTGGTGCACCGAAATTTTGCCCCCCGCGGCGGAGGGGATCACCCGGCCATAGGTGCGCATGGCTTCGCCAGCGTCCCATTCAAAAAACTCGGCTCCACGGATGACTTCCAGACGGGCCTGCGCCAAAGGCTTGCCGTGCTCCGCTGTGATGCTCTGTGCGATCTCTTCCTGACGGTCCCGCATGATGGCGGCGGCCCGCACAATCAGGTCCGCCCGCGCGCGGGGCGATGTCTTGCGCCAGACCTCAAACCCTGCTTCGGCAGCCCGCAAGGCGTCTTCCAAATCGGCACGGCTGGCGCAGGGCAACTGGCCCAGTACCGCTTCTGTCGCAGGGTTCACAACCGGAAGGGTCTTTGCGCTGTTGCGCCACTGTCCATTGATGAAAAGTTGCAGGTCTGGATAGGTGTGCATGCCGCCCTCGCTGTCTTCCTTGACTTGCCCCCATAAGTCCTGCGTCCAGCGCCCTGCCGCAACAGAATTGAACAAATCCAGCTATAACAATGGCGAATATCAGAGCGTCTCAATGCGCCCCTGTATCTCCTCTGCGGCGGCGCGCAGCGCTTCCAGAAAGGCCGCACTGGCCGGAGACAGGCTTTGGCTGCCACGATAGGACACGCCAACCGGCCCTGCGCCAAACGGGGCCACCCAATCCAGCGCTGCCAGCAGACCATTTTGTATGTCGAGAGCGGCCACATGGGCCGGCATCAGGCCGATAAAGTTGTGAGAGCGCAGCAAAGACCGGTTGGCCAGGTAGGACACGGATTCAATGGCCGTCTCCGGCGCATATTGATCCTGACGTACAAAGAACTGGTCACATTGCCGACGCAGGGTGGTTTCGATGGGCGGCAGGATCCAGCCATAGGGCTTAAGCTGGTCGAAGGTGACGTTGGGCAGCGCCGCCAGCGGATGCTGGGTGCCCACCACAGCCACAATCCGTTCGTCAAAGAACTTCTCCTGACTGGTGTGTTGACGGTGTCGATGATCCGGCAATCGCCCCACCACCATGTCGATTTCGCCAGACAACAGCGCCGGCATCAGGACTTCATTGGTGCCTTCGACAATCTTGATCGCCACTTTGGGACGGTCTTTTAACAGCTGCTCCACTGCCATCGGCAGCAAAGACGGTGACGCCGCCAATAAGGTGCCGACGACCACCCGACCGGCGTTGCCCTCGTTCAAATCGTCCAGCTCCTGCGCCGCATTAGACACCTGCGCAAAGATCAGCTTGCCGTGCCGAATGAGAGAGTCGCCAAACACGGTGGGCACCACGCCCCGATTGGTACGCTCAAACAGCTTCACCTCAAAGTCCAACTCCAGATCCTGGATCATCTTGGTGGCAGCCGGTTGGGAGATGCTCAGATCCCGCGCGGCGCTTTGTATGCTGCCATGCTGACCAACGGCGACCAACAATCGCAATTGCCGCAGCTTCAGGCGGGTCAAAGCACGCTCTACAATTCGGGTGTGACGGGTGGCCATGGCAGGTCCTCACATCGACATAGGGGAAAGAAGCCGTTCGACCGCGGCCACCATGCTCATCGCGGCCAGAGCCGAACTGCGGGGATTGTCGGGCAAGGCGCTGCCTTCGATGCGGAACGAGAACTGCCCAAAGGCCCCGGTTGCTTGCACCTCGTGAATGTTGGCCGAGATCATCGGGTCCGCCACCAGTTTGACGCGTGTCTCGTCAAAGCCTGTGCCCGCCAACGCCACCGCAGCCGCAACATTGGCGTTTTTGGGATACGACAATGCCGCCTGACGTGCGGTGCCCTCAAAGTGCACGGTGGGTGCGGATAGGCTGCCAAGGTCCAGTTGAGCCTCCGCCTGAGAGCCTTGCCACCCAAGAGGCGGCTTTCGGCCAATGTAGGTGACCTCTTTTACCCCCCCGACCTTGGCGGCCCGCAAACTGTCCAAGGCGCCGATGGCGCCACTGGCCAGATGCAGCTGTGCGCCGCCGGACTGCGCGGCCTGCGTAAGTGTTTCCGCCAAAGAGGCATCGGCCAACGCCCCCAAAGACAGGGTGATCACATCGGTGCCCCGCGCCAAAAGCGCGGGCCCGTGCTGCGTCAATGCCGCGTGGCCGCCGCAGTCCAACACCAAAGCGATCTCGGCAGGCAACTCCGTCACCGATGTGACGCGCACCACATCCGCCAGCGACGTGTCCTTGGGCTGTGCCGACCGCGCCAGAACCGCATGGGGTCCCCAACCGCGTTGCTGCAAAGCCTCTGCCACATAGCGCCCGATTGCGCCTTCCCCGATGATGCCGATTTTCATGTGTCTCTCCAAGTACTCCATCAATATAGTGAAAGAGAGCCCTCTCTGTTATCAGAATTTTGGATAACCAGTTTCTTGGGATGCGGCTGGTGCGGGGCCGCATCCGTGGCCTATCAGGTCTGCAAAGAGCCCAAAAACCGGCTCCCTCTCTTTGCCGGATCGGAGTGTCGCCTTGAAATACGCCAAACATGAAGCCAAAGCCTATTCCCGTGAAACCATGCGCGGCATTTGGGCGGCGGCGCTCAATCCGTTTGACGAGACCTTGGCGCTGAACGAAGCCGGTTTGCGCCGCAACATCCGCCATTGGATCGATGACCTTGGCATTCAGGGGCTGTTCATTGCCGGAAAACAAGGTGAGTTCTGGTCGATGTCGCTGGAAGAGCGCAAGCGCAACATGACGATTGCGGTGGAGGAATGTGGCGACAAGGCTGGCACCATCATGTCGATCTCCGACCAGAGCGTGCAGACTGTGCTGGAACTTGGCCAACATGCCCAGGACTGCGGCGCGGACTATGTGGTTGTCCATGCCCCGATGCTGAGTTTCTGCCACGACCGCGACGAGGTTTTGTATAACTATTACAAATACCTCTGTGACCGGCTCGACATTGGCATCGCCATGTGGAGCCATCCGGACAGCGGTTACCTGATGGCGCCAGAAACCTGCGCCCGGATTGCGGACCTACCCAATATCATGGCGATCAAATATTCGGTGCCGCGCGAGATGTATGCCCAGTTGACCAAGATGGTGGGCGACAAGATTCTTGTCTCGACCTCGCTGGAAGACGACTGGCTCGATAACATCGAAGAGCTGGGCTGGCAGCTGTATCTGTGCTCGTCCCCTCCCTACCAGTTGCAAACCAAAAATGACCGCCGGATGCACGAATACACCGAGTTGGCTTTCGCCGGGAAGTTCGATCAGGCCCGCCGGGTGCGTGACAGCCTGGAGCCGGTGCGGGCTGCGATCCGCAACAGCAAGCCCGCTGGCAAACCCACCGCCCACGGCAAATACTGGCAGGAATTGCTGGGACAGGTCGGCGGCCGGGTGCGCCATCCGATGTTGGAACTGAGTGAAGCCGAAAAGGCCGCCACCAGCGCCGCGTTTGAAGATTGCGGGCTACAGCTCTGAACCGGCGATGTTAGGCGAAGCGCTGGCCCTGCTTGCAGCCGCCGCCTACGGCGTGGCGGGCGTGTCCATTGTCCATGCAAAACCGCAAGCGCAGAGCGACAACGGCATCTTTCTGTCCATTATCGTCACAGCTGTCTGTTCTTGGGGGCTTTGGCTGTTCACCGCAGACGCCCCTCGCGCCGTGCTGGTGTCTGGCGCGGGCGGAATGGCGCTGCTGATATTTGCCTGCGCCGGGCTCTGCGCCAATGTGTTGGGCCGTCAGACCATGTATCGTGTGACCGAGGTCGCGGGGGCGGTCAACGCAGGGCTGCTGCGTCGCTTGGTGCCGGTCTTTGCCCTACCCTGCGCCTTTGTTGTACTGGGGCAAACGCCCGGCTCACAGGTTCTGCTCGGCGGTGTATTTGTCCTTGCGGGGGTACTGTTCTATCTCCGCCCCAGCAAAACGCCGTTGGGTGGCTGGGTGATGCTTGGGACCTTGTCCGCCTTTGCCTATGCAATGGCCTATACCCTGCGCGGCCTTGGATTGTTGCATCTGCCAGACGCAGCATTGGGCACCGCCATTGGCGCGTCGGTGGCCGCTGTCTGGGTCGCCGCTGGAACAGTGTTGCGGCAAGGCCGTTTGTCTGGCTGGCATCACATCACGGGCGACCGGACATCGGCGCATTGGATCACCGCCTTTGCGCTCAGTGCCGGGCAGATATTGCAGTTCTTTGCGCTCAAACACACCACGGTGGCCGCCGTAGCCGTGCTGGGCGCCGTGGATGTGCTGTTTGCCGCCGTGCTGATGCGGTGGCGCCCAACTCAAGAAAACGTGGCGCTTGCACGGTTGCTGCTCGCCATGGTGCTGGCGATGATTGGCACCGCCTTACTGCTCGCGCCCTAAGGCATATTCCAAAAGCGGATAGCCACTTTCCCCAAATTCCATATTTCCTTGCCGCAAAATCCCTTAGCCTGCTGCCAACACGTGCGCGGCGCAGGCATCGCGCGGACATTTAGGGAGGGTCACATGGCCACACATCCAACCTTGAAACCGTTCAACTTCAAAAAATGGGTTGCGGAGAATGCGGACAAACTGCGCCCGCCGGTTGGCAATCAGCTATTGCACAAGGAAGGCGACATGATTGTGATGGTGGTGGGCGGTCCCAACACCCGCGTCGATTTCCATGACGATCCGGTGGAGGAGTGGTTTTTCCAGCAAAAGGGCGACATGATGCTCAAAATCGCGGATGGCGGCAAAATCTATGATGTGCCGGTGCGCGAAGGCGAAGTCTTTATGCTCCCCCCACATGTGCGCCACGCCCCGCAACGGCCACAAGAAGGCTCTATTGGCATTGTGGTTGAGGCCCCGCGACAGCCCGGCATGAAAGAAGGGTTTGAGTGGTTCTGCTTCAACTGCGAAGGGCTGGTGCATCGGGAAGAAGTTGCGCTGGACGGCCCCGAAGGCATCGTGACCGCCCTGCCAAAAATCTACGACCGGTTCCACAACAGCATTGAAAACCGCACCTGCCCGTCCTGTGGCGAGGTGCATCCGGGCAAAGGCAAGCCGCCGGCGGAGTGGGTGCAGCTGTAGGCGGTTTTGAGCATTCGTTTCCACAACTGAGCCGGGCCCTGCAGCTTATCCAGCTTAAGTGGAGGCCAAATAGCTGCCGCGTTACTTCAGCAGCACGTGATACAGCCAGGGCACCGCAAACAACACCAGCACGATGGCAACTCCGAGACCGCCTCGTATCAGACCAGCCGTCGCCCGCCCCCAAAGCGTGCCCCCGAACGCGACCATTGGAAAAAGGCCAGCCGCCAAGGTCAGTGAGGTCAGAAAGATCGAGCGCAACCGCTTTTACGCACCTGCTCAAGGGCTTCAAGGCGATCCGGAACCCCACGCTCCCGGCCAATTTGGTCCACCAATAAGATCGCATTCGAAGTCGGTTTGGCCCAGCTCCCGATCGACGCGAGCCCCCTCTCAGGTAAACTATGCCGGTCATGATAATGTCGACAGATGCGGCCCCGAGCGAGGCTTGCGAGAGCCGGCCTATCGACAATTCGTATCAGAGGGTTACATACAGCCTGTCATCCAGCAATCCGCTGCGCTTTTCCTAAGAGGTCCAGTGATGAGCAAGAAAATCCCCTCCCCCTGCATCGACGTATGCAAGTTCCGTCGCGAAGGCCATTGCTTGGGGTGTTCGATGACCAAGAGCCAAAAGAAGCTCTTCAAGTCGATCAAGAAGCCAGATCAGCGAGAAGGCTTTGTTCAACTTTTGGTGTGTCAGCAGGCACAAATGGGCCGGTACACACATTGGGCACCGGCCTATCGGAAGAAGCTCGACAAAAAGAAGGTCAGGGTAAATTTCCCGCTAACCAAATAGTTAGCGCAGATGGGAACGCAGGAACCAGGCGAACTTTTCATGCACTTGACCACGGCTAATGCACAGGTCTTCTGTCAGAGTATCACCGTGCTCAGCTGCCAATTCACCCGCACCGGCCAGCGTGGAGGCTAGCGTTTCTTGCGCCTCAAGCATGGCTTTGATCATGTCCTTATCGGTCGCGTCACCTTCGTGCTCGCTCACTTTGGAGCGCTTCAACATGCCAGCCAATGTGCCTTCGGCATGCGCGTCCAGCGCTTTGACACGTTCGGCCAGGTCATCTTGCGCTTCAAAATGGTCTTCGTAAATTTTCTGAAACAGGTCATGCAGCGGGCCGAAGGCCATACCTATCACGTTCCAATGGAAGTTTTGCGCCAGCATGGTGGTTACGGCCGTTTCGGCAACAGACTGGTTCAACGCGTCTGCAATTGCCGCACGGGAGTCGGTGGTCAGATCAATAGCTGTCTGGGTCATTTTGAATACCTCGATACGTCCGTTCTTGGAAACCTTTGGGCGTACAATCGCCGCCCGCTACCCTTATTTATAGCATCGGGAGAGAATTCCAACCACTTTTTAGAATTATTCTAAGTCTGAGAAAATTGCTCGGATATCGACCGTATCAAAAAGGCGAAATTCCGCTGCGTCCAAAGCGGAACTCGTGACTTAATCAGGAACACAAAACTATCTTCGTCTCCACGTGCGAGTGTCTCAAACAAACGCCCCAGCCATGCTTCATCAAATGATATGTCATCGGTGTCTGGCTGAAAGAAGACCGGCCTTTTGCCGACGGCTTGTTTAAAGCCTCGAATCAGGATCTCCGCATGACGCATGTCTGCATTTGCAGGGTCAGCCAGTAACAAACCACAGGCTTCATTGAGGTCCATTCGCGCCGCAGACCGGCTTCGGCGAGCCACCATTCGTAGGTAGTTCACCAACAGAAGTGATTGCTCCGGCAGCCGTTTTACGGGCGTCGGTGTCAAACCATCGGGATTTGCTAGCTGAATTGCTTGCATCTTCGGGTCTCGCTACCTGTGAACGGTCTTAATCGCTCATATGGCACAATTTAAGAATCCTGACAATAATACTTAGTTAAAAGGCCGGAGCAAGCCTCAGCTGCCTAAAGAAGAACACGTCTTCGTTAGCCAGCCGCAGCACTTGCCTTCCACCGACAGCAGCGCAGATCATTCCCCTTTGACGTCTTCGCGTCGATCCGCTGCCATGCCCTCTTTGCGCAAGAAAACTAGAGCTGCGCTGGTCACAACCGCAGCGGACAACAGGTACAAAGCCGAGGCCCAAAGGCCAAATTTCCAAGCGGCGAACAGGCCAACCAACGGCGCAAAGGCTGCCCCCAGTATCCAAGACAGGTTTGTGGCCAGGGCGGAGCCTGAATAGCGGTACTCCGGCGCAAACCTGTTTGGCACGATTGAGCTGGACTGGCCGTAAGACAAACCCAGCAAAACAAAGCCAAGAAGAATGTAAATTGCAGGGTGCGTGTTCAGCCAGGTGATACCAACGCAAAGCACCGGCACCATTGCACAGCTGATCCAGAGGACAACTCGATTGGAAAACCTGTCCGCAAGCACGCCCGACAGAATCACCGCGCCAATAGCCACTGTGCCGCCGATCAACTCCAGCATGAGAATGTGGGTCACATCACCACTACCAAGCAACAGCGTGTAACTGAGCGGGAACACCGTAACCATGTGAAACAGCGCATAGCTGGCCAATGGCAACAAAGCTGACAGAACAATTGTACGGCCTTCATCCTGCAAAAGGCCCTTCAACGGTGCCGATTTCAGTTGCGTGTCATCATCACTGCCAAAATTGGTGGTCATAAGACGTAGGCGTGCAAAAAGAGCCACAACATTGACCGCAAGCACCGCAAAGAAGGCAAACCGCCAACCGTAGCTCAGGAATTCTTCTTCTGTCAGAAAGCCAGTGAGCACATAAAACAATGCCGCAGCCACACAAAACCCAATGGGTCCGCCAAGCTGTGGCACCATGGAATAGATACCCTCTTTACCCTTTGGCGCCGCAGATTTGAGCTGCAACGTGATTCCATCCCAGGCTCCGCCAAGTCCGAGACCTTGCACGAAACGTAAAATGCCCAGACTGATGGGGGCCAGCAGGCCAATCTCGCCATACCCTGGCAGCAGTCCAATCGCGACGGTGGACACCCCCAACACCATAAGCGCCAAAGTAATCTTGGCCGGGCGCCCGATTTTTCTCTGAATCCAGCGGCTTGCAAGACTGGCGATCGGACGTGCCAGGAAGGCCAAAGAGAAAAGCGCAAACGACCAGAGCGTGCCTGTCACCGGATCAAGATGCGGGAAAAACACCGTGGGGAACACCAAAGCCGAAGCAATGGCATAAACAAAAAAGCCAAAGAAATCGGTGACCCGCGCCATCACCACAGTGGTGATCACATCATCGATTGTTACGTGTTGTACCGTTGGGCTGCTGGAACTCGCCATGTCGCATTCTCCTGTCATTTGGGAATACCTGGCTGCGTTTTTTGAGGGGACAAAAAATCGTGGGCGAGGGCAATTGTCGCATTGCAGCATCTTGTGTCCAAAGTCCACAGGCTTTATGCCGCAACTGCGAGGTATCGGTTCAGTAGCAACCTGCCCTACCCAGCAAAATCCTGAACAATAAAGCACGGTTTGCCATGTGGGTCTTTCGCATTGGGCTATCTCTAGCCCTGTTCTTCAGTCTGTCCGGTTGTAATTTGGTGGTTCTGTCTCCCTCAGGAGACATCGCTGCGCAGCAAGGCGACTTGATCGTCTATGCCACGGTATTGATGTTGATCGTCATCATTCCCGTAACGGCACTGACGATCTTTTTTGCCCTGCACTACAAACAGTCCAACGAAGACGCGGCTTATGAGCCGGAGTGGGATCACTCCGTCAGCCTGGAAATCGTGGTCTGGGCTGTGCCGCTGGCAATCATCATTTGTCTCGCCGGTCTCACTTGGGTCGCCACCCATCGGCTCGAGCCTTATGATGACCTCAAAAGGATTTCTGAAGACACACAAATCGACCCCAATGTGACCCCGCTAGAGGTGCAGGTGGTGGCAATGGATTGGAAATGGCTCTTCTTGTATCCAGAATTCGGCATCGCCACCGTGAATGAGGCCGCCGCAATTGTGGACCGGCCCGTAGAATGGAAAATCACGTCCGCAACCGTGATGAATGCCTTCTACATCCCTGAAATGGCCGGCATGATCTACGCCATGGCTGGCATGCAAACCGAGTTGAACGCGGTGATCAATGCCCCGGGGGTCTACGAAGGCTTTTCCGCCAACTATTCCGGCAACGGATTCTCCGACATGCGTTTTGATTTTCACGCATTGGATGAAGCTGGATTTGAAGCCTGGGTGAAGGAAGTCAAAGACGCGCCAAATACCCTGGATCAACACAGCTATACCGAACTGCAAGTTCCCACCACGGCGCATGATGTCACCTATTTCGGCACCACCGAAGACGGCATTTGGGACAAAATTTTGAACATGTGCGCCGGCACTAACGAACTTTGCCTAAACGACATGAAGATGGTGGACGCTCTGGGCGGCGGCGGTTTGGATGGTCTGTACAACCGCGAATTGTTCCGCGGACTGTGCTCTGCAGATGATCCAGAAAGCCTGTTCCTGTTGTTGAAACCGGAACATGACCCCCACAAAGGTGAGATCCTCTCCGCAGTGAACCACCTCCCCGCACTTCCTCTTGCACAATCACAGCCCGAGGCGCAAAACTGATGGCATCCCCTACCGCATCCACCGCAGCCCATGGCGCAGACGCTGTGAACACAACCCATTGGTTCTGGGGCAAACTGGGATGGGACATCTTCCCCTTCTATGACCCGATCATCTTGGGCACCTTCATCGGCACCTGCCTGCTCGGCGTCGCCGTTGTTGGGGCAATCACGTACTTCCGCCTTTGGGGCTATTTGTGGAAAGAGTGGTTCACCTCCATCGACCACAAGAAAATTGGCATCATGTATATGATCCTTGGAGTCATCATGCTGGTGCGCGGCTTTGCCGATGCATTGCTCATGCGCTTGCATCAGGCGCTGGCCTCTGCCGGATACGTTGGTTTCCTCCCTGCCTATCACTATGATCAGGTCTTCACGGTGCATGGCGTGATCATGATTTTCTTCGTGGCCATGCCCTTTGTCACTGGCTTCATGAACTATGTGATGCCACTGCAAATCGGCGCGCGTGACGTGGCATTCCCGTTCCTCAACAATTTCAGCTTCTGGCTGACCGTTTCTGGCGCCGTGCTGATTATGATCTCCTTGTTTGTCGGCGAATTTGCCGCCACAGGATGGCTGGCCTATCCCCCGCTGTCTGGGCTCACCTTCAGCCCGGGCGTGGGCATGGACTACTACCTCTGGTCGCTCAACATCGCCGGGATCGGGACAACACTTTCCGGCATCAACCTTGTTGCTACCCTCGTTAAAATGCGCGCGCCGGGCATGACCTGGATGAAAATGCCTGTGTTCTGCTGGACCACGCTCTGTACCAACGTGCTGATTGTGGCCACTTTCCCTGTTCTCAGCGCCACGCTCGCTTTGCTCACCGCAGATCGGTATCTGGGCACCCATTTCTTCACCAATGAAATGGGCGGCAACCCGATGATGTATGTGAACCTCATCTGGATTTGGGGCCACCCGGAAGTCTACATCCTGACCTTGCCAATTTTTGGCATCTACTCTGAGATTGTGCCCACCTTCTGCAAAAAGCGCCTGTTTGGTTACACATCCATGGTCTACGCGACCTGCGTGATCATGATCCTGAGCTACATCGTGTGGCTGCACCACTTCTTTACGATGGGCGCCGGTGCTGATGTGAACTCATTCTTTGGCATCACCACGATGATCATCTCGATCCCGACAGGGGCGAAGCTCTTCAACTGGCTGTTCACCATGTATAAGGGCCGCATTCACTATGAATTGCCCATGCTGTGGACCGTCGCCTTCATGCTGACTTTTGTGGTTGGCGGAATGACCGGCGTGCTGCTGGCGGTGCCGCCCGCCGACTATGTGCTGCACAACTCTCTGTTCCTCGTGGCGCATTTCCACAACGTCATCATCGGCGGTGTTGTCTTTGGCATCTTTGCGGGCATCAACTACTGGTGGCCTAAAGCATTCGGCTTCAAACTGCACCGCGGCTGGGGTCTTGTCAGCTTCTGGGGCTGGGTGGTTGGCTTCTGGTTTGCCTTTATGCCTCTCTACATCCTCGGTCTGATGGGCGTCACCCGCCGCCTGAGCCAGTTTGAGGACACCTTCTACGGTATCTACTTCCTGATTGCCCTCGTCGGCGCTTTGATGATCGGTGTGGGCGTGCTCGCCTTTGTCATGCAAATCGTGGTCAGCATCTGGAAACGCGAAGAGCTCAAAGTGGGCGACGACCCTTGGGGCGGACGCACCTTGGAGTGGTCCACTACCTCTCCGCCGCCCTACTATAACTTTGCCTTCAGCCCGCGTGTCTATGAACTCGACAGCTGGCATCACATGAAGACAGAAGGCGCAGCGCGCCCAACCAAAGGCTTCGTCCCGATCCACATGCCGCACTACACCTCAAGTGGCATTGTCATCTCAGGCTTTATGACCGTGATGGGATTTGCTTTGATCTGGCACGTCTGGTGGCTTGCCGCACTGACCTTCTTTGCTTCGCTGGTCTGGGGCATCGCCCACACCTTCAATTACAACCGCGACTACTATGTGCCCGCTGAAGAAGTGCGCGCAATTGAGGCCGCGGGCAACACCTCTATCCCAGCAGCGGAGTAATCCCATGACAGCTTCACTTGCAGGCCCGGCCCCGGAAGGCGGCTACCAGTTTTATGTCACCGAAGACCCACATCATCATGAGGGTCACGATGATCATGACGAACATCACCATGAAACCGGCACCATGCTGGGTTTCTGGATCTACCTGATGAGCGATTGCCTGATCTTTGGTATCTTGTTCGCCGTTCACGCAGTGCTTGGCACCAGCTACGCCGCAGGCCCGTCACCTGCGGATCTGTTTGAAATTGACAAAATCCTATTGTCGACTTTCTTCCTGCTGTTCTCTTCGATCACCTACGGCTTTGCCGTGATCAACATGCAACAGGACAAACAGCGCGCCATGATGCTCTGGCTGATTGTAACGGGCCTGTTTGGTGGCGCCTTCCTGGTGATGGAGGTGTTGGAATTCCAACACCTCTGGCATCTTGGCGCAGGTCCAGGCGCAAGCGCGTTCCTCTCGTCTTTCTGGATCTTGGTGGGCACACACGGCCTGCACGTCACATGCGGCTCCATCTGGTTGGTGGTGCTTTTGGTGCAGGTGCAAATGCACGGCCTGACCCATGAAAACAAACGCCGGATCATGTGCCTGTCACTGTTTTGGCATTTCCTCGACCTGATCTGGATCGGTGTTTTCTCCTTTGTCTATCTCACCGGGGTGTTGCTATGAGCGCGCAAGAGCACGGCCATGACTCGCATGGTTCTTACAAATCCTACATCATTGGTTTCGCCTTATCGGTTCTGCTGACGGTGGTGCCGTTCTGGATCGTCATGGCAGACGTGAAGGTCAGCTTGAGCATCGCTCTGCTGATCATTTTTGGCCTCGGCGCGATCCAGATCCTTGTGCATGTGCACTACTTCCTACACGTCACTGTTGGCGCGGAGGACGGCTGGCAAGCCATGTCGCTGGTGTTCACCGCTATTTTGCTGGTGATCATCCTGGCAGGCTCGATCTGGGTCATGGTGCATCTGCACGAGAATATGATGCCGGCTCATGAGCAAATCGAGCGGGTTCGCAACCTGCCATGAGTGAGCACAGCGCACAGTCACCGACGTTTTCTGCACGTCCAGTTTGGGTCGACTGTGTGCTGTTGGCACTCTCAGCAGTCATCATCGTGACGTTGGTTGCGCTGGGAAATTGGCAAATGCGCCGCTTGACGTGGAAGCTCGATTTGATCGAGGCGGTAGAGACCCGCGCCTTTGCACCACCTGTAGCGGCGCCAAACACGGGCGCTGTTTTGGAATATCAAAGAGTTTATCTCGAAGGGACGTATCTGCATGACGACAGCCTGCGGATCAAAGCCGTCACAGACCTGGGGCCGGGGTATTGGCTGCTCACTCCGCTAGATGGAAGCGAACACATCACCTGGGTCAACCGGGGGTTTTTGCCTACCGGTTTGGATGGCGGACGGATCACGCAGCCCACTGGACCACAGAGAGTTGAAGGGCTTTTGCGTCTGCCCAAGTCCAAAGGTACTTGGCTCGAAAAGAATGATCCAGGCGCCGGACGTTGGTTCTCGGCGGATCTACAGGCCATGAACCACACTATAGGTTTACCAGCCCGTACCAGTTACTTCGTAGACGCAGACCACACGGACGTTTCACCCACATGGCCGCGGGGAGGGCTTACCCAAGTGTCATTTCGTAACAACCATTTAAGCTATGCATTGACTTGGTACGCAATGGCGTTGCTGTTGGCGGCAATGATCAGCTTTGTGATTTATCAAAGAGTGAACCCGGATCTGTAACTGCCTTCATTGCCCCTTTCAGGACGATCAGACTTAGCCCACATGCAAATAGTCCGCGCCTGACAGCTGGAACTCCGGTTGCAAGGCAGGATCAAATAGCCAATAGGTAGCGGTCGCCTCTACCCCGACCGATCTCCCCGGACACAAACGTACTTCGACTGCGGCTCGAACCCTTATTGTAATGTTGAGCCATCAGCGCTACTCCAAAAGGGCTAGGTCACACTCCAGCTTTGATGCACCCGGCACTAACCAGGATTGGTGCCTCTCAGTATTATAACCGGAGGCTTTTATGCATTCTGATTTTCGACAAACCGTTCTTTGGCCAGTCTCTAGGGTTTTGGCGGCTCTAGGCTTTGCTTCAATTTTTGCCGTTCCCTTGGCGCATGCCCATGTGCGTTGGTTTGTTGACGCGAATGATCCCGCTCTTGAGACATTTCCAACCTACAGCTGGAACGATCCCGCCGTTTTGTCGTGGATCGCAATTGGATGCTTGCTAATTTGCACTGCGGTTGTTTTGGATGGACGGTTTCCGCGTGTCCCAATTATCCCAAGCAAGCTAAGGCATGATGCGATTGAGCTCTTGCGGATATTTACGGGAATGTCGTTCCTGCTGACAGCATACACAGGCGCTTTGATCGCGCCTCACATGGAAGCGTTTAACGGGTTCGGCTATGCATTGGTGTTCTTAGAGGCGGTCATTGGGATCATGTTGATTTCCAACAACCTGGTTCACCACGCCGCAATCCTGATGGGCCTGTTATACCTCGGCACTATGGTTAACTTCGGCTTTGTGAAGGCGTTGGAGTACGTCAACATTATTGGTATCGCCCTCTTTCTCTACTTCAACTATGTCCCGAATGAAGAGTTGAGAGCTAAACTGAAGCCCTACTCGGTTGATATGTTGCGCATCTTCACAGGTGTCGCGCTTGTTACGTTGGGCATTACGGAGAAGCTCGCTGGCGCTATGTTGGGGCAAGCCTTCATCGCGAATTATCAATGGAACTTCATGCCGGCGCTCGGCTTTGACTGATATACAGATCAGCTGTTCGTTCTGTCAGCCGGCGCAATGGAAGTGGTCTTTGGGACCATTCTCATTCTAGGCGTTGTGACCCGTCTGAACATTCTGGTGGTGGCCGTGTTCATGTTGGCATCCAACATCACTTTCCTTGTGTTCGGACAGAATGATCATGCTCTGATGGAACTGGTTGGGCACATGCCGATAATTGCGACTGCCGTGATTTTGTTGCTTCTCGGATATGGGCAGAAAATTAAGCTCAAGAACCCGACGTTGCGCAGCCAAAGTGTCAAAACAGCTCCCGCAGAGTAAGCTGAGGCCAAGTACGTCATAGTGCCTGCAAACGGCGCTGTGACGTGACACGGATCACCGTAAGCGTTTTGGAGACATACTATGCACAAACTGGCGCTGTGGGCACGTTACCCGCTCCCAAGACCCACAGTGATCTATGCGATTTACTGGACCGTTTGCGCCATTTTTGTCGGCATGCTTTTGTCCCCTGGCGGCGCGCCTCAAACTCCGGCTCAGATAGATCACTCCACGCATTTCACCCATGATCACTCCATGTTTCATGGACTTTTTGAAATTGCAGCCGAAAACGCCCCATTGGTGACGCTACACGTGCAAAAAGACGCCCTGTCCGGGTGGAATGTCGAAGTGCAGACTGAAGGTTTTGAGTTTCGCCCCAACGGGGTGAACAGCGAACCGATTTTGGGGGAAGGACATGGGCATATTTATGTGAACGGGGAAAAACTCGCGCGGCTATACAGTCCGCATTTTCACCTTGCAGATCTGCCTCCTGGAACCAATGAGATACGCGTGACGCTGAATGCGCATGACCACTCTGCTTTTACTGTCAACGGCGAGGAAATCTCTGCAAGCGCGCGAGTTTTTCAACCAATGCCGCAAAGTCCAACACGCTAGAGACTTAGCTCAACCAACACGCCAATGACGCGCGGCATTCTACGTCCGCTGCGCTTTAGTAGACATCCCGCTGATAGCGTTTTTGGTCTTTGAGATTTTCGATGTAGCCCTCGGCAGCGTCTTGATCCATGCCACCATATTCTTTGCAAACATCAATCAACGCAGCGAACACGTCCTTGGCCATGCGGTTCGCATCCCCGCAGATGTAGAAATGCGCGCCATTCTCAAGCCATTGGAAAAGCTCCGCCCCCTGCTCTCGGATGCGGTCCTGCACATAAATCTTCTCTTTCTGGTCACGGCTGAAGGCCACATCAAGCTTCGTGAGCAAGCCTGATTTCAAATAGCCCTGCAACTCAACCTGATAGAGGAAATCCTGCGTGAAATGCGGATTTCCGAAGAACAGCCAGTTCTTGCCTTCGGCCTCCTGCGCTTCCCGTTCCTGAAGGAAGGAACGGAACGGCGCAATGCCGGTGCCTGGGCCAACCATGATGATCGGCGTATCCGCATTGGCAGGCAAACGGAAATTGTCATTGCTTTCAACAAACACACGCAGACTGTCGCCGTCTTCAGCACGACGTCCAAGATGGCCTGAGCAGCCGCCTAGATGGCTGCGTTCAAAGCCATCCCACTCCACCACCCCAACTGTCAGATGTACTTCGTCTTCCACCTCTGATTGGCTTGAAGCAATGGAATAGAGCCGCGGTTGCATTTTGCGTAGACAATCCACCAACTGCTGCGGCTGAATTTTTTGAGGATGTTCGCGCAGGATGTCGTAAATCTGGCGTGGCTCAAGAAAGTCACGCAATAGTACTTTGTCTTCCGCTAGTTTGATCAGCGCCTCGTCCCCCGTCAAATTGCCGTATTTCTCAGCAAATGTCGGATAGGATTGGGTCAGCTCCAGATCCTCAATCAACAGATCGCGGATAGGTTTCGTATCGTCACCCAGCTTGGCTTCCGATGTGCCATCGATGCCCAAAAGCTCAAGCACTTCCTCTACTTCTGCTGCATCGTTGTGAAAGTATACGCCAAGAGCGTCGCCTGCTTGATAAGTCAGGTCAGATCCCTCAAGCGATATTTCGATATGACGCACGTCTTTGCTGCTGTCGCGGCCAGTGATTTTCTGCACCACGCTGATCTCGGCAGCGAAGGGATTTTTCTTAGAATATTGCGAGACCGGTGCGGCCACAGCCACACCTGGCAGCGGCACTACATTGCCACCGGGCGCGGAGGCTGAGGCCTTGAGTTCCGGCTCAAATATGTCGAGCGCCCTGCCAATCCAGCCTTCGGTGTGATCATCGTAGTCGACATCCAATAGAGCTGCTTCAACAACAACTTTGGCACCCAGTTTGCTCAGCCGGTCCTCAAAGTCGATCGCGGTCTGGCAAAAATACTCATAACTGGAGTCACCGATACCGAGTACAGCGACCTGAGTGTTTTCCAGGTTTGGCGCTTTCTTGGAAGCCAGGAAGGCGTGCAGCTTTTCAGCCGGCTCGGGTGGTTCCCCTTCACCATATGTCGAAACCACAATGGTCAGGAATTTTTCGTCTTTGAGTTTGGCCGGTTTGTAATCCGCCATATCAATCAGGCACACATCCATGCCACGCCCTTTTGCGGCGGCCTCTAGGTCCGCTGCAACGTGTTTGGCGTTGCCGGTTTGGGATCCGTAAAGAATGGTCAATGGCGCCGCTTCGGCGACCGGCGCAGAAAGTGGCGCTGACAATGCGCTGCCTTGAGCGGTCGCCGCCAGAAACCCGCTAATCCAGGCTTGCTGAATAGGGGACAATGTACCGGCAAGCTGCGCAAATTGTTGCGCCTGCTCAGGGGATAGCGGATTTATGCCTTGTGGCAGTTGCGTGGTGATCATCGGTTCAATCCTGATCTACATGCAGGCCGCACTCGCGCCCCATACCGTTGAAACGGGTGTCTTCTTCACGCATGCCGTCTTCCAGCTTGCGCGTTGTGTGGGTATCGCCAACGCTGACATATCCCTGTTCCCAAAGCGGGTGATATGGCAGCTCGTGTTCTTTCAGATAGAAATGCACATCACGGTTGCTCCAATCGACAATCGGGTGGAACTTCACGCGCCCGTGCTGAAATTCCAGAATCTTTCGATCTAAACGGCTCTCTGCCTGGGAGCGGCGCAGACCAGAATACCACGTGCCAGCGCCCACTTGGCTCATGGCCCGCTGCATAGGCTCCACCTTGTTTAAGTTGTTGTATTTCTTCAAACCCTCTTCGCCCTGATCCCAAAGCTGGCCAAACCGCGCCTCTTGCCATGCGGGGCTCATGTCCGCGCGGAACACCTTCAGGTTCAGATCAAGGCGCTCTTTGAGCTCATCCACAAAGCGATAGGTCTCTGGAAAGAGGTAGCCGGTATCAAACAGCAGCACCGGAATGACCGGCACGTGCTGCGTCATCATATGCAGCATGACGGCAGACTGGATGCCAAAGCTGGACGATACAACATGATCGCGCGGCAGATTGTGCAACGCCCAGTCCACACGCGTGTCCGCATCCTGCTCTTGGAGCCATTCGTTGGCCGCCGTAAAGACCTTTGGGCCTTTGACCGCCTTAGAGGCATCCTCGTCTAATTGTGTCGCAACTGTCATGGGAATTTCCCTCAGTCCTACATTCACGCGTGAAAGTCTGTTTTGGAGACTTTGACCTCGGCAACAATGCCTTTACGGATCACGAAATCGCCAAAGCCTTCGTTTGGGGTACGCTCAACCACCCAGCTGGCGATCAACGTATCAAGCTCGGAATAGATCACGTCTGGTGTGACGTTTTCCTTGTAGAGTTTGGGTACGCGAGTGCCGTTGCGATTACCGCCAAGGTAGAAGTTGTATTTGT
This sequence comes from Shimia sp. MIT910701, assembly GCF_047126315.1. GTDB lineage: Bacteria > Pseudomonadota > Alphaproteobacteria > Rhodobacterales > Rhodobacteraceae > Shimia. The sequence goes on along the minus strand of NZ_CP138953.1, from coordinate 1,575,010 downwards.
TTGGGCCTTTGCCGACGAGACCGGCCTCTGCCAGCATTGCGCGGCCACAGCCGTTCGGGCAGCCCACAACACGCAGGATCAGGTGATCGTCAGGAACACCGTGCTTGGCCAGAAGGCCCTCGACGTTAGACACCAGTTCCGGCAGGAAGCGTTCCGCTTCGGCCATCGCCAGCGGACAGGTGGGCAGCGCCACACAAGCCATCGAGTTTTTGAGTTGTGGCGTCATCAGGTCGTCGATCAGCCCGTGTTCGCGGGCAATGCGCTCAATCTCTTCCTTCTGCTCGGGCGGCACGCCAGCAATCACCAAGTTCTGGTTGGCAGTCATCCGGAAGTCGCCCTGATGGATTTCCGCTATCTTGCGCAAACCAGTTTTTAACGGGCGACTCGGGTAATCGAGAATGCGTCCCGAAAGGATGTAGAGTGTCAGGTGCTGTTTGCCATCAATGCCATCAACCCAGCCAAACCGGTCGCCGCGAGACGTAAACTCATAGGGGCGGGATGGTTCAAAACGAACGCCTGCGCGTCGCTCTACTTCCGCCTTGAATGTCTCGGTACCAACACGGTCCAGCGTGTATTTGGTCTTTGCGTTTTTTCGATTGACGCGGTTGCCCCAGTCGCGCTGCACTGTCACGACATGCTCCGCGATCTTCAGCGTATGTTCCAAAGAGATAAAGCCAAAATCGTCGGCCTTGCGTGGATAAGTCGACGTATCCCCATGGGTCATGGCCAAACCGCCGCCCACGAGCACATTGAAGCCAACCAACTTACCCCCCTCCGCGATCGCAACAAAGTTCAAGTCGTTGGCGTGTACGTCCATTTCATTATTGGGCGGTACAGTCACGGTGGTCTTGAATTTGCGCGGCAGGTAGTTGGACCCGAGGATGGGCTCCTCAGTTGAGTGCACCTTTTCCTCATCCAGCCAGATTTCATAGTAGGCCCGCGTTTTCGGAAGAAGGTGCTCTGAGATTTTCTTGGCCCACTCATAAGCCTCCGCATGAAGCTCAGATTCAACGGGGTTGGTAGAGGCCAGCACGTTTCGATTCACATCGCCAGCCGTGGCAATGCCGTCAATGTTGATAGAGCTCAAAACCTGATGCATGTGCTTGATGTTAGGCTTCAGAACACCATGAAATTGGAATGTCTGACGTGTGGTGAGGCGGATCGAGCCATAGCTCGTGTGCTCGCGCGCAAAGTCGTCGATCACCAGCCATTGGTCCGGCTGGATCACCCCGCCGGGCATACGCGCGCGCAGCATCACATTGTGCAGCGGCTCAAGCTTCTGCTTGGCGCGCTCGGCGCGGATGTCGCGATCGTCCTGCTGATACATCCCGTGGAAGCGGATCAGCTGAAAATTATCTTTGGTGAACCCGCCGGTAATGCGGTCCTGAAGGTCTTGCTGAATGGTGCCGCGTAGGAAGTTACTTTCCCGCTTCAGGCGTTCATTATCCGCAAGTTTTCCTTCGACGATCAGGTCCGAATTGTCTGATTGGCTGTCTAACATGGGCTATCGCTTTCGCATGCCTTTGGGCAACAGGACACCACCGGGCGGCAGGATGCCGCCCGTGTTGTTTTTCAAATGTTCAGGAACCTAAACGCTTAGGCAGGTACTTTGGTCTTGCGCAGGTACGGCAGGACCGCTTCAAACGCACCAAACTTCTCTTTGGCGTCTTCGTTACTGACGGTTGGCGGAATGATCACGTCCTCGCCCGGCACCCAGTTTGCCGGCGTCGCAACACCCTTGCTGGCGGAGGTCTGCAAACCGTCCAATACACGCAGGATTTCAGCAAAGTTGCGGCCTACGGTCATCGGGTAGGTCATCGACAATTTCAGTTGCTTGTCTGGCCCAATGATGAAGACCGAGCGCACGGTTGCGCTGTCTGCCGGGGTGCGACCATCCGGCAGATAGGCTTCTGCTGGCAGCATGTCGAAAGCTTTGGAGACCTCCAAACCGTCGTCCGCAATGATCGGGAAGCCCGCCGCTGCGCCGCCATAGCTCTCGATGTCGCCTTTCCACTTCTTGTGGTCTTCCACACCGTCTACAGACACGCCAATCACCTTAGTGCCACGCTTGTCCCATTCTTCCGCAAGCTGTGCCACCGCGGAGAATTCGGTGGTGCATACAGGTGTGAAGTCTTTGGGGTGGCTGAACAAAATCGCCCAGCTTTCATCGATCCAATCGTGCAGATCAAAGCTGCCTAGATCAGTTGTCACATTCAAGTTTGGAACGGTATCGTTGATGCGAAGAGCCATTGTCTTTCTTTCCATTACGCCGTGCATTCCCACAAATTGGGGGTGAACAGCTTGTAGTGTCATGAATTTGGCTGAGCTGGAGCTATCCGAAACGCCGGGCGCGTGGAATCTTTTGCTTGCTTTGTAAATTCGCTAACAGCAGGTTTTTAACGGGTCAATTACACCGGGGAGTAGTAAGGAGGTGATTTGGCATTCCTCCAGGAAACAGAACACGCATTTGCTTTGGAAGACCCAAAATGGAACGAAATTTGAAGAGCTGAAGCGTGCGAAAGCTCTGTTTACCACTCCCGTATGAGAAAACCGTCCGAATTACCTCTGAGAGATTCATTCGGATGTGAAAGCCCGCTAGGACGTCACACGTGGCGGCGTCAATCAGGTTGGAAAAGGTTATTTTGCCATCGGGCGCCACAACAAGGGCACTTACACCAACCGCATCACGATCATCAAACGCATCGACCAGGAAGACCGTGACCTAGCGGGTCTCAAGGACCAACTTCTGGGCCCGGATCTCAGCTCGGATACCGCAAAGCTAATCGGGAAGAGCACAACCGCCTGACTGCTCAAAAATCTGCCGATGAAGCCAAGCCCAACAGGGAAGTGACTCAAGTCAAATGCGACATCGCCCACATCATCGACGCCATTACTGAGGGCCTCTTCTTGGAGCGCTTGAAGGCGAAGATGGACTGTCTCGACTCTGCACAATCCACCCTGCCCTCTCAGGACCATTTTTTTGGCAAGCGCCATTCTTGGCAACACAGGTCGGGGCTGGTTCTACACGCCGCAAGACTTCGAGCCGGATGCCCCACATATCGACATCTGTCTCCTTACAAACTCAAGCTACGAGAAAACACCCCTTATCGCACTCCCAGAGCTACTTACCCGTGTCTCCGAACATTGTCCGTCGTCAAAGTTTTTGGAACCAAAAGCGGCGTGAACTAAGAGAGTGTTCGGCTCATCGGGTCGGTTTGATTATGCTGCGCGTTGACTGTGATGCAAGCGTCGCGCTTCGAATGTCTTCCGTTTGATCCTTTCTCGTTGTTCCAGAATGGCTTGGTCACGTCCGAAGTAGACATCGGCTGGTGTGACGTTTTTCAGGCTCTCGTGATATCGCTGGTGATTGTAATGATCGACGAAGGCTTCGATTTGGTCTTCGAGATCGCCGGGCAGGAAATAGTTTTCCAGCAAGATCCGGTTCTTCAAAGTTTGATGCCAACGCTCGATCTTGCCCTGCGTCTGGGGATGATACGGCGCTCCACGTGAATGTTTCATGCCTTTGTCCTGCAGCCACTCAGCCAGGTCACCCGAGACGTAACTGGAGCCGTTGTCGCTGAGTAGGCGCGGTTTGTGGACAACGTGGACCTGATCGCACCCTGACGCCTGCAAAGCCAAGTCCAGCGTGTCAGTCACATCCTCCGCCCGCATGGTCGTGCAGAGCTTCCACGAGATGATGTAGCGGCTGTAATCGTCCAGGATTGTGCTGAGATAGAACCAGCCCCACCCCAGAACCTTGAGATAGGTAAAGTCGGTCTGCCAAAGCTGGTTGATGGCCGTTGTCTTATGCTCGAACTCATTCGCGGCTTTCAGCACGATGAATGCTGGGCTGGTGATCAGGTCATGTGCCTTGAGCGTGCGATACACTGTGGATTCCGATACAAAGTACCGTTCTTGGTCTGTGAAGGTCACCGCCAACTCGCGGGGTGACAGCTCTGTCTCTTTCAAGGCGAAGCTGACGACCTTGCGCTTCACCTCGTCTGGAACGCGGTTCCAAACGTGTTTGGGCTTGGGAGACTGATCCTCAAGACCAGCCTCCCCGCGCTGCAGGTATCGGTCGTACCAACGGTAGAATGTGGTGCGAGGGATACCCAGTTTGGCCAATGTACGACGCGCTGACAGATGGCTTTCTTCAACCAACCGGATGATCTCCAGCTTCTCGGATGCGGCATACCTCATTCGTGGTCGCCCCCATCGCCTGTCATGCTTTTTTTGAGAAGACGCAGTTCCAATGTTTGCTCCGCGACAACCTCCTTGAGATCCTTTGCTTCGCGGCGCAGTTCTTTCAGTCAGTGTTTGCGGCACGCGCTGTATCGCCCGCCAGCCGCTTCTTACCGGCCTCCATGAAGTCCTTCGACCATTTGTAGTAAACGCCTTGAGAAATCCCCTCGCGGCGACACAGTTCAGCTATGCTGTCCTCGCCACGAAGACCATCAAGGACGATACGGATCTTCTCTTCCGCCGAATACTGTTTACGGGTGGCGCGCTTGATATCTTTAACGATCTTCTCGCCAGGGCTCTTCGTAGTCTTTCTCATCTTCCACTCCTTAGTGGTTACGATGAGCCAGAAACTCTCCCTTATCAAATCACCCTAATTGGACCCATAGGTGCTGACGTCAGACAGCAAGCCACATACCCGCAACAGATGCGGCGTCGGACAAGTTTTTCGCACAAAATCCACGAATTGACGTGTGAAACAGTCGCATACAAAAAATGTGACCATTTGTTCATTTTAATTGACGCGAACAATTGTTCACATTAGCACTCACCGCGAAAGTCAAAGATCAAAGCCAGGCGGCGCAAGCAACTCAGCAGCGATAACAATCGAATCAGGGCCACGAAAGGTGGTTCTTTAGATGAATTTCGGAGGTTGTGTTGCGCAACATATCTACGTCGCCTATCTCGATGCTTATGGCATCGACGATGCTGGTTCCTGTTGCTGCGTTGGCGCAGGATCAAGGTCTCGATGAGACATATTACCTGGGCGAAATTGTCATTTCGACAATCACGGATGGTGGCGAAAATGCCACCAACGTCGAAGCGGCCAATACCGCTGGATCGCGCGTGCCGATCAACCCACAGGAACTTCCGCGCTCCGTGACCACCCTACCTAAAGAGCTGTTTGAAGCTCAGGGCGCGCGCAACCTCGAAGAAGCTGTAGCCTATAGCCCGGGCATCTCTACAGGCACCTATGGGCAGGATGATCGCTATGACGAGTTCATCCTGCGCGGTTTTGAATCTCAGTCTTCCGGGATCTATCGTGATGGCATGCCACAGCGTCTGGTCGATTTCGCGGCTTGGCGCACAGAAACATTCGGTGTGGACAGCGTAAATATTCTGCGTGGCCCAACGTCTGATCTCTACGGTGCAAACCAGCCGGGCGGGCTTCTTAATGTTGTCAGCAAACGACCTCAGTTCACGTTCCAGGGCGAAGCGATTGCCACCACCCGCTCCCATGGCGGTTTGGAAATGGGTGTGGATGTAACCGGGCCACTTTCTGATACGGTCGCCTATCGATTTATCGCGCTCGGCAACAAGTTTGGAACTAAGTACGATGCCGTCGACACCGGCCGTGTCTACATCGCGCCGTCTCTCACCTACACCCCGACCGATCAGACAACCTTCACAGTGTTTGGTCAGTACATGAAAGACGACGTTGGCGACGTTTACATCAACGTGCCTGAATACGGCTCACTGGAGCCAAATGGGAACGGCCAATGGTCAACCGATCTTTACACGGCAAATCCCGACTACAACGACATCGAAACAAAACAATCCTACCTCGGCTACGAGCTGGAACATGAGTTCGACAATCAGCTCAGCTTTGTCAGCCGCGCCCGTTATGCGCAAAACGAATGGGACATGCGGACCAACTACGCTGCATCCTTTGTGAACCTGAGTTACCTGCTTGGCGCCCCCGTTGGATTGCCAAGCGATGTCGACACGGGGGTCATGAGCCTGTTGGATGTGGATCAGGAAGTGGATTCCTTCAACGCCGACAATGCGCTGCACTACAAATTCGAGTCTGATCGCGTAAGCGGCCAACTGGCGTTTGGCGTCGACTACTTTAAGATGGAAAGCGACTACAAAAGCACCTCTGGCTACGCTGGCGAGCGTAATTATGTCACCGGCGCTGTAACCAACTTCCTGGCCGGGTCCTTCCCGACCAACTTGTCGACTGAACGCAAGACAGATCTGGATCAGATTGGACTTTATGCCAGCGGTCACGCATCCATTGGCGATCAGTGGATCATCAACGGTGGATTGCGCCTTGATCGAGTCAACTACGGCGCCAAGGGGTACTTGACCAATCTGGACACCTCGGTGACCAACTTTGATCACGACATGAAAGACACGTTGCCGTCCGCAAACCTCTCTGTTGGATACAATGTGTCCCCCAGCACAATGGTTTACGGGTCATTGTCGAACTCTTTCAACCTGCCTTTGGCGGGCATGAAAGCGAATGGCGATGCATTGGATGTGGAGAAAGCCATCGCCGGCGAATTGGGGATGAAATATACTGCACCAAGCGGTCAAACCACATTTAACATGGCGCTCTTCAATATCGAGAAAAACGACGCGGTGTTTGACGATCCAAGTTCGAACAGCCCAATTGTCTACACCCAGGTCGGCAAGGTGCGCTCCCAAGGTATCGAACTTGAGGTCACGCATGATTTCGGGAATGGTCTCAGCCTGTTCGGCAGCGCAACATATACGGATGCAGAGATCACCGAAGACGCAACCTATGGCGGCAACAAAGTGGCCCGTGTCCCAGTCATCGCGGCAGCGCTGTTTGCAGAGTATCAACTGCCTCAGGTCGCGGGCCTGACGATTGGCGCAGGTGCACGCTACACCGGATCCCGTTACGCGGATGTGGCAAACACCTATGACATGAAGTCGGTCATGCTGTTTGACGCGTCTATTCGCTATGACTGGAACGACTGGCAGTTCATGCTCGCCGCGCGCAACCTAGCGGACAAAGAGTACGTGGGCTACTGCCACGGCAATACGCTCACCGGCAATGCGGTGCTCGACTCCGTCTCCGGCGGCTGTGTCTATGGCGAGGGTCGCGAATTCACTCTGACCGCGCGCAAGTTCTTCTGATCCATGCGTGTTGTGCACACACTCGTCGCACTGGCATTGCTATCCATCAATGCCAGTGCATCTGCGTCTCCACGGCAAGTGGAACACGCCTACGGCATTACTGAAATCAATGTGGCTCCCAAACGTGTGGTCTCCCTCTCTTATATTGGGCACGATTTTCTGCTTGCTCTGGGTGTAAAACCCATCGCGTTGCGCCATTGGTATGGGCCGCATGATTTTGGCGTTTGGCCTTGGGCGCAGGAGGCCCTAGGAGATGCTGAACCAACTGTAATCTATGGCGGAATCGACATTGACCAGATTGCCTTGCTCGAGCCTGATCTGATTGTAGGGCAATGGTCGGGGATGACGAAAGCGGAGTATGCCCTTTTGTCCCAAATCGCGCCGACATTGGCGCACCCGAAAGATGAAAGTCCCTACAGTGCCTCGTGGCAACAAATGACACGTCAGTTGGGGCGCGCGTTGGATCGAGACACCGAAGCCAAGCGCATCGTCGACGATCTTGAGACGCGTTTTGCCGACATTCGCGCTGCCCACCCAGAGTGGCAAAACGCAACCGCTGTGGCCGCATATGCCCCTCGCCTGAGCGCATATGGTGAGTCAGATTTGCGGGGCCGTTTTCTGAAAGATCTTGGGTTCTCCTTGCCTTCGGAACTGGCAAAAATTGCACGCTTTGACGCCAACTTCATCCGCCTTGAACAAGAAAATATTGGCACGTTGGACACCGATGTTTTGATTTGGGTACATGCGCCAAGCATCAATGCCGCTCTCGATGACATCGTACTGCGTCCAACGCTGAAGGCCTATCGCGACGGGCGAGAGGTTTACACCGATTTTGATCTCACCTCCGCACTCAACCACTCCAGTCCTTTGTCTCTGAATTACGCGCTGGACACATTGATCCCGCTGCTAGACGCGGCTTTTGACGGTGATCCCAACACGCTTGTTCCTGGATGGACTTCAGACAAAAAAGTGAGCTCGCAATGACCACGTTGTTTCATCGCAAAGCCGCGCTTTTGGTGTCGCTAAGCCTGTTGGCGTTGTCCGTATTATCTCTGCGCTTGGGCGTCTGGCCTTTAAGTTGGATAGATGTAGCCTCAGCGGTCACCACCTTTGACAGCGAAAATCCTGCGCACATTGTAGTGCGCGATCTCAGGCTACCCCGCACCTTTGCCGCGCTGCTGGGTGGGGCCAGCCTTGGGCTCGCGGGCGCGTTGATGCAGGTGATGTCACGCAATCCCTTGGCCGATCCCGGATTGCTCGGCGTGAACGGAGGCGCAGCTTTTGGCGTCGTGCTGGCCACATGGGGCCTGGGGATTAGCAGCCAAACCGGGCTAATTGTTCCGGCACTCGTCGGCGCCGGATGCGCCGCGCTGTTGGTATTGGGATTGGGGGGTGCACGCCACCGCAATGGACCTGATCCCCTGCGCCTGATTTTGGCAGGGGCAGCGGTTAGCGCTCTGTTTCTAGCTTTGTCCTGGGCAATTTTGATCCTGAGCCGAGAAGCGCTTGATACACTTCGCTTCTGGGCTCTGGGTGGTTTCCATCAAATCACTCGAGCCTCGCTTTTTGCCATGCTCCCCCTGTTTGGGATCGGCTTTGTGCTGGCCGCGATCGCAGCTGTGATGCTGGACCCGCTCGTATTAGGGGAAGACACGGCCAAAAGCCTCGGAGCACGTGTGGGCCTTGCCCGCGCCGTGACAGTATTTGCAATTGTCATTCTCTGCGGCGCCACAGTGTCCTTGGCTGGTCCTATCGCCTTCGTCGGGTTGATTATTCCGCATTTGGTCCGCCCTTTTGTGCGCATGAACGTGGGCGCGCTCGCTCTGGGGTCGGCAATATTGGGTGGCCTACTTGCACTGACGGCAGATTTGGCTGGGCGTTTGCTTGTGCCAGACCGCCCCGTTGAGGCCGGCGTGATGATGGCCTTGATTGGCGGACCCGCCTTGGTGGTCATGGTTCGCCAAAGAACGGAGGTGGCGCTATGAGATCTGTAACTCTTCGCATCGCTTCACTGTCTTGGCGGTGGCCCACCCGGCTCGTGGTCGTGAACATCCTGCTCGTTGTGGTTCTCGCCTGCCTCGCAGCAAATGCCCTTTTAGGCGGAACCTATCCGATCACATTTGCGGATCTAACGGCTGCTTTGCGGGGCGACAGCGATGCGGTGACCCGCATGATTGTCATCGATCACCGCCTAACCCGCCTTTTGGTCGCAATCGGCGTAGGACTTGCTTTTGGCCTCGCTGGAGAAATTGTCCAAACCCAGCTACGCAACCCTCTGGCCTCGCCCGACATCATTGGCTTCACCGCCGGGGCTGGCGTCGGCGCCGTGCTCGCCGTTCTGATCTCCGGGTCCACTGCTGCCATTCTTTTCGGTGCTCTGTCCGGAGGTACGTTAGCCGCTGTACTCATCTTGGGCCTCGCTTGGAACCGCGGCATCCGCCCGGGCCAAATTGTGCTGATGGGGATCGGCATCACCATGACGTTGAGCGTAGTGAACGATCTGCTGATGACGACTTTCACTGTGAATGACGCATCAGACATCGCCAAATGGCTTGTTGGGTCATTGGACGCCCGTAGCTGGCAGGATGTGACCTTGGTCTGGATCGGTTTGCTGATATTGGCACCGATCTGCTTCTACGCGCAGTTTTCAATTGCTCGATTGGCCTTGCGTGATGAAACCGCCCAGACACTCGGCATCCGTGTGGACCGCACGCGCCTTTGGGGCTTTGCCTTGGCCGTGCTTCTTGTCGCCCTGGCGGTTGGCGCCGTCGGTCCTCTGCCGTTTGTTGCCTTTGTCTCTGGCCCCATCGCTCACGGCCTAACCCGCACCATGCGTCCGTCCTTGTTGACTGCAGCGCTTGTTGGGGCGCTCGTAACACTTGGGGCAGATACAGCTGCAAATGCTCTGCCTGGCGGCCTCAGCCTACCCGCAGGGATTTTCACCGCTCTCGTCGGCGCACCCGTGCTGATTTGGACCCTCTTTTTGCAAACACGAAAGCGACTTCAATGACCGCGCCACTTTCTGCATCAAACCTCTATCTGAGCTATGGCAAGACCGAGGTATTGAAGGACATTTCGCTGGACCTTCCAAAGGGAAAAATCACTTCAATTGTCGGAGCAAATGCCAGCGGCAAGTCGAGCTTACTGCGCTGTCTCGCTCGGGTGCTGACGCCGACGAAAGGTGGCGTTTCCCTTGAGGGTGTATCGATTACGGAGCAGCGCTCAAGAGATGTCGCCCGCAAGGTCGCCCTACTGTCGCAAACCTCTGAGGCTCCAGACGCGATGCGCGTGATGGATCTTGTAATCCGCGGACGCACGCCGCACCAATCTGCGTTGCGCCAATGGTCCCAAAAGGATCAAGAGATCGTAGAATGGTGCTGCGAGCAGGTCGGGTTAAGCTCGCAACAAAATAGCTTGCTGGGCGAATTGTCAGGCGGACAGCGTCAACGCGCCTGGATCGCGATGGTTTTGGCTCAGGACACGGATATTCTGCTCTTGGACGAACCAACAACCTTCCTGGACCTGCCGCATCAGATTGAAATTCTGAACCTGATCCAAAAGCTGCAGAAGGAACGCGGTCTCACCGTGGCCATGGTCTTACATGACATCAATCTGGCCACCCGCTATTCCGATCACATTGTCGCTGTCAAAGATGGAGGAATCCTCCTTCAGGGCGCGCCCGAAGGGGTGGTTACGGCCGACAATATGCAGGCTATTTTTGGCTTGGACAGCACCATTCTGCCGGATCCGGTCACTGGTCTGCCCCATGTGATTGCGAGGTAATCCAACATGACAACTGTTAATGCCCATGCGGATGTGGAAGGCCTCAGCTTTGCGGCCATGCGCCAGATGGTTCTGTTTGAAGCGGCAGAACACGCGCTTCCTATTCTGCGAAACCTCTCAGACTGTGTGGAAATAGAAAGCGAATTTGGTCGGTTTTCCATTGCTGATCGCGACAAGGGAGTCCGGATCAGCCTGGCGGCGGCGACTTTGACCGATCTTCATGTTGTGCGCGAAGGCATTGTCGAACACCTTGCCCACTACCTGCCAGACGTTGCAGACGGATTGACCTGGTCTGACAGCCTTGAGGCCACGCAGTACCCGCCAAATTTCCAATTTTCCGAAGTTGTCAATTCAGAGCCTCTAAATGCGGACTTTCACCGTCTGTCCCTCAAGCTAAGCAAACCTGATCTATTTGACGACCGTGCGCTGCACTTCCGGTTTCTGATCCCGGATGCAGCGGCTCCCAATCCGACTTGGCCAACGATGGGTCGCAACGGAGCCGTGCAATGGCCGCAAGGTCACGATGCCCTGCATCGTCCTGTCTATACTGTGCGCCACTTTGATCAAACGCGCGGCATTGCAACTGTCGACATCTACAATCACAGCGGCGGCCGAGCCTTTGAATGGGCGCAAGGATTGAAACGCGGCGACGAGATTGCTTTGATTGGTCCCGGAGGCGGCGGGGTTCTAAATGTCGAGACCCTCGTCATCTGTGGAGACGAAGCGGCCTATCCAGCAATAGCGCGTATTTTGGAACACGTACCCAATGTGTGCGGCGAGGTGCTGCTGCTAAATCGATCTGATGCCCAAACCTATGACTTCAACGTTCCAGAAGGCATGCGCCTCACATGGCTGCGCCCCACTAAGAGCTCCAGCTTGGCCGCCATCGCCGTTGAGGCCCTTGCACGCCATCCCGGCGCCTACCTTTGGTTCGCTGCTGATAATCTGCAAACCGAAGCCTTTCGCAAAATGCCCCCCGTCAAAAACCATCCCAAACAGAAACGCATGATTGCCGCTTACTGGACGGACCATAACCATACGATGTAGTTCTACAATCGCCCACAACCATAACGTATTCAGCCGATGAGCCAGACATCTAATTCCGATACTGCAAAAACCAAAGAAGGCGTCGCGCGCCGCCGAAAGGCACAGCAAATCCGCTCTCAAAAGCGGGTGGAACACATTTTGACAACCACTTTGCAAATGTTGAGTGAGGGGCCTGCCGAAGATGTGACCACCCGCAAGATCAGTGCTCGTGCGCAGGTCAGCGTCGGAACAATCTATCAGTTCTTTCCCAATAAGGAGGCCCTCTACTATGAACTTTTCAGGCGGTGGCTGACCGAAACACTGGAAGCTTTGGATGGGTTGATTGCAAAAATCCCGGCCGACTCCGGGCCAGAAGATGTGGACACACATGTCGAAGCCTTTTTGAGCACGATGTCGGACCCGAAGCTGAATTCACCGGCAAACTGGCGGCTGCGTCTGGCAATGAGCAGCTCCCATAAGTTGACCGAACTGGAAACCCGCCACCGTATGGAAATCGCCCAGCGTCTGCTGATGATGCGCAGCAGATTTGGCAAACTGCCGCCGCCCAATATCGCTGAAGAATTGTTTATCTTACAACACGAAGTGACCATTGCGTGTCTTTACACGCTTTCTAGTTCGAAAGAGTCCAATCGGGCGTCTATTTCAGAGTTGTGTAAGTCTCTAATCCTTACAATCTTCTCTTTTGACAACCACTCATCTTAATATGGCGTGTTACAGATTTATTGTTCAAGACATTAACCGGCATTGGTGACCCTCCCCTACTGAGGTGCTACGCCCCTATAGTTAGGAAACGGAGGATCCAAGTTGGGACACAAACGCCCCAAGCCAGAAGAGGTTTTCACGAAATTACGACAAGCAGAGGTGCCGTGCGGCCAGGTAATGCCCCGCATTGCTGCAATCCGGTAGATGCAGAAAAGGGAACAGACCTTTTGTCGCTGGCGTAAGCGATATGGAGGTATGCATTGCCCGACAGGGTATCGCGAAGCGATGTCCCGATGGGGGACCTGGCGACTGAAGGAAGTCAAACGGCTTCAGAAGGAGAATGAGCAGCTGCGAAGAGTCGTGTCGGAGCTGACTCTGGACAAGCTGATATTGTCAGAAGCAGCTCGGGGAAACCGTAAATCCCGATGCACCGCCGTGCCTGCATTGAGCATGTGCGAAGCCGGTTCCGCATCTCAAAGCGTAGAACCTGTAGAGTGTTGCATCCGCACCGTTCAACACAGCGTAACGCCCCAAAAGTCGCGCCCATGAACTGGGTCACTGCATGGGATGCCTGGAACGATTGTTTCTGACAATGGCATCGAGTTCACCAGCAAGGCCCACCCCGTTTCATGTTATGAGTCTGAAGCTGTGAGGCGTTAAAGCCATTGGTCATTTGGACCAATTTTGGTCTTACCGGGGTGTTTGATTTTATTTGATGACCTGGTTGCGGGAGCAGGATTTGAACCTGCGACCTTCAGGTTATGAGCCTGACGAGCTACCGGGCTGCTCCATCCCGCGACAGTTTGGTTGGCCTACCGCCGGTAGGGCTACTTGAGGCCGGTTTGATCTCTTTCCGGTTGGGTTTGAGATCTGTCGCCCTTCAGGACGTTTTGATTGTTCTGAAGGTATTCTTTTTTTTTTCATCGTAGAGAGATACTGAGGTCGTTTGTTAGGTTTGGCGATGACCTACTCTCCCACACCTTAAGATGCAGTACCATCGGCGCTACGGTGCTTAACGGCCGGGTTCGGGATGGGACCGGGTGTTTCACTCGCGCTATGATCACCAAACCGAACAAACGGCCTCATACTCATTTGCGCTACCGCCCGGAGGGCTACTTGAGCGCGAGAGTTGGTGTCCAAGTCATTTCACTGATTGTGTAGTGTGTATGCTTTTGATTTCCAGTCTTACTTTTACTGGATCAAATCAAGCCTATCGGACCATTAGTACCAGTCAACTGAATGCGTTACCGCACTTACATCTCTGGCCTATCGACGAGGTGGTCTACCTCGGTCCTCAGGGATACCTTGTTTTGAGGGGGGCTTCCCGCTTAGATGCCTTCAGCGGTTATCCTGTCCGATCATAGCTACCCTGCACTGCTGCTGGCGCAACAACAGGTCCACCAGTGGATCGTTCACCCCGGTCCTCTCGTACTAGGGGCAACTCCTCTCAAGTATCCTACACCCACGGCAGATAGGGACCGAACTGTCTCACGACGTTCTAAACCCAGCTCACGTACCTCTTTAAACGGCGAACAGCCGTACCCTTGGGACCTGCTCCAGCCCCAGGATGAGATGAGCCGACATCGAGGTGCCAAACACTGCCGTCGATATGGACTCTTGGGCAGTATCAGCCTGTTATCCCCGGCGTACCTTTTATCCGTTGAGCGATGGCCCTTCCACTCGGGACCACCGGATCACTATGGCCGTCTTTCGACTCTGCTCGACTTGTCAGTCTCGCAGTCAGGCTGGCTTCTGCCATTGCACTCAACGAGCGATTTCCGACCGCTCTGAGCCAACCTTCGCGCGCCTCCGTTACGCTTTAGGAGGCGACCGCCCCAGTCAAACTACCCGCCACACAGGGTCCCGGATCCGGATAACGGACCGCGGTTAGACATCAAGCGATGCAAGGGTGGTATCTCAAGGGAGGCTCCACCGACACTGGCGTGTCGGTTTCAAAGCCCACCACCTATCCTGCACATGCATGGCCTGATGCCAGTGTGAAGCTGTAGTAAAGGTGCACGGGGTCTTTCCGTCTAACCGCGGGAAGCCTGCATCTTGACAGGCAATTCAATTTCGCTGAGTCGATGTTGGAGACAGCGGGGAAGTCGTTACGCCATTCGTGCAGGTCGGAACTTACCCGACAAGGAATTTCGCTACCTTAGGACCGTTATAGTTACGGCCGCCGTTTACCTGGGCTTCAATTCGGAGCTCTCACCCCTCCTTTTAACCTTCAGGCACCGGGCAGGCGTCAGACCCTATACGTCGTCTTGCGACTTCGCAGAGCCCTGTGTTTTTAGTAAACAGTCGCCACCCCCTGGTTTGTGCCCCCAGCCAATACTTGCGTAGAAACTGGGCCTCCTTCTCGCGAACTTACGGAGGTATTTTGCCGAGTTCCTTCAACATCGTTCTCTCAAGCGCCTTGGTATGCTCTACCAGTCCACCTGTGTTGGTTTAGGGTACGGTCTCATGGAGGGCTATTTCCAGGAACTGATCAGCAGCCCATTCAATCCGATAAGAATGAACTACCTTCACAATCCGTCACATCCTCCTGGCCTAGGAATATTAACCTAGTTCCCATCGCCTACGGCTTTCGCCCTCGGCTTAGGGGCCGGCTTACCCTGCTCAGATTAGCTTTAAGCAGGAACCCTTGGACTTTCGGCGAGAGTGTCTCTCACACTCTTTGTCGCTACTCATGTCATCATTCTCACTAGTGATCTCTCCACGGGATCGCTCACGCGCCCGCTTCATCGAAAGCTCCATATCCTCCAAGGCATTCCGAAGAATGCTAAAGAGGATTGGAACTATGTCACACTACGCTCTGCTACCGATGCTTACGCATCCCTAGACTTCGGCTCATGGCTTGAGCCCCGTTACATCTTCGCCGCAGGACAACTTATTTAGACCAGTGAGCTGTTACGCTATCTTTAAAGGATGGCTGCTTCTAAGCCAACCTCCTGGTTGTTTTGGTCGTCCCACCTGCTTTCCCACTTAGCCATGAATTAGGGGCCTTAGTCGTAGGTCAGGGTTGTTTCCCTCTCCACTACGGACGTTAGCATCCGCAGTGTGTCTGCCACATAGTACTCCCGGGTATTCGGAGTTTGGTTAGGATCAGTAAGCCTGTGGGGCCCCATTACCCATCCAGTGCTCTACCCCCCGGGGTATTCGTGTGACGCTCTACCTAAATAGATTTCGCAGAGAACCAGCTATCTCCGAGTTTGATTGGCCTTTCACCCCTAGGCACAGCTCATCCCGATCTTTTTCAACAGATGTGGGTTCGGTCCTCCAGTGCGTGTTACCGCACCTTCAACCTGGCCATGCCTAGATCACTCGGTTTCGGGTCTGATCCATCTAACTCATGCGCCCTATTAAGACTCGCTTTCGCTGCGCCTACACCTAACGGCTTAAGCTTGCTAGATAGACCAAGTCGATGACCCATTATACAAAAGGTACGCTGTCAGCCCTCAAGGGGCCTCCAACTGATTGTAGGCGTTCGGTTTCAGGTACTGTTTCACTCCCCTCGTCGGGGTGCTTTTCACCTTTCCCTCACGGTACTGGTTCGCTATCGGTCAGTAAGGAGTACTTAGCCTTCGAAGGTGGTCCTCCGATCTTCAGACAGAATTTCACGTGTTCCGCCCTACTTAATACATCCTTCAAAGCTTCGAATACGGGGCTGTCACCCACTATGGCCCGTCTTCCCAAACGGTTCTTCTCACTTATCAGGCTTGGCTGGTCCGCGTTCGCTCGCCACTACTAGCGGAGTATCAATTGATTTCCTTTCCTCCGGGTACTTAGATGTTTCAGTTCCCCGGGTTTGCTCTTAAGACCCTATGTATTCAGGTCAAAAGTACCTGGTTCAGTAAGTTATAGGCAGCCCGAAGGCTATTATAACAAACTGTCAGGTGGGTTCCCCCATTCAGAGATCCTGGGATCAAAGCCTATTCTCGGCTCCCCCAAGCTTATCGCAGAGTATCACGTCTTTCATCGCCTCTTACTGCCAAGGCATCCACCAAACGCCCTTCTCGCGCTTGATTTGATCCAGAAAGAGAAAGACTGTTTTGATGTCCTACCGCCCACTAAAATAAATCAGTGCGCTACTTGAGGACTAAGTCATTCGTGATCGTTTGGCTGGCATGCCGCACAATCCTGTTTCTGAACCAAAAGTCATACTTTTCCCGCTCCTTACCCTGGAACCTTCGCTGCCGATGTCGGTCGGCCCCACGAAGAGGATAAGGAACAATGCAAGATCTCTCGATCTTGCGGGTTAGTGTACTTGACTTGGACAACTCTGTTCGTTTCAGCAGGCAGACCCTTGGAAGACCGAGGAAACAGTCTTGATCAAAGGCTCGCGTCACCTCGAAAGGATCGGCACCTAACTGAGATCATCCCCGTACTTAGGGCGATCAAACAGTGTTGATTGTTATTCTCAAAACCGCTCTTTCAAAGAGCCGTCTTGGAACAACTTGTATCTCTCTAAACGATGTCAAAACTTCCGAAGAAGTCGTCATCCAACTGGATGATCAAACACTTATGCAAGTGCTTGATGATCGAGTTGATGTCAGCCGGAGGGACGCTTTCGTGAGCTTTTGCAAGCAAAAGCCACTGTCGCGTGCCTTGCGTGACTGCTGTTGGCCTCACTTCTTTCAGAAGTGAGTTGGTGGGTCGAGGAGGACTTGAACCTCCGACCTCACGCTTATCAGGCGTGCGCTCTAACCACCTGAGCTACCGACCCAAGCGCTTTTGCCAAAGGCAAAACGCGTCGCCCGGTGAGTTGCTTTGCAAAGCAAAGTCAACCGTAAGGGCAGGCCCGTGTGGTTGCTGAGCCCAAATCCTGGTGGAGCCTAGCGGGATCGAACCGCTGACCTCCTGAATGCAAATCAGGCGCTCTCCCAGCTGAGCTAAGGCCCCAAGCTGAACGCTATGATCACGGATGTGATCAAGGTTCGATGTTCCTGAAGAGATATGGGGACGGCCTGGTCCGTTTGATATAGATCGGCAAAGGTACCGATCTGTTGCTAAGTGCATCCACGAGATCAACAAGTTGATCTGCTAGGTGCATCCTTAGAAAGGAGGTGATCCAGCCGCAGGTTCCCCTACGGCTACCTTGTTACGACTTCACCCCAGTCGCTGATCCTACCGTGGTCCGCTGCCTCCTCAGAGAGGTTAGCGCACGGCCGTCGGGTAGAACCAACTCCCATGGTGTGACGGGCGGTGTGTACAAGGCCCGGGAACGTATTCACCGCGTCATGCTGTTACGCGATTACTAGCGATTCCGACTTCATGGGGTCGAGTTGCAGACCCCAATCCGAACTGAGACAGTTTTTGGGGATTAACCCATTGTCACTGCCATTGTAGCACGTGTGTAGCCCAACCCGTAAGGGCCATGAGGACTTGACGTCATCCACACCTTCCTCCCGCTTATCACGGGCAGTTTCCCTAGAGTGCCCAGCCGAACTGCTGGCAACTAAGGATGTGGGTTGCGCTCGTTGCCGGACTTAACCGAACATCTCACGACACGAGCTGACGACAGCCATGCAGCACCTGTCACTAGGTCCCGAAGGAAGGCTCCATCTCTGGAGGTGTCCTAGGATGTCAAGGGTTGGTAAGGTTCTGCGCGTTGCTTCGAATTAAACCACATGCTCCACCGCTTGTGCGGGCCCCCGTCAATTCCTTTGAGTTTTAATCTTGCGACCGTACTCCCCAGGCGGAATGCTTAATCCGTTAGGTGTGTCACCGAATAGCATGCTACCCGACGACTGGCATTCATCGTTTACGGTGTGGACTACCAGGGTATCTAATCCTGTTTGCTCCCCACACTTTCGCACCTCAGCGTCAGTATCGAGCCAGTGAGCCGCCTTCGCCACTGGTGTTCCTCCGAATATCTACGAATTTCACCTCTACACTCGGAATTCCACTCACCTCTCTCGAACTCTAGGTTGCCAGTATTAAAGGCAGTTCCGGGGTTGAGCCCCGGGATTTCACCTCTAACTTAACAACCCGCCTACGCGCGCTTTACGCCCAGTAATTCCGAACAACGCTAACCCCCTCCGTATTACCGCGGCTGCTGGCACGGAGTTAGCCGGGGTTTCTTTACCAGGTACTGTCATTATCATCCCTGGCGAAAGAGCTTTACGACCCTAAGGCCTTCATCACTCACGCGGCATGGCTGGATCAGGCTTGCGCCCATTGTCCAAGATTCCCCACTGCTGCCTCCCGTAGGAGTCTGGGCCGTGTCTCAGTCCCAGTGTTGCTGATCATCCTCTAAAACCAGCTATAGATCGTAGACTTGGTAGGCCGTTACCCCACCAACTATCTAATCCAACGCGGGCCGATCCAAATCCGATAAATCTTTCCCCCGAAGGGCGTATAAGGTATTACTCACCGTTTCCAGTGGCTATTCCTTAGATCTGGGTACGTTCCCACGCGTTACTAACCCGTCCGCCGCTCACTCCGAAGAGTGCGCTCGACTTGCATGTGTTAGGCCTGCCGCCAGCGTTCGTTCTGAGCCAGGATCAAACTCTCAAGTTGAATAGCTGTTACCAGCTAATCCTTGACGTTCGAACCTCTGCACATCTCACCCAGGAGGCTAATCCCGGATGAACTCAAACTGTTCAATGTGCTTCAGTACCAAAGGTACAGAAAGCCACCAAACAGTGAAGCTGTTGTAACTCTATCATCGATCCCTAAAGACCTAAGAGCCGATATGCAGGTGTTTGCTCATCGAAATGAACCAAACCGCCCTCATATCTCTTCAGTGTATTCTCAATGTCAAACAACGTCGGAGCACAAAACCCCAGAGACAAAACCAACCGACCGCGCTACTAACTTACTAGCGCAACCCGCTGATACTGCTCGATATTTCCAGAACTTCCCTTCCTGAAGCAGCGCCTCGCTCCGGTCCGTCCCGCCGTCGTGCGCCTCAGCGCCGCCGGTGAAGGGGGTTCTAAGCATAACACCAAACAGCCGCAAGCGCTTTTTTCATCTTTCCGCAAAAAATCACCAACTTTCTGGAAAAATAAACAATATCAATTACTTACACGAACAGATTTCCGCCAATAACAAAGCTACTGCCGAAACCAAGGTTAACAAACACATCGCTCCGCCACTTATCCACAGACTCAACCAAAGACTCGCCGCGCAACACCCAACAGCCGCGCCAAAACCAACATCGGTATCGCGTCGGTATCGTGGCTGTTTCGCAGAGGTGCAGAGAAAAGGGCAAAGAGACTGTCGTTTCCAATAGGTGAAGAGACAGGTCGTCCCTCCTGGCGTGAGGCAACACCCCACGCAGATGTGGTACAGTCATCGACCAATTTGCCTCCTCAGCCGCGAAGACGCTTTTGTTTGGAGAAAGAGAGATTAGTCTGCTCGGGATACCACACCTAAAGGACACTGCTTTGACCTGGCTGCGCCGTTGGATTTTTCGTTTTTCGCTCCGCAGCTTTTTGCTGGGGCTTGCGTTCTTTGCCGCCTCTATGACGCCCTCCCTTATTCCCAGAGGCGCGGTGGAACAGGGTATTCTGGGGGGCGTGATCATTGCGATTGGATATCTGCTGGGGCAGTCCCTCAGCCTGATCTGGCAAGCGGCGG
The DNA here is from genome assembly GCF_047126315.1 of Shimia sp. MIT910701. Classification (GTDB taxonomy): domain Bacteria; phylum Pseudomonadota; class Alphaproteobacteria; order Rhodobacterales; family Rhodobacteraceae; genus Shimia. The sequence continues at coordinate 1,554,766 of NZ_CP138953.1, read as the reverse complement.
ATTTACCGCGCCTTAGCGGCCGCATTGGCACTGTCTTTGATACCCTTCTGACACTTGCCGTGATTGCGCTGACGATCTGGATCTTGGTCTACAGTTTGGAATGGCAAAACGAACTGCGCGGTAAGATGGATATGGAGGCGGTGGAAGGGCGACACCTGGCCCGCCTGATCACGCTCACATCGCTGACCTTTCTGGGGCTTTATGCGGTGGGGGCATTGGTGGCCGCGCTGTTCCGTTGGGTGCGGGCGAAGTTCTATCGCATCATGCCGCCGCGCCGCGCCAATGTGCTGGGTGTGGTGACTGTCTTTGCCATTCTGTTTGTTGTCACACGGGACGGGATTTTTGACCGGGTCGTGGCTTCCTTGGATCAGAGCTATGAGGCGGCGCAGGAGTTGTTTGACGTGGCCCCGCCCCTACCCCCTCATGCGCATCAATCTGGCTCCACCGCGTCGCTGATTGATTGGGCCGCCATGGGGCAGCCCGGTCGGGACTTTGTTTTGACCGGCCCCACTGCCAAAGCGATTTCCGCCTTTACCGGCCAGCCCGCCAAAGAACCGCTGCGGGTCTATGTCGGGCGTGCCAATGGCGAGACCCCCAGAGAGCGCGCAGAGCTGGCTTTGGCGGAGCTGATCCGCGTTAAGGCGTTTGAACGCGAGGTGCTGATTGTCACCAGCCCAACCGGCACCGGGTGGATGGATCCGGGCTCCCATGATCCGGTGGAGTATATGCACAATGGCGACATCGCCACGGTGAGTGTGCAGTACTCCTATTTGCAGTCGCCGCTGGCACTGATTTTGGAAACCCGCACCGGGCTGGATCAGGCGACAGCGTTGTTGGAAGTGGTGCATGAGTATTGGGAGACCTTGCCCAAAGACACGCGGCCCCGGCTGTATGCCCATGGGCTCAGCCTTGGAGCCTGGTCGTCGATGTATGCCACCAACCTGTTCCGCCTGCTGGATGATCCGATCAACGGTGCGTTTTGGGCCGGGCCGCCGTTCCCCTCCCGTTTCTGGCAGACCATTCAGAACGCGCGCAACTCGGACAGCTCCTGGGTGTTGCCGGAGTTGGGCACAGGCTCTCTGGTGCGCTATGCCAACCATTTCCACGATGCCTCCGAAGCCCCCGGCCCCTGGGGGCGGATGCGGATTGCCTTTTTGCAGTACTCCAGCGATCCGATTGTGTTTTACGATCCGTTCTCGCTATTTCGAGCACCGGAATGGATGAACGATCCGCCTGCCGAGGATGTCTCCCGCCATCTGGTGTTCATTCCGATTGTCACCCAGTTCCAGTTGGCGTTGGATATGGCGCTGTCCTTTGGCGCACCGCCCGGCCACGGCCATGCCTACTATGCGCGGGATTACATTTCACCTTGGGCCGAAGTCACGGCGCCGGCGGGATGGACCCGCGCAGACACAAAGCGGCTACGCGCACATTGTGACCTTGGGGTTGGGCTTGGATGCCGCAATGAGATCGGAGCAAAGTAACGCGTGGAAAAGGGGGGCACCTGTCAGCGCGCCACCAACTTACATGCACGCCAGCCAAAACAGCGCAGGCTTAGGTCCGCCTGTCGCAGCGCAGTGCGGAGCCGGTCTGAGAAAAAGAGTCGACTCTCAATCTGGGGGTCGATCCAGACGTCAACATCGGGAATGCACGCTTCATCCAAGGCAAGAAACTTCCCCTTTTCGGGAAACATATCCCATGTGGTACCGTGACCAAGTAAGTCCAGTATGCCCTTTGATTTTTCGGGCACCAGTGCCCTCACGGCGTTGCGAACATCCCAAATATAGAGGTCATCGGGGCGCTGTGTTACTTGGTCAAACTCATAGAGCTTAATTGGGTAAAAAGACGTGTCGCCAAGGTCGAACCGCTCCAAGACCGCCTTCATATGTCCAGACACGATTGGAATGCCCAAATGCACCGTAAATGCATCGGGGAGGTTATCGCGCTTCTTTCTTGGCTCATCTTTGTAGCGCCAGAAAGAAAACAACGGCAACACTTCAGCACTCAACGCACCTCGCCCCAAACTAAAAAAATTGCGCCGAAAATCCACAAAGACATTTGTCCAATCCAAGGATTCAGGCTCATGATCCGTCGGCATTTGAAAGTAGATGTTCCTCACGTTACGTGAGTCATATAGCAGAAGTGACTCCCAGACTTTCGGATGTGTCACGATACCCTACCATTCCCGCCTGACCGTGCCGATCAGGCGTCTTCAGTTTCACTGTTGCTTTGCTTTGGCGCGCCGACATAGCCGGAGACCGCTTGCAGGATGCGGAAGGCGGTGGAAGCGTCGTTTTCGACCACCGCCATAAACTCGCTTTCGCCCAAGCGCAGCATTTCCAGATCGGATTTGGCATACATGTCCAGCGCGCGCTTTTCCTTGCGGATCAGGGCCAGTTCGCCCACCAGCGTGCCCGCCCCCGCCTCGGCCACAACATGGGATTGGCCGTCCGGCGTGCGATAGCCCAGACCGGCCTCACCTTCGAGGATCAGATAGGCGCCATCAGAGGGATCATCCCCCATATGGAAGACGTACTCGCCCGCCGGGGCGCTGTGCCATTGCGCGCCAAAGGCCAAGAGACGCATTTGGCGGCGGGACAGCCCGTTGAACATATCGGCCGAAGCCAGCGCGCGCATTTTGCGGCGCAGGTCGGCGCTGGCGGCGTTATCTGTGTCGTCCACCGCAGCCACACCGCTGTCTTTCAGACGGCCGTGTTCCAGCTCCAACACCAGATCAAAGCTGTCGGCGTCCTCAAACTCTTCCTCCAGATAGAGGAAGGTTGTGTTGGGCAGCAGTTCGCGCAGGTTGGCGATGGTATGAGCGGCCTGGCCTTCCTCATAGTTGGCAAGACAGCGGTTGAGGATCATCACATCGGGCTTTTTGATCGCCGCGCGCCTGATGGCGAGCGGTTCGGCAAAGGCAGAGGGCAGCCCTGCGCCGCCAATGCCGGTGGGCACGGCAAACAGCAGCTCGGCCACCTCTTGTTTCATCCCGGCTTCTGCCAGTGTTTGCGCAACGATGTCGCGAATTTGCTCGGCACGGGGGCCCGCAGAGGCGGCAAGTTTGCCAAAGATCGCGTTTTCCAGCACCGTCAGGCCGGGAGCGTAGCGGTCTTCGCGCAGGGGGGCAAAATAGACGGCGGTCCATTCTGACAGCTTTTGCGCCTCGGAATGGCGCAGTTCTAAAATGGATTGCTTGAGCTCATCGCTAAAGCCCGCGCCGATGCGTTCTGCCGACACAAGAAGCGGCAGCGAGATCATCTGCTCCAGCTCTTCTTGTGTCATATTGGCCAGCCGCACATCACGGCTCTTGGCAAATAGCTCCACATTGCGGGTGAAGTCATCCGGATCAAAACCAAGCTGCTGGAACAGCGGGTGGTCGGTGCCGTCCACGCCAAAGGTCTGGTTCAGCATTTCCACCACTTCGCGGCTCATGCGCAGGATGCTCTCTTCGATGCCCAGCTCTTGCAGCAGTTTCAGGAACTCGCTGATGCGCTCTTCGCGGCCATCGGTGATCATCTGCCGCGGGGTGGCAAAGAACAGGTTGGCGGCCACAGGCAGGGCCGGGTTGTACTGCTCGCGGTCAAAGCGGAAGTAGGATTTGGTGAGGCCTGCCTTGTCCAGCGCCGCGCGGATTTGCGGGCGCAGATCGACAAGAGTTTGCGCCAATTCCGGGTGGTCGCTCTCAGCAAAGGGTTGGTCCAGACCTTTGCGGAACAGGGCATTGCCCGCGCCGGTGGCGTCCATGACTTTCACCCACCAGGCGTGCACATCGTCTTCGTTGGTCAGATCACCAAGCGCTGGATTGACCCAATCCGAGAACAGACGATCGGCGCTGTTACCGGTGCGGCTGGATTCATAGGCGCGTTTTTTCTCTTCCGCCTCGCCCATGGGGTCGGGAAGATCGGAGAGCGGTTTTTGCTTGAGCGGCATCAGCACGTTGTCGCCAAAGGTGCCTTCAAACACGTAGGGCGACGGGTCGGCGTAGCCCACGCGGGTGGCGATCACGCGTTGGTGCAGGTCGTTGAGTTTGACGTCGCCAATGGAGAGCGAGCCGCTCAAAGGCGTGATCTCACGTGTGAACAGCTCGGCCACGGCCCGGCGCTCTTCGGCGTCTTGCGAGCGGATGCCGATCACTGCGCCTTGGCGCACGGTTGTGGAGATGTTTTCCAACACGCTGTCGCCATCGTGGTCACGGACGTAGACGTCTTTGAGAACGATGTCGCCGGTCAGGCGTGGGATGTCGTCGGGCTCATTGTCGATCAGCTCTTCATCCACCATACCGGATGGGCCAAAACGATCGCCGATCAAGTGCCACCGCAGGGACAGATCGGCAACGCGGTTGTAGTAGTTCAGCAGTTCTTTCCACGGCGAAGACAGGTCTTTGTACGCCGCCAAAGCCGCCACAAGCGCGCCGAGGGTGACTTGACCGCGGATCACAAGAAGGCCGCCCACGAGGTAAAAGAAGAACGGCGTCAGCTGGGTGATGAAGTTGTTGAGGAACTTCATGAAGAACTTCTTCTTGTAGATCGACAGGCGGATCAGGAAGAGCGTTCCCAGACGGCGGGTGATTTGCGATAGGCGGAAGCGCCAGCCGCCGTTGCCGCGCAGCTCGGGCGTGCCGGTGGCGGTTTCGCCAATTTCAGCGGCGAGATGACGGACCTGCACAATGCGGTCTTTGTTCAAGAGGTTGATCTGACGTTGCAGCTTGGGAATGAGCCAGGCCTGCAAGGGGATCAGCGCGATTGCCGCGAGGCCAAACCAGACGTTTTGCAGAAACAGGAAGGTCAGGATGGTGAGCATTTGCCCGGCCTGCATCACCGGCAGGCTGATTGCGTCGCCCATCATGCCGCCAAGCGGTTCGGCCTCGGCTGTGACCATGCTGACCATTTCGCCTTGAGAGGTGCGGCGCAGGTAGGGCTGCGGGAAGCGGGTGATGCGGGAAATCAGCGTGTAGCGATAGCGGCGCAGCATACGTTCCGAGAGCACTCCTTTCATGGTGTTGATGCGCATTTTCATCAGGCCGTGGAACAAGACCGCCAGCAGAAACAAAACACTGAGCATGATCAGGTAGTTTTCCTGCGTCATCTCCCAATTGAGCACGTCGATGTAGGAGGTGTCCGCATCAATCGCGTCGTTGATGATGCGTTTGGGCAGCTCCAAGGTCAGGAACTGCAACGGAAAAAGACAGACCGTCAGGACCAGAAGCACCATCTGGTCACGTTTTGAATACTTCCAGATGAAGGCAAATAATGAGCGTTCGATACCGTCTACTCCCGGTTTGCAGCGCGGGGTCCGCGCCGTCCCATTCGGCAAATGCTACCAACCGAAGTGGGGCCTGTTCAAACGGATTCTTAATCGAAGTTTGCTAGAGTGAAAACAGAGGTTTGCTGTTCCTTGATTCTACCGCTAGTCTCTTTTCAGAACTTAGGATGGGGCGAGGTCTATGGACCAGATCACGACAGTGTTGTTGCTGGTCGCGGCACTTCAGATCAAACACTTGGTGGCGGATTTTTTCCTGCAGAACGCCAAGATGATCATGGGCCGCGAGAAATACTGGCATATGGGGCGCGCGCAGCACGCGGGCATCCATGCGGTTTTCTCGATCCTTGTTCTGGCCGTGTTTGGTGCCAGCCCAATGCTGATTTTCTGGATGGTGCTGGTGGAGTTCATTGTGCATTTCCACATTGACTGGGCCAAGGCGCGCTATTCGGTGAACCGCAACCTGACCCCGGATCAACCGCTTTACTGGTACGCGATGGGCACCGATCAGGCGCTGCATCAACTGACCTATCTGGTGATGATCTGGGCCTATTACGCCTGTCAGTGAGGGTTAGGCGGCGGTGAAAATGTCCACGATGGCGTGGATGTCTTGTGTTTCGCTGACCACAAACACCCGCGATTTTGTTTTTGATGTTTGCGAAACGACCACCTGAACCGAGGTATTGACCAACGCGGGCGACAAGAAGCGGGCGCGGAGGTCTTGGATTTGGGTGTTGGGACTGGTCTGCGCAAAAGCCATCTCCGCCAAGGCACACAGCAACATGCCCGGCGCAATCACATCCTTGAAACCGGCCGCTTGTGCGGCGGCTTTGTCTACGTGCAGCGGATTTGGATCGTGCGCCAATGTGGTGTAGCGCGCGATATGGGTTGCGGCGAGCGGCAATGTCGCAAAGGTTTGTGCCCCCTGCCCCAGCATGTTGGTCTGAAGCTCGGGTGCGGACAGGGCGCGGATTGCCTCTGGCGTCAGAAAGCGGACGCGGGTTTCAAGCGCAGCCTCTGTGTCCTCAATCTGAAAGCCCAGGCGCGCCGATCTGGCGTCGGCTTGAGTGGACACCAAAACACTTGCCCCCGCTGACAAGGATTGGTTGGATATCCCAGTGATCCGTTGGCTTTCATGAACAGCAAACGTGCCGGCTTGTGCAGTGAGGTTGCCCCGAACCTCCGCAAGCGCGGGATCGCCCAGCAAGAAGGCGGCGCGGGTTGAGAGCCGAATGGCTTTGGCAGGAAGCTTTAGGAGCTCAGCGGTCAACTCGGACAAAGCTGCGCTGTCGCTCTCGGCCACACCGGTTGCCAACTGCCGCAGGTCTGCGCCCATCTCAATTTGGGGCATAGGCCCTGGCAATCAAGGTTGCGTTGATGCCACCAAACGCCAGCGAGTTGGACATAACGGCACCCAACGGTTTGGGCTTGGCCACATTGGCAACCGGATCAAGGCCGATCTTGGGGTCGACCTCGGTGAAGTTGATAGTCGGCGGCACCGATTGACGTTGCAACGCGCCGATGGCGACGATCATTTCCAAAGCGCCCGCCGCGCCAAGCCCGTGGCCGTGGATGGGCTTGGTGGAGGAGACATCCAGCCCGTCTAGATCATCACCAAACACGTCGCGCAGCGCCGTCACCTCGTTCACGTCATTGGCCACCGTGCCGGTGCCATGGGCGTTCACATAGCCGACGTCCGAAGGCGTCAGGCTCGCGGACTTGAGCGCAATGCGCATACAGGCGGCAGCGCGGTTGGGATCGGGGCGCAAGAGATCACCGGCGTCGGAGTTGGTGCCAAAGCCAACCAGTTCACACAAGATAGCCGCCCCGCGTGCCTCAGCGCTTTCCAGGCTTTCCAGCACCAGAACCCCCGCGCCTTCGCCAAGGATCATGCCATTGCGGTCTTTGCTGAACGGGCGGTTCACATCCGCCGTCATCACCCGAAGCAGCTCCCAGACTCGAAACACGCCGCTTTCCAGACAGGCTTCCGAACCGCCAGCTAGGCAGCGATCCACTTGGCCAGAGGCGATCATCTGATAGCCCATACCAATGGACTGGCTGCCCGACGAACAGGCGGTGGCGAGGCACAGCGCCGGACCGGTTGCGCCAAACTCCATGGAGACCCAGCTGGCGGCGGCGTTGTTCATGATTTTGGGCACAGACATGGGATCCAAGCGCATCGACCCCTCTCGCCCAAACTTCATATAATTGACATTGAGTGTCTGCCCGCCACCAAACCCAGACCCAATCGAGACACCACAAGCCTCGCCAAAATGCGTCTCAGACAGGCCAGCCTGCGCTACGGCCTCACGTGCAGCAGATAATGCGTATTCCACCACAGGTTCGCGCATGCGGTGCGGCTTTTCCCCCAACACCTCCGCCAGATCAGTCTCAGACAAACGCGCAGCCGTTTTAACCCGTTGCGCATCCAGATCGTCAAATGAAATAGGTTTGACACCGGAGCGCCCCGTCTGCGTGGCCTCAATCAATTTGGCCGCGCCAAGACCGCAGGCGGAAACGGCGCCGAGGCCGGTGACGACGACGCGGCTCACGCCTCTGCGGCCTGATGCGCTTCGATTTTGGAGATCGCGAGGTTTAACAGATCCTGCACCGTCACAACGTCGGTCAGCTCATTGTCCACTGAGACATAAGCGCCGTATTTTTCCTCAATTGCCATGAGGATCATCACAAAGTCCGCGGACTGAATGTCCAGCTCCTCAAGCGGTCTTTCTGGTGTGATTTCAGAAGGTTCCACCATGCCTTCCTGCGCGACCAGTTCGAGCAATTCTTTGGTCAGCGTCTCACGATTGGTGCTCATAGGTGTTCTTCCAGTTTGTAAAATCTTTGGTCAAAAGGCCCGCGCAAATCTGGCGAGCCCGTCAAGTTTAGGCGGCTAAAAGGGAATTTTCCAGACGGAAGTTTGCGCCAAATTTCACGTCGGTATTGCGTCGGTATCCGGGCGGTATCGCGACAGTGCAAAATTTGACGTCCACGTCAGCTCACATACCGGGGTCAACCGGCTCGATCACAGCGCCACCGCCCTCGACCCAGTCTTTGAATCCACCAAGATTGTACACTTCCTGATAGCCCATGTCCTTAAGCAGCTTGCCCGCCAGCGCAGCGCGGCCGCCGGAGGCGCAGTGCAAAATCACAGCGCGTTCAAACTGCAGCTCCGGGTCGTGGAACTGTGTCGCCGGGTCGGCGCGGAATTCGAGCATGCCCCGCGGGATGTGGTGGCTGCCCTCGGCGCGGCCATTGGCGGCCAACTCTGGCGCGTCGCGCACATCCAAAAGCAACGCCCCGGCGGCAACTTTGGCCTGCGCGTCAGCAGCGGAGATTTTCGGGACAACCGCATGGGCGGCTTGCAGAAGGTCGGCGGCGGTGGTCGGCATGGGGAACTCCTCTGATGTGTCTGCAATGAGGTTAGGCACAGCGACGCGCCCTGTTAAGAGGGGATCGCGCATCCGTGCGCCGAGATCAGAAAAGAAAGAAGGCGTCAGGTGATGGACGGCAGCGGGTCAAAACACGACCCATGCCCACGACCTGACGCCTTCGTTTTGAATGGCCCTCCAAGCAGGTTGCCCCACCCGTCACGCGCATTCATCTCGCGCTGTCCCTTTTGCGCGGCCTCATAGCGAGACCACAGGCCAGCCCCAAACGGGACCAGTCCCAACCCGCCCCAAAGATGGGGCAAGCCCATCCGGGCCAGTGCAGCGGGATCTGCTTGGCCTATCGCCACAAACGCAGCCCCTATGGAGCCCGCTTCTGGCAAGAGGACAATCACCTCCCCCCAAACCGATGATCAAAGCACCTTGCAGGTGAGGCGCACTGGGTTGTGCGATCCGTCCGCGTGGTGTTGTCCCTTCTTCCCATCGGCCACCGCTCAGGCGTGTGCCGCCTTCCTGCCTTAAGACCCCGCCGCCGTAGGATGAGGGCGGCCTGATCTCACAGGCATTTCGGCCAGCGATCCGTCGAATAGTCCAGCGTGGACGACGCGTTGTGGTGGGCCTCAAACGAGGCATCAAACGCGCCTTGCGAGGTCTGTTCCGGCTAGCCGTCCCTTCCCCGCGCCAGTCACTGGCGGGCATATGCCCTCTCCGGAAGACCTCAGCGTCCCGCGCCGGATCTTGCGATCCCTTGCGTTGACTTGATGGTGGGTCAGGAGGGCCGAGTCGGGCAAGAAAAAAGTGACAGTTTTACGAAAGCCGCTGGGGGTAAGCCATTGGGGAAGCTTGGGGATTTCCTGTGGATAAGCTGGGGATGGGTTGGGAAAGGTGTGCGTTGTGGGGGATTTGGGGAAGGATGGAATTTTGTGGCGGCGCCACGGGCGGAATTGGGTTTGGGCAGGTTGCGCGTGGCGGGGTGCACGCGTCTGTCGGGTGTTTTGAGGGTTGCGGCTCGCAACAAAGGGGAGCGCCTGACCCTGGGTGGGTGCTGAAAGCGCCCTCCCGTGGGGAGGGTCGGGCGCTGCCCGGATTGATCCGGTGGATCAATTCAGGCTTGAACGGACGGAGCCCATAGGCGCTGCTTGTGCAAGACACAGGCTTTTAACCTGTAAAACAAGTTGCAGAAAGTGGGTGTATTGAAACCAATTCCGCTCCAATTTCACCACAAACCTAAACCGGTTCAATCGCCGACTAGTGGAGCAACGCTTACAGAGCTAAGCGGCAACGCGGTTACGGCAGATGTCCTGCGGTCCAATACTAGAAGAAAGTCTCTAGATTTGCCGATTATGGTCCTTTCCAATTTGACCGTCCCTCCATTTAAACTGACAGAAAGTTCTACTGGCGGCATCTCTTCAACCCTATACGCTCGCCAGCTCCCGGCGAAGAAAGGAAGAATTAGGACTGCCGCAAGAACCAGCCCGGAAAACACTCTTCCAAGAATTTGTTGCTCGCGCTTAAGCCTTCGCAAATCCTTTAAAGACACCTCCCAGTTCGTCTCAACCTTCGGTCCAGTCGACTTAAACCTCCGACGTAAAAGCATCCAACCGTAGCGGAGAGCCTCATCTTCCGTCATTCCAATCGGTGGTCCATTGGCGCGAACTTTGTCCGAGAAGCGCAAATAACCCAAGTCGAGTTCTGTAGATTTTTTCTCGTACCAAGTTGGAGCTACCGCTTTCTCGATGTCGTACCAAAACCAGCCGAGAAAGCTCGCGATCACAATCGGCGCAATCCAAGCTGCACCGAAATAGAAGTACGAAAACACTACCAACCAAATCAAAACTTTTGTTGAGGTTTCAAACAATAGGTGCCGACGGAATCGACGTACCACGCTGCGTTTGAAAACCCCAATTGGTAAACTCAAAACCACTACGGCTGAAAAATAGTAAACAGCTACAGAAGCTGCAGAAGTTAACAAGATTATCGAACCAAGCTCGAAGAAAAAGCCGTAAAAAAAACGAGCGTCGACCATTTGCTCCAATGGACCGCCAATTGACCAGACGAAGCTCCAAAACAAAGCATTTGGAGCGGCAATGACGTAAAAATAGAGTGAAACTGTTTTATGGTTTTGCTTTGTCCATTCGACAAGCTTCGTGATTTGATCCAATTTCATCCCCTCAAAAACAAGAAACAGAAACGCAAAGCTGTCGGTGTTTGAATCGAGACCGCCAGCAACGGACAACAATTAGCCTACCCTCAAGTTTTCCGAAATATCATTAAGTAAGTTGAGCACATTATCACCCGGATCTCTGATCCGGATCGCGCCCGACCCCGCCCCCCAGGGCGGGTGCAATTTTGCAAAGGCTGCAACAGACGGGACGTGGAGGATGTGCGGACAGGGTTGTACCAAGTGGACTGCCGCCCTCGGGGTCGGGCGCGATCCTTGCGGGCGGTGGCCATGCGACTGAGGTTGGACAAAGAGAAAGGCCGCTCGGTTGAGCGGCCTTTGGAGGATTGGGGCAGGTGTTGTGTGCCTTAAGGACCGGGGTGCGCCCGCGAAGGCTTTGCCTTCGCTTCCGCGCACTCGCGCTCGAAACTGGACGACTTAGTCGTCCATTTTGAGCGCGCTAATAAATGCTTCCTGCGGGATGTCGACTTTCCCGAACTGGCGCATCTTTTTCTTACCGGCTTTCTGCTTGTCCAGAAGCTTGCGTTTTCGCGTGGCGTCGCCGCCGTAACACTTGGCCGTCACGTCTTTGCGCAGGGCTGACAATGTCTCGCGCGCGATGACTTTGCCGCCGATGGCCGCCTGAATTGGGATCTTGAACATGTGGCGCGGGATCAGGGTTTTGAGCTTTTCACACATCGCCCGGCCGCGCATTTCGGCGCGGTCGCGGTGCACCATCATGGAGAGCGCGTCGACCGGCTCGTCGTTCACCAGCACGGACATCTTCACGAGGTTGTCTTCGCGGTAGCCGGTCATCTGATAGTCAAAGGAGGCATAGCCTTTGGTCACCGATTTTAGGCGGTCGTAGAAGTCAAACACCACCTCGTTGAGCGGCAGGTCATAGACCGCCATCGCGCGGGTGCCGGCGTAGGTGAGGTCTTCCTGGATGCCGCGGCGGTCCTGGCAGAGTTTCAGCACGTCGCCGAGGTATTCGTCCGGCACAAGGATGGTGGCCTTGATGCGCGGCTCCTCGAGGTGGTCGACCTTGGACATGTCGGGCATGTCAGCAGGGTTGTGCAGCTCGATCATCTCGCCGTCTTTCGTGTAGACGTGATAGATCACCGACGGCGCGGTGGTTATGAGCTCGATGTTGTACTCCCGCTCGATCCGGTCGCGGATCACTTCGAGGTGCAACAGGCCCAGGAAGCCGCAGCGGAAGCCAAAGCCCAGCGCGGCGGAGGTTTCCATTTCAAACGAGAAAGACGCGTCGTTCAGCGCCAGTTTGTCGATGGCGTCGCGCAGGTCTTCAAATTCCGAGCTGTCCACCGGGAAGAGGCCACAGAAGACCACCGGCTGGGCTGGTTTGAAGCCCGGCAGCGCCTCTTCGGTGCCGTGGCGGTCGTTGGTGATGGTATCCCCGACGCGGGTGTCGCGCACCTGTTTGATCGAGGCGGTGAGGAAGCCGATCTCGCCAGGGCCCAAACTGTCGACCATCTGCATCTCCGGGCGGAAGACGCCGACGCGGTCCACATTGTGCAGCGTGCCGTTGGACATGAACTTGACGCGCTGGCCCTTTTTCAGGGTGCCGTCCATGATGCGCACCAGCACGATCACGCCCAAGTAAGCGTCATACCAGCTGTCCACCAGCATCGCCTTGAGCGGCGCGTCGATGTTGCCTTCGGGCGCGGGGAGTTCTTTCACGATGGCTTCGAGTGTTTCGTGGATGCCAACGCCGGTTTTGGCGGAGACCTGAATGGCGCCGGTGGCGTCGATGCCGATCACGTCTTCGATTTGTTCCGCAACGCGGTCACAATCGGACGCGGGCAGGTCGATCTTGTTGAGCACAGGCACCAGTTCGTGGTCGGCTTCGATGGCCTGATAAACGTTGGCAAGCGTCTGCGCCTCAACACCCTGGGTGCTGTCCACCACCAGGAGCGAGCCTTCGACCGCTTTCATCGAGCGGGAGACCTCATAGGCAAAGTCGACGTGACCGGGGGTGTCGATGAGGTTCAAGACATAGGTCTCGCCGTCATCGGCTTTGTAGTCGATGCGCACGGTGTTGGCTTTGATGGTGATGCCACGCTCGCGCTCGATGTCCATGCTGTCGAGCAGCTGTTCCTTCATGTCACGATCTTCCACCGTGCCCGTCTCTTGGATGAGGCGGTCAGCAAGGGTGGATTTACCGTGGTCGATGTGGGCCACGATGGAGAAATTGCGGATTTTGGACAGATCGGTGCTCATGTTGCGGGATATGAGGGGGAATCTTGCGTTGGTCAAGCAGCGCTGTAGGGTGCGGAGCGGGTTATTACTTGAATTTCGACTTGAGTGAGGCAGTTTTGTTAGAAATTAGCGCTTCGACCAAACTTATTATTGATGGCGTCTTTGAAGAGGCATTCAGAGAGGTCGAAGACGTTTTCGAAACGCTGTCGCACCATAGGTGCCAAGACGTCGTTGTAAGGGCAGGATTGAGGTCCTTTTTCGAACCAACTCTTCGATCGAGTCGTGACTTGAGTGCAGAGCAATTGAAGGTTTGCAGGGTTCTCGTTCGCTGCATAGCGTTGCTACGAGCCAAACCCATTGACCGAGGAGCATCAGCTAGGACAGTCTTTGAGCAAACACGCTTGGATGAGCTAGTTATAGCCGCCGGCTCCGGGTCACTCATGGTTGCTACTGCGCTAAAATCCGGTGACAGAACGGAGATGCTTGCCGCCATACAAGATTTAGCAGCAGGCTTTTCCAATGAGGCGAGGCAGCAACAATTTTCTGCTGCGATTGCTGTTTCTACAACTCAGAACGATGCATACAAAATCGTCGCGCAACATTGCGCCAACGAGACCGCGCGCGACTGCTTAGACGGCGACAAGGATATATTCAGAAAACCATTGTGGACTACCGACGACGCTTGGCGAAATCATATTCCAGAAAACTCGGCGTTTGAAACTTTCCAGCAAGGTGAAGCCTTCGAGTTTTGGCGCAGATGGTACCAAGGTTTTGTCATTGGTCGGCCACTTGATTGGGCGCTGCAAACTCAAGTGGCCTTGATTGACGACGCGGTTTGGGATGCCGGTGCCGAAGCGGTTGCAGCGGCTATTCGTGAGATCGAAGCAAATCTCGGCGGCCCAGCGCCTTTGGAAGAGAAGGCGCTGCGAGAACACGTAGGGCACTTTTTGACGAACCCAGTACTTTCGGCGGCAACCGCTCTCAATGGTGCGGAAACGATTGAGCGTGCAATTTCAGATTACTTGCGAGATGCCCCGGCGAACTGTTTGCCGGAGGATTTAAAACACCTTGAAGCGCTGCCACGGCACTTCAAAGCCATTGCGCGTGTGATTGGCAATAAAACCGACGAGGGCGAGAAAGAAAGCCTGCTTGTAGACGAGATTTCGATGCTGCATGCAAGAGTGACTGAACTGGAAGGGGAACTGGCCGTTGCCAAAAGCAAGGCATTGAAAGGGATCATTTCCCAAGAGGCCGCAAAGTCCTTTGGCAAAACGATTGGCAGCCCATTGTTCTGGAGCGGCGCGGCAGTGAGTGTGGGCTATTTCTTTGGTGTGGCTCCGAGCGATTTGACGTTGGAGAATTTCCGCAACTACGTGGCTGAGTTGTTGCGCGCTAACGCGGAAACTGCCCCACCGGCTCAGCCGCCGCTGCTATCCAGTATCGACGTTTGAGAGAAGATCGAGAGAGCTGCGCCCGACCCTAGGTGGGTGCAAAGCGCCCTCCTGGGGGGAGGGTCCCTCTCGGGACCTTGCTGCGCAAGGCCCTGCCGGCAATGGGGCGCGGCGCGGCTTTGCCGAGCCGTACTGTTGCCGCTGAAGGCAAGCTGCAACTAAGGATCGCACCCGATCCCGAGGGCGGCTCTCCGTTTGGCGCGTCTCTGTCCACGCATTCCACACATTCCGTCTAGCGCAGACGTCGCGAAATCGCACCCGCCCTGGGGGGCGGGGTCGGGTGCGATCCGTCACGCTGAGCGCGACGGTTTGAAGGTTGGCGGATTGGCGCACAGAAAACCTTGGCTGGGAGTGTGTCGGGTACTCGAGGTCCAAGCCCCCCTTCCCCCACAAACTTGTGAACACAAAACCGCTGGCCTTTGCCCACCCCAGCCTCTAAGGACGCCGTCCCGCACAGGCTTTGTGCGTGGACCTGCCGGGAATTTCCGGGCATCCCCCTTGATAACGCGCTTTTCTGACCCAAGATTCTGGGCCAGGGTTGGGGCACGCGCGGGATCAACAACACGCGCCCCCTTTATTGTCAGGGAAGACATTCATGCGTCGGCGATTGACCACTTTGATGTGTGCGGATTTGGTAGGGTATTCGGCCCTGATGGGCGAGGACGAGGCACTGGCCGTGGCCTCGGTGCAGGAGCTGCGCAAGAAACATCTGGAACCTGTCGCCAAGGATCACGGCGGCGAGGTGCTCAAACGCATGGGCGACGGCTGGATCCTGGCCTTTCCCAGCGTGGAAGAGGCGCTCGATTGTGCCGAAGAGGTGCAGAGCAGCCTGGCGGAGCATGAGGTGATCAAGCTGCGCATTGGCTGTCACATCGGTGAGATTGTCGAGGATGAGGCGGATTTCTACGGCAATGGGGTGAACATTGCCCAGCGGATTGAAACCGAAGCGCCTCCCGGTGGGGCGATGTTCAGCGAAGACCTGTTTCAGGCGCTCTCTGCCGAGCGGCAGGAAGAGCTCAAAGACGTGGGTGTGTTCAATCTGAAAAACATTGCCAAGCCGATCCGCCTGTATCAGTGGCGGCCTGCCAACCTGACTACTGCGCCGGACAAGGGCGCCTTGCCGTCGGTGGGGTTTGAGCAGTTTGTGGCGGCGCCGGAAACGCCGGACAATGCGGCGATTGCCGATGATCTGCACGATGGGTTGGTGCAGCTGTCGCTGAAACGCACCGGGGTGACAACCGTGGACACGGAAAGCCTTGAGGCGACCCCGCCGGATTTCCTGATCCGGGGGCGGCTGCGGGTTGCTGGCACGCGGGCGCGGTTCACCATGTCGTTGATCTTGCGCGAAGAAATGCAAACGCTATGGACCGGCACCTATGAGGGTGATCCAAGTGATCCCTTTGCCTTTGTCGACGAGTTGATGCCACGGCTTGAGGGCGATGTGCGTTTGCAGACCATCCAACGGGATGGCGACCGGTTGGCGCATCTGAGCCTGAACCAGTTGAGCGTGTCAGAGCTGCGGGCGCGGGCGGCGTCGATGTTTTTCAAACAGACCATTCCAAGCTGGGAGGACGGGCTGGCGGCGCTGGACCGGGCGGTTCTGCTGAGCCCCGGGGACGGCATGTCGCTGGCGATGCGGGCACAAAGTCGGTTGAACCTGAGCGCTGTGAAGTTTTCACAGCTGGAGCCCGAAGTGCTGACACAGATGGGCAAAGACCTCGATGTGGCGGTGGCGGAATGCCCCACCAGCGACTTTGTGTTCTGGGCGCGTGGGGCATACCGATTGAAAGTGTTGGGTGATTTGCAGGGCGCGGCGTCCGACATTGCGCGGTCGCGTGAGATCAACCCGAACTTCATTGGCATAGTGGATCTTATTGCCCAGAAGGCGTTTTTGGCAGGCGACTATGAAGGCGCGTTGGATGCGCTGAGTGCCTATGAAGAGATGGGCAGTGAGGACCCGTTCCGCATCAACCGGTTGTGTTTCAACGCCCGAGTGCTTTTGGGCGCAGGTCAGGCGGAGGCGGCACATGTGGCTGCGCTTGAGGCGGCGGATGTGAGCCCGATGGATCGTGGTATTCAGCTATTGAAGGCTTTGGCCTGTCAGAAGGCCGGTGATACCGTTGGCCTCAAGGCCGCGCGGGCGGCGGCGGCGGACCTACCCAAGGCGCCGTCGGTGGCCATCAACCGGTTGGCACTGCCCGACGATTTGGCGTGGTTGAACGACGCGCTGCACCCGGAAGCGGAGCCGGTTTGAGTTAGGACGTCGCGCGACCGCGGGTGGGCGACCTGCCCTCAAAGAAAAGCCACAGCGACCTGCCAAATTCGCCACACAGAATAGATGTGCCAAACACTTGCAAAATCGCCCGCCCATGGGGGCGGTCGGGCGATGCCCGGTGGCCTGCGGCCTTTCTTCCGGGCTAAAGAGTGCGCAGCCGTCTCGCCGCGAGCCAACTGAGCGCGGACATGATCGCTGCGGTGAACAAGCAAAGCCACAACCCGCCGATCTGATAGCTGACACCAGAGAGCAACGTGCCCAAAAGGCGGCCTGCAGCGTTGGACATGTAGTAGAAGCCCACATCCATGGTGACGCGCTCGTCCGAGGTGAAGGCGAGGATCAGGTAGCTGTGTACCGAAGAGTTCACCGCGAAGACAAAGCCGAAGATCAGCAGCCCCAGGATCAGGATGGCAGTGAGCGCGTTGGAGGTGTCGAGCAGCAGCACGGCGGCGGTGAGGGCCAGCGGGATCAGGGTGAGGTAGCCGACCCAGTTGATCGCCTTTTGCACAACCTCATCGGTGGTGGCGTTGGCAGCTTTGAGGATGCGCGGGGCGTTGCCTTGTACCGCGCCATAAAGGATGATCCACACCGCCATGAAGATGCCGATGACGAAGAAGGCTTCTCGGCGGCCTTCCGCGGTGCCGTCTGACAGCACGGCGTTGAAGTAGACCGGGATGCCGACCACAAACCAGACGTCGCGCGCACCGAAAAGGAACATGCGGGCCAATGAGAGCCGATTGACGTTTTTGTCTTTGGAAAAGACCTGGGAGAACTTCGTCTTTTTGGAGCCTTGCGGCAGGCCGGAGGGCATGAAGATCACCACTCCCGCGAGGATCACCGTGAGGATGATGGCCATGCCCCAGACGGAGGCTTGAAAGCCCCAGATGGCAAGCAGCGCGGCGCCGAGGAAGAAGCCGCAGCCTTTCACGGCATTTTTTGAGCCGGTCAGCAGGGCAACCCAGCGGAAGAGCCCCCCGCCCACTTTGGGGGCGAGCAGTTTCACGGCGGATTTGGACGACATCTTGGAGAGGTCTTTGGCCACGCCGGAGGCGCCCTGCACGCACATCACAAAAATCACCGAGGCGGTCACGCCCCAGGCGGGGTCGAGTTGCGCCAAGGCGATCAGCGCGAGGATTTGGATGGTGAGGCCGGCGTAGAGCGTGGACGTCAAGCCAAAGCGCGCGGCGATCCAGCCTGCGGAGAGGTTGGTGACGATGCCCATGACCTCATAAAGCAGGAACAGGTAGGCCAATTGGATGGGCGAGAAACCCAGACCGTTGAAATGCAGAAGCACCAACATGCGCAGCGCGCCGTCGGTGAGCATAAAGGCCCAATAGGCGGCGGTGACGGTGATGTAGGCGGCGAGGCCGTCTGGTTTGTCAGTCTGGGAGTCGGTCATGGCGGTCTCTGAGGGCCGCGCCCGAGCCTAGGTGGGCGCAAGGAACAATGGAAATTGCCACCCGACTCGCGCAACAACCAACGAAGGTGATTGATGCAACGTCGCACATGCGCCCTCCTGGGGGGAGGGTCGGGCGCGGCCCGTGCCAGAGGCACGAGCCAAAGGGTTAAAGGCTGGCGAGCACCATGCGGGTGACGTCAGCCAAACGGAAGGCATAGCCCCATTCGTTGTCATACCACGCGTAGATTTTCACATGTTTGCCATTCACCACGCGAGTGGAGAGCGCATCGACGATAGTGGAGCGATCGTCGTTGGTGAAATCACAAGAGACCAGCGGGCGGGTTTCATAGCCGAGGATGCTCTCCAACTCACCAGCGGCGGCTTCGGCAAAGAAGCCATTGACCTCTTCCGCAGTGGTGTCTCGGCTGACGTCAAACACGATGTCGGTCAGGGAGGCATTGAGCAGCGGAACGCGCACGGCGTGGCCGTCAATTTTGCCAGCCATATCGGGGAAAATCTGGATGATCGCTTTGGCAGAGCCGGTGGTGGTGGGGATCAGGCTGTTGAGGGCAGACCGGGCGCGGCGCGGGTCTTTGTGAGCCTTGTCCACAATCACCTGTGTGTTGGTCACATCATGGATCGTGGTGAAGCTGGCTTGTTCAATGCCAAGCTTTTTGCGAATGACCTTCACCACGGGCGCAATGCAGTTGGTGGTACAAGAGGCTGCGGTGATGACCTTATGTGTAGCCGCATCGTAGGTGTCGCTGTTGACGCCGTAGACAATGTTGGCAACGTCGTCTTCTTTCACCGGAGCTGAGACCACGACCTTTTTCACGCCCGCATCAAAGTAAGGTTGCAGCTTGGCGTTGGATTTGAACACGCCGGTGCAGTCAACCACCAGATCGACGCCAAGTTCCTCAAGCGGCAACTCTTCGAGGGTCCACGCGGCGGTTTTGCGCATCTTGTGGCCATCCACGGTGATGCTGTCCTCATCAAAGGCAAAATCCGCCCGCCAGCGGCCATGCACGGTGTCAAACTCCAGGAGATGCGCGTGCAGTTCTGCGTCGCCAACGGGATCGTTGAGCAGGACAATGTCGGCGTCCAGGCCAAGATCAAAGAAGCTGCGGATCACCAGCTTGCCCATACGGCCAAGGCCATTGATTGCGATTTTGGTCATCAGAAATTCCTATCAATTAGGACCGCGGCCGAGCCTGGGTGGGTGCCAAAGGCGCCCTCCCGTGGGGAGGGTCGGGCGCGGTCCGGGCTGGCAGCCCGAACCAAGGTTAAGGTGAAGGAGGAAACCAACCACGAGTGCGATTGGCGAATGCAACAAGAGACAACATGACGGGCACTTCGACCAGCACGCCGACGACGGTGGCCAAAGCGGCGCCAGAGCCGAGGCCAAAGAGAGAGATGGCAACCGCCACCGCCAGCTCAAAGAAATTGGACGTCCCAATCAAGGCACAGGGGGCGGCCACCTCAAACGGGACTTTCCAGAGCCGCGCGGCGCCGTAAGCGATGAAAAAGATGCCGTAGGTTTGGATCAACAGCGGGATCGCGATCAACAGGATATTGAGCGGCTGGCTCAGGATCACCTGCGCTTGAAATCCAAAAAGCAGGACCACAGTCAGCAGCAATCCGCCAACAGACGTGGGCCGCAGCTTGTCGCGGAAGGCATCAACGGCGACCTCGCCCCCCTGCCCCATCAAACGGTTGCGGGTGATAACACCAACGGCCAGCGGTAGGAGAATGTAGAGCACCACGGACAACAAAAGGGTGCTCCAAGGCACGGTGATGTCGGTCACGCCCAGCAAGAAAGCCACGATGGGGGCAAAGGCGAAGACCATGATCACGTCATTCACGCTGACCTGTACCAGCGTGTAATTGGCGTCGCCGCGCACCAGATTAGACCAGACAAAGACCATGGCGGTACAGGGCGCTGCGCCCAGCAGGATCACACCCGCGAGGTATTCGCTGGCGGTTTGCGGATCGATCCACGGCGCGAAGATGACCTCGAAGAACAACACGCCCAGCGCGGCCATGGTGAAAGGTTTGATCAGCCAGTTGACCACCAGTGTGATCACCAAGCCTTTAGGCTTGCGGCCAACGTCTGCCAATGCGCCAAAATCGATCCCAACCATCATCGGGTAGACCATCGCCCAGATCAGCACGGCAACTGGCAGGTTCACTGAGGCGACCTCCAGACTGGCGAGCCAACCAAACAGGCTTGGGAACAGGCTGCCCAAGGCCAGCCCGGCGACAATCGCCAAGGCCACCCAAAGCGACAGCAGGCGTTCAAAGGTGCCAAGACCGGCGTCAAGTTCTGCGCTGTGATCGCTCATGCTGCGGTTCCCATCAATCTGCGAATGGCGGTGAGGATGTCTTCTGGCTCTTCATTTGCGCCAATCACATCCAGGTTCTTTTGCAAGGCGACAGCATCCAGACCCGCCATCGGAAGGTTCACAAAGGCGGAGATCCGATTTCGCAACATGCGATAGGATTCCGAGAAGGCCACGCGCTTTTCGGCTTCAGAGCCTTGCACCTGCGTCGGATCTGGCAAGCCCCAATGCGCCGTCATAGGCTGGCCCGGCCAGAGCGGGCAGGTTTCGGCAGCGGCTAGATCACACACGGTGAAGACAAAATCCATTTCTGGCGCGTCTGGACTGGCGAACTCGTCCCAGCTTTTGGCGCGGGCGAATCCTACGTCGTGATTGAGACCTTTCAGCAGGTCCAATGTGTAGGGATGCGGCGCCTCTTTGGGGGATGACCCGGCTGAATAGCCTTTAAAGCGCCCCATGGACTCCCTCTGAAGCACCGCTTCAGCAATGAGGGACCGGGCGGAGTTGCCGGTGCAAAGGAAGAGCACGTTGTAAGTTTTGTCGGTCATTTTGTGCGCTCCTTCAGCACCCACAAGTCAGGTCTTCAATGAGTGGCTGACACAGCTCTGGCCGACCGCCGCAGCAGTCCTGCAGAAGAAACCCCAACATCCCGCACATGCCGTCCATGTCCGCAAAGTAGCGGATCACGCGGCCCTCGCGCTGGTTGCGCACAAGACCCGCTTGCAGCAGCACCGAAAGATTGGCCGAAAGCGTGTTTTGGCGCACGTCCAAGGCCTCGGCGATGTCCCCGGCGCTCATGCCTGCATCACCGGCCGTCACCAAAAGACGGAAAGCTTCCAGGCGGGTTTGCTGGGACAAGGCCGAAAAGGCGGTGAGGGCTGATGTCATATCCATAATTCATGAAGTATGGATATGATTTGGTGAGTCGCAAGCATTTCATGCCGGTTTTCTGGCCAGCAGCGATGAAACTTTTGTGACAGCTTGGACTTTGGTTACCCAAAAACGTCGACAGGGCGATCTTCAAGCATGGTTTCCATGGAGAAGAAGCCTGTGACCGTGTCGAGCTCATAGCCGGTGGTCAGGCGGCGGTAGACGGCATCATAGCCCGACATGCCCGAGGTGATGATTTTCAACATATAATCCCAGTCACCGCCAATCCGATGCATCTCCGCCACTTGAGGAATGCGCGCCACATGGGCCTTGAACCCTTCGGCCCATTCCATGGAGTGATTGCGGGTACGCACCATGACAAAGACGGTCAGGTCGAGGCCCAACGCCGTGGGATCGATGCGCATGCGTGAGCCCAAAAGCACGCCCTCTTCCTCAAGCTTTTTCAATCGCCGCCACAGGGCGTTTTGCGACAGACCTACGCGGTCAGCAACTTCGCGTTGCGACAAAGAGGCGTCTCTTTGCAGAACATCAAGAATATTGCGATCAATTTGGTCTATTTTCTTACTCATACCGATCATTTGACCACAAATTTCACCATTTGGCGATGAGAAAAGGAGAAATTATCTATTTCGATAGGGCTAACATCCCCTCAAGACGCGCAAGAGGACCAAAATGACCAAACTGACCGCCCCTTTTGAGACATTTGCCAACACGCTGAAGACCGCCAAGGTTCCGCAAGAGTTCCTGCGGACCGGATTGATTGGCGGTGAGGCACTTATCGACACGCCAACCGGCCCAAAGAAGCTGGTCTATGCGGATTACGTCGCCTCCGGGCGAGCGCTGCGTCAGGTTGAGACCTTCGTGATGGAAGAGGTGCTGCCGTTCTACGCCAACACCCACACCGATGCGTCCTTCTGCGGCGCGCGCATGGGCGCGTTGCGTGAAGGGGCACGAGAGGTAGTGCGGGAGCATTGTGGTGCGCGCGCCCAGGAACATGCGGTGATTTTCTCCGGTTCCGGTGCGACAACCGGTCTGAACCAGCTGATGCATCTGATGGGCGTCGGCGCTGGCGATACTGTTCTTGTGGGCCCTTACGAGCACCATTCCAACCTGCTGCCTTGGCGTGAAAGCGGTGCGGATGTGATCGAAGTGCCGGAGGGCGACCTGCCCGGCCCGGACCGCAAAATTCTGACCCAGCTGCTCACGGAGCGGGGGACCACAGGCCGTGTGATCGTGGCGCTCAGCGCTGCGGCCAATGTGACAGGGGTGTGCACGGATGTGGCGGCGCTGACCCGGCTGGTCAAACACCATGGGGGGATCATGGTGTGGGACTATGCCGGGGGCGGGCCTTACTTGCCGATGCAGATGACACCGGTTGTAGGCGCAGAGATCGACGCGCTGGTGTTTTCACCACACAAGTGCATTGGCGGCCCCGGCGCGAGCGGTGTGCTGGTCATGCGCCAGGAGCTGGCCTGTGCCCGTGTTCCCTATCGTCCGGGCGGCGGCACCGTGGCTTTTGTAAACGCGCATCAGCACGACTACGTGACCAAACTGGAGCAGCGTGAGGAAGGTGGCACCCCCAACGTTGTGGGCGACATTCGTGTGGCGCTGGCATTGAAGGTGAAAGAGGTGATTGGCCAAGAGGCGATGACGGCGCGCAATGACGTGCTGACCGCGCGGGCCTTTGCCGCCTGGGAGAACGAACCACGCCTGCGGATTTTGGCGCCGGAGCGCAAAGAGCGCCTGCCAATCCTGTCGTTTGTGCCGCTCAATGCCTATGGCGAGCGCATTGACCACAATGCCTTCACCCGCGCTTTGTCCGAGCAGTACGGCATTCAGGCGCGCGGCGGGTGTTCCTGCGCCGGGCCTTATGTGCATGAACTCTTGAAGATTGGCGACGATCAGTCCTCGGTCATTCGCACCGACATTTTGCAGGGTCCTGGCACGGCCAAACCCGGCTTTGTGCGCCTGAATCTGAGCGTGTTGATGACGGATGAAACCGTGAATTACATCCTGGCGTCCGTGGCCGAATTGGCCCGCAGCTGGGACCTTGAACCGCAGGCAGCGATGGCAAGCTAAAGAGTTGTTGCCCGGTACTTGAAGGCACCGGAGCCGCGGGCGATGACCTCACCGGTCTCGTCCGTGATGGTGCCTTCGGCAAAGAAGGTCTTCGCGCCGCCACCGGTGCGCCAGCCTTCAGCAATCAGACCTTGGCCTTTGGGACGCGACAGGAAGTTGGTGGTCAGTGAGAGCGTGAGGGCCAGTTTTTTGTGCTCAGGCGTGCCGGTGTAGCAGCCCGCAAACCCCATGACCGTGTCCAGTAGCGTGGCATAGATGCCGCCGTGGGGAATGCCCGCGCGGTTCATCAGGTGCGGCGCGATCGGGAGCGCGAGGCGAGCGTAGTCTGTGTCCCAATGGGTCAGTTCAAACCCGAGATGTTTTTGCAGCTCATATGGCGCTTCGTCCAAAGCGGGGTCGAGTGGGGCGTGGGTCATGTCGTGGTCCATCAATAATCTGTTTCGCCCGGCATCGCCGGGCTGCGCCTGCCTGCCCCTCGGCAGGCGCATTCGCGCCAGCTCAGGCAGGCTTCGCCCTATGTTATGGCAATCACACCGCCGTCAGGCCACCATCGATCGCAATCGCCTGTCCGGTCATAAAGCTGTTCGCCGGCGCGTTGATCCACAACATCGCCTGCACCACCTCCTCGGGTTTGGACACGCGGCGCATGGGCACGCGACTGGCGATATGGGTCATGGCATCTGCGCGGCTTAGCCCTGCGCGTCCCCCAACCTGATCCGCCATTTCGTCCACCATGGGAGTTGCCGAGAAAGACGGGCAGAGTGCATTCACGCGGATGCCGCGCGTGGCGTTTTCGTCTGCCGCGGCTTTGGTCAGACCCACGACCGCATGCTTGGCTGCCGAATAAAGCGACAGATGGCCGGAGCCGACCAGTCCTGCCGCGGAGGCCACGTTGAGAATCGCCCCGCTGCCCGCCTTTTGCATCAGCGGGATCTGATACTTCATACAGAGGAACACGCCTTTGGCGTTCACGTTCATCATCAAGTCAAAGTCCTCGGTTGTGAGGAATTGCAGCGGGCGCACGTCGTGACCGATGCCTGCGTTGTTGATGCCAATGTCCAGCGCGCCGAAAGCTTCGGCGATGTTAGCAACATGGGCCGCGACCTGAGTTTCGTCAGCAACATCAACCTGATCCGCGACCACTTCGATACCTTTGGCACGCAAAGCGTCCGCCACCGTAGCAAGTTGGTCTGCGTTGATGTCCGACAGGCCAAGTTTTGCACCTTGCTCGGCGAATTTTTCAGCCGCCAGCGCGCCAAATCCACTGGCGGCGCCGGTGATCATCACCACTTTGTCTTGAAACATCTTATCCACGGGTGCTGGCCTCCAGACCGGCCTGAGCAAACATCGGAACAAAGGTGCCCAGTTTGGCAGCCCGTTCTGGATCAGATGCATTGCCATCCAGCGCGCGTTTTTTTACGCCTTGGATGATGGCGCCCATGCGGAAGAAACAGAACGCCAGATAAAAGCCAAATTTCTCGATGCCCGGCAGGCCCATGCGTTTGCAATAGGCGGCGATGAACTCTTCGTCGGTCGGCAGGCCCAGCGCGGCGCGGTCGATACCGGCCAGCCCCCTGCCCTCGTTGCCCGGCGGCATTTGCCACTGCATGATCACGGCAGCCAGATCGGCATAAGGATGGCCAATGGTAGAAAGTTCCCAATCCAGCACCGCGACCACTTCGGGGCGGTCTTTGGCAAAGAGCATGTTGTCGATCCGGTAATCGCCATGCACCAAAGTGCGTTTGCCGTCGTCAGTGGGGATGTTGGCGGCAAGCCAATCGATCAATTGATCCATCTGCGGGATCGTTTCTGTTTCGCTGGCGCGGTATTGTTTGGTCCAGCGGCCAACTTGGCGTTCGAAGTAGTTGCCGTCTGGGCCATAGTCACCAAGACCGACGGCGTTGATGTCGACGGAGTGGATGGCGGCGAGGACGCGGCCCATTTCGTCGATGACTTGGGCGCGTTGGTCGTTGTCTAGCTCTGGCAATCGTGGGTCGTCGAAGTTGCGTCCTTCGATGAAATCCATGACGTAGAATGCAGAACCAATAACGTCATCGCCCTCGCACAACAGGTGCATTTTGGCGACGGGGACCTCGGTGTCGGCGAGTGCTTTTTGCACGCGGAATTCTCGATCCACGGCGTGGGCGGATTTGAGCAGCACGCCAGGCGGTTTGCGGCGCAGGACGTATTGGCCGGACGGGCTGTCGAGCCGGAAAGTGGGGTTCGATTGGCCCACGTCGAATTTGGTCGCCGTGATGGGGCCTTCAAAACCGTCGAGGGTCTCCGAGAGCCAACGCGCGACGGCGGCGGTGTCCAGTGTGGTTGCGTCCATTGCGTTTCCTCCCATTTGGCCGGAGTGCGAAGCGGACCGGCCGCGCCCGACCTCCCCCACGGGAGGGCGCATTCGCTTTCTCCCAAGGTCGGCCACGGCCTATGTTAGCTGTAGGTCAGCATCTCGTCTTGGTTGCCGCCGTCAATATGCGGTGTCTCATTGAACCCGTTGAGCCATGTGTGGCCCTTGGCCATGACCAGCCGGGCCACGGCGCAGTTTTTGACCTGCAACTGTAGCAGGATCATCTGTTCAGCAGGCGCGTTCAGCACGTCGGCGATGGTGCGCCCGATGGCGCCGCCAGAGCTGACCGCGAGGGGCGTTTTTGCGCCGGACGCGGCCACAATGGCGCGGGCTTCTCGCACGCGGTCTGTGAAGGCGGCAAAGCTTTCCGGTGGATTGTCGATCTCGTCGCGCTGCCATTCGATCACCGTGTCCCGCAGGATGCGGAAATGGGTTTTGCGGTCGTCATGCAGGCCAGCCGGTTTGTCATCCCGATTGGCGTAGCGGGCTTCGAGCAGCCCGCCAAAGTCAAATTCGTTCCACCCCGGCACAACAATTGGGTCAAGCCCGGTGCCCAGTGCGCTTTCAATGCCGTCCCAGGTCTGGCGATGGCGTCTTTGTGCGCCGATGAACACCGCATCAGGCCTTACGCCTTGACGTTTGAGCGCCGCGCCCAGCGCCGCTGACTGGCGGTGGCCGAGGTCTGACAGGTTGTCATAGTCGGCCGCCCCAAAGCTGGCTTGCGCGTGGCGGATCAGGTGGAACATCTGGCTCATGACATGCGGGCTTGAAGCCGATCCCACGCAGCGATGTATTCACGCTCCAGACGGTCAACCAGATCGGCCGTCTTGGTGACTTCCTTCACAGCGCCAATGCCTTGGCCGGAGCCCCAGATGGTTTTCCAAGCTTTGGGTTTTTCGCGGTCGCCGCCAAAGTCCATGGTTTTCACGTCCCCCTCAGGCAGATTGTCCGGGTCCATGCCTGCGTTGGTTACGGAGCCTTTGAGGTAGTTGCCAGATACCCCGGTAAACAAGGACGAATAGACGATGTCCTCAGCGCCGCTGTCGACAATCATGTCTTTGTAGCCCTGCACGGCGTTGGCCTCTTCGGTGGCGATGAAGGGCGAGCCGATGTAGCCGAGGTCCGCGCCCATGGCTTGTGCTGCCAAAAGCGATGCACCGGTGCCAATGGAGCCTGACAGCAGCAAAGGCCCGTCAAACCACTCGCGGATTTCGCTGATCAAGGCGAGCGGGCTTTGCGGGCCGGCATGGCCGCCGGCACCAGCGGCTACAGCGATGAGACCGTCGGCACCTTTCTCAATCGCCTTCTTGGCGAACTTGTTGTTGATGATGTCGTGCAGGGCAATCCCGCCACAATCATGCGCCGCCTGATTGACCTCAACGCGTGCGCCCAGCGAGGTGATCCAGACCGGGACTTTGTGTTTGTGACAAAGCTCGATGTCGCGCTCGAGCCGCGTGTTGGAGCGGTGCACGATCTGGTTGACCGCAAAGGGCGCAGCGGGGCGGTCCGGGTTTTCCTGATTGTGACGGTCCAGCTCTTCGCGGATATGCGTGAGCCAGGTGTCCAGAAGTGGGTGTTCGCCCTCGCCTTCACGTGCGTTCAGCGCGGGGAAACTGCCTATGATGCCTGCCTTACACTGGGCAATGACCAGTGCGGGTACGGAAATGATAAACAAAGGCGAGGCCACTGCGGGGATGCGCAGACCTTGAAGCGCCTTTGGAAGGTGGCTGTCACCAGACATGAGAAACTCCTGTTGTTGGTGAGCAGGATAAGGGCCTGTGGCGACCGCTCAAGCAAGAGCTTGGCAAAGTAACATGACGTCACTTTGGGCGTGCCTTTGCGGAAAGGCGTGGCTCTTCGATGGCTTGAATGCCTCCGGCGGGGATATTTGGGGACTGTGAATGGGCTTAGCGGATGAGGAACTTGCGGATATGCCCGGCGATCTCGGCAGGCTTTTGATGCAGGAGCCAGTGGTCGGCGTCCGGGATGGTTTGGAGGGTAAGATCGGCGCAGTGGTCGTCCAGTCCCGCGTAGCATTCTGGCAGGAGCGCGGTGTCGTTTTCGCCCCAGAGCAGGAGATGAGGCATGGGCACGCGCAGTAGGTGTGGCGGCAAGTTGGGCAGGTCTGCCTCTGACAAGGGTACGCCGGGGGCGGCCACCTTGAGGAAAGAGGCGCGGTACCAATTGACCATGCCGCGGATGTGATCGGCACCGCCCCAAGCAGTTTGGTAGGCAGCCAGTTTTGCGGGCGTCATCCACGACATGTCCATATGTTTGGAGAAGATACCCATCATGTGGGCGTGGTTGTTGGCGGCGAGCTTCTCTTCCGAGCACTCAGCGCGCAGCCAGTTGATGTATTGGCTGGCTTCCGATTGTGTGCCGCCTGCGGCCAATGCGCGTTGAAAGGGGATGGGGTGCACGCCATTTGCGATGATCAGATTTTGCAGGCGGCCAGGATGGCGGAAAGCCAAGCCGTAGGCCACGGCAGCGCCCCAATCGTGGCCCAGGACAGCGGCAACGGGGGCGTCGGGGCTGTAGTGGTCGAGAACGGCGACGGCGTCGCCAACCAGCTTGGAGGCGGCGTAGTGATCTACCTCAGTTGGGCGCCAGCTTTGGCCATAGCCGCGCTGATCCGGGGCGATGCAGAAGAAGTTGTCTTGCAGGTGCGGGATCAGATCGAAGTAGGCGCCAGAATACTCGGGAAACCCATGCAACATCAGGATTGCGGGCTTGGAGGGATCACCGGCCACCACCACGTGAAAGTTGTGGCCGGAAATTTTTAGTGTCTCGCTGCGCAAGGCTTAGACCATGTCCGGTAGCTTGTGGTCGGCAAACTGTTTGCGCAGGGTCAGCTTGGAAACCTTGCCTGTGGCGGTGAGCGGCAGTTCGTCGACAAACACCACATCATCCGGCAACTGCCATTTGGCAAAATGCTCGAGCAACAGGTCCATCAACTCGCTGGCCTCGGGTTTGCCTTCGGGCGACGGCACCGCCACCAAGAGCGGGCGCTCATCCCATTTAGGATGTGCCACGGCGATGACCGCGCAATTGGCCACCTTGGGATGCGCCATGACGGTGTTTTCCAGATCGAGCGAGGAAATCCATTCGCCGCCAGACTTGATCAGGTCTTTGGCCCGGTCGGTGATGGTGAGAAAGCCGTTTGCGTCGATGGTGGCAACGTCGCCAGTGCCAAACCAGCCTTCAGCATCAAAGGCGGTGGCATTGGCCTCTTCGTTTTCAAAATAGCCAGAGGTGATGGCGTTGCCGCGCACATAGAGCTCGCCTGCGGCCTCTCCATCGTGCGGCAGGCGGTTGCCGTCCTCATCCACGATTTTTAGATCAACGCCAAAGACGCGGCGGCCTTGTTTGGATTTGATGGCGATACGCTCGGCCATTGGCTTGCTGTCGAGATGATCTGGCAGATTGCCTTGGGTGCCGATGGGCGACATCTCGGTCATGCCCCAGGCGTGACAGACGTTCACGCCGCCCTCCTCGAAGTACTGGATCATCGACGCAGGGGCGGCGGAGCCACCCACCACCATATCACCGAGGCCCTCAGGCATGCGCCCTTGGTTGGCGATCTCGCCTTGCAGGCCCAGCCAGACCGTCGGCACACCCCAGGCCGAATAGACTTTCTCGTCATCCATCAGTTTGAACAGGCTGGCGCCATCCAAAGCGCCGCCGGGGAAGATCAAGGACGCGCCGGTAAGAGGTGCGGCATAAGGCAGGCCCCAGGCGTTGACGTGAAACAGCGGGACAACGGGTAGGATGCGCTTGCCTGGCTGCAGCGCGGCAGGCAGCGAGAGGCCCACCATCATGGCGTGCAGCACCGTGGAGCGGTGGGTGTAAAGCGTGCCTTTGGGATTGCCAGTGGTGCCGGAGGTGTAACACAGGCCTGCGGCGGTATCCTCCGGCAGGTCCGGCCAATCGAAATGGTCTGGCTGCCCCTCCAGCAGCTCTTCGTAGCAGAGGTAATCGCCGTCGGGCATGTGGGCGCGGTCGGTCATCACGACCACTTTCAGACTTTGCGGCCATTGCCCACGCAACGCGTCGACAATCGGCACAAAAGTCAGGTCCACAAAGAGCATCGTGTCATTGGCATGGTTGACGATGTAGGTCATCTGCTCGGCCGACAGGCGCGGGTTGATGGTGTGGCACACGCCGCCTGCCCCGGAGATGGCATAATACAGCTCGAGGTGGCGGTAGCCGTTCCACGCCAGCGTGGCGATGCGATCGCCCAGTTTCAGCCCCTGCGCGGTGAGCCCATGCGCCAGTTGCGCGACGCGTTTGGCGGTTTGGGCATAGGTCTGGCGGTGAATGTCGCCTTCGGTGCGGACCGAAACCACCTCCCCTTCCGAGTGGATTTCTGCCGCGTAGCTTAGAATGTCCGCAATCTTCAGCGGACGCATCATCATGGACCCTTGCATTTGGCCCTCCCCTGCCAATCAGTGTCTGTTCGCCTGAGTACGTTACGCGCAAGTTCTGGGATTTCAAAAGCCTGCGTTTGGAATGCCGTCACGTCGCGAGATCTGCCACTTTGGTCGCATGCCCCGTGGTTCTGTGCAGATGCGCACAAAGATGTTGCGAGGCCGCCAATAGTTGGGACGCGGGCGCTGCCCTATCTTGGAAAGCGAAAGGAGACATGCCATGTCGATCAGACCAGTTTTGGAGACACGCAAGGCCATTGCCGCAATGGAAGGCGCAGGCGTGCATTTGCATCGGGTGTTTGGGTTTCAGGACCCGGAGGAGCTTGATCCGTTTCTGATGATGGATCACTTCCGCAATGATGATCCCCGGATGTATGAGAAGGGCTTCCCCTGGCATCCCCATCGTGGGATCGAGACCATCACTTATGTTATAGATGGCGCGGTGGAGCATCAGGACAGCCTTGGCAACACCGGCAACCTGAAAAACGGCGATGTGCAGTGGATGACCGCAGGCAGCGGGATTTTGCATCAGGAGATGCCGACCGCGGATGCCAATGGTGTGAACCACGGGTTTCAGCTGTGGGCCAACCTGCCACGTGACCTGAAAATGACCGATCCGCGCTATCAGGATGTTGAGGCCAAGGAGATCCCAGAGATTATCGATGATGACGGCACAAAGGTGCGGATTGTCATTGGCAGCTTCTGGGGCAAAACCGGGCCGGTGGATGGCATTGCCGCCGATCCTATGTTTCTGGACGTGACCGTGCCAGCGGGGGTGAAAAAGACCTTTCCTATCGACACACGGCGCCGGGCCTTTGCCTATGTGTTTGAAGGCGATGCCGCCTTTGCCGATGCCAGCCAGCCAACCGGCATCCTGCTTGAAAAAGAGGTGGCGGGCGAGGAGCTGAACATCCGCGACATGAGCGGGGACCGCACGCTCATCCGCTTTGGCAATGGCGACGAGGTCACGGTGCAAGCCGGGGAAGAAGGTGTGCGCTTTCTGTTGATTTCCGGACAGCCTATCCAAGAGCCAGTAGCCTGGCACGGGCCGATTGTGATGAACACGCAACAAGAGCTGCAACGGGCCTTTGCAGACCTGCGCAATGGGACGTTTATCAAACCGGCACATTAACCACGTCGGCGGCGGGAGGGAGACCTCTGGCCGCCAGCCATTTGCCTCCACTAAAGATTCATCTCCACAAAGGCGTTTTGCGTACTAAGGTCATGCAAGGTGGAGGACATCGGAGGGGGAACTATGGAGACATCACCACGGGTGATGACCCGTTGGCAGCTGTTGTGTTTCAGCTTGTTGTCGGCGCCTTTGGCGATGGTGAACTTTGCCGTCGTCAGCTTTGTCCCGACATTTTATGCGGTTGATCTGGGCGTTGGACTGGCCACGGTGGGGGCGGTGTTCCTGTTTGGACGGGCCTTTGACATCGTGACCGATCCGCTGGTCGGGGCGTTGAGCGACCGCACCCAGAGCCGATGGGGGCCACGTGTGCCTTGGATGGTGGTGGGGTTTCCCGGATTATTGCTCTTTGTCTGGCTGCTGCTGTCCCCGCCGGACGGGGTGGGCGCGCTGTATCTGTTTTGCGTCGCCTCCGCCTATCTGTTGTTCCTGACCTTCTTTGATGTGCCCTACTCCAGCATTGGGTTGGAGATTTCCCCCAATGCGCATGAGCGCTCTGTGATCGCTGGTACAAAAGGCATCTTCCAGATTATCGGCGCGGTGCTGGCCTCGGTGGCCTCTGCGGTGTTTGCCGGGCAGATGGGGATGTCGTTGCAGATGACGGGCGTGATCTTTGTTGGGATGATGCCAATCGCTTTGGCGCTGTTTTGGTGGCGGACACCGCGTCAGCCCCGGCCACCTGCAGAGGCGCGGCCCAACCTCTGGAGGACCTGGTTGGACTGCATGAAAAACCGCGCGTTTCGCGGGTTGATGCTGGCGTTTTTTGCGGTGCAGGCCGCCAATGCCATGACCGTGGGCCTTTTTGTTCTGTTTGCCACCCATGTGCTGCAGGCACCGGATCTGGTCGGGCCGATGTTTCTGGCGCTGTTGCTGGCAACCGCCCTTTTTGTGCCCGTCTGGGTGATCCTGTCCAAGAAGATTGGCAAACAGCAGAGCTGGATCGCCGCGATCGTGCTGTGCTGTCCGGTGGTGCTTGCGGCCTATCTGGTGGGCGCAGGCGATACGGTTCTGGTCCTGATGATCAGCTTTGGGCTGGGCGCCTGCATGACCTGTGACGGCGTGATGCCAACCTCTTTGCTGGCCGACATTGTGGCGGCGGAAGAACAGCGGCAGGGGCATTCACAGGCGGCGAGTTATCTGGCGCTCAAGAATGTGGCCTCAAAAATGGCCTTTGTCGCGCTGATGGGCGTGGCGTTTCCGGTCTTGGGCTGGGCCGGGTTTGACCGCGACGCGGGCAGCGCACCGGAAACCATGGGCGTCCTACTGCTTTTCTTTGCCGCCGTGCCATGCGGGCTGCGGCTTTTGGTGGCGGGATTTTTGTGGCGCGGCACAGCGCGGGACCGCGCCGAGGTGGCGATCTAAACGCCGACTGCTTTGCGCACCATGTCCCAGTAAATCTGCTCCACCTCAGCGAGAGACAGACGTCCGCCTTCGCGGAACCAGGTGTTGACCCCGGTCAACATCGCAATCACCGCCATGGTGGCAATCTTGGGATCGCTGACCTCAAAGTCGCCACTGTCGATGCCCGCGCGGAGAATGGCTTCCAACCCGTCCTCATAAGACCGGCGCAGTTCTTCGATTTGGGCGAAATTTTCCGGCGTCAGGTTCCGCAACTCCATATAGGCGATGAAAACTTCATCAGGCCGTTCAGAGTGAAACCGCAGGTGCAGGCGGGTGAAGTTTTCCAATGCCTCAGTCGGTATCGCCTCGTCTGGCAGCTCTTCCCGTGCGGCCAGAAGCTCGGTCATATGGGTTTGCATCAGGTCAAACAGCAGGCTCTGCTTGTCCGGCGTGTAGTTATACAGCGCTCCGGCCTGTACCCCCACTTCCCGTGCGATCTGGCGCATGGAAACGGCGGCGTAGCCGTGTTGGGCAAAGAGCTTGAGCGCCGCATCGCGGACGCGCGGGCCGGTGATGCCGGAATGAGAGCCTTGAGTGCGTGCCATGGCACTTAATTATCTGAACATACGTTCGTTTAAAAGCGTCTCTGCAGCCTTGCCTTGTCATCATCATGGCTTGTGTGTCGCCGCGGCAATAGGTCATAAAGCGGTGACCTAGTTTCGGACCAAGCCATGCTGCCTATGCGCGCCTTTGTTTTTGCTGCTCTTCCTCTCGTGATGGTGACGGCCTGCGGAGAGACACCTGATATGGCGGCCACCAGCGATCCCGCATTGGAAGCCGCGGCTTATCCCGACATCCTGCCGCAAAATGCGCTGCCGAAAGCGCCCAATGGCCGGTTGACGGAAAACAGTGAGGCCGAGCTGGAAGCCCGTGGCGCGCGGCTTCAAAACCGCGCCAAGAATCTTTAGATCCTGGCCAATCACACCGCGCGTTGCACAGCACGTAAAGAGCGGCTAAACGGCATAGCGACATATTCAACTCTCCTGCTAAGAGGTAGCCCAACATGACCACTTCCCAGCCTACTCCGCTTCGTCTTGGGATTGCCGGTTTGGGCACCGTGGGCGTGGGCGTTGTAAAAATCATTCGTCAGAAAGCCAACGTATTGGCGGCGCGGACCGGTCGACGCATTGAGATCAGCGCGGTGAGTGCGCGCTCCAAAGACAAAGACCGCGGCGTGTCGCTGGCGGGCTATGCTTGGGAAGACGATCCAGTTGCTTTGGCGAAACGCGACGATGTGGACGTATTTGTCGAGCTGATGGGCGGCGAAGACGGTCCAGCCAAAGATGCCATTGAAGCCGCGCTGGCACTGGGCAAAGACGTTGTCACCGCCAACAAGGCGCTACTGGCGCACCACGGCCAAGCCCTAGCAGAGACCGCCGAAGCCAAGGGCGCTGTGATCCGGTTTGAAGCGGCTGTGGCTGGCGGCATTCCGGTGATCAAAGCGCTGACCGAAGGTCTGGCCGGCAATGACATCACCCGTGTGATGGGGGTGATGAACGGCACCTGCAACTACATCCTGACCCGGATGCAGGACGCGGGCTTGCCCTATGAAGAGGTTTTTGCCGAAGCCGACGCGCTGGGCTATCTCGAAGCCGATCCGAACCTCGATGTGGGCGGTATTGACGCCGGTCACAAGCTGTCCCTGTTGTCCTCCATTGCCTTTGGCACCAAGGTGGATTTTGACGGTGTGGAGCTAGAGGGCATTCAGCGCATCTCCATTGAAGATATCAACCAGGCTGCGGAACTGGGCTTCAAGATCAAGCTGCTGGGCGTGACCCAGATGACCGGTCGCGGTCTGGAGCAGCGCATGTCCCCTTGTTTGGTTCCGGCGGACAGCCCATTGGGTCAGCTTCAGGGCGGCACCAATATGGTGGTGATCGAAGGCGACGCGGTGGAGCAGGTTGTGCTGCGCGGCCCTGGCGCGGGTGAAGGTCCAACCGCCAGCGCCGTCATGGGCGACGTCTGTGACATCGCGCGCGGCTTCCGCCTGTCGACCTTTGGTGTGCCAGCAGAGATGCTGACCACGGCCAAATCGGCACAGTCCAACTCGCCAGCGCCCTATTACCTGCGCCTCACCCTTGAGGACCGTCCGGGTGCCATGGCCAAGATCGCGACCGCGTTGGGTGATAATGGCATCAGCATCGATCGCATGCGCCAGACCCGCCATGACGATGCTCACGCCCCAGTGTTGATCGTAACCCACAAAACCCAGCGCGCGGCGCTGGATGCCGCTGTTGTTGCGATGCGCGAAACCGGCGTGATGGCCGCCGATCCGGTGGCCTTGCGCATCGAGGCTGTGTGATCTGCGTCAGACCGCGAAACGCTCAAATATAGTAAATTTTGAATAAACGCCAATCCACGATACACTCCAGCGAGTGGTAGTGGGTTGGCGATTATCGTTGTGCGACGGTTGTACGGCACTTCGTTTTTAAGTGTGTGATCTGCCGCAGCGAATGACACGTCCCGGTCGCGGCGCTTTGCGGATGTCAGGCCTTTTTTGTCTAAGAAATTTTGTTTGGGGGAGAACACCATGCCTAGGTTTAACTCATGGCTCGATTGGTTCCTGAAGCCGATTGTGGTTGGCACGCAGAAAGGGGATGTCTTGTCCCTAGAAGGCAACGGCCTGCCTGGAAAAATCTTCGGCCGCGGTGGCAATGACACGATAATCGGCGGCAACCGCAGCGATCTGCTGTTTGGCGGCTGGGGCCATGACGATATTTCCGGCGGGCGCGGCAACGACAAGATTTTTGGTGGTACCGGCAATGACACCATGTCCGGTGGCGAAGGCTACGACCAGATTTGGGGCGGGCGTGGCCGCGACACGGCTGTTTATGAGGGCTCTGTATTTGGCTACAGCTGGGAACAAGGGTGGTTCCGCAAGTTCTACGTCAAAGACATCGACCACTCCGACGGCAACACTGCCATTGATACCCTGCGCGGTGTCGAGCTTTTGCAATTTAACGACTACACCTTCAAATTACGCGGCGCTAATGCCGCACTGGTTCTGGGGGAGGACGCCACCACGGACGAAGACACACCGGTGGTGATTGCTTTTGACGCTTACGATTTTGACGGCGGCACGGTCACGGTGGCGAGCATTTCCACCTCCCAAGGGAGCCTGAGCCTGATCGGCAGCAGCGCCTTGGCGCAGGGCATGGGGGTCGGCGCCAGCTTCAGCTATCGTTTTGATCCGACCACAGCCTTCAATTATCTTTCCGTCGGTGACTATGAGACGGCGACCATCACCATTGTGATTGATGACGGTCAGGGAAACCTGACAACGCAGACGCTGGATGTCACCGTGACCGGGGTGAATGACGCGCCCAGCATCACCGGCGTGACCAACGAGGTTGGCAACCTTCAAGAAGACAGCGTGCTTGCCGCAAACGGTGTGGTCTCTGCCGTGGACCCCGACGTGAACGACCTGCTGACCTTCTCGGGCGGGACCGGCACCTATGGCACCTTTGCCATTCATCCCGATACCGGCGCCTGGACCTACATTTTGGACAATGCCTCCCTCGCGGTACAGGAATTAAGCGTGGGTGACAGCCTGGTGGACACCATTGTGGTGCAGGTTTCTGATGGCAATGGCGGCACTGACTCAGCCAACGTTTCGGTGACAATCTACGGCAGCAACGACACGCCCGTGATCAGCGCGATCACCTATGACAATGACTCCGTTACCGAAGACGGCGCGGTGCAAACCGCCTCTGGCGCAGTGGTGGCCAGTGATATCGACAAGAACGACACGCTGAGTTTCAACGTTGTCGGCAGTGCCACCGGCACCTACGGCACGCTTGCGCTGGATCCCAACACCGGCACCTGGAGCTATGTGCTCGACAACAGTTCTGCGGCAGTGCAAGCCTTGGCCGCCGGTCAAACCGTTGTGGAGACCTTTGATGTTCAGGTCAGCGACGGCAACGGCGGCTTTGACACGGAAACCATCTCGATTGATGTCAACGGCAGCAACGACGTACCAGTGATCAACGGCACCGTGTTTAATGTTCGCGAGGTGACAGAGGACGGCGGGATCATTGCACGCGGCCTGATTGAGGTGACAGACATCGATACAAACGACACCCTGAGCTTTACGGTTTTAGGCAGCGACACCAGCGGCTTTGGCACATTGACCGTGAACCCGGATGGCAGTTGGAGCTATGCGCTCAACAACGACAGCGAGTTGGTGCAGGGGCTGAACACCGGAGATGTGCGCACAGACACCTTCAATGTGGCGGTGACCGATCCAAGCGGTGCGCGGGCCACTACCACACTCTCCATCACCATCAATGGTGCGGATGACGCGGAACCTGACCCGGGCGATGGCGGCGACGGCGGAGAGCCACCGGCGCCAGTCTCTTCAACCCTGTCGTTTGAGGGCCAACCTCACGCGGCCTCTTTTGAAGGCACCGCAGGTGGCGTGCTTTGGTCGGCGGGCTGGGCCACGATCGACACCACGCTGTTTGGTCAGTTGGGCGGCAACCGTGGCGGCGGGCAGCTTGACACCGGCGTGGCCAACGGCGCCACCAGTGGCGTGATGGTGGTGGGCGGCACGGGTGGCGTGACGCTGAACGGCGATTTTGTCGACACCTTCGATTTTGAAAGCGCGCAGGTCACTTCGGCATCCAACGAAGGCATGCAATTGACCGTGGAAGCCTTTGATCAGTCCTTCCAGTTCATCGAGACCAGCCCCGGTGTGTTTGAAAACGTCGAGGTCTTCACAAGTCTTGGGTCCGAGACCTTCACGCTCTCCACCACCGGCCCGACATTGCTGGAATTTGACGATGCCATCTTTGATGCGGTAGATCGTGTGGTCTTCACCACCGCTGGCGGCACGCCGTTGCCGCTACCGCTGTCCGGCGACCTGTTTGTCATGGATGATGTGACCATTTTTGTCTGATCTCCGTTTTGAGACCAATCCCCGGCGGGCTCAGGTTGCGCCGGGCATAGGGCTGCGCTATTGCGGTCTTAAACGTGTTCAAAAGGATTTATTTCATGTCGCTGAAGCCGGAATTTCACGATCGCATGTTGTCCCTTGGCCTCGCCCGCGTTGCGGAACAGGCTGCCATTGCGTCCGCTGCCTTGATTGGCAACGGGGACGAAAAGGCTGCTGACCAGGCCGCCGTAAATGCGATGCGCGAGCAGCTCAACCTTTTGGACATCGCAGGTGTCGTTGTCATCGGCGAAGGCGAGCGTGACGAAGCGCCAATGCTTTACATCGGCGAAGAGGTTGGCAACGGCAACGGCCCGGGCGTGGACATCGCCCTGGACCCGCTGGAAGGCACCACGCTGACCGCCAAAGACATGCCAAACGCACTGACCGTGATTGCCATGGGCCCGCGCGGCTCCATGCTGCATGCACCAGACACCTACATGGACAAGCTGGCCATCGGTCCGGGTTACCCTGAAAACGTAGTGTCACTGGACATGAGCCCGAAAGAGCGTGTCGAAGCACTGGCCAAAGCCAAAGGCTGTGAGACCTCTGACATCACTGTCTGCATTCTGGAGCGCCCGCGCCACGAAGACGTGATTGCAGAAGTGCGCGCCACCGGCGCCTCCATCCGCCTGATCACCGACGGTGACGTGGCCGGTGTGATGCACTGTGCCGAAGCCGAAGAAACCGGCATCGACATGTATATGGGCCGCGGTGGCGCACCAGAAGGCGTTCTGGCAGCCGCCGCTCTGAAATGCATGGGTGGTCAGATGTGGGGCCGTCTGGTGTTCCGCAATGACGACGAGCGCGCGCGTGCTGCAAAAACTGGCATCACCGATCTGGATCGTATTTACTCCCGTGACGAGATGGTAACGCAGGATGTGATCTTTGCCGCAACCGGCGTGACCGGCGGCTCCCTGCTGCCACGGATCAAGCGCACCCCGGGTTGGATCGAGACAGAAACCCTGCTGATGCGTTCCAAATCCGGGTCCGTACGTCGTATGACCTACCGCGCACCAGTGGATCAGACCTCTTGATCGCAACAGACATTCTTGTTTGATTGGGCCATGCGCCCAGATGGCCCGCCTCTTTGGCGGGCCTTTTCTTAAGACGAAGGCCCCGATATGACTGATTTCCTTGGTGTTTCCGAAAGCTTGACCGGACGGCGCTGGGTGGGGCCGGATGTGGAAACCTCCCGCGCGGCGGAGCAACTGGCGCAAGACACGGCTCTGCCCCCTGCCCTCTGTGCCGTTCTGGCGCGGCGTGGCGTGAGTGCTGGCGAGGCCGAGAGTTTTCTGGAACCCAAGCTGGTCGATCTGCTGCCGGACCCACGCAGTATTAAAGACATGGAAGTGGCCGCGGGGCGGTTCTTGCAGGCCGTGAAATCCCGCCAGCGTATTGCGGTCTTTGCCGATTATGACGTGGACGGCGGTACCTCAGCTGCCTTGCTGATTACCTGGCTGCGCCAGATGAACCTGCAAGCCACGCTCTACGTCCCGGACCGGATTGACGAAGGCTATGGCCCCAATGAGGCAGCGATGGCAGACCTTGCGCGGGCGCATGACCTGATCATCTGTGTCGACTGCGGCACCCTGAGTCACGGGCCGATTGCCGCGGCCAAAGGCGCGGATGTGGTGGTGCTGGATCACCACCTTGGTGGGGAGACCCTGCCGGACTGCGTGGCGGTGGTGAACCCCAACCGGCAAGATGAAAGCGGCGATCTGGCCCATCTCTGCGCGGCGTCGGTGGTGTTCCTGATGCTGGTAGAAGCCAACCGGCAGATGCGGGAGGCGGACGGCACACGGGGGCCGGATCTGATGGCGATGCTGGATCTGGTGGCACTTGGCACCGTGGCCGATGTGGCGCCATTGATTGGCGTGAACCGCGCTTTGGTGCGGCAGGGGTTGAAAGTGATGGCCCGGCGGAACCGTCCCGGCGTGGTGGCGCTTTCTGACGTGAGCCGCATGGATTCTGCGCCCAACAGCTATCACCTTGGCTTCCTGCTGGGGCCACGGGTGAACGCGGGCGGACGCATTGGACAGGCCGATCTGGGTGCACGTCTGTTGTCGACCAGCGACCCCGCCGAGGCAGAGGCTTTGGCCGCGCGCCTAGATGAACTCAACACCGAACGTCGCGACATCGAAGCCTCAGTGCGGGCCGCCGCCATGGCGCAGGCCGAAGAACGCGGATTGGACGCGCCGCTGGTCTGGGCCGCAGGCGAAGGCTGGCACCCCGGCGTGGTGGGCATTGTCGCCTCACGCCTGAAAGAGGCCACCAACCGACCTGCTGTGGTGATTGGACTTGAGGATGGCGAAGGCAAAGGCTCTGGCAGGTCAATTTCCGGCGTCGATCTGGGCGCGAGCATTCAGAAACTGGCTGCCGAGGGCCTGTTGATCAAAGGCGGCGGACACAAGATGGCCGCGGGCCTCAGCGTGGCGCAGGATCAGCTGGAACCGGCCATGGAACGCCTGTCTGAACTGCTGGCCAAACAAGGCGCAGGCGACGCCGGGCCCGCAGACCTCAAACTCGACAGCTTGCTGATGCCCACAGGGGCCACGGTCGACCTGATCAACGACATCGACAAAGCCGGGCCCTTTGGTGCGGGAGCGGCAGCGCCGCGTTTTGCCTTCCCGGATGTGGAGATCCGCTTCACCAAACGCGTGGGCGACAGCCACCTGAAACTGACCTTTGGCGACGGGTTTGGCGCGCGCATCGATGCGATTGCCTTTGGCGCCTATGACACGCCACTGGGGCCTGCGCTCGAATCGCATAGCGGCGCGCGGTTCCACTTGGCCGGACGGCTGGAAATCAACACCTGGGGCGGGCGTCAGTCGGTGCAACTGCGGCTTGAAGACGCCGCCCGCGCCTAGCCAAAGCTTCCTTTAGCCCTCAATATCCTGGGGGACTCGCAGCCCTGCTGTGGTGGGGGCAACGCCCCCGCCGTCGTCGCAAAAATTTTCCGGAAGTCGCGCAAATTTCCACTTGCACCCACCCCATGGTTTCACTAGATACGCCTCACGCTTAAGCGCGTCCCGTTCGTCTATCGGTTAGGACGCCAGGTTTTCAACCTGGAAAGAGGGGTTCGATTCCCCTACGGGATGCCATAAGCGGGGTATAGGGACCTGGTCTCTGACGCGCCCATAAAAGAGCGTCCCGTTCGTCTATCGGTTAGGACGCCAGGTTTTCAACCTGGAAAGAGGGGTTCGATTCCCCTACGGGATGCCACTTTTATCCTCCACCACCATGAACCTCACCGCCAAAACGCCTATGCGTTTCCGTGTCGTTTGCCAGGCCTTTCTGCATCTCCACGCAATAGAAAAGCGCGCCCATCCGTGGGGATGCGCGCGCCGGAAAGTCTGACCTGGCTGTTCCTAGCCCCAGTCGCGGCAGACGTATTTGATCTCGGTGAACTCTTCCATGCCCAGTCGGGCGCCCTCACGCCCCAAACCGGACTGTTTGGTGCCGCCAAAAGGAATCGGGGCGCCAGTGACCTTGGTGCGGTTCACCGCCACCATGCCGTATTGCAGCGCACGGCTGAGGCGGTAGATCCTGCGTGGATCGTGACTGTGCACGTAGGCCACCAGACCATATTCTGTGTCATTGGCCGCCGCGACCACCTCCTCCTCGCTGTCAAAGGGCGTGATGGGCGCAACCGGACCAAAAGTTTCTTCCGACATGATCTGCGCCTCTGCGGGCACGTCGGTCAGCACGGTGGGTTCAAAGAACAGCGTGCCCAGCGCATGACGCTTGCCGCCACAGGCCAGCTTGGCACCTTTGGCCAAAGCATCAGCCACATGCTCTTCCTGCTTCTGCACCGCCTTCTCGTTCATCAGCGGGCCAATGTCGGGATCGTCCATACCCAGACCAACACTCAACGCCTTGGTGGCGGCGACAAACGTCTCACAGAAAGCCGGGTAGATGTCGCGCTCCACAAAAATGCGGTTGGCGCCGAGACAGTCCTGACCCGAGGTGGCAAATTTGGCTTTGATGGTTTCTTCAACTGCCACATCCAGATCCGCGCCCTTGAAGACAATCACCGGCGCGTGGCCACCCAGTTCCATGACCAAGCGCTTTACCGTGCTGGCGGACTGACGAAAGAGCAGCTTGCCCACCTCGGTGGAGCCGGTGAAGGACAGCGCGCGCACGCGGGTGTCGCGGGTCCATGGATCGACAACGGTGGGGGCAATGCCCGTGACCACGTTGAACACCCCCGCCGGAATACCCGCACGCTCGGCAAGTTCCGCCAGCGCCAAGGCGCTATACGGGGTTTCCCCAGAAGGGTGCGCCACCACGGTGCAGCCAGCGGCCAGCGCGGCGGCGGCCTTGCGGGTTAGCATGGCAGAGGGGAAGTTCCACGGCGTGATCAGCGCAGCCACGCCCACCGGTTCGCGCCACAGCTCCACCTCGGCATCCGGCAGGTGGCTGGTAACCCCCTCGATGTTGGGGCGTTTGGATTCCTCGGCGTAAAACTCCACAAAGGCCGCGCCATAGTCGATCTCGCCGCGGGCTTCGGAAATGGGCTTGCCCTGTTCCAGCACCATGATCCGTGCAAGATCTTCTTTGTGCTCCAGCTGCAGTTCAAACCAGCGGCGCAAAATGGCCGCGCGCTCCTGTGGCAACAGCGCCGCCCAGGACGGGAAGGCCGCCTGTGCCGCGTCCACCGCCGTCGAGGATTCCTCAGCAGACATCGCGGCCACGCCGCCCAGATGGGTGCCATCTGCAGGATTGGTCACAGCAAAGCTGTCACCATCTTTGGCCGCCTGCCATTTGCCGTTGATGTAGGAAAAGGACCGCACAAGGGCCTTGTCGGTGATGTCTGCGCGGGCAGAGAGCGCGGTTTGCGTCATGGTGGAAAGTCTCCTCTTGATGAGGAGACCCTGCCGCAAGTCCACAGAAGATTTGTCCGAAGTTGTTGGTGTTCGCAGAGGATTTAGCTGCGTTCCGTCGCGCCAAGCAGCACATCAAACGGTGGCGCGCCGTGCTCCTTCACCGGCTTGGTCACGATGTAGGTGAAATAGCGCGACAGGCCGATGCGCGCGTCCAGCATTTCGTCAATCAAGCGCTGATACGCGTCGATGTCGCTGGTCACAATTTGCAGCAGATAGTCAAAGCCTCCACCAAGCGCCCAGCAGGCCACAACCTCGTCATAGCGCTGCATCGCGGCCTCAAAGGCCCGGAAGCTGGCCGCGGTGTGGTCGGCGATCTCGGCAGAGACAAACACGGTGACATTGGGCGCAAGTTTCTTGAGGTTGATGCGCGCGCCGTAGCCTTCGATAAGCCCGGCTTTTTCAAGCTTCTTCAGACGATCCCAGCACGGGGTTGGCGAGAGGCCAATTTTCTCTGCCAGTGCCGCTTTGGTGATGCGGCCTTCTCGCGTCAACACAGCAAGGATGTCGATGTCCCGTTGGTCCAGCTTCATAGCAAAAACCCCAAACCGCTTGGGGCTGTGCGCATATCGGGGCGGCCCCCTGAAGCATATGTAGGTGTGGTGAACATCATAGCCAGACTGCGTTATCAGCACCGCTTTGCTATCGGCAAGTCCAATCGCCTTGCCCGCCAAAACTGACCGAAAAAATTTCCAGATTCCGACTTTCGCGAACCATCGCTTAACCACTGACTCTTCATTAACCAAATCGCTCTACGGTTTCCCTGTGTTGTAAGCCCCGCGCC
Source organism: Shimia sp. MIT910701 (assembly GCF_047126315.1). Taxonomy (GTDB): domain Bacteria; phylum Pseudomonadota; class Alphaproteobacteria; order Rhodobacterales; family Rhodobacteraceae; genus Shimia. The sequence goes on along the minus strand of NZ_CP138953.1, from coordinate 1,511,330 downwards.
TGCCCTCTCTGATTCTCTCTTCAGGGCGCGGTTCGTAAGGGAATGGGAACTATGACAAAAACACATTTGTCAGTCTGGGTACTGCCACGCAGCCAAACGCAAGACGCGCGCCCTCCAGCGCGTCGGGCGAATCGTACGGGTGCCTTCATCGTGGCCGCCTGTGGCGACACGGACTTCGCTGTGGAGCCCAAGCCATCCTGCAACAAAAACCGCCGGATCTGGCCGCACACCGCGCCGACTCGTCCCCGGATTTTTGCGCGCTAGTCTTTAGAGTTCTGGCGGCACATCCACGGCAGGCGCGCTGGGTTTGATATCCAAGAGCGGCGTGCCGTCAAAACAGTCGATGGCGTCAATGCCCATGACGCCTGCTTCCAAATCCAGCGACGTGATGCGCACCGCCGCCAGTGAAATCGGGTTCACGCGGTTGGGCGAGCGCAGTGCGAAGGTCCCGCTCGCGGTATCGCGATGCCGGGGCCGCTGGGTGATCAGATCGCGCCGCGCCTGATGCATCCAGTAAAACAGCAAAATCCCCTGCCCGACTTCCAAACCCGTCAGTCCCTGTGCAAAGCCAGGCTCCAGCACAACACGGGCGCCCTGACCGGTTTCGCGGGCACGGGTCACGTTCTTGGGACAATCGCCGCGCTGCCATGGGGTTTCGATGTGACCAATAAAGCGCAACTGCGCATCCACGCGCTCCAGTGGATCAAAAGACAGACGGTCCTCGCCGTCACGTTGCTCTGGAAAGGCGGTTGTGGTGGGCTCGGTCATGGCGGGGTTCCTCGGATGTCTTCCGCACTCTGCCAGCAGACCTGAGGGGATGCCAGCCTCTGCTTGGTCGCACCCTGAAAATGAAAAACGCCGCTCCGGAGAGCGGCGTTTTCTGGTTTTAGATGATCTCGTCCTGAAGACCTTCCGTGGACAGCCCTTCGAGCTTGGGCATCAAGCTCAAAAGCTCTCGTGTGTAGCTCTCTTTTGGTGCGGCAAACAGCGTTTCGGTGTCCGCCACCTCCACCGTTTGCCCCTGACGCATCACACCGACACGGTCACACATCTGGCGTACCACCGGCAGGTCGTGGCTGATGAAGAGCATGGTCAGGCCGAGGTGCTCCTGAAGATCTTTGAGGATGTTCAGAATCTGCGCCTGAATGGACACGTCGAGCGCGGATGTCGGCTCGTCACAGATCAGGAAGCGCGGCTGTGTTGCCAGAGCGCGCGCAATCGAAATCCGCTGGCGCTGACCACCGGAGAACTCGTGCGGATACTTTCGGCCCGCTTCCGAGCCAAGCCCCACACGTTCCAACAACTCGTCCACACGGTGCTGAATGGCAGCGCCTTCCAGCAGCTTGTGGTGTTTCACCGGCTCCGCAATGATTTCATCCACACGCATGCGCGGGTTGAGGCTGGAAAACGGGTCCTGGAAGATCATCTGGATCTGACGGCGGTAGCTTTCCAAGTCCTTGGCGGTCTTGAGCTGCGTGATCTCGTCTTCGTCAAAGAAGATCTTGCCACCATTGGTCTGATAGAGCGTCGCAATCATGCGGGCCACGGTCGACTTGCCCGAGCCACTTTCCCCCACGATGCCAAAGACCTCACCTTCGCGGATGTCAAAGCTGACCTTGTCCACGGCAGTGAAGAACTTGCGGCGTGATGGGATGATCGACCCACTTTGCAGGAAAGTCTTGGTGAGCCCCTCGACCTTCAAAAGCGTGCCGGATTTGGTTGGCTCCGGACGGTCCCAGTTGCGCGCCAAATCGTCGATGTGGAACGCAATCTGACGACCACCATAAGACAGCTGCGGGAAGCGATGCACCTTGAGCGTCGGACGTGGCACTGCGGCGATGAGCGACTTGGTGTACTCATGCGCCGGGGCGCCAAGCACTTGCTCTGTGCTGCCGCTTTCCACGACCTCCCCCTGATACATCACGGTCACCTTATCTGTGGTGTCCGCGATCACACCCATGTCGTGGGTGATCAGGACCACGCCGGTCTGACGTTCCCGCGCCAGCTCCTTGATCAGCTCAAGGATCTGCGCCTGAATCGACACGTCGAGCGCCGTGGTCGGCTCATCCGCGATAATCACATCCGGTTCCGAGCAGAGCGCAAGCGCGATCACCACCCGCTGGCGCATGCCGCCAGAGAACTGGTGTGGGTATTGATTGATGCGCTCGTCCGGCATGGGAATACCCACCCGGTCCAAAAGCTCAATCGCGCGCTTTTTGCTGTCCGCGTCGGACAGTTTCAGGTGGAACTGGATGGTTTCCACCAACTGCTGCCCAACGGTCAGAAGCGGGTTCAGCGAGGTCAGCGGGTCCTGGAAGATCATGGAGATCTTCGCGCCCCGCAGCGCTCGCATGCCGTCCGCATCGCGCCCGTTGATGTGCTCCCCCTTGAAGCTCACCGTGCCCTCGGCGATGTGGCCGGGGCGCTCCAGCAAGCCCATCACGGCGGCGCCGATGGTGGATTTGCCCGCACCGGACTCGCCGACAAGACCATGGATTTCCCCCGGCTCAACCGCGAGGTTGGCCTTGTTCACCGCCACAAACAGCTTGCGACGGGTCGGGAAGTGGACCGAGAGGCCCTCGATATCTAGGAGTTTCTCGGTCATCACTGCAGCCTCGGGTTCAATGCATCACGCAGCCAGTCGCCCAGCAGGTTCACAGACAGCGCAAGCGCCAGAAGGGTCACGGATGGGAACAGGATGATCCACCACTCACCGGAGAAGAGGAAATCTTGCCCGATGCGGATCAAGGTGCCCAGCGACGGTTGGGTCGGCGGTGCGCCCACGCCGAGGAAGGACAGTGTTGCCTCAGCAATAATGGCCAACGCCAAGGAAATCGTCGCAATCACCAGAACAGGCGACAACACGTTTGGCAGGATGTGACGCAGCATGATGATGCCACGACCGCGACCCATCATACGCGCGGCTTGCACGTACTCTTTGTCTTTTTCCACCAGCGTCGCGCCACGCACCACGCGGGCGAATTGCACCCAATCAGACAGGCCAATCGCGATGATCAGTACCCAGATGGCCATTTGGTCATGGTGCTGAATTGGGATGACACCTTTGGCGATCCCGAAGATCAGCATGGCCACCAGAATGGAGGGGAAGGTCAGCTGCACATCAGCGGCGCGCATGATCAGGGTTTCCACCCAACCGCCGACGTAGCCAGCCACCAGACCAAGCGTGATGCCGAGGATCATGGCGAAGCTCACAGCGGCCAAGCCGACAAAGAGCGAGACGCGCATGCCATAAAGAATGGTGGAAAACACGTCGCGGCCCTGATCGTCTGTGCCAAGCCAGAAGACGTCACCGGTGAAGTCATTGGGCGCCATCGGCGCGGTAAAGCCGTTCATCAGGTCCAGAGAGCCCGGATCAAACGGGTCATACGGCGCGATCAGCGGTGCAAAGACAGCGCTCAGCACCAGCAGCATCACCACGATGAAAGACACCACGGCCACCGGCGAGCGGCGGAAGCTGTAGACAAAATCGCTGTCCAGCGCCTTGGCAAGACGCGACTGCGGTGCGGTTGCGGATTGATCAGACATCAGTGTGCCCCCTTCCCGTCCGTGCGCAGGCGCGGATCGATCGCAAAATAGAGCAGGTCAACGATCAGGTTGATCCCCACAAACATCACCGAAATCAGCATCAGGTAGGCCGCCATCACCGGGATGTCGACAAACTGAACCGCGTTGATGAACAACAGACCGACACCCGGCCATTGGAACACAGTCTCCGTAATGATCGCAAAAGCGATGATCGAACCAAGCTGCAGACCGGTCACCGTGATCACCGGCACCAGCGTGTTTTTCAGCGCGTGGCGGAAGTTCACCGTGCGGTCTTTCAGACCTCGGGCCCGGGCAAAGCGCACATAGTCCTGACGCAAGACTTCCAGCATCTCGGAGCGCACCAAACGCATGATAAGCGTCATTTGATAAAGACCCAGGGTGATGGCAGGCAGGATGATCGCCTTAAGCCCGGTCGCGGTCAGTAGGCCGGTGCTCCACCAACCAATGTGCACCACATCCCCCCTGCCAAAGGCGGGTAACCAACCCAATTCAACCGAGAACAGATAGATCAGCAAAATACCAATCAAGAAGGTCGGCAGAGACACCCCGATAAGCGAGATGGACATAATCGCATTGGCGAGGAACCCATCTTTGCGGATCGCAGTGAACACCCCTAGGCCGATACCGATTGAAATCGCCAGAAAACCACTGACCGCAGCCAGTTCCAACGTCGCTGGCGCACGCTCCACAAGGATTTCCGCCACTGGGCGGCCCTGACGGTAGCTGACCCCAAAGTCACCTTGCACCGCGTTTTCGAGGAATTTGTAGTATTGCACCGGGAAAGGTTGATCCAACCCAAGCTCCGTCCGAAGACGGGCAATGTCAGCATCGGTGCGTTCCTGACCCAACATGTTATCAATCGGATCCCCGACGAATTGAAACATGCTGAAGGCAACTAAGCCTACGACCAGAAGAACCAATGCGGACTGTAGTACTCTTTTTAAGACATACATCAGCATCACTGCGTCCCTTTGTTTTTTTATTGGCGCGAGCCTTGCGCTCTCAAAGGGCGCAGGTCAAGTGCAGCGCGTGAGGCGGCGAAGATTGCCCGCCGCCTCATTTTTAGGCAGTTTTATTGCACGTTCACCCAGCGCAGAATAAAGAAATTATCCGGGCGCTGTGTCAGGGAGACGTTGTCACGCGCACCCCATACCAGAGGTTGTACGTACATCGGCACATAGGCGGTTTCCGCCTGAAGAATCGCTGCGGATTCGTCGAGCATCATCTGGCGTTTGCCATCATCGATCTCCGATTGGATCATCGGCAGCATCTCGTCGATCTTGGCGTTGGAGTAGCCGCCAAAGTTCCAACTGCCGAGTTTCTTCTCAGAGTTCGGGGTGTGCGCCAGGAAGCGGATTGGGTGCTCTGCGTCAAAGGTGCCCGGGGACCAGCCCAGCAGATACATGTCGAAGTTATCCGCCCGCAGTTCTGGCCAGTAGTTGGAGACCGGCATGGCGTCCAGTTCAGCATTGATGCCGACTTTTGCCAACATCGCTGTGACCGCCTGACAAACCGCTTCGTCGTTCAGGTAACGGTTGTTTGGGCACTTCAGGCCAAAGGCAAAGCCATCGGCATAGCCCGCTTCTGCCAGAAGGGCTTTGGCGCCTTCCGGATCATACGTCGGACGGTCCATGTTGGCAGCGGAGTAGCCGCGCATTGCCGGGCTGACCAACTGGCTGGCGGGTTCGGCATTGCCACGCATGATGGTCTTCAGGATCGCGTCCACGTTCACCGCTTTGGACACCGCTTCCCGCACACGGGCGTCTTGGAACGGGTTTGGCTTGCCGGCATCCGCGCCGTATTTCAGCACGTCAGCTTCCTGGGCAAAACCAAGCATGATCACGCGCGCCTCGATGCCTTGAATGACTTGCACGCCATCCTGGCCTTGCAGACGTTCGGCATCCTGGATTGGCACCGGGTTGATCATGTCCACCTCGCCAGACAACAGCGCGGCCACAGCGGTGGCCGAGTTCTGGATCGGGGTGAACTCCGCCACGGTGATGTTATGCGTTGCCTCGTCCCACCAACCGTCAAACGGCTTAAGCTGCGTGCGCAGGTCCGGTTCGCGCTCGGTCACCATGAAGGCGCCGGTGCCGTTGGCGTTCAGCGTGGCGTAGTTGCCGTTTTCCTTGTCCGGCAGCGCGGCGTTGTTCGCTTCGGCCCAGCCTTTGTCCACGATCATCCAGTTGGCAATGCTGTCCGGGAAAATCGGGTTGGGGGCGGAGGTCATGATGTCGACGGTCTTGCTGTCGACAACCTTCACCTCAGACACCGGCGCAAACCAGCTGCGGGTATCAGACACTTCGTTGGACGCACGCTCATAAGAGAACAGAACGTCTTCGGCGTCAAAAGTGCTGCCATCGTGGAAGGTCACACCTTCGCGCAGATGGAAACGCCAACCTTCGCCGTCGCCAATCGGCTCCCAACTGGTCGCCAGCGCGGGCTCAATCGACATGTCTTTTCCGCGACGCACGAGGCCTTCATACACGTTGTTCAGAAAGCCCAGAACCGGTGCAGAGTTCACCGCGTGCGGGTCCATGGTTTGCGGATCGGTGGTGCCCGCCCACTTAAACTCTTCGGCTGCAACAGGTGCAGCACAAACAGCGGCCAGAACGGCCGCGCTTAACATATGTCTCATGACATTTCCCCTGTTCTTCAATCCGCGACGTCGCGCGCGGGTGCATGGGAACAGTGTCACCCCAAGCGGATTGCAAAAGCAAGGTCGACACACATTTTTGTGAACAAGTTAAGCCATTTTCAGGCTTAAGATTTTTCCGCTTGCACGCAATCCGAGCAAAATACTCAAACTTTTGTTGGGCTGGCCTTGGTGGCTGTGCCACCATGGCGGTGCAGTTAGTTTATTAAGGTGACGACATGATTGAAGTGACTGAAGCAGGCGGACCGGAATTTCTGGAAGTCCGCATGACCGCCCCCATTACCGAAAGCGACTATACCGACGTTCTGACCCCGGCGATTGACCGGGCCATCGAGCAGGCGGAGAACATTCGCCTGCTGGTGATCCTGGACGGTGGACCGGGGGATTTCACCGCCGGCGCCATGTGGCAGGACAGCCGGATGGGGTTCAAACACTGGCGCGGGTTTGACCGCTGTGCCATTGCGACGGACGACAGCACAATGAAACGGCTGATCTCGATGTTTGGCGTGCTGATGCCCTGCCCCGTGGCGTTGTTTGGCCTGTCAGAAGCTGACGATGCCCGCCGGTGGCTGCGCGAAAGCCTTGGCTCCATTCAGATTGACGCGGTGGATGACAGCACCGTCTGCGTACGCCTGATGGGTAAGCTCGACAGCGAGATCTACGAAGGCAAATCCGAAGATCTCGACAATCTTCTGGCGGGCAAAAGCCCGTTTGGGCTGGTGATCGATCTGCGGGAATTTGACGGCTGGCAGGGCTTGGGCGCGCTGCGCGACCACTTCGCGCTGGCCAGTGCGCATGTCGGGCAATTGACCCGTGCGGCTATTGTTGGCGATGCCGGCTGGCAGAAAATGGCCTCCAAAGTAGGCACACATGCGTTCGGGGTGAACGCAAAGCATTTTGGCGCCGATGATTTTGACAAGGCTGTGACCTGGGTTCAAACAGGCGCCTAGCTTCCCGCATTCTCAAAGCAAAAAGGCCGCCCATTGGGCGGCCTTTCCGTAGTCTGAACTGAAGAGGCTTTCGGGAGCTTTCAAGCGGACTTGAAAGCCCCTGTCGCCTTACGGGCGTTTTGCTTGCGCAAAAGCACCCTTACTCAACGATTTTGGATACAACACCGGAACCAACGGTGCGGCCACCTTCGCGGATCGCGAAGCGCAGGCCTTGCTCCATCGCGATTGGTGCGATCAGCTCAACGTTGAATTTCAGGTTGTCACCAGGCATCACCATCTCGGTGCCCGCTGGCAGCTCAACAGTGCCGGTCACGTCGGTGGTCCGGAAGTAGAACTGTGGACGGTAGTTCGCGAAGAATGGCGTGTGACGGCCACCTTCATCCTTGGTCAGGATGTAGGCTTCTGCTTCGAACTTGGTGTGTGGGTTCACGGAACCTGGGGCACAGAGAACCTGACCACGCTCAACCGCTTCACGGTCAACACCACGCAGCAGCGCGCCGATGTTGTCGCCCGCTTCACCGGAGTCCAGCAGCTTGCGGAACATTTCAACACCGGTACAGGTGGTTTTCTGAGTGTCTTTGATGCCAACGATTTCGATTTCGTCGCCAACGTTGATCACGCCACGCTCAACACGGCCGGTCACAACAGTACCGCGGCCAGAGATCGAGAACACGTCTTCGATTGGCATCAGGAACGGCTGGTCAGTCGCACGTGGTGGCTGTGGGATGTACTCGTCAACCGCCGCCATCAGCTCAGCAATTTTCTCTTTGCCGATGTTGTCGTCGCGGTCTTCCAGAGCCGCCAGAGCGGAGCCGGCGATCACAGGAATGTCGTCGCCTGGGAATTCGTACTCAGACAGCAGCTCGCGGATTTCCATCTCAACGAGTTCCAGCAGCTCTTCGTCGTCAACCTGGTCCACTTTGTTCATGAACACAACCATGGCAGGGATGCCAACCTGGCGGCCCAGCAGGATGTGCTCACGGGTCTGTGGCATTGGGCCGTCAGCCGCGTTCACAACCAGGATCGCGCCGTCCATCTGCGCCGCACCGGTGATCATGTTTTTCACGTAGTCGGCGTGGCCTGGGCAGTCAACGTGGGCGTAGTGACGTGCGTCGGTTTCATATTCCACGTGCGCGGTGGAGATGGTGATACCACGTGCTTTTTCTTCAGGCGCGCCGTCGATTTCGTCGTACGCTTTGAAGTCACCAAACTGCTTGGTGATCGCAGCGGTCAGCGTGGTTTTACCGTGGTCAACGTGACCAATGGTGCCGATGTTGCAGTGCGGTTTACTGCGCTCAAACTTTTCCTTAGCCATGATGGCCTCCTTAATGTTGAGGTGGGAAGCGGGCAGCCCGCTTCCCAAATTTTGTTATGCGTATTTCGCTTGGATCTCGTCGGAGATGTTCTGCGGAACTGGATCGTAGTGGTCGAACTGCATGGTAAACTGCGCGCGGCCCGAAGACATGGAGCGCAGGTTGTTGATGTAGCCGAACATGTTGGCCAGAGGCACAAATGCATCGATCGCTACAGCGTTACCACGTGGTTCCTGACCGGACACCTGACCACGACGGGAGGTGAGGTCGCCAATGATGCCACCGGTGTATTCTTCCGGTGTGATCACTTCCACTTTCATGATTGGCTCAAGCAGTTTCGCGCCGGCCAGTTTCATGCCTTCACGCATTGCCATACGAGCGGCGATTTCAAAGGCCAGAACGCTGGAGTCCACGTCGTGGAACTTACCGTCGATCAGAGCAACTTTGAAGTCGATCACAGGGAAGCCTGCCAGCGGACCGGAGTCCATAACAGATTGGATACCCTTTTCAACACCCGGGATGTATTCCTTCGGAACAGCACCACCAACGATGCGGCTTTCGAAGGAGTAGCCTTCACCAGCTTCAGTCGGCATGATTTCCATTTTGACTTCAGCGTACTGACCGGAACCACCAGACTGTTTCTTGTGGGTGTAGGTGTGCTCGATGCCTTTGGAGATGGTCTCACGGTAGGCCACCTGTGGCGCACCGATGTTGGCCTCAACCTTGAACTCACGCTTCAGACGATCCACGAGGATGTCCAGGTGAAGTTCGCCCATGCCCTTCATGATGGTCTGACCGGATTCCAGGTCAGTTTCCACGCGGAAGGATGGGTCTTCGGCTGCCAGACGCTGCAGACCCTGAGACATTTTCTCTTGGTCAGCTTTGGTCTTAGGCTCAACAGCAATCTCGATCACCGGATCCGGGAAGGTCATGGTTTCCAGAACAACCGGATCGTTGGTGGCGCAGAGCGTGTCACCAGTGGTTGTGTCTTTCAGACCTGCCAGCGCGATGATGTCACCCGCAAACGCTTCGGTGATTTCCTCACGGTTGTTGGAGTGCATCATCATCATACGACCGATGCGCTCTTTACGACCTTTGGTGGAGTTCAAGAGCGTGTCGCCCTTGTTCAGCACACCGGAGTAGATCCGGGTAAAGGTCAGGGAGCCAACAAACGGGTCGTTCATGATTTTGAACGCCAGGCCGGAGAACGCCATGTCGTCGTCTGCACGACGGGCAATGTTACGCTCTTCGGTTTCATCACCTGGTGCAAAGCCCATGTAATCAACAACGTCCAGTGGGGACGGCAGGTAGTCGATCACAGCGTTGAGCAGAGGCTGAACGCCTTTGTTCTTAAACGCGGAACCGCCGAGAACCGGAACGAAGGACAGAGACAGGGTACCTTTGCGCAGCAGTTTGCGCAGGGTTGGCACGTCAGGCTCTTCGCCTTCCAGGTAGGCTTCCATGGCGTCGTCGTCTTGCTCGACGGCGTTCTCGATCATTTTACCGCGCCATTCGTCGGCCAGATCTTTGAGTTCGTCACGGATAGGTGCTTTCACCCAGCTTGCGCCGAGGTCTTCACCCTGCCACAGCCACTCTTCCATGGTGACCAGGTCAACCAGGCCTTCCAGCTCGGTTTCTGCACCGATTGGGAATGCCACTGGAACAGCGGTTGCACCGGTACGGTCTTCAATCATGCGTACGCAGTTGAAGAAGTCCGCGCCGATTTTGTCCATCTTGTTGACGAACACCATGCGTGGAACCTTGTAGCGGTCAGCCTGACGCCACACGGTTTCGGTCTGTGGTTCAACACCAGCGTTGGCGTCCAGAACACAAACGGCACCATCGAGAACCGCCAGGGAGCGCTCAACTTCAATGGTGAAGTCAACGTGGCCTGGAGTGTCGATGATGTTCAGACGGTGCTTAGGCGTGTCTGCGGTTTGGCCATCTTCGGTGCGCTCCCAGAAGGTGGTCGTCGCAGCGGAAGTGATGGTGATACCACGTTCCTGTTCCTGCTCCATCCAGTCCATGGTGGCTGCACCGTCGTGCACCTCACCGATGTTGTGGGATTTGCCGGTGTAGTACAGGATGCGCTCGGAGCAGGTGGTTTTACCTGCATCGATGTGCGCCATGATACCGAAGTTGCGGTAATGTTCGAGCGTATATTCGCGTGCCATTGGTCTAATGTCCTCTGGGCTTTACCAACGATAATGGCTGAAGGCTTTGTTAGCTTCTGCCATCTTGTGAGTGTCTTCGCGCTTCTTAACGGCGGTACCGCGGGAGTTCACGGCATCCAGAAGTTCGCCTGCAAGGCGTTCTTCCATGGTGTTTTCGTTGCGGCCACGCGCAGCACCAATCAGCCAGCGGATGGCCAGGGCTTCGCGGCGCTCAGGGCGCACTTCGACCGGAACCTGATAGGTGGCACCACCCACACGGCGGGAGCGAACCTCAACCGATGGTTTGATGTTGTCGAGTGCTTCGTGGAACACTTCAACAGGGGCGCGCTTCACCTTGTTTTCAACGCGGTCCAGCGCGTTGTAAACGATCTTTTCGGCAACAGATTTCTTGCCGTCGATCATCAGGTTGTTCATGAATTTGCTCAGGACCTTATCGCCAAATTTGGCGTCAGGCAGAATCTCGCGTTTCTCAGCGGCGTGACGACGTGACATATCAGCCTCTCCTTCTTACTTAGGACGCTTCGCGCCGTACTTGGAACGACGTTGCTTACGGTCTTTGACGCCTTGGGTATCCAGAACACCACGCAGGATGTGGTAACGAACACCCGGAAGGTCTTTTACACGACCGCCGCGGATCAGAACCACGGAGTGTTCCTGAAGGTTGTGGGATTCACCTGGGATGTAGGAGATCACTTCGTAACCGTTGGTCAGGCGCACCTTCGCAACTTTACGCATAGCGGAGTTAGGTTTCTTCGGCGTGGTGGTGTACACACGGGTACATACGCCACGCTTCTGAGGGCACTGCTCCAGGTGCTGCGACTTGGAGCGCTTGATTTTAGGCTGACGCGGTTTGCGGATCAGCTGCTGAATCGTTGGCATAGGGTCTCTTTCCTATTGCTTCCATTTATACGCCGGGCCGAGGCCCAACGCGGTTATCTGTTTTTTCGCAACTTGTGCGGACACAAGCGCAAAAACCGCAATCGTTTCCATTCCGAGGCAAACGACGCGGTGGGGTCTCAGAGGTTGCGGTCTTCAAAGTAGACCGGAACTTGACCACTACAGGTGTGAAACGGCTCAGGGTACACTTCTCCCATTGCCGGATGTTCGCGCGTATATGGGGAGTCGCAGCCCTTGTCAACAGCTGCCCCTGTTGCGCTGGTCCGCGTCCCCTGCCAATGTGCGCCCAACCATAAGAGAGGCAAAAACATGATCGACAGCAGGGACATGCAGATGATTGGTCTGTGCCGGTTCTCCTATCCAGCTTTGGGCGGATTTCAAGTGGAACATGAGACCATCGAGGACCGTATTGCCTTCCTTTATGCCGAAGACCGGCTGGAGGAGCGGTTTCAGTTGATGGAAACGGTGGCCCTGCCCTGTCTGCGCGAGCAGACCGACCAAAATTTCGAGATGATCATCGTGATTGGCGACACTTTGCCCAAGCACCATGTGGACCGTCTACACGACATCACAGCCGACATTCCGCAGATCTCAATTGTGGCCCATGAACCAAAGCCACATCGCCCGCTGATGAAAGAACTGATCAACGGCGCGCGCAAGGATCCCAAGGCGCCTTGCCTGCAGTTCCGCCATGATGATGATGATGCCATTTCGGTGGATTTCTTCGAAAAGTTCCGCGCGGCGGTGAACGCTGTGCCCGGCCTGCTGGAGAACCGCTCTGTCGCCTTTGACTGGAACCGTGGTCTGATTGCCGAGATGAGTGGCGACGGCATTGCCGCCACCGATACCGTGCGCAATCTCTATGTGGCTTCACTGGGCATGTATGTGCGTGGGGGCTGTCCGCTCACAATCATGAACTTCCGCCACGGCATCATGAACCAGTTCATGCCCACTGTGTCTTTCACCGATACACCGATGTGGGTGCGCACCCACAATGGCTACAACGACAGCCGACAGAAGAAGGTCAAACCAGTGCCGGTAGAGCCTTTAACTCCGGAGCAGGAAGCGGAGTTCAAAGCCCGCTTTGCGATCGACGTGGATCAGGTGCGTGCCACGTTTTCCTGAGACAGTTTGCGCCCGCGCAACAAGGTGAACACCCCTGCCCCCACAACAATCGCCGCCCCGGTGAGCGTGATGGGGTCTGGCCAGTCGCCAAACACCACAAAGCCCAGGATCAGCGCCCAGAGCAGCCCGCTGTAGCGGAAGGGCGCGATGAAGCTGACCTCACCCACGCGCATCACCAGGACCGAAAACAGATAGCCGCCCAAGATGAAAAGCGCGGCCCCGCTGAGCAGCATCCATTGGCGGACATCCAAGGTGACCCACTCGCCGCCCAGGCTGGCCGCTCCGGCAAACACCATGACGCCAAGCGAGGCCACCAGTGTCACCGTCAAAGACGGCACATTGGCGGACATTTTGCGTGTCGACAGATCGCGCAAAGTCACAAAGGCCACCGCCACCATGGCGTAGATCGCATATTGGTCAAAGCCATATGGCCCCGGCCGCACAATCAGCAACATGCCGCAGAAACCCGCGGCAATCGCAGAGGCCCGCCGCCAGCCAACAGCCTCACCAAAAAACAATGCGCCACCAAGGGTCACGGTCAAAGGCAAGATTTGCAGGATCGCCGTCACATTGGCCAAGGGCATGTGGTAGAGCGCCGTGATAAAGAAATAGGCCGCGCCGATTTCGGCAACGGTGCGCACAATCACCAGCGCCCAATCCTGACGTGACAGGCCCCAGCGCAGCTTGCCTAAAGACTTGGCCAATCCCCAGATCAAGACTGAGGCCAGTACTCCACGCAGAAACAACATCTGAAACAGTGGCACATCTGTGCCCAGAGACTTCACCAACGTGTCGTTGAACGTAAACGCCGCCATAGAGAGCATCATCAGGAGTGCGCCCTTGGTGTTGTCTGACATCGCCGCCATGTGCCGCCCTTTCCCGTATGCAACCGAGCGACCCTAGGACCACCTCTGTGCTTTGCCAAGACCCCGGTTTCTCATTCCCCAAATATCCTCGCCGAAAGCAAAAGGGCCCCCGGCGTATTGCCGGGGGCCCTTTCAAAAAGCGTTAGGTCGATGGTTTAGTCGAACTCGCGGCTTTCCGGTGTTTCCACCAGACCGCTGTCAAACACATCATCCGCAGTCACATCTTCAACCGGGGCTGCCAAACGTGCGGCGGCTTCCGCCTCCTCACGACGCGCTTCCACAACCACGTTGTCCCGCTCAGACGCGATACGACGTACTTTCTGTGTCGCACCACCGGTACCGGCTGGGATCAGGCGGCCCACGATAACGTTCTCTTTGAGGCCAACCAGCTTGTCTTTCTTACCCTGCACGGAGGCTTCGGTAAGAACGCGGGTGGTCTCCTGGAACGAAGCCGCGGAGATGAAGGACCGGGTCTGAAGCGACGCTTTGGTGATACCAAGCAGGATCGGCTCACCCTGAGCAGGACGGCGGCCTTCGGCCAGCGCCTTCTCGTTGGCGGCGTCAAACTCAGCCTTCTCGACGTGTTCGCCTTTGAGCAGGGTGGTTTCACCAGAGTCCTGGATTTCCCACTTCTGCAACATCTGGCGGACGATCACTTCGATGTGCTTATCGTTGATCTTCACACCTTGCAGTCGATACACGTCCTGCACTTCGTCGATCATGTAATCCGCCAGCGCTTCAACACCCATGATGGAGAGGATGTCGTGCGGTGCCGGGTTACCGTCCATGATGTAGTCACCCTTCTGCACGAAGTCGCCTTCCTGCACTGGGATGTGTTTGCCCTTTGGCACCATGTATTCCACGGTCTCCAGGCTCTCATCAGACGGTTCGATCGCGATGCGGCGCTTGTTCTTGTAGTCGCGGCCAAAGCGCACGTAACCATCGATTTCTGCGATGATCGCGTGATCTTTTGGACGACGCGCTTCGAACAGTTCGGCCACACGTGGCAGACCACCGGTAATGTCTTTGGTTTTTGCACCTTCACGCGGGATACGCGCGATAACGTCACCAGCTTTCACGTCCTGCTGATCTTCAACAGACAGGATCGCGTCCACAGACATTGGGTAGTGAACCGGGTTGCCCGCATCGTTGCGCACAGGCTCGCCATCGGCATCCACCAGGATCACTTCTGGCTTCAGCTCGTTGCCTTTTGGTGCCGCACGCCAGTCAGACACGATCTTCTGTGTCATGCCGGTTGCGTCATCGGTCTCGTCACGCAGGGAGATACCCACGGTCAGATCAACAAACTTCGCCTTACCGTCTTTCTCCGCCAGGATTGGCAAGGTGTACGGATCCCATTCAAACAGCTTGTCGCCAAAGCTGACCGCCTGGCCGTCTTTGACAAACAGCTTGGAACCGTACCCAACCTTGTGGCTGGCACGCTCGTCGCCGTCTTCGCCCTGAATGATCAGCTTCATGTTGCGGCCCATCACCAGGATCTCGCCGTTGGCGTTCTCCAGAGTGTTGGCGTTTTCAAAGACAATCTTGCCTTCCTGGCTTGCTTCCAGGAACGACTGTTGACCACCCTGCGCAACACCACCGATGTGGAAGGTCCGCATCGTCAGCTGTGTACCAGGTTCACCAATCGACTGCGCCGCGATGATACCAACCGCTTCACCGGTGTTCACCAGCGTACCGCGTGCAAGGTCACGACCGTAGCACATGGCACAGACGCCTTCCTCAGCCTCACAGGTCAACGGGCTGCGGATACGGGCATTGGCCACACCAGCTTCGTCAATCGAGTCCGCCATGCGTTCGTCGATCAGCTGACCATGTGCAACCAGCACCTCATCCGTGCCTGGCTTCATGATATCCTCAGCCGCAACACGGCCCAGGATACGCTCTGCCAGAGAGGCCACAACCTCACCGTCGTTCACAGCGGCTTCGGCATTGATGGCATTGTCAGTGCCACAGTCGTGCATACGCACGATGCAGTCCTGCGCCACGTCAACCAGACGACGTGTCAGGTAACCGGAGTTCGCTGTTTTCAGCGCGGTATCAGACAGACCCTTACGGGCACCGTGGGTGGAGTTGAAGTACTCCAGAACGGTCAGACCCTCTTTAAAGTTCGAGATAATCGGGGTCTCGATGATGTCGCCGTTTGGCTTGGCCATCAGGCCGCGCATACCGCCCAGCTGTTTCATCTGTGTGACCGAGCCACGCGCACCGGAGTGGGCCATCATGTAGACCGAGTTTGGCTCCGCTTCGGCGCCGTTCTCGTCAGTCTGCGCCGCGGAGATGGTGCCCATCATCGCGTCGGTGACTTTGTCGTTACACTTGGACCAGGCATCCACAACTTTGTTGTACTTTTCGCCCTGAGTGATCAGGCCGTCCATGTATTGCTGTTCAAAGTCTTTCACCTGATCGCGGGTGTCGTCGACGATGGTCCACTTGTTGTCCGGGATCACCATGTCGTCTTTACCAAACGAGATGCCGGCCTTGAACGCTTCGCGGAAGCCCATGGTCATGATCTGGTCACAGAAGATCACGGACTCTTTCTGACCACAGTAGCGGTAGACGGTGTCAATCACGTTCTGAACGTCTTTCTTCCGCAGCAGCTTGTTCACCAAGGCAAATGGCGCCTTGTTGTTCTGCGGCAGAAGCGCGCCGAGGCGCACACGACCAGGGGTGGTTTCCACACGTTCCACAACTTCCAGACCGTTCTCGTCGATCTGTGGGATACGGGCGTGGATCTTGGCGTGCAGGTGCACTTCGCCAGCGTCCAGCGCGTACTGAACTTCCTCGATGGAGGAGAAGACCATGCCTTCACCTTTCATGCCTTCACGCATGATGGAAGTGTAGTACAGGCCCAAGATCATATCCTGCGACGGAACGATGATTGGTGCACCGTTGGCCGGGGACAGAACGTTGTTGGTGGACATCATCAGAACACGCGCTTCCAGCTGGGCCTCAAGGCTCAGAGGAACGTGAACTGCCATCTGGTCGCCGTCGAAGTCGGCGTTAAACGCAGAACAGACAAGCGGGTGCAGCTGGATCGCCTTACCTTCGATCAGAACCGGCTCAAACGCCTGAATGCCCAAACGGTGCAGCGTAGGCGCACGGTTCAGCATGACAGGGTGTTCGCGGATCACCTCATCGAGGATATCCCAAACTTCGGGACGCTCTTTTTCCACCAGTTTCTTGGCCTGCTTCACAGTAGAGGACAGACCTTTGGCTTCCAGACGCGAGTAGATGAACGGCTTGAACAGCTCGAGCGCCATCTTCTTGGGAAGACCACACTGATGCAGTTTCAGTTCCGGACCGGTCACAATCACCGAACGGCCAGAGAAGTCGACGCGCTTACCCAAAAGGTTCTGACGGAAACGACCCTGCTTACCTTTCAGCATGTCAGACAGCGATTTCAGCGGACGCTTGTTGGCGCCGGTGATCACGCGGCCGCGACGGCCGTTGTCAAACAGCGCATCCACAGATTCCTGCAGCATCCGCTTTTCGTTGCGCACGATAATGTCAGGCGCACGCAGTTCGATCAGACGCTTCAGACGGTTGTTCCGGTTGATCACCCGACGGTAGAGGTCGTTGAGGTCGGACGTCGCAAAGCGGCCACCATCCAGCGGCACCAGCGGGCGCAGCTCTGGTGGGATCACTGGGATCACAGTCAGGATCATCCACTCCGGACGGTTGCCAGACTCAATGAAGCTCTCAACCACTTTCAGACGCTTAATGATCTTCTTTGGCTTCAGTTCACCGGTTGCTTCGGCCAGATCGGCGCGCAGCTGCTCGGCTTCAGATTCCAGATCGATCATGGACAGCATTTCACGGATCGCTTCAGCACCGATGTTGGCGGTGAAGGCGTCCATGCCGTATGCGTCCTGCGCATCCATGTACTCTTCTTCGGTCATCATCTGGCCGTAGGTCAGGTCGGTCAGACCCGGCTCGATAACAACGTAGTTTTCAAAGTACAGCACACGTTCCAGATCACGCAGAGTCATGTCCAGCATCAGGCCGATGCGGGATGGCAGCGATTTCAGGAACCAGATGTGTGCCACTGGCGCGGCCAGCTCGATGTGGCCCATGCGCTCACGGCGCACTTTCTGAAGGGTAACTTCAACACCACATTTTTCGCAGACAACGCCGCGATACTTCATGCGCTTATATTTGCCGCAGAGACATTCGTAGTCTTTGATTGGGCCAAAGATACGCGCACAGAACAGACCGTCACGCTCTGGTTTGAACGTACGGTAGTTGATGGTTTCCGGCTTTTTGATCTCACCGTAGGACCACGACAGGATCCGCTCCGGCGAGGCCAGCGAGACTTTGATCTCGTCAAACGCCTTTTGTGGCGCGAGCGGGTTAAACGGGTTGTTCGTCAGTTCCTGGTTCATTTTGATACCTCAAATTTGGTTGGGAGGAGAGTGGATGGGATGAGGGCTAACGCCCTCACTCACCTTCCTCCGTATCCAGGAGTTCCATATTCAGGCCGAGGCCACGGACTTCTTTCACCAGAACGTTGAACGATTCTGGGACGCCCGCTTCAAAGTTGTCCTCGCCCTTGACGATGCTTTCATAGACCTTGGTCCGGCCTGCCACGTCATCCGACTTCACAGTCAGCATTTCCTGCAGGGTGTAGGCGGCGCCGTAAGCTTCCAGAGCCCAGACTTCCATCTCACCAAAGCGCTGACCACCGAACTGTGCCTTACCACCCAGCGGCTGCTGTGTGACCAGGGAGTACGGACCAGTGGAACGCGCGTGGATTTTGTCATCCACCAGGTGGTGCAGTTTCAGCAGGTACTTGATGCCCACGGTCACAGGGCGGGCAAACTGCTCACCTGTGCGGCCATCAAACAGCTGCGACTGACCAGATTCAGAGAAGCCAGCCCGCACCAGCGCATTGTTCACGTCGCTTTCTTTCGCGCCGTCAAACACTGGGGTCGCGATTGGCACACCGTTAGTGACGTTGCCTGCGGCTTCCAGAAGTTGACCTTCGTTCATGCCGGTGATGCCTTCTTCGTAGACATCGTCGCCATAAGCCAAACGCATCGCTTCACGCACAGGGGTCAGATCGCCGGAGCGACGGTATTCCTGCAACGCTTCGTCCACGTTCACACCCAGACCGCGTGCGGCCCAACCCATGTGGGTTTCCAGGATCTGACCAACGTTCATACGCGAAGGCACCCCCAGTGGGTTCAGACAGAAGTCAACCGGCGTACCGTCTGCGAGGAACGGCATGTCTTCCATAGGCACAACCTTGGAAATAACACCTTTGTTCCCGTGACGACCGGCCATCTTATCGCCCGGCTGAAGCTTACGCTTCACGGCGATGAAGACTTTGACCATCTTCATCACACCAGGGGGCAGGTCGTCGCCACGACGGACTTTCTCGACCTTGTCCTCAAAGCGGTGCTCAAGCGCACGTTTCTGGATCTCGTACTGCTCGTTCAGAGCCTCAACGATCTGGGCGTCTTTCTCATCTTCCAGAGCCAGCTGCCACCACTGACCACGGCTCAGGGAGTTCAGCAGTTCCTCGGAGATTTCCGAGTTTGCTTTCACGCCTTTTGGACCTTTTACAGCCACTTTGCCGAGGATCATGTCTTTCAGACGGGCGTAGATGTTGCGGTCCAGGATCGCCAGTTCGTCGTCACGGTCACGTGCCAGACGTTCGATCTCTTCGCGCTCGATCTGCAACGCACGTTCGTCTTTTTCCACACCGTGGCGGTTAAAGACGCGTACTTCCACAACCGTACCGAAGTCACCTGGCTTCACGCGCAGCGAGGTGTCGCGCACGTCGGAGGCTTTCTCACCAAAGATGGCGCGCAGAAGCTTTTCTTCCGGCGTCATTGGGCTTTCGCCCTTTGGTGTGATCTTACCCACCAGAATGTCGCCTGGCTCCACGTCCGCACCGATGTACACGATACCGGCCTCGTCGAGGTTGCGCAGCGCTTCTTCACCGACGTTTGGAATGTCGCGGGTGATTTCTTCTGGACCCAGCTTGGTGTCACGTGCGGCAACTTCGAATTCTTCGATGTGCACCGAAGTAAATACGTCGTCACGCGCGATGCGCTCGGAGATCAGAATGGAGTCTTCGTAGTTGTAACCGTTCCAAGGCATAAACGCGACAACCACGTTTTTACCCAGAGCCAGTTCACCGATATCGGTGGATGGACCGTCAGCAATCACTTCGCCCTTGGCAACCGTGTCACCCACCTTCACCAGCGGACGCTGGTTGATGCAGGTGTTCTGGTTGGAACGCTGGAACTTGCGCAGACGGTAGATGTCTACACCCGCGTCGCCCAGCTCCAGATCGGAGGTGGCGCGGATCACGATACGCTGTGCATCCACCTGGTCGATGATACCTGCGCGCTTCGCCTGAATGGCCGCGCCGGAGTCGATCGCCACTTTTTCCTCGATACCAGTACCCACCAGTGGTGCTTCCGCACGCAGCAGTGGCACCGCCTGACGTTGCATGTTCGAGCCCATCAGAGCGCGGTTCGCATCGTCGTTTTCAAGGAATGGGATCAGAGAGGCCGCAACAGACACCAGCTGTTTCGGGCTCACGTCGATCAGGTCCACGTTTTCAGAGGCGGCCAGCGTGTATTCGCCGGACTGACGGGTGTTCACGAACTCATTGGTGAACTTGCCGTTTTCGTCCAGAGACGCGTTGGCCTGCGCCACGGTGTGACGCTGCTCTTCGGTTGCGGACATGTAGTTCACCTCATCGGTGACCACGCCGTTCTCAACCTTACGATAAGGTGTTTCGATGAAGCCGTATTTGTTCACGCGGGCAAAAGTCGCCAGCGAGTTGATCAGACCAATGTTTGGACCTTCCGGCGTTTCAATCGGACACATACGACCGTAGTGGGTCGCGTGCACGTCGCGCACCTCAAAGCCTGCACGCTCACGGGTCAGACCGCCTGGGCCCAACGCGGAGAGACGACGCTTGTGCGTCACTTCAGACAGCGGGTTGGTTTGGTCCATGAACTGCGACAGCTGCGAGGAGCCGAAGAATTCACGCACCGCCGCTGCGGCTGGCTTCGCGTTGATCAAATCCTGCGGCATGACCGTGTCGATCTCTACAGAGCTCATACGCTCTTTGATCGCACGTTCCATACGCAGCAGACCCACGCGGTACTGGTTCTCCATCAGTTCACCAACGGAGCGCACACGACGGTTGCCGAGGTGGTCGATGTCGTCCACGTCGCCTTTGCCGTCACGCAGTTCCACCAGCGCCTTGATGCAGGAGATGATGTCTTCTTTGCGCAGGGTCCGCTGGGTGTCTTCCGCATCCAGAGCCAGACGCATGTTCATCTTCACGCGGCCCACCGCGGAGAGGTCATAACGCTCGCTGTCAAAGAACAGGGTGTCAAACAGTGCAGACGCCGCTTCAACGGTGGGTGGCTCACCCGGACGCATCACACGGTAGATGTCCATAAGCGCGGTTTCGCGGCTCATGTTCTTGTCCACCGCCATGGTGTTGCGCATGTATGGACCAACGTTGACGTTGTCGATGTCCAGAACAGGGATATCGGTGAAGCCTGCGTCGATCAGGTCTTTCACGGTACCGCCGATCAGGTCACCGTCTTTGTCGTATTCCAGAGTCAGCTCGTCGCCGGCTTCCACGTAGATCGCACCGGTTTCCTCGTTGATGAGGTCCTCGGCCACGAATTTGCCAACGATGTGCTCAAACGGCACCAGCAGATCGGTAATCTTGCCTTCGTCGATGATCTTCTTAACCGCGCGCGGGGTGACCTTTTTGCCAGCTTCGGCAATGACTTCGCCGGTAGCAGCGTCGATCAGATCCTGCGTTGGACGGGTGCCGCGTACGCGCTCTGGGAAGAACTTGGTGACCCAACCTTTGCTCTTATCCAGCTTGAAGTTCACGGTGTCGTAATAGGCATTCATGATGCCTTCCTGGTCCAGGCCCAGCGCATACAGCAGGGTGGTCACAGGCAGCTTACGACGACGGTCGATGCGGGCGTACACGATGTCTTTGGCGTCAAACTCGAAGTCCAGCCAGGAGCCGCGGTATGGGATGATGCGGCAGGCGAACAGCAGTTTGCCCGAAGAGTGGGTTTTGCCTTTGTCGTGGTCAAAGAACACACCAGGGGAACGGTGCATCTGAGACACGATCACGCGCTCGGTGCCGTTCACCACAAAGGTGCCGTTCTGGGTCATCAGAGGCATGTCGCCCATGAAGACGTCTTGTTCTTTGATGTCCTTAACCGACTTGGCGCCGGTGTCTTCGTCCACATCAAACACGATCAGACGCAGGGTCACCTTCAGCGGTGCGCTGTAGGTCATGTCACGCTGCTGACATTCCTCAACGTCATACTTCGGCTTTTCCAGCTCGTAGTTGACGAATTCCAGAACGGAAGTTTCGTTGAAGTCCTTGATCGGGAATACCGACTGGAACACACCTTTGATGCCTTCGCCGTCTGTCGGCTGCAGCTGATCACCGGATTTCAGGAACAGATCATAAGAAGATTTCTGAACCTCAATCAGGTTCGGCATCTCCAGAACTTCACGGATTTTACCGTAGTATTTACGTAGACGTTTCTGGCCAAGGAAGCTTTGAGCCATGGTCAATGTCACCTTTCGATTCATCATCAACAACATACCGTCGGGCCCCGGCACGTCGCGTCAGTGACGGCGTGGATCAGATCCATTCTCGCCCCCGTCCCACCGGGGTCACTCGATCAAAATCCTGCCTTGGAAAACCTCTTGCTGCGTGCATCGCAGAACCCAAGAGGCTTACCAAGCCGGGGTTTTCACCTGTATTTCAAGGCTTTGTCTTGTTTGTGTCGTCTTTTGAAAGTGTGGGGAGAGTGCCCCAGATCAGCGCCGCCTTATCCAATAAATCCGCAAAGGACAAAAGCGGCCCCGAATCGCTCGAAACCGCAAGAGATTACCGAATATTGAATCAAGCGTGCCTTTGCAACCCCTTGGGGCTTGACATTCGCCAAATCAGCCAGGGCCCCATTCTGGGACCATCGCCTTGGTCGGGCGCAGTTGCATTTGCACCGCCGAGGAATTTTCACAATACTCCAGGACAAAACAACGAACAACAAGAGACTGACTCTTACTATGACCGTAATTATTGCTGGCGGTGGTATCGCCGGACTGACCATGGGCCTCACCCTGCATGAGATTGGCGTTCCTTTTCACATCCTTGAAAGCGTAACAGACCCAAAGCCTCTGGGCGTGGGCATCAACCTTCAGCCGCCCTGTGTGCGGGAGCTGTTTGCCTTAGGCCTGGAGGACATGCTGGACCAGGTCGGCGTGAAGACCCGCGATTACGGGTTTTACACCAAGACCGGCGTGGAGATCTGGACCGAACCACGCGGGCGCCATGCGGGATACAACTGGCCACAATATTCAGTCCACCGCGGCGAGTTGCAGATGGGCCTGTTGAAAGCCCTGCTGGACCGCTGTGGCGATGATTGCATCACCTTTGGCTGCCGCGTGACCCAATACACGAACACCGACAAAGGTGTGGCGGTCATCTATCAGGAAGGCGAAACCATCAAATCCATGGCGGGCAAAATGCTGGTCGCGGCAGACGGGGTGCACTCTGCCATCCGCGCGCAGATGTATCCGGACGAAGGCGCGCCTGTCTGGGGTGGTGCCATAATGTGGCGCGGCACCACCACCGCGCCAGCTTTCCTGAGCGGCACGTCGATGATCCTCGCAGGCCACGACACCCAGCGGTTTGTGACCTACCCGATTTCCGCCCCTGATCCCGAAACCGGCGCGACGCTGATCAACTGGATTGCCGAGGCCAAGGTGGACCCCAACGACCATATCGAGAAGAGCGACTGGAACCGCAAAGTGGACGCCTCCCGCTTTGCCGAGGACTTCGCCACGTGGAACTTTGGCTGGATCGACATTCCCGGACTGATCGCCAACGCCAACGAGGTGTTTGAATACCCAATGGTGGACCGCGAACCGGTGGACAGCTGGACCGACGGCGCGGTCACGCTGATTGGCGACGCAGCCCATGCCACCTACCCCGTGGGCTCCAGCGGCGCGAGCCAGGCGATCATCGACGCCCGCCTGCTTGGCGCAGCCATCAAGGCGCAACGCACCGGACATGCCGCCGCCAAGACCTATGAGGATCAGGTGCGGCCCATGGCCAACGCTGTGACCCTGGCCAACCGCGGCAACGGCGGACCGGACGCGATCATGCAAATGGCCGAAGACCGCTGCGCAGGTGACTTCGCCCGGCTTGATGATGTGCTGCCAATGCAGGAACGCCAAGAGCACGCCGAGAGCTTCAAGAAGCTGGCCCGCATTCGGGTGGAAGACACCAACACACAAGCGCCGATCATCGCCTAAAACACAGCGGGCGTCCTTGCAGGGACGCCCCACCGCCAAACCTCTATCCCCCCCCCTAGACCCGCACCCCCTTTTTCGGGCAGGCTGACCCCAGTTCGTGTTGTCCGTCATATGTGGGAGCCTGCCTTTTGTTTTTGACCTTTTCCCTCCGCGCCATGGGCCTCGCCGCCCTGATCTGCTCGGGCCTCGCAGCGCCAACTTGGGCGTCCAAGGCGTCCCAAGGCATTCCCAAATGGCTGCAAAAACACGTCGGCACAGGAACAGGCCAAATTGCGCCCATCGTGCTCGACCGCGCCCGCGCGCTTTATCTCGAGAAGCGCCGCAGCGGCACGGTCAAGAACCCCTGTTACTTCGCAATGGACGCCACCCGTCCCAGCACAGCCGATGACGGCAGCGCTCTACCCCGCTTCTATGTGATCTGCGAGAACGCAAAGACGTTTAAGGCGGTTTCCTCAGGCTACGGAAACGGCCGCAAACTGGCCAAAGCCAACTTTGCCAATGGCCGCCAATGCGCCCGCAATTTCAGCAACGCCGAGGGCTCCAAGCTCACCGCCGGTGGCGCCTATGTCACCGCCGAATCCCGCACATCCTTCAAGGGCTATTACCAAGGCAGCGCGGGCACCAAACCGTTCCTCCGCACCTTCCTGTTGTTTGACGGCGAAGGCGAAACCAGCAACGCCCGCGAGCGCGCCATCGGCGGGCACCGCGCCATGTTCCTGCGCTGGCAATGCCGGATGGAACGGCCCCAAAGCACCCACGCCGACGCGGACGGCTTTGTGCCCTTTGGCAAACTGGTAGACTACACCTCAGGGCGCAGCAACGGCTGCACCACCTGGTCCAAACCCGCCACGGACCAAATTCTGAAGATCGCCGATGGCAAGCCAACAACACTCTACATCTACCCGTCCTCAAAAGACATCAACGCCGTGGCCAAAGCGATCCAACGCGGGACATCCCCGCAACAATCCGGCCTCTACTGGCATGCCGCTTGCCTCAAAACCATCGGCATACCGAAGTTCTGGCCCAAGAAAACCCTGCAGCCCATCATCAACGAATGGCGCGCCTCACTGCCGAAACAGCCACCACTGGAGCTGCCGCTTTGTAAGTAATGATAGTCCTAGAAAGTGGTGCCAATACTCATTTGCGAGCGCTACAAACCGTCCCTCCCCCGCACACCGTAAAAGGCAACCGCACAAAGTGTGTACTGAGCAGCCAACATCTACTATCACTTTCAGGAAGGAAGAGATTGTAGCGAGTAGACACCCTCCTGTGGCTACCTGGGCGAAGCCGAAAAATGGACAAGAGGTTTCAAAATTGAGGAATACCCCACCGAAGGCACTGGCGGTAACACGCTGTGCCATTGCGTCTCTTTTCCTGGTACTTCCTTCCCAGACCTTAAGCCAGAGCAACTTACCTGGATCGTGCAACACCTTCGAAAATATGGAACAGCAAACCAACTGGTGGCTGCAGGAATATGGTTCATTGTTGACAACAGGATCGCTTTTTCTTGACGCTTCTCAGGGTGAAGACCTTCGAATTGGGCAACTCTTTTTTTGATGCTTGAGGAACTAAATCGAACTGACGTTTCGGACCTACAAAAACATCTTGCGATCACGGTGGAGTTATACACTCTTTTGAACGCAAAGAACCCTACGGATAGCGAAACAATTTTTGGTCTTCTAAGCAGATCAGCAAGATCAGAACTCGCGAGCCAAAGTACGGATTTCAAGAAACTTCAAGTCTGCGCGTTCGAGTGTCCGAGTGGTCCAGAAGGAGGCCTATCAGATGCGTTCAGGGCCTGTATCGTTGATTAGTTGTGGATAGCGGCCAGTCACGAAAGCAAGAAAAAGCCAACTTTAGGCCGAAAAAGACAATATCCCACCACACAGAAAACGCCCTCCCCAAACAAAAACAGGCGCCCCCGAAGGGACGCCTGCAATAACTCGGTGAAAAACCGAATTACTTAACTTCGACCTCAGCGCCAGCTGCTTCCAGCTTGCCTTTGATCTCTTCCGCTTCGTCCTTGGAAACGCCTTCTTTGACAGCTTTGCCGCCGGCTTCAACCAGCTCTTTAGCTTCTTTCAGGCCCAGACCGGTGATGCCGCGGACTTCTTTGATGACGTTGATTTTGGACGCGCCTGCAGCTTTCAGGATTACGTCAAATTCAGTCTTTTCTTCTTCAGCTGCACCGCCGGCGTCGCCGCCTGCTGCCATTACAACTGCGCCGCCAGCGGCTGGCTCGATGCCATACTCGTCTTTGAGGATGGTTTTCAGTTCTTGTGCTTCCAGCAGGGTCAGACCCACGATGCTTTCTGCGAGTGCTTTCAGATCAGCCATTTTAGACTCTTTCCGTTCTTAGGTATGTGTTCCAACGTTGGGCATTCACCCTACGCGGCTCAAAAAGTTGCTTACGCAGCCTCTGCCTTTTCCTCGATGGTAGACAGGATGGATGCGATGTTCGAAGCAGGTGCGCCAATGGCACCGGCGATGTTGGAAGCAGGTGCGCCGAGCATGCTTGCGATCTGAGCGATAAGCTCGTCGCGCGAAGGCATTTTCGACACTGCTGTAACACCAGCACGGTCCAGAGCGTTCTCGCCCATTGCACCACCAAGGATCTCAAATTTCTTGTGATCTTTGGCGAAGTCCTCGGCCACTTTGGCAGCTGCCACAGGGTCCTCGGAATAGGTCAGAACGGTCATACCCGACAGAAGGCCACCGATGCTTTCGCATGGTTTGCCGTCCAGGGCGATCTTGGCGAGCCTGTTCTTGGCGACACGAACAGCACCACCCGCTGCACGGGCACGTGCGCGAAGGTCCTGCATGTCAGCAACCGTGAGACCCGCGTAGTGGGCAACCACTACAACGCCAGAGCTTTCAAAGATCTGGCCGAGCTCTTCGACCAACTTCTCTTTTTGTGCTCTATCCACAGTTTTACTCCAAATATGGGACTTACGCCCCGGCTCAGTTTTGCGCACCACAGATGCGGCACGCGTTTAGGTCCATACTTTGGGTTGGGAACCAAGATCGCCAGACGGCCCCATGGGGCCTTCTAAGAATTCTTGTCTCTTACCCCATCTCAGAAAGGAATTATTCAGATCGAAATCCGAACCCTTCGTCTTGGACAGGCCACCCCAAGATAGAATCGACAAGCGACTCCGTTTCGGAATGGGCAGGGGCCGTTTACCGCCCACACAGCCACTTTGCAAGCACAGAAATCTGCAGCCAGCAAAGATGGCGGTTCCCTTCCCCACACCGGACGCTAGAGTGTGGCCGAATTCCTCCGGGGCAGGCGTTACAAAGGCTTTGACATGACATCTGACTGTACTCTTTCCGACGATCACCTCAGCCTGTCTGTCGCGGAGCTTGGTGCCGAAATGCAATATCTGCGCACGCACGCCGGTGTGGATCTGCTGTGGCACGGTGATCCGGCCTTTTGGTCCGGCCGCGCGCCTGTGCTCTTCCCCATCGTGGGGCGCGCTGTAGACGACAGGATTGCCGTGGGCGCACACAGGGCCGACATGGCGCAACATGGCTTCGCGCGGCGACGCACCTTTACGTTGGAAGAGCACAGCCCAACGCAGTGCCGCCACGTCTTGCGCGCGGCCCCTGAAACGCGGGCGCTGTACCCTTTCGATTTCGCGCTGCACCTCACCCACGCCTTGGCGGACGCAACCCTGACCGTGACCGCTCGGGTGGAGAACCACTCCGACACCGCAATGCCCTTTGGCTTTGGCTTCCACCCGGCCTTCAACTGGCCCCTGCCCGGTGCGGAGACCCAACGGCATGTCGTCCAGTTGGAGACAGCCAACAATCCCGCCCGGCAGCCGCTGCACCCAGACGGGCTGCTGGAGCCGACGCGGGTGGAAGGCCCGTTTACCAATGGTGTGCTGGAGATTGAGGAAGGCCTGTTCAAAGACGGCGCGTTGGTGTTCCCAAATGGCACCGAGGCACTGCGCTACGGCCCAGAGAACGGCCCGGGGTTGGCTTTCACCTTCCACAACCTGCCTGATCTCGCGCTGTGGAAACCGGTCGACGCGCCATTCCTATGTGTCGAGCCATGGCACGGCACCGCGTCTCTGGTTGGGGATGGGCCACAGATTTCTCAACGCCCCAACAGCCTGTCACTGCCCGCCGGTGAGGCGGTGGAATTTGGCTTCAGCGTCACCGTAGAAACCTAGGCAACGCCTTCGGCACGCCAACACTCTACCAAACAAATAACGCCACCAAGTTGGTGGCGTTGTTCTTATCCGTAGATTGCTTTCGCTTCCCGGAACGACAGCAATCGTCGCGTCTTTTCATCCCAAAGATGCAGACGCGCACAGGCCAGGCTTTCCCGCACACTCATCTGGTTGTTCTCGGCCAACTCTCCATAGTCCTTGAGCACTTCCGGCAAGCGGTAGAACGGGATGCGGCTGTAGAGGTGGTGCACATGGTGGATGCCTATGTTGGCGCTGAACCATTGCAGCACGGCGGGCAAACGGTAGTAAGAGCTGCCTTTCAAAGCGGCCTCATGCAGGTCCCACGCTTCGTGCTGGTCGTACTGTGTGTTCTCAAACTGGTGCTGCACGTAAAACAGCCAGACACCTGCCGTCGCGGCGATCAAGGTGGTTGGCAGGAAGATAAGCAGCAGCGGCGCAAGACCGCCAAAATAATAGATGCCCGCAAGCACTGCGATCAGCACCAGATTGGTTGCCATGGCGCTGAGCCAGTATTTGCGGCTGTCCATCAACCCCAACGGCACCCGGTTCTGGACAAAAAACAGATAAAACGGCCCCAGACCAAACATGGTCAGCGGATGGCGCACCATGCGGTACTGCAATCGACGCAAAGGATGGGCCGACCGATATTCGGCCACGGTCATGGTGTAAACATCACCAATGCCACGCTTGTCGAGATTGCCCGCCGCGCTGTGGTGGATCGAATGGGTGCGCCGCCAGACGTCATAGGGGGTCAGGGTGACCACACCCAGTACGCGGCCGAGCCAGTCACTCACCTCACGACTTTTGAAAAAGGCGCCATGACCACAGTCATGCTGGATGGTGAACAGGCGCACCAGAAACAGCGCGTTCAACACAGAAATGCCCAGGGTCAGCCACAGGCTGACCGACATGCTCCACCACGCCAGAGCCCAAAGTGCCACAAAGGGCACCACAGTAACCAACAGTTCCAAGACGCTGCGCGCCTCGTTGGGCTCGCGGTACTGTGCGAGGACTTTAACCCATTCGCGCGCGGAACGCTCGACAGGCTGATCAGGTTGCGGAACGGAGTGGATTACCATGTGCCTGCCAATGATTTGTTCGTTGCGCCGTGGATAGACGAAAGCACGCGGCTGGCAATTGGTTTTTGATCACATTGCTGTCGTTGCGTCAGTTTTTCGCGCATTTCTGCATTCCACGGTCAAAATAGAATGCCGCCGGCGGAAAACCCGACCGGCGGCACCTGGTGCAGGGGTTTCGGCGCATCGCCCGCATGCCAACAAGCCTGCGCCCGAAGCCAGGGCATTAGAAGTCCTGCCACAGCTCCATATCCACCGCTGCATTTCCGTCGACAGCCATCGGGGCCGCTTTCTTCTTTGGTGCCGGTGCTGGCGCATCAACCTCAGCCTTTGGTGCCGGCGCTGGTGCCGGTACCGGTGGGGCAACCGGTGCAGGCGCCGCCACGGGCGCCTCGGCAACCGCCGACGCATCGGTCTTGAAGCTTGAGACCATCGCCATCAGTTCAGACGCATCCTTGGCAAGCATCTGCCCTGCCGCAGTGGACTCTTCTACCATCGCAGCGTTGGCTTGGGTCACCTGATCCAACTGCACAACACTGGCGTTGATTTCTGCCAAGCCTGCAGACTGATCCGTCGCGCTGCGGGCAATTTCAGACATCAGCGTGGAGATGTTGTTGACCCGTTCGGTGATGTTGGTCAAAGCGTCACCCGCTTTGCCAACCAAATCCACGCCACTTTCGACCTGCTGCGCGCTGTCGCTGATCAGAGCCTTGATCTCGCTGGCCGCATCCGAAGACTTCAGCGCCAGGGCACGCACCTCGGAGGCCACCACCGCAAAGCCACGACCCGCGTCACCGGCACGCGCGGCTTCCACACCCGCGTTCAGCGCCAAGAGGTTGGTCTGGAAGGCGATATCGTCGATTACACCAATGATCTGGGAGATATGACGCGAGCCCTCTTCGATCTCGGTCATCGCTTTCACCGCATCGCGCACAACCTCGCCGCTGACTTCCGCCTCGGAGCGGGCCTCAGCTACAACGTTCTCCACATTGCGGGTGCCCTCGGCGGCCGACTGCACGTTGTTGGTCATCTCCTTCAACGCCGCCGCAGTTTCTTCCAGCGTTGCTGCCTGGTTCTCTGTCCGCTGCGACAGATCCAGCGACGACTGGCTGATCTCAGCGGCACCGCTCTTGATGCTGTCCGCCGACTCCACCACTTGTGACACGGTGGTGTTGAGTTGATGCACAGTCTTGTTGAAGTCCAGACGCAACGCATCGTGGTCTGCGCCAAACGGCTCGTCGATGGTTTGTGCAAAGTCGCCCTGAGACAACTGCCCCAAGCCGGCGCTCAGCTTCTCGACAACAACCTCTTGTTCCTGGGCCGCGATAGCCCGCTGCTGTTCGGCGTCTTTGGCTTTCTTCAGGTCGCCGCGCATTGCCACAAGGGTTTTGCCCAGATCCCCGATCTCGTCCCCGCGCTCTGCGGTGGCCACATCGGTTTCAAAGTCGCCCCCGGAGATTTGCTCCATGTCACCGCAGATTTCGCTCAACGGACGGGTAATGGTGCGGGCAAACATCCAGCCAAGGAAAGACAGGACCACCGTCAAGAGAACACTAACAGCAATCAGGATCTTCCCCTGCGCCCAAACGGGCCCCATGGTCTCACTGACGTCTTGCTCGGCGATGATGGCCCAGTTGGCGTAGTCTAGCTCAAGCGGTTTGACATAGGTCACCACCTGCTGACCGTTTACCCCTTCATCCACTTCAAACACGCTGTGCCCAGCAAGCGCTTCTTCGATGTGGTGTGTCATTGGCAGTTCGTCGAGCACTTGAAACCCGCTTTCAAAGCGCGACGTGGTCCGGGCAAGACCATCGTCGCCCACAATATAGATCTGAGTGGTCTCACCCAGCCCAAGGCTGCTGTTGGTGATTTCACCCATCATATTGACCGGGATCTGCAACGCGACAACACCCAGAAGCGCATTGTCTGCGCCGCGGACCGGCGCCGCAATGAAGGCCGCGGCTGCACCGTAACTGGGTGCATAAGGCCGCATGTCATCAAAATGCATGCTTCCGTCCGCACCTTTTACGGCAGATTTGAACACATCAGCCAGACCACTGTCCTTGTAGGCGCCAGACACAAGATTGGTGGCGTAGTCCAGCTCCTTGAAGACCGAATACACAATATCCCCGGACGGATTGATCAGGAAGGCGTCATAGTAACCCTTGGTTTCGATCAGGGTCCGCAGACCTGGATGGTACAGCGCATGATCCGTGTGATAGGCCGCATCCCCCTGCGCCCGATCCAACAGATGTTTAGAGCCAACTTCATTTGGGTTGCCATCGATATAGGCCAGCGTCAGTTCAGACTGCGCGTCCCCGCCCAACGCCCCCCACGACTCTTCAAAGTCGACCAAAGCATTGGCCGTGGCCGAAGACACCGCCAAAGACTCCAGATCCGCTTCAACACCTTTCAACATCTGACGCACCGCAAATCGTCGGTCTGCGATGGTTGAGAACATTTGGTTCTCAACGGCCGTAAAGGCATATTTCTGAAGCGCAAAAAGGCTGGCTGAGATCAGTCCAGCCGCGAGCAGGATGCTGAAACCGACAATAAAAATCGGCAGCTTCCTAGAAAGCGGGATTGAATTGAAGCGTGGCATTAGTGGTCCTATTGGCTGTCCTAACGTGCTCTCACGACTGCGCCAAAGGACTTAATAAAGGCCGAAGAATGCCGATAACCCACGGATTTTGCGCCAAAACACACCCTGAAGGTGAGTCAGCTTTCACGCCAACGCACGCATAAATTTTTCAATGCAACGAATTAATTCAGTGCCCCGCGACCTGAGCCAAACATCAGGTCTGATTATTCTTTAGGCAGTTTACAAACCCGAATCGTAAACCTGTGAACCGATGCGCCTCGCGATCAAACCACCCCGAAAGGTCTAAGCCCAAACACTTCACCGAGCGCGCACACTGCCTTCAATGCAAGCTCAGCAAAACCTCGATATCGCGCGGAGCCAAACCTTGCAGAAGCTTACGATCCTCCTGAACCAACTTTGCATCCCCATCAATATAGGCTCGCAGCAACAGCGCGACTTGGCTGGTGGATTGGTAATACAGGTTCGGGTCTAAGCCACTGAGTTCGGAAAGTAGACGCTGCAACAACACCTTGCGCTTCTCCCCATCCAGATCCTGCCTCTTCTCGTGTAATGTCATGTCCGCCCTCTTCTAGTTGCCACGCCTCCTGTCAACTACGCCGCCGCTGCTCCCGCGGATGCAAAAGAACCATGAATGAGCCAACAACCACGGCTGCCACGTATCAGAAACGATACCTGCATTTGCAAAAGGCGCTCTGTAATGCTCTGGAAGCTAACCCGCCTCTCAAAGGCGCGAAATCCAAACGAACCAGCTGATGGCACGAAACCGGTACAGTCCGCTCAATTTGACCTTCATGACATGCTCGAGACCATCGACCAAGATCCCTATCTGGCTGTGGTCGACATCGAGCGCCAGATACTCTCGGTCTTTGATGATCTGCGATTTGATCGTTCTGATGCAGACATAATGGCCGGCCCAATGCGCAATCACATTTCACTGAAGTTATCTGCATTTGGCTTCCGTCAGGTATCTGGGCATGTCATTGAAAACGCACATCACGACCTGCGGATGATCATCCCCAAGTTCCGCGCGCTTGGAGAGTCCCCATTTGACGCCATCCGCTACACCCCACGACGGCCTCAGGATTTTTACATCCTGACACCGACACAAGCTGCCTGTCAGATAATCGACACCTATTCCCGGGAGGAGGCACAGGACCGCATCCTGACGCTGATCCAGAAACATCCAATCAACATCTATCGCATTCTAGATTTCATGGATCGCTCAGACAAACACATGGCGTTTCGGCCTGTTCTCGGCCACCTGAAATTTGTGCAGCGCAAAGCCATTCGCTCAGAACCGCTCTGTCGCCGCCGCGCCTTGCGTTAGTCTGCACCGCAATAAAAAAGGGCGCCCCAAAGGGACGCCCTTAAATCTCTGAAGATCGGGTGATCTTACTGTGCGGTGGCGTTGTCCACGGAGATAGTCACACCTGGGCCCATGGTGGAGCTCAGAGCGATCTTCTTCACGTAGGCACCTTTCGCGCCAGCAGGCTTGGCTTTCAGAACCGCGTCCATAAACGCTTTTACGTTCTCAACCAGCTTGCCTTCGTCGAAGGAGGCTTTGCCAACACCAGCGTGCACAACGCCGGCTTTCTCGACTTTAAACTGCACTTCGCCGCCTTTGGCGTTTTTCACAGCGTCAGCCACATCCATGGTCACGGTGCCAACTTTTGGGTTTGGCATCAGGTTGCGTGGGCCAAGAACTTTACCCAGACGACCAACAACCGGCATCATGTCAGGAGTCGCGATGCAGCGATCAAAGTCGATGGTGCCGCCCTGAACGGTTTCCATCAGATCTTCTGCGCCAACGATGTCCGCGCCAGCTGCCTGTGCTTCTTCGGCTTTTGGACCGCGAGCAAATACAGCAACACGCACGTCTTTGCCGGTGCCGTTTGGCAGACCAACAACGCCGCGGACCATCTGGTCTGCGTGACGTGGGTCAACACCCAGCTGAACGGCGATTTCAACGGTCTCGTCGAACTTCGCTTTGGCGTTGCCTTTGACCAGAGCAACAGCTTCTTCAACGGTCAGGTTGGATTTGCCAGCGAACGCTTCGCGCGCTGCGGCAGTACGTTTACCAAGCTTAGCCATTACTTCACCTCGATGCCCATGGAACGCGCGGAGCCAAGGATGATCTGCATAGCAGCATCGATGTCGTTTGCGTTCAGGTCTTTCATTTTCGCTTCGGCGATTTCTTTCACCTGAGCGGCAGTCACGGAACCTACAACCTCACGGCCTGGCAGGTTTGCACCGGATTTCAGCTTGGCAGCCTTCTTCAGGTAGTAAGACGCAGGTGGCGTCTTGATGTCCATGGTGAAGGACTTGTCCTGATAGTAGGTGATCACGGTTGGGCAAGGCGCACCTGGCTCCATGTCCTGTGTCTTGGCGTTGAACGCCTTACAGAATTCCATGATGTTGATGCCGCGCTGACCCAGCGCCGGACCGACGGGTGGGGAAGGGTTGGCTTGACCTGCAGGAACCTGCAGCTTCATTGTACCAGCAAGCTTCTTAGCCATTTGGTTTTCCTTTCAACGTGAGCGAAACGCGTTCCGCCCGGGTTATGTTGCGTGGTCCGATCCGACATCGCGATGCCTAAGATCTCCCACGAGAGAATCTCGCCCGAAGACGATAGAGGGGCGTTTAGGCTTGTTTTGATGGCTTGGCAAGGGGGAGGAAGTTATTCCACCTCAAAACACTTCCGCACCTTTTCGTCATCCCGCGCAAAGGTTTCAAACCCCATTGAGTCATAATAGGCCAGCGCGTCCGGGCTTTGTGCGCCAATGGTGGCCTCGATCTTCTGTAGCCCCGCCGTCTCGGCCGCAGCCCGCGTGGTGGCAAACAACTTGCGCCCCACCCCGCGCCGCGCGGCTTTGGGGTTCACATGCGTACCGATAATGCCCCACCCTGGCACAACGCCGTAGGGATTGCCTTCCGCGGCCCGCAGCAACATCTGGATGCCCAGCAGGCTGCCGTCCGCATCTTCCGCCACCGAACAGGCGATGTTGTCCGCATGACCAATGTAGACATCGCGCACAAACTCCTCGTCCGCTGGCAAGCGCCGCTTCCCCAGCGCCACCAATGCTTGGAGGAACGCGCTCACTTCGGCGGCGTCCTCTGCTCTGGCCTCTCGAATGATCATCTGCGCGCCTCCTTTTTTGCTCCCCGGAAACCATCCCCAAATCAACCATAAGATGCAAGCGGTGATGCACACACAAAAGCCCCCGCAATCACCTGCGAGGGCCTCCTTTGATTAGGACCGCTTAGGCCGCCTTATCCGTCCGGCTCCAGGCAAACTGCTGGAACGCCGGATCCACAGCGGTTTGGGCCACGTGGTTGGTGTAGTTGCTCAGCACTTTCTGAGACAGACCCAGAATGATCTCCAACACCTGCTGCGAGCCGTAGCCTGCCGCATAAAACGCCTCAAACTCCGCTGGCGTCACGTTGCCGCGCCCACGCGTCAGCGCCAGCGTAAAGGTCCGCAGCGCTTCCAGCTTTGGATCAGCCAAGGGGGTCTCGTCCCGCAGCGCGTCGATCACATCCTGAGCGATTCCCATCGAATGCGCGATGCCGGTATGGGCCGGCACACAGTAGTGGCACTCATGCTCCTCGTTGATCGACTGCCACACCACCGTCAGCTCGGTGTTGTCAAAGCTGGTGCTGACAAATGCCTCATGGGTCCGCTGGTAGGTCTCCAGCAACTGCGGCGCATCGGCCATCACCTGATAGAGACCCGGCAGGAAACCATAGGCTTTCTCTGAGGCAATCAAACGCTCTTTGGCAGCTTCCGGTGCGGTCTCAGCGGTATGGCGGGGAAAATTGGTCATCGTCGTGTCCTTTGTAAAATCATCAACGTGACTGTCATATGGGCAGCTTGAGCAATCACTCAAGATGGGTTTTGAGCGATCACTCAAATGTGACCTTGGCTTTACCCCACGCCGTCGTTACATAGAGCGCTATGAATGTGAGCCACGATAAAGAAGCAGCACTCGATCAGGCGCTGGAATTGTTCTGGACCAAGGGCTACGCCTCCACGTCGCTCAAGGACCTGGAGCGTGCCACTGGCATGCACCCTGGCTCGCTCTACGCCGCCTTTGGCAGCAAGGCGAAGCTCTACTGTCTCAGCCTGGAACGCTACGCCACCCGCTTGAATCACCTGCGCGCTGAGCTTCAGGCGCAAGCTGGGTCTCCTTTGGAAGGGCTGGCCCAGTTCATCCTGCGCGCGCACCCGCTGTCGGATGCCAACGCCCCGCTGCCGGTCTGCTATCTGGTGAAAGCCACGCTGGAGACCAGCCAGGGAAATCAGGCGATTGAAGACAAACTGTCAGAGCTGCTTATGCAGAACGACGCCATCTTTGCCGATGTTTTCCAGCAAGCCATCGATGCCGGTGAATTGCCGACACACAGCGATGCAGCAAAGCTGGCCCGGCAACTAAGCGCAGATCTCGCGGGGTTGTGCTTCTACGCGTTGCGGGAAAAGGATGCTGAGGTAATCAAGGACATGGTCGGCGATCTGGCGGCACGTGTCCGCACGCAGCACTGACTGTGGCGCAGCCTCCCAAAACCACCTCAAGCGCTACACCCAGCGCCGTACACGCTGTGAATAATCAACATAGCGCGCGCCAAACCTTGCCGCCATGTGTCGCTCTTCCAACAGCATCTGATGGTACACAGCGATCAGCCCCACAATCAGGCAGACGGTGGAAAAGCAACTCGGCAGCGCCAACCAAAACCCAACCTGCGCAAGCATCACACCCAGAAAAGCGGGATTGCGCGAAAACCGATACGGCCCGGCCTCCAGAAGCGTCTCAGGCACACCGCCGTCAAAGCCAGACCGCCAATGCCGCCCCAAGGCAAAATGGCTGACCAAAGCCAGCGCAAACCCAAAGGTCAATAACCCCGCCCCTGTCAGAACCACGACCGGGCGCTGCCACGCCGGCCAAAGGCCAAGGTAGGCATCCAGCCCCGGATCAATCGCGCGCGCCAGACAAACACCCCAAATCGTGACACGAAAGAAGCGAAACACCATGTGGTTCCACCAGGACGCACAAAACCGGGCGCCCGGCAACACAAACTCCGCCCCTTCGCGCGATTTTAGAAAAGCAATTCGGGATGTGTAAAAAACCGCCACAAAGGTAAAAAACCCCGCCAAATAGGGGCGGAGTGCGTCAGAGAGGGCGGTAGGAAGATCCATAAACAATCAGCGTCGTGTCTACGCCCGCCAATGTAACGGGCTGGTGAGGTCCAGTGCCCACTGTAACCGCACCAAAGCTGGTGACAAGCTACACTCGCCGCGCAAGCCCCTGTTACCAAAAGAAAACGCCGCCCCTTTGGGACGGCGTCTCAATCTGTCACGGTGCGCAGCGCTTACATCTGCTTGGTCACCTGCGTGTATTCCAGCTCGACCGGGGTTTCCCGGCCAAAGATAGACACGGTCACTTTCAGGCGCTGGTTCTCTTCGTCCACTTCCTCGACCATACCGTCGAAGTCTTCGAATGGACCTTCGTTGACCTTGACCTTCTCGCCAACCTCGAAGCTGATCAGCAGCTTTGGCGTTGTGGTCTCGCCCTCTTCGACGCGGCCCAGGATGCCCTGCACCTCGGCGTCACGCATCGGCATAGGACGGCCCTGTGGACCCAGGAAGCCGGTGACGCGGTTGATCGAGTTGATCAGGTGATAGCCCTGGTCGCTCATTTCCATGTGCACCAGCACGTAACCCGGCATGAAGCGGCGCTCGGTGGTCACTTTCTTGCCGCGACGCACTTCGATCACTTCTTCGGTTGGCACCAGCACTTCGTCAATCTGGTCCTCAAGCCCCTGCTCTTCGACCGATGTGCGAATTGTCTCGGCGACCTTCTTTTCGAAGTTCGAAAGGACGCTAACCGAATACCACCGTTTCGCCATGTGTTCGTCTTCCCGTCATTGCCGGCCATCTGCCGGAGTGTCGTTTATCTTCGCAGTCTTCAAACAGACTATCAGAAACAAAAAATCGGCGTGCAACTCGAATCGCCACACGCCACGTATCTTCTAAAGCCGTGCCTAACGCCGTTGCCCCTTGATTTCAAGAGACAACCGCCGCGTGCAGCTTAGCCAAACAGCGCCAGAATGCCCTGCAAGCCGGAGCGGATCAGAATGTCCACCAGCGAGAAGAACGCAGCCGTCAGCGCCGCCATGATGAACACCATCACGGTTGTCAGCACAACCTCGCGACGGGTCGGCCAGACCACTTTGGATACTTCCGCGCGGACCTGCTGAATGAATGTGATCGGATTGGTTTTCGCCATGACGCTTCTTCTCTGCCTTGATCAGAGGTCGACATACTTGGGCCTTGCGCCAAATTCAAGGCCCAAGACCAAAGCAATCACAACAGGATCAGGATTTAAAACGTGCCAGCCGCGCCTCAAAGCTCGGATCGATCGGCCCGTCAAACGCCACCTCGTCAGTCGAGGGGCGATAGAGCACCGGATGCCAACGACTTGGCAGGATACGCTGCATCAAACGGCCGAGCGATGGATCAGCCCAGACAAAACGCTTCAGCATAAAGAGCACAATCCGGGCCATACGGTCTTGCCCGATCAGCGCACCAACCAGCAACAGCGAGGACACAAACATCAACGCCAGCATGGGGATAAACCACGGCTGCCAGGCGACAACGCCCGCCAAGAAGATCACCGACACCATGCGCGGTGACATCAGGAAACGCCGCAAACTGCGCCCGGCGCTGCCTTCGGTCACCTCAATCTCGCGCCAGGACCGCTCGATCTCAAACGGCTCTTCTTCAGGCGGCGCCAGTTCCGGAAATGGCGACGGGTCCGGGGTCTCCGCCACCGGAGCGTCTTGGTAGATCTCCGGCTGGGTGGTGTCGCGATGTTTCTCACGCCGTTTGCGCTGACGGGCAAACAGCACGGTCTCTTCCAGCGGCTTTGGCTGGGGCACCGGATCAGATTCGGCCAAAAGGGACCGGATCGTGTCCAGTGTCGCGTCGGTGAATGGCTCACCCGGTTCAATGATGTCTTGGCCGTATTGCGGCGGCTTAAGCCGCTCCGGCGCTGTGGCAGTCTCTTGCATATCTCAACCCGATTTTTACCCAAACACCCCCATCGCAACGTGCGATGTAACTCAGTAGCCTTGCAGGGCAGCAAGGCATCCCAAAGGTCAAATTATGAAAAAAATGTGGCGCCGTTGTTGGCACCGCTAAGAAGCGATCCGGTCCACCAGTCGCCGCAGGATGCCAATTTCCAGCCCCCACACATGCGACATGTGACGGGCCACCGCATAAACCGCATCGCGCGCCCGCTCCGGCCCCAGCAACACTGCTGTCAACAGCAGCAGGATCACGGACCAGATCAGCAAGCGCAGGGTCACCGTTGGCACAACTGCGGCCAGCGTGATCACCACAATCAGCGCCAAAAGCCGCGGACGCGGCCAGCGGTTTTTCACGTCCCCTGCCAGAATGGCGCGCCGCACGTCTTTCTCCGAGCGCAGCTCTTGGGCATGAGCTTGCATCGCCTGCGCCACAGGCGAGCTCTCTTCCACAGGCTTAGATTTGCTGGAAAGTCGCGCCATACGCCGCTTGGCTTCGCGCATCAGACGGCGGTTTTCCGCACGCACATCCGGCGCAGCCTCCGGCTGTCCGTCCTGATCCGCCTGTGGCCGAACCGGTTCAAAATCTCCAAGGCGCAACTCGTGCCTCATAGCCCACTCCTCACTCGTCTTCCGCTGTCGCGGCGCTTGCGGCACACGTTTTCCGCAAGTCGTTGACTTGGTTAATGATTGGTAAATACGGCCAGAGCGCGGCTGAGATTGGGGCGAAACTGGGTCCTTTCAGGACAACAATAAGCCGGTCTTTTCACCCTCATGGAATCTTTTGATCACAAACGACATTGACGCGGGGTCGGGTGGATTGTTGTTCTCTCAAAACAAGTGCTACGCAAGGGCAGCACCATCATGGGAGGCAAAGATGGACAGAGCAGACGTGGTAGATGGCGCCTTTCGCGCGCGCATCGCAACTGGCGAATTTCCGACAGGCGGCGCGCCCAATGACGCCCTTGCGCCAGAGCTGGCCCAACAGATTTTTGACGCCCAATGCCTGAGCCGCAACCTCGACCGCCGCTCCCGCAAAATGCAATCCGAGGGCAACGGCTATTACACCATCGGCTCTTCCGGCCACGAAGGCATGGCTGCTGTCGCTGCCGCCCTGCGCCCCGATGACATGGCATTCCTGCACTACCGCGATGGCGCATTTCAAACCATGCGGTCCGCGCAAGTCGAAGGTGTCGATGCCGCCTGGGACATGCTGCTGAGCTTCTGCACCGCCAAAGACGACCCAATGTCCGGCGGCCGCCACAAAGTGCTGGGCTCCAAAGCGCTGAACATCCCGCCTCAGACCTCCACCATCGCCTCCCACCTGCCCAAAGCGGTTGGCGCGGCTTACTCGCTAGGTTTGGGCAAACGCCGCGCGCCAGAACACAAATGCCTCCCCGATGACGGCATCATTATGTGCTCCTTTGGCGATGCCTCTGCCAACCACTCCACCGCCCAAGGCGCGATCAATACCGCCTGTTGGACCGCCTACCAATCCGCGCCCATGCCGCTGCTGTTTGTCTGCGAGGACAACGGCATCGGCATCTCCACCCGCACACCAAGCGGCTGGATCAAGGCCAGCTATGCCAACCGCCCCGGACTGAAATACTTCTGCGCTGACGGCCTCAACCTCTACGACGCCTACAAAGTCGCCCAAGAGGCCGCGCATTATGTCCGCACCCAACGCAAGCCCGCCTTGCTGCACATCTCCGTTGTGCGCCTTTACGGCCACGCAGGTTCCGACCTACAACAGGCTTACCTGCCAAAAGCCACCTTTGAGGCCTGGGAAGCGGACGATCCCCTACTGCATTCCGTGCGGCTGCTCGATCAGGCGGGTGTGATGACACCCGCGCAGGCTCTGGCACTTTATCAAGAGAGCGAAGACCGCTGCGCCACACTGGCCGAGAAAGCCGTGTCCCAGCCACGCCTAAAAACCGCAGAAGACGTCATGGCCTCGCTGATTCCCCCGGTCCGCACCTGCGCGCCCACCAACGGCCCAAGCGACGAGGCCCGCGCCAAAGCCTTTGGCTCTGACCTCAAGCAGATGGACAACCCACAGCCCATGTCGCGCCTGCTCAACTGGGCGCTCACCGATCTAATGCTGGAACACGGCGAGATCGTGATGATGGGCGAAGACATCGGCACCAAGGGCGGCGTTTATGGCGTCACGCAAAAACTCAAGGACCGCTTTGGCGCGGATCGCATGATCGACACGCTGCTGGATGAACAATCCATTCTGGGGCTCGCGATTGGCATGGCGCACAACGGCTTTGTACCGATGCCGGAAATCCAGTTCCTGGCCTATCTGCACAACGCCGAAGACCAGCTGCGCGGTGAAGCCGCCACGCTCCCGTTTTTCTCCAACGGTCAATTCACCAACCCGATGGTGCTGCGCATTGCCGGTCTGGGCTATCAAAAAGGCTTCGGCGGGCATTTCCACAACGACAACTCGCTGGCCGTACTGCGCGACATTCCCGGTGTGATCATCGCCTGCCCCTCGCGCGGGGACGACGCCGCCAAGATGATGCGCGAATGTGTGCGTCTGGCGCGCGAAGAGCAGCGCGTGGTGGTGATGGTGGAGCCCATCGCACTCTATCCGATGCGCGACCTGCTCGACGACAAAGACAGCGGCTGGATGACAACCTATCCTTCGCCCGACCAATCCATCGCCCTTGGCGAGGTGGGTGTGGACGGCGACGGCCCGCTGGCGATCCTCACTTACGGCAATGGCCGCTACCTCAGCACACAGGCCGCGGCCGATCTCAAGGCACAAGGCATCGACACTCGCGTCATCGACATGCGCTGGCTCGCGCCTCTGCCAACCGACGGCATCCTCGCCGCCTTGAAAGGCGCCAAAAAAGTCTTGATCGTGGATGAATGCCGCACCACTGGCAGCCAGTCTGAGGCGCTGATGGCCCTGCTGCAGGAGCAAACCACCCTCCCCCACGCCCGCATCGCGGCGCATGACAGCTTCATTGCCACCGGCCCCGCCTATGCGGCCACCATGCCGTCGCGCACGAGCATCGCGGAGGCGGCCAAGACACTCTGGGAAACCAAATAAGCCACAACCCACCGCCAAACAAAAAGGCCCCCGCAGTCATCAACTGCGGGGGCCATTTATTTAAGAAACCCGAAGGACTTACTTCATGGTGAAGTATTTGAACTTCGGAGAATCTTCCGGCTCCACAACGGTGCCAACATTGGTTTTCATACCCCAGTTCAGCACCTGGTGGTGGATTGGGATGTAAACCTGCTCGTCCTGAACAACCTGCCAGATGTCGTTGATCATGCCGTTACGCTTCTCCAGGTCGGTCTCACCGGCCAGAGCTTCGATTTTCACGTCCAGATCAGGGTTGCTGAAGCGGGTTGCGTTCCAGGAACCGTACTTCTCACCTTTGGTGTGCGCCAGGAAGTTGAAGATGTACTCGGAGTCATAAGTCGGAACACCCCAACCCAGCATGTAGAAATCTGTTTCCAGATTGCTCAGCAGCGGGAAGTGCTGTGCCTTAGGCTTCGCGTCCAGGTTCACCTTCACGCCGATTTTTGCCAGCATGCCAACGGCCGCCTGACAAATCTTCTCGTCGTTGACATAGCGGTCGTTCGGGCAGTTCAGCGTGATGCCAAAGCCATCCGCATAACCGGCTTCCGCCATCAGCGCCTTCGCCTTTTCCACGTCGGTGGAGGAAGAGCTGTCCATCGCTTCGTTCCAGCCGTTCACAAACGGAGGTGCGATCATGCCTGCTGGCGCAGACTGTCCACGCATCACAACTTTCATGATGGCGTCACGGTCAATCGCCATGGACATCGCTTTACGCACACGCACGTCAGACATCGGGTTCACACCATCGACGTCATCATTGGCAATGTCTTCCGCAGCTTGGTTCATACCAAAGAAAATCACGCGGTTCTGAGGCGCGGTGCGCACTTCCAGACCATCGGTGGTGTCCACGCGGCTCAAGTCCTGAACCGGCACGTCCTGGATGAAGTCCACTTCACCAGACAGAAGCGCCGCAACACGGGTCGCTGCGTTCTGGATTGGGGTGTAGATGATGTCGGTCACTTCCAGAGGGAACTCGTCCTTGCCCCAGTAGTTCTCGTTGATCGTCAGAACGGTCTTCACGTCCGGCTCACGGGACACCAGCTTGTATGGGCCGGTGCCGTTTGCGTTTTTGGCTGCAAAGGTGTTCTCTCCACCTTCATAGTCCTGAACCTTCACGGCGTTGTTCGCCTCTGCCCAGTCCTTGTCCAGGATGAACATGTTGGTCAGGTTGTTGGCCA
This sequence comes from Shimia sp. MIT910701, assembly GCF_047126315.1. Classification (GTDB taxonomy): domain Bacteria; phylum Pseudomonadota; class Alphaproteobacteria; order Rhodobacterales; family Rhodobacteraceae; genus Shimia. The sequence goes on along the minus strand of NZ_CP138953.1, from coordinate 1,468,197 downwards.
TGATCGGGTTTGGACCGTTGGTCTCGATCTCGATCTCATACTCGCCGGTGGCGCGCACCTCTTTCACGGAGGCCAGCAGCTCTTTGTAGTCAGAGTCTTCGGTCATCGCGCGGTCGAGCGAGAACTTCACGTCTTCGGAATCAAACTTCGCACCATCGTGGAAGGTCACGCCTTCACGCAGCTTGAACACCCAAACATTCGGGTTGTCTGCGGACGGACCCCATTCGGTCGCGAGCGATGGCACCATGGCGCCTGCGTGGTCACGCATTACCAGTGTTTCCATGATCTGGTGCGCAAGCGCGGAGGTTGGTCCCTCGTTCTGTGCATGCGGATCCAGAGTCAGCGCATCACCTGCGCGCGCCCAACGGATGGTTTCGGCTTGTGCCAGCATTGGCATCGCTACAACGGCAGCGGTGGCCAGCATCATTGCTTTGAACTTCATCAATTTCACTCCCCTGATAAAGTTGGTGCGGGGATGATTGACGCCAACGGCGCGAATATCAAGGTAAAACCTGTGGAAAAGCGCGGACTTAACCCGTTTGGACCACGGAGAAAAATACAAAAGGGCGCCAAAAGAGGCGCCCTGACTGAATAATTGTTCAGTTGTTAAAACACCTTAGCGGCGAACCTCTTCCATAAATCGCTCACGGATCACAATCGGATTCGTTTTGATCACCGGCACCTTCACATTGCCGCTTTCGCACTTGCTGACGATGATTGTCATCTCGTCACTGGCAATCGCCGCCTGCACCGCCGCGGCCGTGTCCTCCGCCGAAACCGTCTGCACGTTCTCTGTCCCGCAGGCTTTGGCTACTGCTGCCAGATCGGTCTTCATGCCCGCATAAGTCGGTTGATCGCCGGTGGAGCCATAAGAGCCGTTATCAATAATCAGCAGCGTGAAGTTGCCGTGCGGATTGCTCCCGATGGTCGCCAGCGTGCCAAGGTTGGTCAACACCGAGCCGTCGCCGTCAATTGCCACCACAGGTTTGTCCTGCGCCGCTGCCAAACCAAGGCCAATGGACGACGCCAGCCCCATAGTGCCCAACATGTAGAAATTGGACGGCTGATCGTCCATCGCGTGCAGTTCCTGGCTGGGCGCGCCAATGTTGCAGACCACCAGATGCTCGCTGATGATCGGCTTTAGCGTTTGAAATACGTCGTTACGGATCATGCCGAAGCCCTCCAGAAAGATGCGTCACACAGGATCGCCACAGGTTTGGAGGCCATCTGCGCATACTCCAGAATGCCGGGCAGTTCTGCGGCATCTTCCGGTTTGTGGAAATGATAAGTTGGGATGTGTAGCTGGTTCAGGATTGCCTTTGTGTGCAGCGCCATCTCCACCTGACAGGCCACCGGTTCGCCCACTTCCCCACGATAGGAAATCAACATCGGCAGCGGGATCTGGTAGAACTGGATCAGCGTCGCCAGCGTGTTCACCACCACGCCCAGCGCGGTGTTCTGCATCACAATCGCCGGCTTCATCCCGCCCATAAAGGCGCCGGCACAGAGCCCCATACCCTCATCTTCTTTGTTGGACGGCATGTGCATGATCTCTGGCGTCTCGTCCAACACCTCGATCACCCCGGCCAACTGCTTGCACGGCACCGAGGTGATGTAATCAATCCCCGCCGCCTTCAGATCCTTGACGATCTGATGATCCATTTCTGTCGCCATCTGTCCTCCCAACCCTCGCTTGGTGTGCGCCTTTTCCGGCACCATCTTTCGTCACTTTGGGCATAGAAACCTGCGCCAGTGCAGCCAGAATGCCGCAACGGATGGGGCCAGTTTGCAAAACAAAAGGCCCAAGCGATCTGCACCGCTTGGACCTTCCAAATTTCAGTAGTCCTATGACCTACACCTACAGCCCCGCCACGCAGGTGTATTTGGTGATCAAATAGTCGTCCAAACCTTGGCTGCCGCCCTCTTTGCCCATGCCGCTTTCTTTCACGCCCCCAAACGGCGCTTCCACGGTGGTGATGAGGCCGGAGTTGATGCCAACCATGCCGTACTCCAATCCCTCATTCATACGGAACGCCCGTGCGAGGTCCTTGGTGTAAGCATAGGCCGCGAGGCCATAGTCCGTGGCATTGGCCGCCGCCACTGCGTCGTCTTCATCCTCAAACTTGTAAACCGCCGCCAGCGGGCCGAAGATCTCATCGGTAGAGAACGACATCTCGGACGTCGCACCGGTGATCACGGTGGGCTCAAAGAAGGTCTGCCCGAGTGCGTGGCGATTGCCGCCCAGCTCCACGGTGCCGCCTTTGGCTTTGGCATCGGCCACCATGCCTTCGACCTTTTTGACCGCGTTCTCGTCAATCAACGGCCCCTGCACCACGCCATCCTCGGTGCCATCGCCAACCTTCATCGCTGCCACAGCCTCTTTTAGCTTGGCAACAAAGGCGTCATGGATACCCGACTGCACGTAGAAGCGGTTGGTGCAGACACAGGTCTGCCCCATATTGCGGAACTTCGCGATCATCGCGCCTTCAACAGCCGCATCCAGATCGGCATCGTCAAACACGATGAACGGCGCGTTGCCGCCCAACTCCATGGAGACCTTTTTCACCTGATCCGCAGACTGACGAATGAGCAGCTTGCCGACATTGGTCGAGCCAGTGAAAGTCACCTTGCGCACGTCATGGTTTTCCATGATCGCCCCGCCAATCGCTGGCGCGTCCCCAGTCACAATGTTCACCACGCCATTCGGGAAGCCGACATCCTGACACAGCTTGCCCCAAACCAGCCCGCTATACGGCGTCTGCGGCGCAGGTTTGGCCACCACGGTACAGCCCGCCGCCAGCGCCGGCGCAATCTTGCGCGCGAGCATCGAGGACGGGAAGTTCCACGGCGTGATCATGCCCACAACACCCACCGGGTGATGCGTGACCATCAGGCGTTTGTCATTGGTCGGCGCCGGAATGATCTCGCCTTTGCTGCGGCGGATTTCCTCAGCAAACCAGCGCACATAGGCCGCGCCAATGCCAATCTCGCCCCGCGCTTCAAACAGCGGCTTGCCCTGCTCAGCGGTCAGCAGCTGCGCCAGGTCTTCCTGATTGTCCATCAAGGCGTCATGCAGCTTATGCAACAGACCAACGCGCTCCATCAGATTGGTCTTGGACCAAGACTTGAAGGCTTCGCTCGCCGCCGCAATCGCGCGCTGCGTCTCTGCCCCACCGGCCTCCGGCACCGTGCCCAACACCGCGCCTGTCGCGGGGTTGGTGATTTCCGTTGTCGCGCCATTGTCGGCCCCGACCCATTGGCCGCCAATCAGGTTGGATTCCAGCAGCAGTCCATTGAAGTTGCTCATGTCTGACCTTTCGAAAAGACAAATTGTGTGTGTTGGTGATAGGTCTCGCCCGGCCGCAACACGGCCTGCGGAAAGTCATTGTGATGATTCGCGTCAGGCCAAACCTGCGGCTCCAGCGCCAGTCCGGCACAGGCGCCCATCTGTTGGCCGCGCAGGCCGGGCACGCCCGTGGCAATCCCGTCTCCGTCATAGACCTGCAAACCTGGCTCGGTGGTCAAACACGCCATCCGCACCCCGGACGCAAAACTCTGCAAGCGTGCCACGGGGCGCAACGGTTGCCGAGCGTTGGACAGACAAAAGTTGTGATCCACAGGGTGGGCCTGGCTCAGCGGCGCTGCCTCGCGAAAATCAAACCGTGTCCCCGCAACTGGTGCAACCTCACCCGTCGGGATCAACGTGTCTTCCACCGGCGTGTAGCTCGTGGCTGCAATCTGCAAGTGATGTTCCGAAACAGTGTCCGTATAATCGAGCACAAAATAGCTGTGATGCGCCAGGCTACACAGCGTGGTCTTGTCTGTTTCGGCCCGCATCTGGATGTCCAATGTACCGCCGTCCAAAAGCGCAAAGGTCACCGCGCAGCTCAGCGTGCCGGGAAACCCCATATGCCCATCAGGCAGCACCGCCCTAAGCGTTACGTGATCCTCGGCAGCTTCCTCAATTTCCCACAGATGACCACCCAGACCCTCAACCCCGCCATGAAGCGTGTGCCGTCCGCCATCATTGGTATCCAGTTGATAGGTTTCCCCATTCAACTCCAGATGCCCGTCGCGGATACGGTTGGCAAATCGCCCGGCCGTGGCCCCGAAGTAAGGCGAGTCTGTCAAGTAAGGCGCAAAGTCAGGAAACCCCAGCACCAATGGCGCGTCATGTCCCTCCAGACGCAAGTCCTGCAGCACTGCGCCATAGGTCAGCACACGTGCGGTCAACCCGCCGCCCGTCAGCGTCACGCGATGCACCGCACGGCCATCCGGCATATGCCCCCAGATCTCTGTCACTCAAGCCCCCTTACCGCAGTTTGCGCCAATCTCTCCCATCACCGAGCAGGCAGGCGTAGAGCCAAAACCCAGCGATGCTGACGCCAGATGCAACCACGCGCGGCGACAGCCTGCAAGGGTTCCTCCGAAATATGATCAAATTTTTTGACGCCTGGCAACACCGCGAGGCCGTTCGCTCCGCAACCGCATAAACCTAGTTGGCACGCGGAGTCAGAATCACATCCGCCACATAGCCCAGATGGTCAGAGGCTTCGGCGTGCTCGCCTTCGATCACCGCCACATTGGAAACAACAAAGTCCCCTTTAGACAAAAAGACGTAGTCGATCCGGCGGTGTTTCTTGGTGCCGGCAATCACCGGATAGGTGCCCCGTTCCAGCACGTACTCCGCGCCGGCCCGCGCCACCAACGCACTGTCTTCATAGACCCCAGATACAACCCCATGCCGCTTGTCATTGGGCTTGAAGTTGAAATCCCCCATCAACAGCACCGGCGTATCGGTCTGTGCAAACGGCGCCATCATGCGTTGCAGCTGAATACCGGTGTTGTCTTCGCGATCGCGATGGATCGAGGTCGCAAACACCGCCCCGCCCGCCACATCCAAACGGGCCACCGGCATCGCTTTGCCATTGCCACGCCCGCGGCTGGTCACAACACGCATGGTCTTGGTCATCGGGCATTTGCTCAGAACCGCATTGCCCCACCAGGGCAGCGGGCTTGGGTGAAAGGCAAACGAGCTCTCCATGCCCAACGCACGCGCAATCCGGCCGGTTTGCCCCCAGCCCAGCACCTCCTGCAACGCCACCACATCCGGATCGGCCGCCGCAATCGCCGCCACAATGGGTCCAACGTCGTGTTCCTCAAACAACTGGTGCAATGGGTTTGCGCCTGCGTTCTTGGTCCCAAGCGCCGTACGGATGTTAAACGTCATCACCCGCAGGTTACCGTTCTCATCGCCACAGGTTTCTGCCGCCCGCACTGCCGAGCCGCCAGAGACTCCCCAAACCGCCAGCGCTGCAACCAGCAACGCCACAACCACACCCAAACGTCGCATTAACAGAATTTCCTATAGTCTCTCAGCAATTCATTGATATCGTCGTAGTGATACAGCTTGCTGCCATAGGCAAACACCCCACAATCGCAGTAGTCCTTGATGGTCTTCTCAGAGTGCGAGATCATCACCACCCGCGCGTCTTTGATCTTGTCCTTAAGCGCGCGCTTACTTTTGCTCTTGAACCGCCGGTCGCCCACCGCCGTGACTTCATCAATCAGGTAACACTCGAAACTGATGGCCAGCGACAGGCCAAACGCCAAACGCGCTTTCATACCGCTGGAATAGGTCTGAATCGGCAGATCCAGCGAACTCCCCAGCTCCGCGAACTCCTGCACCTGCTCCAAAACAGACTCGGTGTGACAGCCATAAATCCGCGACACAAAACGCACGTTTTCCACCCCGGTCATCGTGCCGTTAAACCCACGCGCAAAGCCCATCGGCCAGCTCACCTTTTCTGTCCGGCGCACCCGCCCTGACGTCGGCAACTCAATCCCGGCAATCATCCGCATCATGGTGGACTTACCTGCCCCGTTGTGCCCCATCAGAGCCACGTTTTTGCGGTTTTCAAACCGATAGGACGCGTTATCCAAGATGACTTTTTTGACACCTTTTACGTTGTAAATTTTGGTCAGGTTCTCAAAGGCAATCATGCTCAGACCCTCTGTTTGCGGGTGATCCGCTCGGCAAACAACGCAACGATCACCAAAGCCGCGCCAAGGCCCAAAGGATAGGCTATATTAAGAACATCGCTGCGATAGTTTGAGTAGAACCCTTCACGGTTCCACTCCACCACATGCAAAATCGGGTTCCACTTGATGATCGCTACCGCCTCTGGCGGCATGCTCGATGGAATGTAGAAAACCCCGGACAGGAAGAACAAAGGGCGGGCAAAGATCTTCTCGATGTGCTGCCACGCTTTGTTCTTCTGATACAGAATGGCATTGACCGATCCGACACCAAACCCAAGCAGACAGGTGGTTAAAAAGGCAAAGATCACCCTCTCCGGATGGGCCGGAATCTGACCAAGCCCCATTGCATATAGGCCAGTGTAAAACACCACATTGATAACAACAAACGTGCAGCCGATCAGACACAACCGCGCCAGCAGCGTGTCAGGCTCCTTGATCATGGGGTAGGACAGCAGCGACTTGTTGGAGGTGAAGGCCCGCATCAAGGAGGCGGATAGCTTATTGTATAGTTCAAGCGTCAACACGGCGGTGGCAAAATACAGCGCCAGCGACTGCCCAAACGGCGATTGCCTGCCAATCAGGTAGAATAGGGTCATCAAAAATGTCACCGAAAAAATCGGTTGGAAGATGGCCCAGAAATAGCCTGAGTGGGACGTCCCAAACGTCATGCGCGTTTCCCGCAGGGTCAGCGCTGCGACGACACGGATTTGCAACCAAATGGCGTAGAACATCAGCCGGACCTCAGCGCATGTGGTCCCGGATCGTATAAGCGATCAACGTGGCAATGGCCCAAAGCGCAAAGGCCGCAACCACAACCAGGAAGAAGTCGCGACTGCGCACCGGATAGGCTGGCTCATTTGGCACAAATGGCCGCGCAAAGACACCAAGATACCGCTGCTGGCGGTCCGCATCGATGCGGGCGGTTTCCAGCGACACCATCGCCGACGCATAGCTTTGCTGCGCAAAGTTCTGTTCAATCAGCAAACCTTCATAAGCCGCCAACGCCTGCGCGGTGTTTTCAAGACTGTCCGGGTCATCCGTCTGACCGATCAAGGCCCGACGCTGCCGGATCTGCTCTTCCAGTGCATCAGCCTGCCGGTTGAGTTGTACCAACATCGGCGAGTCCGCGTCCACTGAGCCTGACAACGCGTTGATCCGCGCCTGAATATCCACCAGCTTGGTCTCCAGAGATGCCATCAGCTCAGCGTCCAATTGCGCGTTAACCATCGGATCCACTGCGCCACGTTCTGCGCGGAAGTCGACCAGTTGCAAACGCACGTTGCGCACCCGCTCCTCGGCCCGCTCAACTTCCTTGGCAGCAAACTGAACCGAGTCTTGCCGCGCTTTTTCGGAGAGTTCGTTGATCAACCGATCCGCCGCCGCCAAGGCCAGCTGCGCCAGACCCTCGGCCATTTCCGCATCAAACGCCTGCACTTCAAAGGTTACAATGCCTGTGGTGCTGTCATAGGTCGTGTTGATGCGCCACTGCCAGTAATCCACCAAATCTTCGAACGTCCCTTCCGGCCGAAAGCGCGCGATTGGGTCGATAAACTCCTGCGAGTAGTGCGACCGCAAATCCAGTTCTGCATCTAACTGGCGCAACAGATCCGCGCTTTCTAAGAAGTTGCGCACCACGTAGCTGTCTGATGTTGTGCTACCGCTGGGGGACAAACCGGTAAAGGACGTCACAAAGTCAGGTGTGCCACCACCCTCGAGTCCTCGGATCACAAAGCTTGCACCGGCAGCGTAACGGTCAGACGCAAACACAAAAAAATACGCACCGCCAAGGGCCACCGGCGTCACAAACAACAGCAGGAACGAAAAGATCACCCCCCAGCGCCGATTGCGCAGAGGCGAACTCTTTGGTGGTGCCTGCAACACACCGCTTGGACCGTCTGCCTTTTTGTTAACAGTCTTCAACGTTTTGACTTTTGCTTCAGCCATGTCTTACCTTTCATGCGCCTACTGGCACCGGCCTGTGTCTGCCACACGCCCCCACTGTCTTGGGGCAAAGTGCGCGCGCAACAGCAATATTGCGCATTGTGTGAGATAACCTAGAAAACTGCTATAACAAGATTGCAGCACGTCCGAGACTTTCAATGCGTTGAAGAGCCTCAAACCGTCTCAAATTGACTTGGCCTGAGACCAGAAAGGATCGCGCCCCACATAGTCAATCATCCAACGCCGCGCGGAGCTGGCCGACATGCCTTCCAATTCCGGGTTCTGCCAGCCAAACACCATCTTGCGATGCGCTGCATCCGTTTCGTCGGCCCCATTGAGATAGTCCATTACAGCAGTTTCTGGATCCTGATGCGACATAATCGACTTGTGCTCGTAGATCGTCTCCAACCCTCTGGGAACATCGCTTTCCCGTGCCAAAACCATATGGCGGATACGTTGTTTGAGGAAAATGGCCTCCATGCCGGAAATATCGCAAAGCGCCAAAGCCACGGCAACTGGCGCGCTGTCATCCTCTTCAATTGTGACCAACCGGCTCAACTGGGTGTGACACCCGAACCGCAGCTGGAGGCTGGCGTTACGCAACACCACGGCGACCTGCAAGCCAGACCGGCGCAAAAGGCGGATGCCAGAAATGAACTCGCGCACCATTGCGGGACGCAGCATACCCAAGTACGGATGCGGCTTGACCACAACCCGGTGCAAATCCAAAGCGCATGCCGCTTTCAGAACCGCCATAAAGCCTCGCAGCCCCACAACAGAACTGTAGTTGTCTGCTTCTCCGCCATAGCCTTCCCAAGTTGGCGAATAAAAGATCACCGGCGCAGTATCCGTGATGCGCATAGGCTTGATCCACGGCATGGACTGCACAAACGTATCGCCCATCATCACGAGCCGGCCCTGATCCACGTCGGATGCGGTAAAAATACCAGCTTCCAAATAGCGATCTCGCGCCAGCGGTCCCGCAATGGAAACGTAGTCATACATCCGTGCAGCAGGTCGGACGGACGCCCCCTTGTTGCTTTCCCCATGCAACGTGAGCACGTGACGGAAAGAACGATTGGCAACTGTTTCTAAATTTGACTGCGAGTTGTACGGGTAAAACAGCACGCCACCGGGACGCAGGGGAAAACGTGTACCATTGGCGCCGCTACTGACCGGCCGCACATCCAAATCGGAGGGCAATCGGCTGAACAGGCGCTGCATCCGGATCAATGCTCGATGCCGCAACAGCAACGGCGTGTCAGACTTACCGTAGGCGCCACTCTCAAAAAACGGACGGATTTGATTGACCGCCGACAGAACCGGACTGTCCATATAAACTGCTTGGTTGGGCACGGTTTCCACATCGCGCACGGCAACCGGCGAAGGCCGTTCCTCAGGCGTGTCCCCTGCTGGATCGTCCTGCTGGTCGTCTGTGGTTTCTTTTCGCGTAACCAAACTATCCGTGTCCCGCACTTTCAACATGGTTTAGGTGCGCACTACCAAATTTTCACTCAATAGCATCTTGCCTGTAGGTGAAGACATCATGGCAATCACGTCTGCAACCTGTTCTGGCTGCATAATAGTTGCTGGATCCTCGTCTGGTGCAAGGGTTTTGCGCAATTCAGTGGCGCAACGACCTGGCGACAGGCACACCACGTCCACACCATAAGGCGCCAATTCTTCCCGCATGACCTCGGACATATTGATCACCGCCGCTTTGGAGGTTGAATAAGACAACCAGCCGGAACGCCCGTTGATACCTGCCGTGGACGCAATGTTGATGATTTTCTCAAGCGGATGGTTTCGTAGCAGCGCTTCCTGCACAAAGCGGAAGGGCGCATAAACATTCACCCGCATGGTGCGCTCGAAATCGGCCATGTGAGTTTCGTTGATCGACGCTGGCTTTGTGAACGCCGCGTTGTTGATGATATAGTTGACCGTAACGTTTTCAGCATCCAAGCGATCAAAAACACACTTGACCGCCTCTGGATCAGAAAGATCTGCTTCCACTTGAAAGATCTGCCGGTTCCCGGAAATCGCCCGCACCTCAGCCACCGCGCTGTCAAAAGTATCAGATTGTCGCGCGACCATGACAATGCAGCTCACATCATCCATGCCCCGGGCAAAGCGGCGGGCCGTTGCGAGGCCGATGCCCTTTGAAGCACCGCTAATTAGAACAGTCTTAGTCATGGGCAGGTACTTTTCCTTTGCTGTGGAAATCCTTCATCATGCCTTCTGCTATAATGAAATCTTCAGGTGTGGTAATTTTGATGTTTCGACTGGACCCTTCCAAAGAAAGGACTGGCTGTTTGGTCATTTTGACCACCATGACCGAGTCTTCATTGTAAGCCTTGGCTTTCTTTCGGGCCTTTGCATGGGCCGCAAGCAAAGTGTCCCGCTCAAATTTTTGTGGCAACTGTATATCAAAAACTTTCTCCCGTGACACACCGCGCTTAACAAGGCGTGTCTCAGAGTCGATCCGGCACATGGAAAACGAGATAGCCAGACAATAGCCAGCATTCACGGCAGAGTTCTCAATCAAGTCCGTCAACATATCGACCTTGATAAAAGGACGAGCCGCCTCGTGAAGCAGCACTATGTCTTTATCAGCGGCCTTGGCCAAAGCCTCACAGCTTTCTTGGCGCGTCGCGCCGGCCGGAATAATTTTATATGGCAAGCCTGCGCAATAGGCTTCCATAATTTCACGTGTACGCTCCTCATAGCCTTCAGGAGCATTGACAACAATCTCAGCCACATTTGGGGTCCGCACCGCCGCGATTATCGAGTGAGCCACCATCGGATGGCCTGCCAGTTTATAAAACTGCTTTGGCTCGTGATGGTTGGATCGCGCGCCCACACCACCCGACAACAGCAGGAAGGAAACCTGCGGTTCGGGATGTGGGCGTGTTAATCTATGTAGGCTCTTTCTTTAGCTCGCTAACGCTAGTGTGGCCGCCACGATAGCGACGAATTTGGCAAGGTCGGTCGATGGCGCATTTGCGACAAAGAGCACATCTTTGTCCCGCATCGCGAAGGCTTGGGTCATAAAAATCGCCTCAGGCGAGTTCATATCGACCCAATAGATCGTTGGCACGCCGTCAGAATAGGCGCGATCAGGCAGCTTCACACCGGTGCTCTGCACCCGCGCCTGGTGTTCAAACCGGAACAGAAATACACCGCTGTCATCTGCGGTCTTATCGTCCAAACCACCTACCTTGCTGATCGCTTCCGCCAAGGTGACGGTCTCAGTGCCAAAAGGGTATTGAGAAGGCTTGCTTACGGCTCCAAAGGCCGAGAACGTGCGCGGCTTGTGTAGCAGCTGCACCGTGTCACGCGGCTGCAACCATACATTGGCGCTGCCGGTGGAAATCACCTCATCCAAACGCGCGCGGGCGACGGAACTGCCGCGCACCAGGCTCACTTCCATGTCATGGGTGGGCTGGGTTGCGCCACCAGCCGTGGCCACCGCATCCAAAAGTCGCAATCCGCTAGCGGGAATATCAAACCGACCGGGCGCGCGTGCATCCCCCACCACGGTCACGCTCTGCGCGCCACCTTTTTCGAGGATGACGGAGACCTCGGGATCAACCGCTTTGCCGCGCAACCCATCGGCCACTTGCGAGCGCACTTGATCTACAGTCAGGCCAATGACCGGCAGATTTCCGACATAGGGGATATTGATATTGCCGTCGTTGCTGACAATCACCGGGATCGCAGAAGACTTCTGCTCAACGGTGGAAAACAACCCTTCCGGAGAGCTCTCCCAGATCCGCACGGTCAGACGATCCCCCACACGAATACGGGTACCGGCACTTGACGTGCTGCGTGAACTGACACTGCCCGCAAAACCGCCCTTCACCGGCGCTCCGACTTTGCCAATCACCGCTGGCGTCACCGGCACCAGGGCAAAATCACGCGTGACATTTTCGTCATTTGCCACCTGATCCGTCATCGTGATCATCGCCCGGCTGGTGCCCTGGCCAGGCAAGGTCGAACAGCCTGCTACAGCCAACACGAAAACAGCCGCAACAATCGCCCGGCCCCACCGCATTTTTCCCAGCTTCGCTTCAACAACCATTCTGGTCTTCAACTTCCTGTTATTTGCACCAAAGCGCACGCCCTTCATACCGCTGGAGTCGCCCCGAATACAGAGGCATTCCGCCAGTTCCCTAAGCATGCTGTTGGACAATGCCAAGGAAGCCCCCGTTCGGGTGCTCTTGAGGGGACTGTATTTGCGAAAGTGGTTACCGATCTTCTAATGCCGCAACGTCAATTTTTGCTGCAGACGTCCGTTTGATCCTTTGGTCCATTGAAGAACTGAATGTTGCTGCCTGGCTCCGGCTGAGCGCAAGTAAGAGTATACATGGTGAGTATTAGCCCAAAAATTCGTTTTGACGCCCTCGGGCGCTGCGCGGATAAAAGCCGAAAAACAAAAGGAAAGTCAATAAAATAAACTCAAAACAATGGGGCGAAACCATCTTCAATAACCAATTTTCACAGCCCTCTAAAAGTCGCAAAACCTATCTTGAAACGCGTGTGCGCGGCTTAAATAACAGCGTTACTCAGTTCTTGAATTTTTTTTCAATCTTCAAAATTACCTCCCGGCAAAGATGCCTTTCCTGCAGACATTACCGCCATACAGACGCCTCCAGAAATTCAAGATTCGGGCCGCCGGCAACTTTCCGCCGCAAAATTCACGCGCATGTTTCAAAGTCGTAAAAAAGCAACAGCTTCTGTGCGTAGCCCTGCCATTATGGCAAAACAGCCTCAATTAACCCCCGCCAAAAACACAGAAAATCCCCGCAGCGGCGCCAACTGCGGGGGTGCGTCTTCGGGCAAATTGGTATTGTTTTTAGGCACCAAAAGCGCGCTAAACAACTTTTCCCAACTTATAGGCATCAATTGCGAGATCGCGACACAACAGACAGGCAATCTCGTCCACGTCACTGCGCCCCAAAATGCCACGGCCCCGCTGGGCGGCCAGATGCAGGCTCACTCCCCGTCGCCACATGTCGTGCCGCGCCGGGATCGACATCAGCGCCCGCGTGTCATCATTGAAGCCCGCTAGGTTCCAATAGCCAGCCGTCTCCACCACCTGATCCAGATAGCGCGCGATGCCATTGGCGCTGTCATGGAACCACCACGGAGGACCCAGCCGCAAGGCTGGCCAGTGCCCCGCCATCGGGGCCAATTCACGCGCATAGGCGCTTTCATCCAGTGTAAACAGCAGGATGTTCATGTCGCGCTCATTGCCCACGCGATTGAGCAAGGCCTCCATGCCATCCACCCAATCCACGCGCACCGGCATATCCGCCCCCATATGCGCGCCAAACTTGTCATAGAGCGCCTTGTTGGTGTTGCGTTTGCTGCCGGCATGGATCTGCATCACCAGACCATCCTCAGCCGACATCTGCGCCATCTCGGTCAGCATATGGCCGTAGAACACCTGCGCCTCTTTTGGCGTGATCTTCCCGCTGCGCGCCTTGGCATAAAGCTCTGAAGCGCGCTTCTCAGTGAGATAGCAGGTCATAAGGTTCGCCACAGAATGGTCGGTCGCCGTCGCGCCATAGGCCATGAAATGCGCCCGCCGATCCCGCAGCGCCTCAAGGTATCCGGCAAATTTCTCAGTGTCCTGCCCGGTTATGTCGGCCAGCTTAACGATGTCTTTTTTGAAACCCGGATGCTTGGGATCCAGAATGCTGTCTGGGCGGAAGGTCGGGATGATCTTGCCGCTCAGCTTCTGTTTCCGCGCCGCCTTGTGGTGACCAAGGTCCGACAACGCGCCATCCGTTGTTGCCAGCACTTCGATGTTGAACTCTTCCAACAACGCCTGCGGCCGCAACCGCGCCGCCTTCAGTTCTGCGTCGATCTTGTCATAAAACACATCCGCGTTTTCACGATTCAGCGTGGCGGTAATGCCAAAGGTCCGCGCCATGGTGGTGGCAAACCAGGCATCACTGGGCGTGCCGCGGAACTTGTGCCAGTGATTGGCGAAGATGCGGAAGATCGCCCGCGCATCCCGTTTCTCCGGCGGCACGCCAATGCCCAGCTCCTCCAAAGGCACACCCTGGCTGTAGAGCATGCGGAAAATGTAGTGGTCGGGAATGATCAACAGCTCCGCCGGATCACTAAAGGCCTTGTTCTCGGCAAACCAGCTCGGATCACAATGGCCGTGCGGCGAGATAATCGGCATATCGCGCACACCGTCATAAATGTCCTGCGCCGCATCCGGCAGGGTCAGGATCGGCGTGGTGTGTCCGGTCAAGGAAGTCAGTGCCTGGCTCATCGTCAAACGTCTCTCTGTGCTGGCAGAGCCCCCGGCGCGGGCGCCCCACACGGCCCCGCGTATACGCGCAATGCGTACACAACAGGCCCAAGTCATTCCCAGCCAAAGGCACATAGAGAGATTTATGTTCCGCTAACGCACACGGCACGAGTCGGGCACATTGGCGCGCGCAGCCTAAGCACAGCTCAAAATTCACAAGATAAGAAAACACCCATGCCGTGCAGGCAAAGCGCCACGAAAAGCTGCACGTTCACGACATCTTTAGCAACCACATGAAATTACAAACACTTCTTATAAAGCGCTGCTTCGAAATCAACCCAAGGATGTGATCGCCGCCATCTCGGAGGCACGTTTTGGCGCGCCCCACTACCACCACACTCCTGAAAACAAACATAAAATGCCACCTAAATTCCCAAAAGGCTGGCCAGAACGCCCCTCCCAAACGACCTCAAATCAGCCTAAGACGTGACCACAGAGCACGTTAAAGACGCAAACTCAGGCGCCCGCCATGGCAAAGATGACCCAACGGCAACATTATAGCATCTCCCAGCAGCAACCATCTGCAAATGCGCGAAATTTTCCCTTGCCGGGGCCGCCTTCAGGTTGCACCATTCGCCCAAACGCTCGGCCGTGCCCACGCGTGACCTGACTTAGGAGTTCCCTGTGAAGCAGACATGGCGCTGGTTTGGTCCGGCTGACCCGATCGACATCTACGACTTGCCACAGGTGGGCGTGCAAGGCGTGGTCACCTCCCTGCATCACATCCCCCCGGGCACCCCTTGGTCCAAGAGTGACATCCGCGAGCGACAGGCAGAAATCGCCAAACCAACGCCACAACCCACAGGCCTCAACTGGGAGGTGGTGGAAAGCCTGCCGGTTTCCGAAGTCATAAAGACCAAAGGCACCGGCTACGCCGCGCACATTGCCGCTTATAAGGAAAGCCTGCATAACCTTGCCGGCTGCGGCATCCAGACGGTGTGTTACAACTTCATGCCTGTGCTGGACTGGACCCGCACCAACCTCGCCGCGCGCATGTCCCACGGCGGCACCGCCATGGCCTTTGATGTGGTTGACTTCGCCCTGTTTGACCTCTTCCTACTGGCCCGTCCCGGCGCAGAAGACGATTACAGCCCAGAGACCAAACAAGCCGCCAGTGCCCGTTTCAACGCATTGGACGACACCGCACAGGCCAGCTTGGTGAACACCATTGTCGCCGGGCTGCCGGGCGCCACCGAAAGCTGGACCCTGACAGATGTGCTGGACCTACTTGCTCTATATAAAGACATCGACGCCTCCCAGCTGCGCGCCAACCTGATCGACTTTCTGTCCGAAGTGGTGCCCGTGGCCGAAGAACACGGCATCCGCCTGTGCTGCCACCCCGACGACCCGCCGTTCTCTCTGCTAGGACTGCCCCGCGTGATGTCCTCCACGGCAGATTACGAGGCCATCCTCTCCGCCATCGACAGCCCCGCCAACGGCGCAACACTCTGCACCGGCTCCCTTGGCGTGAACCCGGCCTTTGACACAGAAGACTTCATCGCCCGTCTTGGCCCACGCATCCATTTTGCCCATCTGCGCAACACCCTGCGCCAAGGACCATCTGACGGCAACAAGCTCAGCTTTCACGAGTCTATGCATCTGGAAGGGCAAACCGACATGGTCCTCGCCATCCGCGCGCTGCTGAAGGAAGAGTCCCGCCGCAAGGCCGAAGGCCGCAGCGATTGGGACATCCCCATGCGCCCGGACCACGGCCAACACATCTTATATGACCTGCACAGCGAAACCCTGCCCGGTTACCCGCTGATTGGCCGCACCAAAGGGCTGGCGGAACTGCGCGGCGTGATGACCGCGCTCACCGCCGATCTATAAAGCCGGAAACACGCCGGTCTTTTTCACCGTGCCATAGGCAAAGGTGGTGTCGATGCTGGCAATCCCGCCAATCGGATGAATGCGCAGGCGGATGAATTCCTCATAAGCCTCCAGATCCGCCACCACCACGCGCAGCTGATAATCCGTTGCCCCGGTCAGAACGTGGCACTCCAGCACCTCATCAATCAACATCACCGCGCGCTCAAACCGCTGCACATCCTCTTCATTGTGCCGCTCCAGTTTCACCCGCACAAACACCGTCACCGGCAGGCCATAGGCTTTGGCATCCACCTCTGCGCCGTAGCCGGTGATTGCGCCAGAGCTTTCCAAATTGCGCAACCGTCGCAGACAGGGACTGGGGGACAGATTCACCGCCTCCGCCAGATCCTGATTGGTCATGCGCCCATTGGCCTGTAACGCCCGAATAATCTGACGATCTTTGGCATCCATCTCGCGACTCCTTGGCAGATTATGCCAACATTCTACCCAACTGCGCTATTTTTCGCAATCACATGCCCCGCAACCTCCCCCAAACTGACCTTAACAGTTTCACGCGAGGACCCTTCCCATGACCAAACGCAACGCCCCACAAGGCTTCGCCACCCGCGCCATCCACCACGCCTATGATCCGCAGGACAACGAAGGCGCGCTGACCCCACCGCTGCACCTGACCTCCACTTTCACTTTTGAAACCGCGCAGGCCGGTGGCGAGATGTTTGCCGGTGACCGCGTGGGGCACATCTATTCGCGCATCTCAAATCCAACCTGCGATCTGCTGGAGCAGCGCATCGCCACACTCGAAGGGGCCGAAGCCGGTCTGGCCTTGGCCTCCGGCATGGGCGGCATCACCGCCACGCTCTGGACCCTGCTCTCCCCTGGCGACGAACTCATCGTCGACAAAACGCTGTATGGCTGCACCTTTGCCTTCATGCAGCATGGTCTGGCGAAATGGGGCGTGACCATCACCCATGTCGACATGACCAATATCGAAAATCTGCGCGCCGCTGTCTCAGACAAAACCCGCGTGGTGTATTTCGAAACCCCGGCCAACCCCAACATGCGTCTGGTCGACATCGCCGCCGCATCCAAAATTGCGCACAGCGTGGACGCCACCGTGGTGGTCGACAACACCTACGCTACGCCCTACCTGACCCGCCCTATCGAACTGGGCGCAGACATCGTGCTGCACTCCGCCACCAAGTATCTCGGGGGCCACGGCGATGTGGTGGCCGGTCTTGTGGTCGGCACCGCCGAGCAAATTGCCGACATCCGTCTGGTCGGCATGAAAGACATGACCGGCGCGGTCATGGCGCCGTTTAATGCCATGCTGATCTTGCGCGGCCTCAAAACCCTGGCCCTGCGTCTGGACCGCCATGTGCAATCCGCGATCACCGTTGCGGAATGGCTCGAAAGCCACCCGGCCATTGAATCCGTGTCCTTCCCGGGCCTAAAGAGTTTCCCACAGCATGAGCTGGCAGAGCGCCAAATGGACAAACCCGGCGCGATGATCGCCTTTGAACTGGTCGAAGGCCACGACGCGGGTATCGCGCTGATGAACAACCTCAACCTCATCCAGCGGGCGGTGTCTTTGGGCGACGCCGAAAGCCTGATCCAGCACCCGGCCTCCATGACCCATTCCACCTACACGCCCGAAGAGCGCGCCGCGCACAACATCACCGAAGGCCTCGTGCGTCTGTCCGTAGGTCTTGAAGAGGTTGAGGACATCCTCGCCGACCTCGCCCAAGCGCTAGACGCCCTGCCCACCCGCATCGCAGCGGAATAAGCCCTTCGGCCTTGGCGTGCTACACTTGCGCCAAGGCCACTCTCCCCGATTGCCCACCGGAGCCAGACAATGAACGACACCCAGCACCTGAAGACCATCGAACAACGCCTGCTGTGGCTGTCCCATTGGATGATCCACAACGCCAACCACATCCGGCCCAAAGAAGACGGCATCAAGATCGGCGGCCACCAGGCGTCCTCCGCCTCCATGGTTTCGATCATGACCGCGCTCTACTTTGCCACGCTCAAGCCTGAAGACCGCGTTGCCGTGAAACCCCACGCCTCGCCAATCTTCCATGCGATGCAATATCTGATGGGCAATCAGACACGCGAGAAAATGGAAAACTTCCGCGGCTTTGGCGGCGTGCAAAGCTACCCCAGCCGCACCAAAGACATCGACGATGTGGATTTCTCCACCGGCTCCGTGGGGCTTGGCGTGGCAATCACCTCCTTCGCCTCGCTGATCCAAGACTACATCACCGCCAAAGACTGGGGCGCGGACGCGCCGCAGGGCCATATGGTGGCGCTGGTGGGCGATGCGGAACTGGACGAAGGCAACGTCTATGAGGCCCTGCAAGAGGGCTGGAAAAACGACCTGCGCAACACCTGGTGGATCATCGACTACAACCGCCAATCCTTGGACGGCATCGTGCGCGAAGGCCTGTTTGAACGGGTTGAGAAGATCTTTGACGCCTTTGGCTGGGACGTAGTCCGCGTGAAATACGGCGCCCTGCAACGTGCTGCCTTTGCCGAGCCCGGCGGTGACAAGTTGCGCGACTGGATCGACAATTGCCCTAACCAAGACTACTCCGCCTTGACCTTCATGGGCGGGGCGGTCTGGCGGAAACACCTGATGGACGATCTTGGCGACCAAGGCGACGTTACGGCGCTCCTAGATCGGCGCAGCGACGACGAGTTGGCCGAACTGATGGAAAACTTCGGCGGCAACTGCGTGGAAACCATGGCCGAGACCTTCGCCGCCATCGACCACGACCGCCCAACCTGTTTTCTGGCCTACACCATCAAAGGCTGGGGCACGCCCATCGCCGGTCACAAGGACAACCACGGCGGGTTGATGAACAAGACCCAGATGGCGACTTGGCAAAAACACATGGGTGTGGCCGAA
This sequence comes from Shimia sp. MIT910701, assembly GCF_047126315.1. Classification (GTDB taxonomy): domain Bacteria; phylum Pseudomonadota; class Alphaproteobacteria; order Rhodobacterales; family Rhodobacteraceae; genus Shimia. The sequence goes on along the minus strand of NZ_CP138953.1, from coordinate 1,449,148 downwards.
GGTCAGGAATGGGAGCCGATGGCCACCGTCGCCGCCCCAGCCGCCCTGCGCGACTTCCTCTCCGAAGTGCCTTTCTTTGCCCAAGGGCCACGCCGGTTTACCGACGCCAAACTCCCGGTTCCGGCCATCTCGCTCGACAGTGACCGCGAGACTTCCACGCAAATGGCCTTTGGCAAAATTCTCGATGACCTCTCCAAAGGCGACAGCGACCTTGCCGCGCGCATCGTGACCACCTCGCCCGATGTGACCGGCACCACCAACCTCGGCCCATGGGTCAACCGCCGCAAGCTCTTTGCCCGCAAGGCCCAGGCCGACGCCTTTATCGAGCACCGCATTCCCTCAACAGCCAAATGGGAGTTCACGCCGGAAGGCCAGCACATTGAGCTGGGCATTGCCGAGATGAACCTGATGCTCCTGCTGGGGGCCGCAGGCTTATCCCACTCCCTCTTTGGCAAACGCCTGATCCCCATCGGCACCGTCTACGATCCTTTTGTGTCCCGCGGTCTCGATGCGCTCAACTACGCCTGCTATCAAGACGCCCGCTTCCTGCTGGTGGGCACCCCCTCCGGCGTGACGCTTGCACCCGAAGGCGGCGCGCATCAATCCATTGCCTCGCCTTTGATCGGCATGTCCCAAGACGGCCTCGCTTCCTTTGAACCGGCCTTTGCCGATGAGCTAGCCGTGATCATGGAATGGGCCTTTGACTACCTGCAACGCGATGGCGAAGGCGATCCCGACGAGCGCACCTGGCTGCGCGATGAAACCGGCGGCTCTGTCTATCTGCGCCTGACCACCAACCCGATTGAGCAGCCGGGCAAGCGCAACGATGACGCGTTCAAACAGGGCGCAATCGATGGTGCCTACTGGCTGCGCAAACCCGGCCCCAACTGCGAGGTTGTGATTGCCTACCAAGGGTCTGTTGCGCCGGAAGCCATCAAAGCCGCTGGTCAAATCGCCAACGACCGCCGCGACATCGGCGTTTTGGCCGTCACTTCTGCGGACCGCCTCAACGCCGGCTGGACCGCCGCGCAACGTGCCCGCGCGCGGGGGCAAATGTCGGCCCAAAGCCACATCGAGCGGCTTTTGTCCGAGCTGCCGCCCCATTGCCGCCTGCTCACAGTGATCGACGGCCACCCCGCCACGCTGAGCTGGCTCGGCGCAGTGCAGGGCCATCAAACCCTACCGCTAGGCGTGGAGCACTTCGGCCAAACCGGCACCATCGGCGACCTCTACCGGCACCACGGGCTGGACGCCGCCACCATCGTCTCCCGCATCAACGCGCTGACCTCGGGCCGCAGCCTTTTGCCGCAAAGGTAACGCCACACGTCTACCGCCGCGGCAGGCGGCGCCCCTCTTGACGCCGGCCACATCGCGCCCGCATGCTTGTCACAGGCATCTCATTCGCCTGCCACAAAGGAGCCCGCGTGCCTGTCAGAACCACCCTCCTGCCGAAATCCGCGCTTTTGCACGTCGAATTATACGGCACCGTCCTGCCCGGCGAACTCTGGGCCGCCCTCACGCGTGCCTATCAGGACCCGGGCTACATCCACGGCATGACCGAAGTGGGGGATTTTCGCGGCGTCACCGACATGCAGGCCGGCTACGATGACATGCTCACATTCACCAAGGCGTTCACCGAGTTTCACAACGCCAACGCAGAGCCGTTGACCCTATTTTTGCTCGACCAAAATCAACTAGGATTTTCCATCGGCGAGATGTTCATGGCCTTTTCAGAAACCCTGCCCAGCACCGTAGATCTGCACGTGATGCCCGGTTATCCAGAAATCTTCGCTGCCCTAGATCTGTCCGAAGACCAGATCGCCGAATTCCCGCCCCACTGCCAGGATGAAACCCATCTGCTCTAAGGCTTTGCTTCATTCCTATTGAATTCCATTTTTGGGATGTTATTTTGGCATAAATTGCCATGAAGAAACCGGTACCGTGTGACTTGCGCGCGCTTCCGTATCACCAAAGGGTTCAGCCTGAAGACTTGGGGTGTTCATGCCCATCGAGAACCAAATCCTCAGTCCCGCCGCTCTGGCCTACCGCCGGTTCTCCGGCCATGTCACCATGGCCGAATTGACCGCCTCCTCCCAAGCGCTGCACGCCGATCCGGCCTATGTGCCGGGCACCCACACCGTGGTCGACATGCTCGACGTGACCGATTTTGACATCGGTTTTGACCAGATGCGCGACTTTGCCGCCCTGACCCGCAACCGTCACAGCGCCCGGGGCAAACCGGTGCACATCTTCATTGTCTGCAGCAGCGAACAAGGCCGCTGGCTGGCGGAAATGTTCCGCGCCCTGGTCGACCTGGAACCCGGCCTGGCCAACATCGACATCCTGCACGGCTTCCCAGAAGTCCTCGCCCTGCTTGACCTGCCACCGGACACCATCAAGCTATTCCCCGAAGACTGTCAAACCGAGTCCCACCTGCTCAACCGTCGCAGCTCCTGAAACGAAACCGGTCTTCACTGAAAAGGCTTCCTTAACGCTCCCCTAGCACCCTCAGCGGAGCAGCCTGTGTCACTTGACACATGCGCATGGGCCACTCATCCTAAACGTGAGCCGACTGGACCACGGCAAAACCGACACGGCGCCAAACTAGGGAGTGCCCATGCCGATTGAAAGCCAACTGCTGACCCCGGCTCCGCTGGTGTACAGCCGCTTTACAGGTAGCGTCACTTTTGAGGACTTCACCACGTCGTCCCAGGCCCTGCATGCCAATCCAGACTTCACGCCCGGCATGCATATGATCCTCGATATGCTCAATCTCGAAGACTTCGACGTGGGGTTTGACGAGATGAAGGCCTTCACCGCCGGCATCCAGCAGCGCCACCGCGAGCGCGGCGAACATGTGCATATCTTTATTGTCTGCAACAACGACCAAAGCATTTGGCTGGCGGAAATGTTCCGCTCTTTGTCAGAGCTCGAAGACGGCATCGCCAGCGTCGACATCGTGCAGGGCTTCCCCGACATCCTCGCCATCCTAGATTTGCCCCGCCGCACCATCGACCTCTTCCCCGAAGACTGCCGCAGCGAAGCGCACCTGCTCAATCGCCTGTCCTCTTGACCGTCACCGGAGTTTCTTGACCCTGCGCTCTTAGTGCGCAATCCTTAACTCAGGATGCCTACACTGAGGAACGCCCGATGCCGGTCACCGCGACGATCCTCCCGCAATTGTCCCTGGTTCACGTCGTCGGAACTGGAACCCTTATCGAAGATGAGCTACGCGGCGCGCTCACCAAATGCTAGGCCCAACCGGACTATCGCTTCGGCATGCCCGAAATCGCGGACATGTCTCAGGTTGGCTTCATCGACACCCGCTTCGACATCCACCAGTCTTTTGTCAAAGAGCTGGCAACGCTGCACGCAGACCAGGGCGCGGCTTTACATGTTATCTTTCTCGGCCTCACCGGACAGCCCGCCCTGATGGTGGAGATGTTCCAAAATCTCGTCGCCGTGCAGGACCCGAAGGCCAAAATCGAGACAGCCGACGGTTATCCCGAAGTGCTTGCGCTGCTGGATTTGCCTGCCGAGGCTATCCGACACTTCCCGGAATCGTGCCAGCAAGAGAGTCACCTGCTCTGATCCCTTGGGACCAACCTCGCCAGGCAATACCTGCCGCCGAAACACTCCCATAGACGCGCCCTCCCCAATTGCGTTCCTAGCGCAATGCTTGAAATAGGTTTCAATACGCTGCACACTTCTGGAAAGGATTTGAGATTGCCGATCAGCGTTTCCGTCATTCCCGAGCTTCAGGTGGTACACAACGTCTATACCGGGCGCGTGACCATTCAGGATCTCTATGACGAGCAAACCAAACGGCACCAGAACCCAGCCTTTGAAATGGGCATGCCCGGCATCAATGACCTGTCACAAGTGACCGAGGTCGACATCGGCTTTGATGAAATGATGGCTTACGCCAAGCAAACAACCGAAACCTACCGCGATGTGACCGAGCCTATTCAACTTGTTCTGGTGGGCGAAACCCCGATCACCGCTGCGGCCATGGCGATGTATGAAAACCTCTCCGCCGCCAGCAACGCCCCATTTGAAGTCACCGTCGTGCCCGGCTACCCCGAAGTTTTGGCCTTGCTCAACCTGCCTGCCGCAGGCCTCGCCTATTTCCCAGATTTCTGCCGTAAGGAAAGTCACCTGTTCTAGGCAAACAAACCTTCTGCCTTTCCCAAATCCCAATTTGCGAAAACACGCCGCAAAATCTGTCGTGCAAGGTGAGAAAAGGTTGCTCTAACAAAAGATGCATCGCAAACTAATCAAAAGGAAAGCGATGCCCGTCAGCCTAACGATCATTCCCGAGCTCAATCTCGTCCACATCATTTATTCTGGACAGGTCACGCCAAAGGAACTCTTTGAAGAGACCCAAGCCTGCTATCAACGGCCGGAATACCGGTCCGGCATGGCCGAAATCAGCGACTTTTTCCAGGTAACCTCTTTTGAAATTGGCTATGACGAAGTGCATGAATTCACCACGCACTCAAAGCAGACGCATGGCAGCGTGGACTCAGGCATGGACATTTGTCTGGTGGGCAGCACCAAAGTGTCTGAACCAGCAATCCTCATGTACGAAAGCATGATCGCGGCCAAAGAAATCCCAATTCGCTTGCACGTTCTTCCCGGGTACCCAGAGGCATTTGCAGTGCTCAACTTGCCGGAAGACAGCCTCAAGTACTTCCCTGAAACCTGCCACACCGAACGCCACCTGCTTTAAGCCAGCGGCGTTCGCGTTCACCGAAATCAGTAGCTGTACTCGCCGTAGATCTGGCTCAGATCACCGTTCCAGTCGCCGTGATACCGCTCCAGAAGCTCATCCGCCGGGACCTTGCCACTCTCCACGCTTTCCTTCAGCGCGTTCAGGAAATGGGTCTCATTAGGCACCAACCCACCAGCTCCCGGCTTGGCCCGCGCCACCAGACCGGCCTCGGAGATCGCCAGCACCTCCCGCGCCAGATCGTGCATCTTGATGCCACCCACCTGCGCCTGAAGCCCGTCTTCACTGGCCGCAACCCGCAGCGCCTCCCGCGTCTCCGCATCCCAGCCTTTCACCAGATCCCAGGCCGCATCCAGCGAGGATTGATCATACATCAGCCCCACCCAGAACGCGGGCAGAGCACAAAGCCGCCGCCATGGACCACCGTCCGCGCCGCGCATTTCCATGAATTTCTTGATCCGCGCCTCAGGGAAGGCGGTGGTCAGGTGATCCGCCCAATCGCTCAGGGTAGGCATCTCGCCGGGCAGGGCCGGCAGCTCGCCTTTCAGGAAGTCGCGGAAGGACATGCCCAGCGCGTCGATGTATTTTCCGTCGCGATAGACAAAATACATCGGCACATCGAGCGCATATTGCACCCAACGCTCAAAGCCAAAACCCTCTTCAAACACAAACGGCAACATGCCGGTGCGGTCGTCATCCAGATTGCGCCAGACCAGCCCCCGTGTGGATTTCACCCCATTGGGTTTGCCATCCAGAAACGGCGAATTGGCAAACAACGCATTCGCCACCGGCTGCAACGCCAGCGCCACGCGCAGCTTCTGCACCATGTCCGCCTCAGAGGCAAAATCGAGGTTCACCTGCACGGTGCAGGTCCGATACATCATGACCTTGCCCATGGTGCCCACGCGGTCCATGTAATCGGTCATCAGCTTGTAACGCCCTTTGGGCATCACCGGCATCTGCTCATGGCTCCAGATCGGCGCCGCGCCAAGCCCAATGAACCCCACTCCGATCTTGTCGGCGATGTCTTTCACATCGGTCAGGTGTTGGTTCACCTCATCACAGGTCTGGTGGATGCTCTCGAGCGGCGCACCGGACAGCTCCAGCTGCCCCCCCGGCTCAAGACTCACATTGGCGCCGTCTTTCTCCAAGCCGATCAGCTTGCCGCCTTCTTCCAGCGGGGACCAGCCGTGGCCATCACGCAGGCCTTCCAGCACCGCCAGAATGGAGCGTTTGCCTTCATAAGGCAGCGGCTTCAGCGTGTCTTTACAATAGCCAAACTTCTCGTGCTCGGTGCCAATACGCCAGTCTTCTTTGGGTTTGCAGCCAGAGCTGAGGTATTCCGCCAGTTGGTCGTGATGCTCAATCGGCCCGCCGCCGGACTGTGGGATAGACATAGGCTTGCTCCGCTCCTGCAAACTCGCTTGGGACAGTAGTGGTGAGGGTAATTCCCGGCAGTGTCAATGCAACCGGGGGTCTGATTTGGCCCAGATCACAACCGGTTGATCCGGTGTGGCCTTCAACTTAGCCAGCATATTTTCCGTGCGGATGCCATCCAGCGACGCAAAGGCATCAAAAAGCGCATCAGAGCCTTCGGCATTCACCGGAATATGCAACGGCGCCTGCCCCGGTTGATAGAGTGCCCAAACCGGTGGCGTGCTGCGTCCGTCCAGCACCACGCGGCTCAGGCTGCGAATGGCCACGCTACCGCCATTGAGCGGGCCAAAGTAAGCCACCTCGCCCTCGTCTACCTGCACCACGCCCGGCCCGCCTTTGCCAATCCGAAACCGCCCGCGCTGCAGACCGCTCACGATCAGCACCGCGCCCACGGCGACGAGGCCAATGCCCAGCCATTTCATCACGCCAAAGCCACTGGCCCACCAAATACCAAGCAGCAACACCACGCCGCCCACCAGGGCTTCCCGCCACTGCGCCACCGCCGCGCGGGCCTCAGGTCGAATGAATGTCATGTCACCACCTTTCAAACTCTAGTCCGGCCGCAAGGCCGGGCAGCGCCCGACCCTCCCCACGGGAGGGCGCTTTTGCTTCCTCCCAGGGTCAAGCGCGGCCCTCTATTCGATGCCAAAAACGCCAGACCAATCATGCCATGTCTCATGTTTCGGTATCAAAAAACGCCATGGCAAATTGCCCACATGGCAGAAACCCAATGGATTGGTAGGCCTTAACTGCAGCTGCACTGGCCGCAAACAGGGTCGCATGGGCCTTTCCTGCATCGCGCGCTTCAGCCAAATGCATTGCCACCGCAGCCCTTGCCAATCCTTGCCCACGCAGGTCCGGCGGCGTGTACACCCCGCCTATTTGCACGACGTCCGAGGTCTGTGCATTGAAGCCAGCCATCGCAACAGGGCGATCACCCCGCATCACAACGCGGTGGCTGTTGCGCTCCAGATACCCGTCAATGTCCTTTTGAGCTGTCGAAACCGGATCCGAAACCGCTAAACCGGGCACTTCCTTTAGATACGCTTCGCGCCACGACAACACGAGATCCCGAGGCGCAGCTTCCAACGGAACCAAGGTCAATCCGCCAATCTCGGGCAGACGTAACTCCTCAAGTGACAGGGCAAAATGCGGCTGCGTGTCATGAGACACCAGCTTCTGCGCGCGCACCTCAGGAATCGCCAATACCTGCGCGACCTGAGCAGCCTCGCCGCAACAGCCCATCAACTTGCGCTCAGCAAAAATTGGCCCTATCTGAGACAACTCATGCTCGGTCACCATCGGCGCTTGCGGCAAAACCATGCCTTCATTGGTCACGCCTAAAAGGCCCTGCCTCCCACCGTCCAAGGCCCAAATCTTCAAGCCTCTGGGGGCATCACTGCCCAAGCCATGCTGCTCAAGGTTCCCCAACAAAAACATCGAGCTCTGCACATGCTCCCGCAGGAACGGCTCAATCCACGCAAGATCCGCCTCCGTGACCGTGCGCCAACTCACTGCCAGTCTCCCAGGCTCTGCTGCCACAGGGTCATCGCCGCAACTGCCGCCGTATCCGCCCGCAAAATCCGCGGCCCAAGGCTCACCACATGCGCAAACGGCAAGGCCTTCAACCGGTCCCGCTCCGCCTCAGAAAACCCACCTTCCGGCCCAATCAAAATGGCCCAAGGCCGACCGTCTTTTCCCGGAATCGGATCGCTAGCGATCCGATCAGCGCCCGATCCGCCCCCACGGGCGGGCGCTTCGCGTCCACCCTCGGCTCGGTCGCTGGGCAGCGCTTCCAGCCAAAGCTGCTCTCCCACTTCGGCCTCATCGCAGAACATCAATTGACGCCCTTCAGGCCACTCCGCCAGCAACCGATCCAGCTTCACCAGATCACTGACCTCCGGCACATAGGTCCCGCCACATTGCTCCGCCGCTTCCACCGCATGGGCCTGCAGACGATCCTGCCGAATGCGCTCGCTGTTGGTGAAATCGGTGTTCACCGGCACAATCCGCGCCGCGCCCATTTCAGCGGCTTTCTCGACAATAAAGTCTGTCCGCGCCTTCTTGATTGGCGCAAAGCACAGCCAGAGGTCTGGCGGCATCTGCAACGGTTTGGTCTGCGCTTCGCACACCAGTTCCCCATTGCGTTTATTCGCCACAGTCACGGCACAGCGCCACTCGCCATCCCGCCCATTAAACAACAGCACCGGATCATCCACCGCCATGCGCATCACGCCAAAAAGGTAATGCGCCTGCTCTTTGGTCAGAGGAATGGTTTGCCCTTCCCCCAAGCCCTGCTCTACATACAGTCTGACTTTTGCCTGTTTCATGGGAACCGACATATGGCCGACACGCCCGCAAAGGAAGACCCCAAGGGGCAAGTTTCTGACGCTGTGAAAGGCAATTGGGTCGACCATCTGGCTCCAGCCTGGTCTCGCCCCTACCTGCGCTTGTCGCGCGCGGACCGTCCCATTGGCACTTGGCTCCTGTTGCTGCCCTGCTGGATGAGCCTAGCGCTGGCGATACTGAGTGATGGTCAGGCCTCGCTGCATGATCTCTGGATCGCCGTCGGCTGCGCCATTGGTGCTTTCCTGATGCGCGGCGCAGGCTGCACCTGGAACGACATCACCGACCGCGAGTTTGACGCCCAAGTTGCGCGCACACGCTCCCGTCCAATCCCGTCCGGCCAAGTGACCGCCAAACAAGCCGCTATTTGGATGGTGATCCAAACCCTGATCTCCGCCGCCATCCTGTTCACTTTCAACCTGAACGCCATCCTGCTGGGCATCGCCTCCCTGCTGCCGGTGGCGGTCTACCCCTTTGCCAAACGCTTCACATGGTGGCCGCAGGTCTTCTTGGGCCTCGCCTTCAACTGGGGCGCGCTTCTGGCCTGGACCGCCCACACCGGCAGCCTCGCCTGGCCCGCCTTGATCCTCTACGCCGCAGGCATTGCTTGGACCCTGTTCTACGACACCATCTATGCCCACCAAGACACCGAAGACGACGCCCTCATCGGTGTGAAATCCACCGCGCGGCTGTTCGGCAAAAACAGCCCGCAATGGCTTCAAGGTTTCCTGACCCTCACAATCATGCTCTTTGGCTTTGCCGTGCTGATGGTCACCATCGAGCGCAGCCCGGCCTCTATGGCCGTCGCCCTTTTGGGGCCGCTCACCATGGGCTGGCACATGCAATGGCAACTGCGCCAGCTCGACACCGAGGACCCCGCCGTGCTCCTGCGCCTGTTCCGCGCCAACCGCGACACCGGCCTTATCCCTCTGCTGTTTTCCGCCACCGCCTTTTTCCTGTGATTGCAAGCGGGGTCATAACCCCGTATCAACCATGCACCACTGGACGGACCACACTTTCTGAATGCGACTTTCTTCCCTCCTTATCCTGTTTGTTACCTTCGCCTCGGCGGGGCTTCTAAGCCTTGTCGCCGCGAGCCTCTCCGCTGATCTGATCGAAGACACCTCCAAGTCCTCCGTCGAGCTCGAGCTTTCCAAGTCCGGCATGGACTGGGCCGAGGTGCATGCCGAAGGCCTGCAAATCTTCCTCGCGGGCGTGGCCCCGTCAGAGGCAGACCGCTTCAAAGCCATCTCCGCCGCGGGCCGCATCGTCGACGCCGCGCGCGTCATCGACAACATGGAAGTACCCGCCACCGCCGCTATTGCTCCACCTCGCTTCTCCGTGGAAATCCTGCGCAACGACGCGGGCATCTCGCTGATCGGTCTGATCCCGGAAAGCGCCGCGCGTGATCGCCTGCTGCGCGAATTACAAGACATCTCCGACAGCGGCGACGTCGCCGACCTTCTGGAAACCGCCGATTACGCTGCCCCCGCGGGCTGGTCCGCCGCCTCCCGCTTTGCTGTCTCCGCCCTCAAAGACCTGCCACGCTCCAAAATCTCGGTACAGGCTGGCCGCGTCGACGTAACCGCCATGGCCGACAGCCCGGAGCAGCGCGCCGAGCTGGAAATCGACCTCGCCCGCCGCGCGCCCAATGGCGTTGAGGTGAACCTCAACATCTCCGCCCCCCGCCCGGTGATCACCCCCTTCACCCTGCGCCTTGTCAAAGGCGGCGACGTCACCCGCTTTGACGCCTGCTCCGCCGACACCGACAAAGCCCGCGCCAAAATCCTCACCGCTGCCCGCGCAGCTGGCCTGGAAGGCAATGTGGACTGCGTGATTGGCCTTGGCGTGCCCTCCACCAGCTGGGGCGACGCGGTGGCCACCGCCATTCGCGGCCTCAATGAACTGAGCGGCGGTACGCTGACCTTCTCCGATGCCGACGTCACCCTCATCGCGCTGATGGGCACCGATCAGGCTCTGTTTGACCGCGTTGTTGGTGAGCTCGAAGGCACCCTGCCCGAAGCCTTTGCCCTGCTGGCCACCCTACCGCCCACACCAGAGGCCGAGGACGAAGCCGTCGCGCAGGAATTTACCGCCACGCTCAGCCCGGAAGGTCTGGTACAACTGCGCGGCCGCCTGCCCAACGACATCGCGCGCGACACCACAGACAGCTACGCCCGCGCCCGCTTTGGCACCGAAACCGTGCATATGGCGACCCGCTTGGACGACACCCTGCCGCCAACCTGGCCTTTCCGCGTGATGGCCGGTCTGGACGCCCTCTCCCTGCTCAACAACGGCTCCCTGATCGTGACGCCCGAGGCCGTCTCCGTCACCGGCAACACCGGCAACACCGAGACCAACGCCCGCATCGCGCAGCTGCTGGCCGCCAAACTGAGCCAGACCGATCACTTCGCGATCAACGTCACCTATCTTGAGGCACTTGATCCACTGGCGGGCCTGCCTACCAACGAAGAATGCATGGCCAACATTCAGGCCCTTCAGGACGAAGCCAAAATTGCCTTTGAACCCGGCAGCGGCACGCTGGATGCCAGCGCCGCCGGGATCATCGACAAGCTGGCAGAAGAGCTCAACGCTTGTCCTGATCTGCAAATCGAAATCCAGGGCCACACCGACAGCCAGGGCCGCGAAAGCATGAACCAGGCCCTGTCGCAAACCCGCGCGCTGGCGGTTCTGACCGCGCTGCAGGAACGCCGCGTGCTGACCAAAGGTTTCCTTGCCCTTGGCTATGGTGAGAGCCAGCCGATTGCTGACAACGACACCGCCGAAGGCCGCGAAGCCAACCGCCGCATCGAGTTTGTCCGCATCCTCCCGGAAGAAGAACAGGCCGAAGCCACAGCAGAAGAAGGTGCCGCTGACGCAGAGGCAGAAGCCGCCGACGCTGAGGCCGAGACCACCGAAGCCGAGGCAGCCCCAAGCGAAAGCGAAGCAGAGACTACCGAGGCGGACAATACCGAAGCCACGTCAGAGGACACCGGCGAGGCAGCACCAGAAGACGCTACCGCGACTGAGACCACCGACGAGACGACCGCCACTGAAGCCGACGCAGCCACGGACGACACAACCGCCGACGCCCCTGCCTCCGAGGCAGACGCCGCAGCGGACACAGGCGCAGACGCCGCCTCTGACGAGACATCCACAGACAACGCCGCGCAGGAAGACGGCGAGGAGACCCAGACCAATGACACGAATTGAGTTCATCCTGACCACCGCCGTCATTCTGTTTGTGGCCTTTTGTATGGGCTGGTTTGCCAATTGGCTGGTGCACCGCTTCACCCGCGTCGCGCAATCTGACGTCGACCAACTGGAGCGCATGTCCCAGGAGCTGCACGAAGCCGAAGAGACCCGCGATCAGGCCATCACCTACCTGCAACAGCGCGAGGCCGAGCTGACCAATCAGCTGACCCAGACCGAAGCCGAACTGCGCGCGGCCATGGACGGCCTCCGCGACGCCCGCCAGGAAGCCGAAGAACTGCGCATGCACGTGGAGCGTCTGGGCGGGGCGTAACAGGCACCCTAGAACCACCAAAGGCCAGTCTCTCTCCAGAGGCTGGCCTTTTTTGTGATTGCATTCAGCTTCCTACTTTGGCGTACCCAACACCACCCCGGACGCCTTCAGCACCTCCCGCTGCGGCTTATAGAAAATCCAGTTGTTGATCTTCTTGCCGCGCACCAACCCAGCGGCGCTGAGTTTCTTCATATGCGCGCTCACCGTGGGCTGCGACAGGTCCAGCTTGTCGACAATCCGCCCCACACAAACGCCATCTTCCACCAAGTCCCCATCCACCTGCGGCGCAAAATGCGAGCGCGGGTCCAGCAGCCAAAGCATGATCTGCAAGCGCACAGGGCTGGACAGCGCGGCAAAGACTTTCGCCTGCGCCGTGACCGACTCAGTTGACTCCGCGAGCATATCGTCAAATATCAATATAGATGATTCCCTATATAGACTGATCTCGATATGACCTTAGCCTCAGATCCCCTCGCCCGCCAAGCCCAAGCCTTCGCTCAAGGCGCAAAACTTGGCGCAGACTACCTGCACGGGCTCTCCGACCGTCAGGTAAACGCAGACGCAACCCAGCTCTCCGCGCTCGACATCGCACTCCACCAACATGGTCATAGCCCCAACGACGTGCTCTCCCTGATGCAGGACGCCGGCAGCCCCGGCACTGTCGCCACCGCCGCGGGCCGCTACTTTGGCTATGTCATCGGCGGCGCACTACCCGCCGCTTCTGGTGCCCGCGCTTTGCTCGCCGCCTGGGACCAATGCGCAAATGCCGACACCGGCCCCTCGGTGATGCAGATGGAGCAAACCGCCGTGCGCTGGATCATCGATCTGCTCAACCTGCCCGCCCAGACCGAAGGCGCCTTCACCACCGGCGCGACCATGGCCAACATGACCCTGCTGGCCACCGCGCGCGACACCTTGCTGAGCCGCCTCGGCCACCCACGCGGCAAAGGCCTGCTCGGCGCGCCTGCCCTGCGCGTGATCGCCAGCGCCGAAATCCACGCCACCGTGCTCAAATCCCTGCGCCTGATTGGTCTTGGCTCCGACACCATCGAACGTGTCCCAACCGACGCCCAAGGCCGCATGCGTGCCGACAAGCTACCCAAGCTGGACGCCTCCTGCATTATGCTGGCGCAGGCGGGCAACGTCTGCACCGGCGCGTTTGATCCGATTGGCGAGATTGCCGACGCCTGCCATGCCGCTGGCGCATGGTTGCATGTCGATGGCGCCTTTGGCCTCTAGGCGCGCGCGGTGCCCGACCTGGCCGACGCGCTCACCGGCCTTGAGAAAGCTGACAGCTGGGTGGTGGACGCCCACAAAACTCTCAACGCGCCGTATGACTCCGGCCTGGCCCTCTGCCGCCATCCCGAAGAGATGCGCGCCTCCATGGCCATCGGCGCCGCCTACCTGCCACCCACCGATCCTTCCCCTGCAGACCTGACGCCAGAGTTCAGCCGCGCCGCCCGAGGTGCCGAAACCTACGCCGCCCTGCTCTCGCTTGGCCGCGAGGGGCTCAACGACATGATCCTTGGCTTTCACAACAAAGCCACCCGCCTCGCAGACGCCTTACGCAATGAAGGCTTCACCGTCCCGCATCTCGTGCACTTCAATCAGGTGTTTGTGACCCTGCCCGACAGCCCAGAGCTCTGCGCTGCCATCACGGCGGAGGTCCAGGCGTGCGGTGAAGCATGGTTTGGCGCCGCCGCCTGGCAAGGCCACAGCGGCTTCCGCCTGAGTGTCTCCAACTGGGCCACAACAGACACGGACATCGACCGGCTGGTGGCCGCCATTGTCAAAGCCCGCAAAGCGGTTCTCACTTCAAAAGCTGTTGCCTAAAGCAACGATGCACCGCGCGGTGGGTTTACCTTTTCCTGCCACGCGGTCGCAAAACCACGCACCTCCGCAAAACAGTCGCGATACCGACAAAATACCGACGTCCCAAACGAAGGGATTTTACCGGTTAACGCAGCTGCATCACCAGCGGCTCAGCGCGTCCTCATCTTCGTCTTTTGCGGCAACCCATTCGGCCCCGTCCGCAGTGTATTCTTTCTTCCAAAACGGCGCGCGGGATTTCAGGTAATCCATCAAATATTCCGCCGCCTCAAAGGCATTCACCCGATGACGCGAGGCCGTGGCGACCATCATGATCATATCACCCTGACGCAGCTCGCCATGGCGGTGGATGACCAAAACATCCCCAAGATCCCAACGGCTTACAGCCTCCGCCGCGATCTTCTCCAGCGCCTTCTGGGTCATGCCGGGATAGTGCTCAATCACCATCCGATCCATGCCGCCCTTGTCGGCATCGCGCACCACACCGGTGAAGGTGACAATCGCGCCCATATTGCGGTGCCCGCTGGCGAAATCCTGCGCCTCGCGGCCAAAATCAAACGGCTCTTCCTGAACAACAACGCGCATGGAAAACCTCTTAACCACCTGTCATTGGTGGGAAAAACGCCACTTCACGCACGCCTTCAAGGCTCGCATCAAAGTCGGTCAATTCTTGATCCACCGCCACACGCAAGGCGCTCAAATCCGAAAAGGCCACCTCATACCGCTCTTCGCGGGTTTTCAGCTCTTCCACCAACTGCATCACGGTTGTGGCGTTGGTCTCCACCTTTTCTTTCGGGATGCCAATGCGCTCCCGCACCCAAGCAAAATAGAGAACATCCATTGCGATCAATCCTTTAGATGCGGCTTCGCCTTGTTGAAGTAGTCCACCCCAGTGATAGCGGTCAGCGCGCCGGCAATCCACAGCAACAAAAGTCCTACCCAGCCGCTCCACACCATCCCGGTGTGTTTCCAACGCAGCCCCTGTAGGTCTTCCACCTCGCCCAGCATCACCTGATCGACCAACGCCTGGTCCATGCCCCAAGCCGACATGCCGAGGTAATGCTCAAACACCCCCTGGCCAAAAAGGAACGCAATCGCAACCATTTGCGTCGCCGTTTTCCATTTCGCCAGCTTGGTCACTTTCAGCGTTCCGGCGGTATCGCCAAGGAACTCCCGCAGGCCCGACACAAACACTTCGCGGAACAGGATCACGGTCGCCGGCAGCACCAGCCAGGGCGACATGGAGCTATAGCCTACGATGACCATCAACGCGATCACCACCATCGCCTTATCGGCAATCGGGTCCATCATCGCGCCCAGCTTGGTTTCCTGCTTCCACAACCGCGCCAGATAGCCGTCAAACCAATCGGTCACGGCCGCGACCAAAAACAGCATCAGCGCAAACCAATCCGCGTAAGGCCTTTCAAAATAAAGAAACATCACAGCAACCATCGGGGCTGCAAACAGGCGCATCACAGAAAGGATGTTGGGAATGGTCCAGGTCATGCCCCTGACTTAGCCTGTCTCCCCTCTCAGGGGAAGCGCGTTTGTGACGCGGTGCCGCCACCATGGCCCAGAGCCCACAAATCTGTGCTACACTGGCATAAGGCAACACAGGCAAAACCCTCGGGCGCAGACCGTCAGAGAGGAGATGCCCTTATGCAACCTGTTGTATTGCTTGTTGGAAAACTGCCCAATGTGATTGGCGCCGTGCCGCGCCAATTGGACCACCTGCCCATTCAATGGCTTGGCGCCCATGACCACGGCGAAGTCATACGCCAGTTGGACACCGAACCGCGCATTTGCTGCGTCATCATGGGCGCCAGCATGGATGACGACACGCGCGGGGACTTGATTGGTCTGATCGCCACCCGCCGCCCCGACCTGTCGATCCACCTCAAGGACCGCTCTTCCGGCCCAGATGGCATGGTTGGGTTTGTCGAGCAGATTGTCGAAAACCTTGTGCTACGCGGCAAGGTGCCTGCCTAGGGCGTCTTGCCAAAATCCTGATCCTCATTTTTGGCAGGACGCCCACGACACTGAGGGGTTCCGCCGCGCCCGACCTTTTTTCTGCTTCAGACCAAATGTCGGACGCTTTAGGCAACACCCACCGCGCGCAGGGTTTAACTTCCATCGTGGAAAAAGTTGTAGATTGTCTCCGCCAGTTTATCAGAGACGCCATCCACGGCCTTCAAATCCGCCAAATTGGCACGGCTTACGGCTTTCGCGCTGCCAAAATGCGCCAATAGCGCTCGTTTCCGCGTCGCGCCCACGCCCGGCACGTCATCCAGCGGCGTTGCGCCCACTGCTTTGGCGCGTTTCGCACGGTGTGTGCCAATCGCAAACCTGTGCGCCTCGTCGCGCAGGCGCTGGATGAAATACAACACCGGATCATTCCGGCGCAGCGCCATCACGCTTTTGCCCACGCGGTGGAATTCTTCCTTGCCGTGGTCTCGGTCCACCCCTTTGGCCACGCCCACCATCGGAATATCCGCCACGCCGTGTTCGACCATGATCTCATGCACGGCGCTGACCTGCCCGGCGCCCCCATCGATCAACAGCAGGTCCGGCCACATGCCTTTGTCCCGATCAGGGTCTTCCTTCTGAAGCCGCGAGAACCGTCGGTGCAGCACCTCTTTCATCATGCCAAAATCATCGCCGGGCGTGATGTCATCGCCTTTGATGTTGAACTTGCGATAGCTGTTTTTCATAAAGCCGTCCGGACCCGCGACAATCATGCCACCCACTGCATTGGTGCCCTGTAAGTGGCTGTTGTCGTAGACCTCAATCCGTTGCGGTGGCCCACTCAGATCAAACGCCTCTGCCACACCGCGTAACAGCTTCGCTTGGGTCGCGGTTTCGCTCATCTTGCGCCCCAGGCTCTCCCGCGCATTGCGCAGCGCCCCGCTGACAAGTTCCGCCTTCTCGCCTCGCTGTGGCACGAGTATCTCAACCTTGCGGCCAAGCTTGTCACTCAAGGCATCCGCCAAAAGCGCGCTGTCTTCGATATCATCGGACAAGATGATCTGCCGCGGGGGATCCTTGCTGTCATAGAACTGGCCAACAAAGGCCTGCATCACCTCTGCCTTGCTCACATCTGGCCCAACCCGCGGATAGTAATCACGGTTGCCCCAGTTCTGGTTCGCCCGAATAAAAAACACCTGAACACATGCCTGCCCGCTGTCCATATGCAACGCAATCACATCAGCTTCTTTCACGCCCTGCGGATTGATGCCTTGGGCGCTCTGGACCTGGGTCAACGCCCGGATACGATCTCGCAAAGCCGCCGCCTTCTCAAACTCCAGATTGTCGGACGCCACCTGCATTTCCGCCGCCAGATCCGCCTGAACTTTGGTGGAACGCCCGCGCAGAAAATCATCCGCCGCCGCAACAAGCTTGGCATAGTCCTCTTTGCTGATTTTGCCACCACACGGCCCAGCACAACGCTTGAGATGATAGTTCAGACAAGGCCGATCTCCAGCTTCCACCTCCTTGTCTGTGCAACTGCGCAGCAGAAAGACCTTCTGCAAAGTGTTCAACGTGCGATTGACCGCGCCGGCACTTGCAAATGGCCCATAGTATTTACCTTTGCGCGTTTTGGCGCCCCGATGCTTTTCGATACGAGGGAAGTCGTGTTCCGACGAAATAAAAATATGCGGGAAACTTTTGTCGTCGCGCAGCAGCACATTGTACTTCGGCTTCAACTGCTTGATCAGGTTCTGCTCCAAAAGCAGCGCCTCGGTTTCCGTCTTGGTGGTCAGAAACATCATTGAGCTGGTTTCGGAGATCATCCGCGCAATCCGGCCTGAATGGCCTGCGGGTCTCGCATAGTTTGACACCCGTGCGCGCAGGTTCCGCGCCTTGCCGACATACAACACCCGCGCCTGCGCATCGAGCATGCGATAAACACCGGGCGATCCGTCCAGTGTTTTAAGGTAGTTTTGTATACATTCGTGTCCCGTCGGGCCGTCAGGACTTTCAACGCTGTCAGAGGTCATGTGTTTTCAAATATGATTCTTTTGGTCGGGCTGCAATCTTGACGCCCTTGACGCAAGAGTAAACAAATCCACGGAAACTGTGGATAAGTCTGAAGATATCTTTTGCCCTCACGCGGATTTCCCTTGTTTTTTGGCTGCTTTCGGCGCATTGCCTAAAAATTAGGCATAAAAATAAGCCATTGATTTCAAACGAAAGTTTTTTAAACACATCTCAAATTATTGAAATCATTAAGAAAAAGTAAAATTTATGTAACGGAACTGTGACCGGTGCAAAACTTATCTCTGATATGCGCTTTTCGCCGCAAAACGCCGACGTTGTTATCGCAATCAACCAACTCTGCGGCGAAGCCTGTTTCAGCCCGTCACCAACGCAAATGCTGGCCACCATCCACGCAAATTGCCTGCCCAGTCACAGCTTTGGCATCCAGCAAATAGCCCAAAGCCGCGGTAATATCGTCCACGCCAACGCCCCGACCAAGCACTGTGCCAGCCCGCTCAGCCCCAAAATCCGCAGCGTCCTGATGCGCCCCTTGCAACGTTGGCCCCGGCGCGATGCCATTCACGCGGATATGCGGCGCCAATCCCTGCGCGGCTGTCTGGGTCAGCGCCCAAAGCCCCATCTTCGCCAAAGTGTAAGTCGAAAACTCCGGCGTCAGGTTGCGGATACGCTGATCCAGCATGTTCACCACCAGCCCTGCCGCCACCGGCTCGCCCTGTGCATCTTTCGCCGCCGCGAGGCCCTGCGCCGCCATCAGCTGCGTCAAAACGTAGGGCGCCCGCAGGTTGCTCTCCATATGGCGGTCCCAACCCTCTCTGGTTGAGGACTGCACAGAGTCATCCTCAAATATTGATGCATTGTTGATAAGGCAGGTGATCGGCCCACCCAGAGCCGCAACACTCTCGGTAAACAGCGCCTTGGTTTGCGTCTCATCCAGAAGGTCTGCCTGCACCGCAACACTCGTCTGTCCGCAGGCCTCAATCGCCGCCACCGTCTCCGCAGCCCCTTCAACAGAGGTCGCATAATGCACCGCCACGTCATAACCGCGCTGCGCCAATGCCACAGCCATCGCTTGTCCAAGCCGCTGTCCGGCGCCAGTTACCAATGCCCGCGCCATATCAGTCTCCGCTTAAATTAGGTCAGGGTTATCAAGATGTAAGCTAGATAGAGTACGGTGAGAATGACACCCCAGATGCGTGTGATGTCTCTTTTTAGGAAAACAAATGGGATCAGGATCAGGGACGCGCCCAGCATCACCCAGAAATCAAACTCGAAGAAGTCCGGGTCCACGCGGATCGGGTGAATGATCGAGGTGATACCGATAATGGCCAACAGGTTGAACATGTTAGAGCCAATCACGTTGCCCAGCGCCACATCCGCCTGACGGCGCAGTGCGGCCATCACGGTGGTCGCCAGCTCTGGCAAAGAGGTGCCCAGCGCGATCAGCGTCAAGCCGATCACCGTGTCGCTCACGCCATACCGCCGCGCAATGATCTCGGCGTTGTCCACCATCAAGTCCGCGCCGAGCGGCAGCCCCACAAGACCCAGAATAAGGAAGACAATGATGCGCCACCACGGCATGTCCGGGTCCGCGCCTTCGACCTCTTCCTCGTCCATTTCCATGGCGGCTTCGGCCTTCTTGTGGCACCGCGCCTGATAGAATGCGCTGCCCAGCACCAACGCCAGCGCGCCCAGCAAAACCAAACCATTGCCAAAGCGGAAGAAACCATCCGCAGCCAAGGCGATGAACAGCACCGAAGCGGCAATCATCATCACAAAGTTGCGTCTGGAATTGCAGTGGCTGGTGTGGATCGGCGCCAAAATGGCCGGAACACCCAGCACCAACAGGATGTTGGCAATATTGGAGCCAACAACGTTACCAATCGCAATGCCCGGCGCGTTTTTCAACGCGGCCTGGATAGAGATCAACAGTTCAGGGGCAGAGGTGCCAAAGGCCACAATCGTCAGCGAGACGATCAACGCCGGAATCCCGATCCGCAGCGACAGGTTCACCGCGCCACGTACCAGCGCGTCCCCAGCCAATAGCAGGATCACCAAACCCAGCGATACCAGCAACCATTCCATGCTCTACCCCATGTCCTTGCCGCAGGGGCATGGCCCCTTGCCAATTTTGTACCGCCCGCACTTGGGGCATTTCTTTGATTGCAACTGCTTCTGGCCCGGAAACCGGAGTTTGCCAAACATCGCGAGCACCGCCATGCCGACCAGAAACAGAGAGACAATCTTTACCAGCACGTCAGAGCCCAAACCGCGCGAACTGCGCCCGTTCTTCAATGCCCGCAACCGCATCCTGGGCGAGTGAAGCCCCAAAACGCTGCCACATGGACCGTTTGATGCCATAACGGCGCAGCTTCACTTTGTCCCCAAAGCGCGCCTTCAAAACCGGCACCAAATGTCCAATTTCGTCGATCAGACCAACCTCTTTGGCCTGCGACCCGATCCAGATTTCTCCGGTGAACAGGTCATCATTGTCCGCAAGTTTTTTGCCCCGCCGTGATTGCACATGGGCGATGAAATTCTGGTGAATTTGCTCCAGCATCCGCTTCAGCCGGGCCACATCTTCGGCCTTTTCCGGCTGAAATGGATCGAGCATCGATTTGCTTTTTCCAGCTGTGTAAACCCGCCGTTCAAATCCCTGACGCGACAGGAACACATTCGCGCCGAAGCCCGCTGAAATCACGCCAATGGAGCCAACAACCGAGCTTTCGTCCGCGTAAATCTCATCCGCCGCCGCCGCGAGCCAATAGCCTCCGGATGCGGCCACATCCTCAACAAAGGCAATGACAGGAACCTCTTTTTCCTCGGAAAGCCGCCGGATGCGGCTGCCGATCAGCGCGCTTTGCACCGGGCTGCCACCGGGCGAATTGATTTCAAGCGCCACCGCCGCAGGCTTGCCCTTGGCAAAGGCTTTTTCCAGCAACGGCGCCAATGTGGCATCGTTCAATTGTCCACGACCGCCCGCGGCAATCATGCCTTGCAGACGCACCACCGCCACTGTTGGCGCTTTCTTGGCAAAAGGGTTCAAGCGTTTCATCCCATGGCATGTAGAACGCGCATGGTCGTTTCACAAGGTAAGCCCCTCAGGAAAGCGATGTTTGTGATCAAAAATCCTGATGTGACGCGAGTCACCTCGCGTCACTCTGCAAATCAGGCCCGAATGCGCCAACCGGTTTTGAAGATCCACCAGATGATGCCCATGCACAGGGCAGTGAAGCCGAAGATCGCCAACAGGCTCAGCCCCACAGGCACATCCGCCGTGCCAAAGAAGGACCAACGGAAACCGGAAATCAGATACACCACAGGGTTAAACAGCGTGATCTTCTGCCAGATCGGCGGCAGCATCGAGATCGAATAAAACGAGCCGCCAAGGAACACCAGCGGCGTCACCACCAACAGCGGGATTAACTGCAGCTGCTCAAAGTTGCCCGCCCAGACCCCGATGATAAAACCAAACAGCGAGAAGCTCACACAGGTCAGCACCAAAAACAGGATCATCGCCCAGGGGTGTGTGACCGGCACATCGACAAACATCGACGCGGTGGCCAAAATCACCACACCAATGAACAGCGCTTTGGTCGCCGCCGCCCCCACAAAGCCCAGTACAATCTCAAAGAAACTGACCGGCGCGCTCAAGAGTTCATAGATGGTGCCAATGAACTTCGGGAAATAGATGCCAAAAGACGCGTTTGAGAGCGCCTGCGTCATCACCGACAGCATGATCAGCCCCGGCACAATAAACGCCCCGTAACTCACGCCCTCAACCTGATCGATCCGGCTGCCAATCGCGGCGCCAAACACCACAAAATACAGCGACGTGGAAATCACAGGAGAAATGAAACTCTGCGCAATTGTGCGGAAGAACCGCACCATCTCGGAGTAGTAGATTGCCCATACAGCCGTGAAATTCATGCCGCGCCCTCCTTCACCAGCCCGACAAAGATGTCCTCAAGGCTCGACTGGTCCGTCTGAATGTCTTTGAGCTGCAAGCCAGCCGCACTGATTTCGCCCAACAGGCGGGTGATGCCCGTGCTCTCGCCGCTGGTGTCATAGTGATAGCGCAGCGCATTGCCGCCCTCGGCAATCTCCAGATTATAGCTCGCGAGGCTCTCCGGTACGCTCTCCACCGGCGCTTGCAGGTCCACTTGCAGGGTCTTCTGCCCCAAACGCTGCATCAGCGCCGCCTTCTCTTCCACCAGCAGCAGCTCACCACCGTTGATCACGCCCACACGATCGGCAATCGCCTCGGCCTCTTCGATGTAGTGCGTGGTCAGAATGATGGTCACGCCCTGCTCTTT
Organism: Shimia sp. MIT910701; assembly: GCF_047126315.1. Lineage (GTDB taxonomy): Bacteria > Pseudomonadota > Alphaproteobacteria > Rhodobacterales > Rhodobacteraceae > Shimia. Next base: position 1,426,965 of record NZ_CP138953.1, on the reverse strand, counting down.
GAGCTTGGCAACCACATCCCACATGTCCTTGCGCAACTCCACGTCCACACCTGCCGTCGGCTCATCCAGAAACAGCACCCGCGGTTCATGGCTCAGCGCCTTGGCAATCAGCACCCGCCGCTTCATACCGCCGGACAGCATCATGATCCGCGCGTCTTTCTTGTCCCATAGCGACAGCTGCTTGAGGATCTCTTCGATCTTGGCAGGGTTGGCCTTTTTACCAAACAAACCGCGCGAATAGGTGACCACATCGATCACCTTGTTGAACGGCTCCAAGTTGATCTCCTGCGGCACCAGACCAATCATCGACCGCGCCGCGCGGTAGTCCTTGACCACGTCGTGCCCACCCACGGACACCGAGCCCGCACTCGGATTGGTGATCCCGCAAATGGTGGAAATCAATGTGGTTTTGCCCGCGCCATTCGGCCCCAGAAGCGCGAGAATTTCGCCCTCCTTGATGCCCAGAGTCACGCCTTTGAGCGCCTCAAACCCACCTTTGTAGGTTTTGCGCAAGTCTTTTATGTCTACAATCACCGCCGGCTCCCTCTTCCGGTCTGCACCTTTGTAAGCGCGCCACCCTATCAGGTGGCTGGTCCGCGCCAAGTGCACAAATTTTCAGAGGGATATGTGCACCACCGCACGGCTCTACAAGCCCGGTGAAGCAATCTGTTTTACATGCAAAGGATTTCTTGCGTGGCTTAGCCGCCAGTCATCCGCTTCAGCAGACCCTTTTTCGGGGCCTCTTCCGCCACCTCTTCGCCCTCATCCGCTGGCCCTTCCAGCGAGGTCTGCAAATTGGTGAAAAACTGATCCGCCATCTTTTTGGCAAAGCCGTCAATCAACCGGCTGCCCAGCTGTGCCAGCTTACCACCCACCTTGGCGTCCACTTCATAGCTCAGCAGCGTACCCGTTTCACTCGGAGCCAGCGTCACATCCGCGCCACCTTTGGCAAACCCGGCCGCGCCACCTTTGCCTTCACCGGTCAGTGTCAGGCTTTCACCCTCCACCAGATTGGACAGCTCGACTTTGCCTTTGAAGGTCGCCTTCACCGGCCCAACCTTCTGCACCACAGTGGCCTCAAAACCCTCCTCGGCGTTGCCGGTCACGTCTTTTGCACCTGGCACACAATGGAGCAGGCTGTCCGCGCTGAGCAAAGCCGCCCAGACGTCCGCCACCGGGGCCGCGATTTCGCGTTGATCACTCATATGCATTTTGGCTCTCCTCCTGTGGCTCGTTGTCGCCAACCTAGGCAGATGCACAAACCGCTGCAAGCACACCAAGGTCGTAGCAGATCGCAAGCGCGACACCCTTTCTCAAAAATGGGACACAATCATGTGTATACTGGGGTTGATCCCACGCAGTAGAACACCATATCACGACCAGATAAGTTAATCGCATTAACATAAGAGTTTCCGATGCCCTCCGACATCCAAAGAAAGCTGACAACCATTCTTGCAGCAGACGCCGCCGGCTACAGCCGTGTGATGGAGTTGAACGAGGAAGAAGGCCTGCGCACCCTCAAAGCCGCGCGTGCCGTGTTCAAGAAATTCATTGCCCGCCATCATGGTCGCGTGGCCAACACCGCAGGGGACGGCTTGATTGCCGAATTTCCCTCTGTGGTCGAAGCGGTGCAATGCGCCATCGAGGTCCAACGCGAATTGGGCGATCAGCGGCAAGACCCTGAAATGGCAATTAATTTCCGCATTGGCATACACCTTGGCGATGTCATGGTGGATGGCAAGGACCGACTTGGAGAAGGCGTCAACCTCGCCGCGCGCCTGCAAAGCATGGCGGAACCGGGGGGCATTTTGATCTCTCAGCAGGTGTACGACCAAGTGCGCGGCAAACTCACCGTTGGCTTTGACTACATCGGTGAACGCCACCCAAAAAATTTCTCCGAAGGTGTGCAGGTCTACTGCGTCGCCAACATGGCCAACGCCTATCCCAAAATGCACATCCCGGAGCCAGAGCGCGCAACTCCCAATGTTGCGCCGCAAAGCGCCGCGCCCTTCGCAGCCAAAGCAAGCTCTTGGCCTGATGATTAGTTTGATGAGGTCCTCAACAAGGAGCGCCCCCAATCTGCCTCCTCCGACGCAGGGGACGACGACGCCGAAGTCGCGCTACGGACGCGCGGCAAACAATTTGCCCTGATCTTTGGCGCGTTGTGTGTGATCGACATGATCTCCGGGCGCGGACTCTGGGCCCATTGGCCCGGCCTCGCCCTGCTCACAGCGTGGCTTTTTCAAGCGGCACCCCTTTGGGCCAACACCCGGTTTAGTCCAGCCATGCTCCGTGGCGCAGCGGTTGTCACAGCACTGGTGCTCATCAATCTGTTTTCGTGGGATGGATACTTCTGGGCCATCTGGCCAGCAGGTGCTCTGGGGTTTGCCGCCCTGATGCGCCGGACCCGCAAACGCACCTAAACCAACCAAACAACACAGGCGATGCTCCTTCTCCGTCGTTTCGGAGGGCCACCCTTCGCGTGCCGCCCAGCAAATTCCGCAAAGCGGAATTAACTTCCGCATATTGACAGATCGCTCCGAATCCCGTCTCCTAGTCACAAGTGAAACTAAATTTCGCACTGCAGAATATTGTGAGAAACAAGGGTTGGGAGCCGGTCACATGATTTCTAGAATTCTCAAACTCGAAGACGGTGTGGGCTGCGAATTTGGCCTCTCCAAATGGGTCAAAATCGATCAAGCCATGATCGACGCCTTCGCCAAAGCCACCGGCGAAGCGCAAACCATCCACACCGATCCGGACGCCGCCAAGGACACACCCTATGGCAGCACCGTGGCCCCCGGCTTCCTGACGCTCTCCCTCCTCAGCCAGATGATCGCCGACGCCGTGCCCCGTACCGAAGCCGAGAGCACCGGCATCAACTACGGCTTTGACCGCGTGCGCTTTGTCGCCCCCGTCAAAGCAGGCGCCGAAATTCGCGGCCGTTTCACATTGGCAAAATACTCCGAGCCGCAGCCCGGTGTGATCGAGATGCAGTGGAATGTGACTGTCGAAATCAAAGGCGAGGACAAACCGGCGCTGGTGGCGCAATGGAAAAACCTGCGCTTTGAGCAAGGCGTCGAGACCTACGCGCAAGCCAGCTAGGGCTCAAAACGTACCTCCGCAAAACAGCCGCGATACAGCCGCAATACCGACGTGAAAAATCAGGACATTTCCCCATGCGCGACGCCCTCATTGTCTCCACCGCCCGCACGCCAATTGGCAAGGCTTACCGCGGTGCGTTCAACAACACCCAGGCGCAGGAACTCATCGGCCACGCGGTGTCTCACGCGGTCTCCCGCGCTGGATTGGAAGGTCATGAAGTCGAAGACTGCATCATCGGCGCCGCGCTTCAGCAAGGCGCCACCGGCGGCAACATCGCCCGCCAAGCCGTGATCCGCGCGGGCCTGCCTGTCACCGTTGCGGGCATGTCGCTCGACCGCCAATGCGCCTCCGGCATGATGGCCATTGCCACGGCAGCAAAGCAGGTTGTGCACGACGGCATGGACGTCGCCATCGGCGGCGGCGTGGAGTCCATCTCTCTGGTGCAAAACGACAAAATGCGCATGGACCGCCGCGTCGACCCGTGGATCAAGGAACACAAACCGGCGCTCTACATGTCCATGCTGGAAACCGCCGAGATCGTCGCCGCCCGCTACGGAGTGACCCGTGAAGATCAAGACGCCTACGCGCTGCAATCCCAACAACGCACCGCCGCCGCGCAGGCCGCGGGCAAGTTTGACGATGAGATTGTGCAACTGACCTCAACAATGGGCGTGATGGACAAAGAGACCAAAGAGATCTCTTTCCAAGAGGTTACGCTTGAGAAAGACGAAGGCAACCGCCCCTCCACAACCATGGAAAACCTGCAAGGCCTGAACCCCGTCTTCAAAGACGGCCAGCAGGTCAAAGAAGGCCAATTCATCACCGCCGGCAACGCCAGCCAACTGTCAGACGGCGCCTCCGCCTCGGTGATCATGGAGGCCAAAATGGCCGAAAAACAAGGCCTTGAGCCGCTGGGACGTTACGTTGGCGTCATGGCAGCCGGGCTGGAGCCGGACGAAATGGGCATTGGCCCGATCTATGCCGTACCAAAATTGCTCAAGGCGCACGGCCTGACAATGGACGACATCGGTCTCTGGGAACTCAACGAAGCCTTCGCCTGTCAGGTGCTGCACTCCGCCCGCGTGTTGGGCATCCCAAACGAAATCTTAAACGTGAACGGCGGCGCCATTTCCATCGGGCATCCCTATGGCATGTCCGGCGCACGGATGGTTGGCCACGCCCTGATCGAGGGCAAACGCCGGGGCGCAAAATATGTTGTTTGCACAATGTGCGTTGGCGGCGGCATGGGCGCCGCGGGTCTGTTTGAAGTTCTGTAACAACTTAACTTCAAAAGAAAAAGCGCGGCGCCGCAGCCGGCACCGCGCTCGACAGTCGGAAAAGACTGTCTCAGCCGCCAACTGTACGTGACACAATCTCTGCCACAGTCCCGTCATCCATCATGGATTGTAACGCAGCATTGAAGTCCGCAATGAATTTTTGGGATTCTTCATCCTGCCAATCCGCGCGAAACCCAATATGGGCGGTCTCTGCAGAGGCATCCAAAACGCGCACCACGCCTTTAAGACCTTTGCCGTTGATCACCATTTCTGCCGCCAACTGCTCCTGCACATAACAATCAATGCGCCCTTTCTCGAGCTTCTTCAGATTTTGCTCAGTGGTTTGGGCCTCTTGTAACGTGATCGTCCCCGCCTCCACCATGTCAAAAAAAGCTTTGCCAGGCGTGCCAAACCCTGCGTTGTTGCCAAAGGTCAAACCTGCAAAATCTGCTGGATAAGCCCAATCCGATTGGGCTACGCCTTCTCGACAATAGACCGACACTTTCTCGGTCACCGGCGAGGTCGAATACGTTCCTATCCATGGACGGGACTCTGGACGGTAGTAGGTTCCAATCAAACCGTGTGCTTGCCCAATCTCAACCAACTTAACAGCGCGCGACCAAGGCACGGCTTCCAACACCACGTCTTACTCTCCTTCGACGCGAGACAAGGCTTCATCGATAAAATCAGCCCCAATTCCAGTCGGTTGGCCGTTTTCCAATCCCATGTAGGGCGCATACGCCTCATCCTGAACCAGCTTGATTGGGGCAGCCGTAACTACGGTCGCTGCCGTCGCGCAGGCCAGAGCCGCTGCATAGACTACACGTTTCAACATTTTATTTGTCCTCCAGATGTGAAAGCGTTTCGAAGCTGGACAAAACGCTCGTCTGGGAGGATTAAATTGATGTTTATTTCTGATTTTGGCTTCATACAGAATGTCGATTTGGACTCACTGACCTCACCGGTAAACCTGGTTTGGTCCAAGCAACTTCCACTTGACTTGCCCCTCACAGGCAATCACAGCCCGGTGAAGCCTGCTCCCTAAATCTCGACTTACCCGTATATTGCCTCCAACATAGGAGGAACAACCATGCTCACACGCCGCGCCGCCCTTGGCCTTTTTGCCGCCGCTCCACTTGCCTACGCGCTCACCCCGCAACGTGCCTTGGCCCGCGAACCGGAGGTGTTCCAAAACCCCATCGCGATCAATGGATACGACCCGGTGGCCTATTTCACCGAGCAAAAACCGGTCGAAGGCTCCCCCGCCAACCTGGTAGACTGGAACGGCGCGACCTGGCGCTTTGCCACTGCGCAAAACGCGGCGAAATTTCAAGCCAATCCAGAGACTTATGCGCCGCGTTTTGGCGGATACTGCGCCTATGCCGCGTCCAAAGGCTACCTCGCACCAACCATCCCTAAAGCCTGGACCATCCACGAGGACGTACTCTACCTCAACGCCAACCTGCGTGCACAGGAACTCTGGCGTCAGAACATTCCCGGCAACATCACCAAAGGCCTTGCCAACTGGCCGGGCATCTTAGGTTAATAGCAAAAGGCGCGCCACCACGGGCGCGCCTTTTGAATAGGGCAACAACTTAAGCCGCGTAACCTTTCATCACTTGGCTTAAGTGATAATCCGTATCGCCCAGCTGCGCGTCGAGCATAATCAACCGCTTGGCATAATGACTCACCGCATATTCCCAAGTCATAGCGATCCCGCCGTGCATCTGAATACTCTCTTCCGCCACCAACCGCGCCGCACGGCCGATCATGTTTTTGGCCATCGACGCATATTTGGGCGCATCATCGCCGCCTAGCTCGGCCGCCGCTTTGATCGTGATCGACCGTGCCTGCTCGATCTCGGTCAGCATGTCCACCGCACGGTGCTGCAACACCTGAAACTTGCCAATAGGGATGCCAAACTGCTTGCGCTGTTTGAAGTAGTCTACGGTGGTGGCATGGGTCACTTCCATCGCGCCCACAGCCTCCGCGCAGAGCGCAACAATCCCTGCGTTTACAGCATCTTGCAAAGCTGCCTCTGCATCCGACAAAACCAACGTCGCGGGCGTGTCATCCAGCAGCACCTCTGCCGCGCCGCCGCCGTCCATCATGCCGTAGCCGGTCACATTGGCGTCGCTTGCATTCACGGCAAACACACCCAACCCGTCGCCATGTTTCGCCGCAACCAGCACCACATCCGCCACCTGCCCGCCGTACACGGTGGACTTACGCCCCGACAGAGTGAACCCGTCCCCTTTGGCCGTGGCCACCGTGGCGATCTGGTCCAGCTCATACGGCGCATCGATCTCGGTGATGCCCACCGCGTATCTCGTGACCCCGGTCAGCAACGCCTCCTGATCCGCACCCGCCGCCGCCAGCAACCGCGACGCCATCAGCGCGCCTAGTACAGGTTCAGGACACAACGCCTTGCCAAGCGCTTCAAACACCACGGAAATGTCAAATCCGCTGCCGCCCATGCCGCCAGCATCCTCAGGCGCCAGCGCATAAAGCGCGCCCAGTTCCACCAACTGATCCCACAGCGCAGGATCATGATACGGCGCCTCATAGGCCACCTTGATCCGGTGCTCGACAGGGTATTGCTCACTCAGAAACCGCCCCAACGTGTCCGCCAACATCTGGCGTTCTTCGGTCAGATTAAAGTCCATCTCAAAGCTCCAGCATGGTTTTGGTCACGATATTGCGTTGGATCTCGTTGGACCCACCGAAGATCGAGGTTTTGCGGTTGTTGAAATACCGCGCCGCGTTGTGCTCAGTATCCGCCGGGCCAAACATCAGGTTGCCCTCGGTGACATGGCCGGGGAACGGTGCCGCCGCTGGGCCCAAGGCCCGCCGCGCAAGATCCTTAAGTTCCTGATTGATCACCGTGCCTTTGATTTTCAAAAGCGATGTCTCTGGCCCCGGCGCGCCCTGCTCCTGCGCTTTGAACAGCATGCGCAGATTGGTGATCTTCATCGCCTCAAGATCAATCTCCGCCTGCGCAATCCGCGCGGCAAAGAGCGGGTCTTCGATCAAAGGCTTGCCCCCGCGCATTGTGCTACGTGCAATCACCTTCACTTCTTCCAAAGCCTGCATCGAGAAGCCCACCCCGGCAATCCCCGTGCGCTCATGGGTCAGCAGAAACTTGGCAATCGTCCAGCCTTTGTTCTCTTCCCCCACAAGGTTGCCAATCGGCACCCGCACATCGGTGAAGAACACCTCGTTCACCTCATGCCCACCTTCGATCAGCTTGATCGGGCGCACCTCAATGCCCGGCGTCGCCATATCGACAAGGATAAAGCTGATGCCTTCCTGCTTCTTGGCGTCTGGATCCGTGCGACACAGGCAGAAAATCCAATCAGCATGCTGTCCCAAGGTGGTCCAGGTCTTCTGACCGTTGATGACCCATTCGTCGCCGTCCCGCTCAGCCTTGGTTTTGAGCGACGCCAAATCCGACCCTGCGCCGGGTTCGGAATAGCCCTGACACCACCAATCGGTGCCGTCCAGAATACGCGGCAGGTAATGCGCCTGCTGGTCTTTGGAGCCAAATTTGATCAGCACCGGCCCCAGCATATTCAACCCAAAGGGCACAATCCGCGGCGCATAAGCCCGACAGCATTCTTCCTCAAAGATATGCTTCTGCACCGGGCTCCATCCTGGACCACCGAACTCTTTGGGCCAGATTGTCGCCAGCCAACCGCGCGTGTTCAGAATGGCGTGCCATTCTTCCATCATCGCCTTGGTTAGCTCGCCCCCGGAGCGCACCGCGCTGGCAATCTCTTCCGGCAGGTGCTCGGCAAGAAAGGCGCGCACCTCATCGCGAAACGCCAGATCCTCCTTGGAATAACTCAGGTCCATGCTGTCACTTCCCCTTGTTCAAATCGGCGAAGCTGCTGCCATCCTCGGCCATTTTCCGAAGCAGTGCAGGCACTTGCCAATAATGCGCATCTTCTTCCGCATACGCCTCGATCCGCTTCACAAGCTCCGCCGCACCAATCGTGTCCGCGTAGTGCAACGGTCCGCCACGGAAACGCGGGAAGCCATAGCCCATCAGAAACACCACATCGACATCCACCGGGCGCAGCGCAATCCCATCTTCAACCACCCGCGCGGCCTCTGAAATCATCGCGGTCATGTAGCGGTCGACAATCTCCTCGTCACTGAATTCACGTGGCGTGATGCCCGCTTTGGCGCGCTCTTCGTCGATGATGGCGTTCAGGTCCGGGTTCTCCAACGTCTCGCGGCCTTCATAGACAAAATAGCCTTTGGCGGTCTTGCGCCCGTTCCACTCGTTTTCGCTCAGCCGGTCGGCAATCGCCCCGCTGTAGCGCTCCTCCGCCGGACGGGTTGCCTCGCGCCGCTTGCGGGTCATGTAACCGATGTCCAATCCGGCCAGATCGCCCACGCGGTGCGGCCCCATGGCAAAGCCAAAGCCTTCCAGCGCCTTGTCCACCTGATCGGGATGAGCCCCATCCAGCACCAGATAGCTCGCGGTTTTCAGGTAGTGCCCCAAAATGCGGTTGCCAATGAACCCGTCACAGACACCAGCCCGCACAGCCACCTTGCGCATCTTCTTGGCCAGCGCAAAGCCCGTCGCCACCACCTCTGGCGCGGTCTTTGCCCCAACGACCACTTCCAGCAGCTTCATGATGTGCGCGGGCGAGAAGAAATGCAGCCCCAACACGTCCTGCGGCCGCTTGGTCATCGCCGCGATTTCATCCACATCCAGATAAGACGTGTTAGACGCCAGCACCGCACCCTCTTTGCAGATCGCGTCCAGCTTGGTGAAGATCTCTTTCTTGATCTCCATTTTCTCAAACACCGCCTCGATCACCAAATCGACGTCTGCAAGGCTCTCCATCTCGGTCGAGGCCGTCAGCTTTGCCAGTGCCGCATCGCGCTTTTCTTGGCTCATTTTCCCGCGCTTCACCGAGCCATCCAGATTGCCGGTGATCGTCGCCACGCCACGATCCAGACCTTCCTGCGAGACCTCAATCAACGTCACGGGCAGCCCGGCCATCAAAGCCGAGGTCGAAATGCCAGAGCCCATGGTCCCGCCGCCAATCACGCCAATGGACGCAATATCACGCGGCTGCGCCTTCTTCTCTGGGATGTTCGCCACCGCCCGCTCGCCAAAGAACGCATGGATCAAGCCTTTGGACTGCGGCGACGGCAAACACTCCATAAACCGCGCCCGCTCAAACGCCAGCCCCTCTTGGAAATTCCCGGTCGAGGCCGCCACGCACTCCACACATTTCTGCGGTGAAATCAGATGCGGGTGCTTCTTCTGCACCGCAGCCATGGTCGCCTCAATCGACGCATCATCCGGCGTTGTGGTCAACTCCCCCGTCCGGCGCGTCGCCAACGTGCCCGCCACAACATCCTTCGCTGCCGCCAAGGCCACGGCGCGTGGCTCCCCTTCGTCGATACGGTCCACAAGCCCCATCGCCAACGCGTCTTTCGCAGGCACATGACGCCCCGACAGGATCAAGTCCAACGCATTGGCAACACCCGACAAACGCGGCGCGCGTTGTGTGCCACCGGCCCCCGGCAGAATCCCCAAAAGCACCTCTGGCAGGCCCACCTTCGCCGTCGGCACCGCCACCCGCGCGTGACAGCCCATCGCAGTTTCCAGACCACCGCCCAGCGCCGTGCCATGGATCACCGCCACAATCGGTGTCTCGTTGTCCTCAAGAATGTTGCAGACCTCCGGCAAGCCCGGCTCCAATGGCGGCTTGCCAAATTCTGTGATGTCCGCCCCGGCAATGAACGTCCGCCCTGCGCAGTAGAGACCAATTGCTTTCGAGGACCCCGTCGCCTTGATCTCTTCCAAAGCATCGACAATCCCCTGCCGCACAGCCACACCGCTGGCGTTCACCGGCGGGTTATCAATGCAGATCAGCGCCACATCTTCCACAAATTCCACGGTGACCTTTTTCTCGCCCATCGTGAGCCTCCCTCGCATCTACATGTTGGCCCCAGTTTACGGCGGCTTCCGCCACGCGAACATCTGTTTCGCGGCCTTCCTGCAAAAAACGACGCGACGACACTTGCGCAAAATTTCCCGCTGAAATCCCGCAAAGCCACGCTAGGCTGGCTCACGCCCCGCGCGGACACGCAAGATCAAAGGACGGCACCATGCCACACCCCAACGCCCGCATTCCGGATTTCTGGCCCACTGGCAAAGACTGGACCTTTGACCGACCAGATCAGCCAATTGATGTCAGCATGGATGAAGCCGTGGCCAAGTGGGGCGACAACATCGCCGTGACTTACAATGGCGCGGACTACACTTACCGTGACATCGCCACCCACGTGGACGCACTGGCTGGCTATTTGCAACACGTCGGCCTGACCAAAGGCGACCGGGTGCTGCTCTACACCCAAAACTGCCCGCAATATATCATCAGCTTCTTTGCCATCCTACGCGCGGGCGGCGCTGTGGTGCCCGTGAACCCGATGAACAAGCAGGCCGAGATCGACTATCTCGTCGCGGACACCGGTGCCCAGATTGCCATCTGCGCGTTGGAGCTGTCCGAGCACATATTACCCGCCCTCAAGCGCGGCGACCTAGCCACGCTGATCGGCACCCGCATGACCGACATGGGACAAGCAGATTTTGACCTGATCCCGTCCAACCTGGCACAGGCTATGTCGGAACAGGACGCCGCAGCCCTTGGCATAACCGGCTTCCAATTGGCCCTAGACGCAGGCCATGTGCCCGCCCCCCGCGACACCACCAGCGATGACCTCGCCGTCATTCCCTACAGCTCCGGCACCACCGGCCAGCCCAAAGGTTGCATGCACACACATCGCACCTTTCTGGCCTCTCTCTACGCCAGCGTGATCTGGAACCCACCGCATGAGGACACCGTGCATCTCGCCGCGCTGCCGTTCTTCCACGTCACCGGCATGGTTGGCGGTATGTGCGCGCCGATCCTGACCGGCGGGCGCAACGTGATCCTGCCGCGCTGGTCTTCCAAACTGGCCGCAGGCCTGATCCAACGCTACAAAATCTCCCGCTGGCGCTCGATTGCGACCATGGCGATTGATCTGGTGAACGACCCGGATTTTGACAGCTATGACCTCTCCACCTTGGAAATGATCGGCGGCGGAGGCGCCGCCATGCCAGACGCGATTGCCAAGCGACTTAAGGGCATGACCGGGCTAGACTACATCGAAGGCTATGGCCTGTCCGAAACCATGGCCGCCACCCACATCAATCCTATCGACGCGCCCAAGCGCCAATGCTTGGGCCAGCCCATCTATGAGGTCGACAGCCGCGTGTTGGAAATCGGCGGCGACACAGAACTGCCCCATGGCGAAGTTGGCGAGATTGTCATGCACGCCCCGCAAAACTTCACCGGCTACTGGCAACGCCCCGAGGCCACCGCCGAGGCTTTTGTGGAGATTGACGGCGTGCCGTTTTTTCGCTCCGGTGACATCGGGTATCGCGACACAGACGGCTATTTCTTCATGGTCGATCGCGTCAAACGCATGGTCAACGCTGCAGGCTTCAAAGTCTGGCCTGCCGAAATCGAAATGCTGATGCTGCACCATCCCGACATTGCCGAATGCTGCGTTGTTGGCGCCAAAGACGACCGGCGCGGCGAATGTGTCAAAGCCTTTGTCGTGCCCAAAGCCGAGTCCCGCGACACACTCACGGAGGACGCCATTATCCAGTGGTGCAAAACCCAGATGAGCGCCTACAAATGCCCAACCATCGTAGAGTTCATCGACGCGTTGCCGAAATCCGGCGTCGGCAAGGTCTTGTGGAAAGAGCTCTCATGACGCATAGAAAATTCCACCATGCGGAAATAGACGCCTGCCCATGAGCCCGAACTTGCCTTTCCTTACCCGGCACCGCCGGGTTGCGCCTGCCTGCCCCTCTGCAGGCGCATTCTGCGCCCACCCAGTCAGGCGCAGCCCTCAAACGCATTGCCGCGAGCCAAATTAATGAGAAAACGCACTTCCGTCGCCAGCGACGCCCCAGCTCCCGAAACAGACCGCCAATTTGTCACCGCCTTGTCGCGCGGCTTGGACGTGCTGCGCTGCTTCCGCCCCCGCGACCGCGCGGGTCTGTCCAATCGCGACATTGCCGAACGTACCGGCCTGCCCAACTCCACCATCTCGCGCCTAACCTACACGCTGCTGCAAACCGGCTACCTGCTTTATGATGAGCAAACCGGCCGCTACCGCATCGGCGTGCCCGCCCTCAGCCTGGGCTTTGCCTGCCTCGGCTCCATGCCAATCCGCGACGCTGCCAAAGACCACATGCAGCGCCTCGCGGATTATGCGGGCGACGGCGTGCAAGTGGCTCTTGGTGCGCGCGACGATCACACCGTGACCTACCTCGCCTGCGCGCGCGCAGACCACGGCATGATGTCGCTGCAATTGGGCGTTGGCTCCCGTATTTCGCTGGCCCGCTCCGCCATGGGCCGCGCCTATATCGCGGGCTGCAAGCCGGAGGAACGCGCCGAAATCCTCGAAGCTTTGGCGGAACACCACGGCCCAGAGCGTTGGCCCGCCATTCTCGACGGCATCAACACCGCCGCTGCGCAGATCGCGGAAAAAGGCTTCTACGTGAACTACGGCGACTGGCACGAAGGCGTGCACTCGGTCGCGGTGCCTTTCCCCATGGAGAGCGACGCAGCGCCAGACATGGCCCTCAACCTCGGCGGCCCCGCGCCCTTTCTGACCAGAGACCGCATGGAAAACGACCTCGGCCCGCGCCTGCTCGAGATCGCCAAGGCCTTACGCCTGCACGCCACCCAGATCTAAATCCGCTTGACGCTTTCCTAGTTGCACCCCACCGTGCCCATCGCACTTTTGGGGAGGCGCTATCATGGCCACAATCACAGCCAAGGACATCGACACCTACCAACAGGACGGCGTTGTCCTGATCCGGGGATTGTTTGCCGATCACGTCGAGACCCTGCGCAAGGGCGTCGAACGCAACCTTGCAGAGCCCGGCCCCTATGCGTCTAACAACGAAAAAGCAGGCCAAACCGGCCGCTTCTTTGACGACTACTGCAACTGGCAGCGCATCCCCGAATTCCAAGAGGTGATCGAAACCTCGAAGGCCGCCGAGGTCGCCGCGCAACTGATGCAATCCAACACAGTCCAAATGTTCCACGACCATGTCCTGGTGAAAGAACCCGGCACCTCGATGGCCACCCCCTGGCACACCGACGGGCCGTATTACTTTGTCGAAGGCCAGCAAACCATCAGCTTCTGGTCGCCGCTTGATCCGGTGAAAGACGCCACCCTGCGCATGGTCGCAGGCAGCCACAAATGGGAAAAGCCGGTCCTGCCCACCCGCTGGGTTTCCGAGGAAAGCTTCTTCCCCAACAAAGACGACTACATGCCGATCCCTGATCCCGACGCCGACGGCATGCGCGTTTTAGAGTGGGAAATGGAACCCGGCGACGCGGTGGCCTTCAACTACCACATCCTGCACGGCGCGCGTGGCAACACCGCCACCCAACGCCGCCGCGCCTTTTCCCTGCGCCTTCTTGGGGATGATGCCCGCTATGTGGACCGCCCCGGCCCCACGTCTCCACCGTTCCCGGGCCACGATATGACACAAGGCCAAAAGCTGCGCGAAGACTGGTTCCCGATGCTGTGGCCCCGCACCTCGAAACAATCCTAGGCAAAAACGCGCAAAGCCCTATTCTCGTCAAAGGTTTGTCAGGGTTTCTCTGCAACCCTGCCGCCTGACAACATAGGAACGCGCTTTTATGAACCTCTTTGCCGCCGGCCTTCTGGCCTTCACCGCCAATACCACTGCGCCCGCGCAAGCCCCAACCACCAGTGCAGCACCGCCCGCCCCCACTGTTGTAGACAGCGGATACTGGTCCTACGGCTCTTGGCAAGTGGTTGCGGAAACCATCGACACCGGCGAAGACCTGCGCCGCACCTGCACCGCCTTCACCGGTGGCGACGGCAACCCCACCCTGAGCGTGGAAATCAGCAACGGCGACGCCGGTCCTCCTCACTTTTTCCCAAGCGTCGAAGTGCGTGAAAGCGCCTTTCGCGGACACCCCACCGTGATGCAGGACGCCCAGGCCATCTACATCCGCTTTGATGATGAAGACAGCATGGACGCCGTGGTCACCGGCTACTTTGACGAAGAGGGCTTTGCCCAAGCGACCTTCCGTTTTGACCACCCAGACAGCCAATGGGTGCTTCGCGCCATGCGCAAAAACGGCCAACTCGACACCGTGGTTGGCGGGCACGTCTTCGCCACCTTTTTCCTGGGCGGCTTCACCGCGTCCTATGTGAAAGCCATGGACGAATGTGGCTTCACCGGCGCGGGCGTCGTGGACTAATCCAGAACAAAAAACGGCCCCGCCGTTTCAGGCGAGGCCGCTTCAAATCTCAAGCGATCATCTTAGCCGTTTGCGAGTTGATCTTTGACCATCGGGCCGACTTTGCCAAAATCCATCTGGCCGGTGTATTTCGCCTTCAGCGCGCCCATGACCTTGCCCATGTCACGGATGGACTCCGCGCCAACCTCAGCCACCGCCGCCTTCACAGCTTCGACAATCTCGTCATCGCTGAGCTGCTTGGGCAGGAATTCCTCGATGATGGTGATTTCGGACAGTTCCCGCTCCGCCAGGTCCAGACGGCCACCCTCTTCATAAGTGCGCGCGCTTTCCTGTCGTTGCTTCACCATCTTGGCGAGAATCGACAGGATATCCGCGTCCGACACACCGCTGCCGCCTTCTTCGCCTTCGCCACGCGCCGCAATGTCACGATCTTTGATCGCAGCCATGATCAGACGCAAAGTAGAAAGCCGGTCCGCCGCGCGGTCACGCATCGCCTGTTTCAGCGCGCTGTTGATGTCTTCTCTGAGTGCCATTCTTCTTGCCAATTGCTGTCAAACATAAGCATGCGACCTTATATAAACGCCTCGCGACTCGCAACCATCGCGTTTTTTGACCAAACCCTTTAAAATAAGGGGTCACTGAGAACACACATCTGCTTGACGCCCGCCGCCCAGCGACATATGCATCTGCCAATTTGCCAGCCGGAGACTCGCCCATGACCGCATCGACCCCCGATCACCCGACCGCCTGCCTCGCTCTTGCTGATGGCACTCTGTTTTACGGACGTGGCTTTGGCGCCACCGGCGAAACAGTGGCGGAGCTCTGCTTTAACACCGCCATGACCGGCTATCAGGAAATCATGACCGACCCGTCTTACGCGGGCCAGGTTGTGACCTTCACCTTCCCTCACATCGGCAACACCGGCGTAAACCCGGAAGATGATGAAACCGCCGATCCGGTGGCGGAGGGCATGGTTGTGAAATGGGACCCAACCGAGCCATCCAACTGGCGCTCCGTAAACACACTGTCTGACTGGCTCGCGTCCCGGAACCGCATTGCCATTGGCGGCATCGATACCCGCCGCCTGACCCGCGCGATCCGCCAACAAGGCGCGCCAGACGTCGCACTGGCCCACAACCCGGATGGCGCGTTTGACACCGAAGCGCTGGTCGCAAAGGCACGCGCCTTCTCCGGTCTCGAAGGTCTGGATCTGGCCAAAGAAGTCACTTGCGCTCAAAGCTATCACTGGAACGAAATGCGCTGGGCCTGGCCGGATGGCTACCCAAAGCTGACCGAGCCAAAGCACAAGGTTGTGGCTGTCGATTTTGGCGCCAAACGCAACATCCTGCGCTGCCTGGCCTCTGTGGGCTGTGACGTGACCGTCCTGCCAGCAACAGCCACCGCCGAAGAGGTGCTCGCGCACAACCCGGATGGCGTTTTCTTGTCCAACGGCCCGGGCGACCCGGCGGCCACCGGCGCATACGCTGTACCGATGATCCAAGACGTGTTGAAAGCCGACATTCCAGTGTTTGGCATCTGCCTGGGTCACCAAATGCTGGCGCTCGCGCTGGGGGCAAAGACCGTGAAAATGAACCACGGCCACCACGGGGCAAACCACCCGGTGAAAGACCACGACACTGGCAAGGTGGAAATCACCTCGATGAACCACGGCTTTGCAGTGGACGCACAGACCCTGCCCGAAGGTGTGGTAGAATCCCACGTCTCCCTGTTTGACGGCTCCAACTGCGGCATCCGCCTCGCAGACAAGCCGGTGTTCTCCGTACAGCACCACCCAGAGGCCTCTCCGGGCCCACAGGACAGCTTTTACCTGTTTGAGAACTTCGCCGCCGCCATGGCGGCGCGCGCCTGATCCACAGGTAGGGAAAACCCGACGTATGGCGACCCGCTCGCCATACGTTAACTTTGCATTAACCATACACGCACAGGCTAAAACAGTATGTTTTAGCGAGTTAGGTGTGCGGTATGGCCACCACGCCTCTTCAGCAGTCTCCCCAACGGCATCATCCGCAGGACGCGGCGCGGCTGCCTTTGGCCCGCGCGCTGATCGAGGCAGGCTTGGTCACCCCATGGCAGTTGTTCTTCGCCTTGCGTTGCCAATCGTCCTGGAATGCCACCCTCACCGAAATCCTGACCGCCCAGGGCTGGGTCACACATGCGGCTTTCCGCAGCTTCAAAGCCCGTACCGAAGACCTGCGCCAAGTCGATCTGACCCGCACGCCACCCTCAGAGTCGGCGGCGCATCTGTTGCCGCCCGCCTTCTGTCTCAAGCACAACGTGTTGCCTTGGGCCAAAATTTCCGGCACCGTCATTTTGGTCACCGGCCGCGCCGATCATCTCGATGACCTGCGCGCTGTTTTGCCTCCCCATCTGCGCGAGGCGCTTTTTGCGCTCACCGATGCCAAACAGCTGCGAGCCCATGTCGCCTTACATCACCGCCGCGCTCTGACCGAAGCCGCCGAGTCGTCTGTGCCGGAAGCGGAGAGTTGCCGCCGCTTTGCCCATGGCACCGCTCTGCGTCACTGCCTGTTTGTCAGCCTGTTGCTCCTGCTCGTATTTGCCGCCGTGCCCATCCCTAACCTGGCGCTGCACCTGCTTAACTGGTGGACCATTGTGACGCTGTTGGCCGCCACCAGCCTGCGCATCGCCGCCCTCTGCTTTCACCTCTGGCCCAAAGGTGGCGCCCCACCGATCCCTCCGCTGCGTTGGTCCGCCGCAGCGCCGTTTACGTTGCCCGCCAACCTGACCCGCAACGGCCGCCGCGCCCGATTGCCACGCATCTCCGTGATGGTGCCGCTATATCGGGAAACCGAAATCGCCACCGCCCTGATCCGCCGCCTCACGCGGCTGACCTATCCCCGAGCCTTGCTCGACGTGGTGTTGGTCCTCGAAGAGAAAGACCAGCTCACCCAAGCCACCATCGCTCAAACCCGCCTGCCCCGTTGGATGCGTGTGGTCGAGGTGCCCACCGGCTCCGGCATCACCACCAAACCCCGCGCCCTCAACTACGCCCTGCCGTTTTGCCGCGGTGAGATCATTGGCATCTGGGACGCCGAAGATGCCCCCGCGCCGGATCAGCTGGAGCATGTCGCCTATCACTTTGCCCACGCCGGTTCTGATGTGGCCTGCCTGCAAGGGGTGCTGGACTACTACAACCCCTACACCAACTGGCTGTCACGTTGCTTTGCCATCGAATATGCCGCCTGGTTCCGATTGGTCCTACCAACCCTCACCCGTCTTGGGTTCCCTGTTCCCTTGGGCGGCACCACGCTGTTTCTACGCCGCGACCTGATCGAAGAGGTCGGTGGCTGGGACAGCCACAACGTCACCGAAGACGCTGACCTTGGCATCCGCCTTGCTCGACGTGGCTATCGCACGGAGCTCTTCCCCACGATAACCAAAGAAGAGGCGAACTGCCATGTTATCCCATGGATTCGACAGCGCTCCCGCTGGCTTAAAGGCTACATGGCCACCTACATCGTGCACATGCGCAACCCGCGCCAGCTATGGCAAGATCTCGGCCCACGGTAATTTCTCGGCTTCCAGACGCTCTTTCTCTGTACAATCAGCCAGTTTCTTCTGGCGCCCTTCCTGTGGCTGCTTTGGGGGGCCGCCTTTGGCCTGCCTCATCCTCTGACCGACACGCTGCCACAAGAAACCCTGCTGATCCTCGTCGCTACGCTCCTGCTGTCCGGCACCACCAACGGCGCGCTCTGGATCACCGCCGTCCACAAGAGCAAACGCCCCCGGCTCTACCCGTGGATTTTGTCGATGCTCTTCTACTTCCCGCTTGCCACACTGGCCGCCTACAAGGGCTTGGTCGAAATGGTACTCGCGCCATTTTATTGGGACAAAACCAGCCACGGCAAAACCGCCGAGGCCGTCGACCACAGCACCTGTCACGCCAGCAACACCGACTGACTAGTCAGAGTTTTCCTGCTTCAGACGGGTCACAAAAGCCGTCGAAATATGCGCGCGCAAGGCCGCATCCGCCGCATCGCCATCGCGTGCGGTGATCGCATCCACAATCGCCTGATGCTCCACCAACGTGTCCTCACCGCGACCCTCCACCGCAATCGAGGTGGTCGCCATCAAAGCCATTGAGCGGTGCACCAGGTCCAGCTGTTGCACCAGATACCGGTTGTGGCTCGCCAGATGGATTTGCTTGTGGAACCGCCGATTTGACCGGGCGAGAGCGGAAGAGTCGTCCACGCGTTCCTTGTCCGCATCCACCATATCTTGCAGCACTTTGACCTCTTCTGTGGTCGCATGATGTGCCGCCAATCGCGCCGCCAGCCCTTCTAACTCGCCCCGCACGACATAGAGCTCCGCCATCTGGTTGTGATCCAACGAGTTCACAATCAGGCTGCGCCCATCTCGCGCCAAAAGCGACTGCGTCTCCAGCCGCTGCAACGCCTCCCGGATCGGGGTGCGTGACATGCCAAACCGCTCCGCCAGATCGCTCTCCACCAGCCGATCCCCCGGCTTAAAAACGCCCACATCAATCGCTTCCAAAATCAGCGTGTAGGCATCTTTGTTCGGGCGTGTCGTCTGCGACATGTGGCGCGATCCTTTATTGTCCTGCGGGCCAGACTACGCGCTGCGCCAATTGATGCAACCCCAACGACACATTGAAAAAACCCATTCCCCGTTGCGTCAGACCACCACCCCGCGTATCACGCCCGTATGCCAAAGCAGTCTTTCTCACATGTCTCCACTTGGGTGTTTGATCTCGACAACACCCTCTACCCGCCTGAAGCCCGTCTGTTTGATCAGATCGAGGTGCGGATGACCGACTATGTGATGAAGGCCTTGGGCGTGGACCGCCCCAAAGCCAACCAGCTACGCCAAGACTACTGGGCGCGCTACGGCACCACGCTCACTGGCCTGATGCGCGAGCATGACGTGGACCCGGCGCCCTATCTGGTCGACGTGCATGACATCTCGCTCGATCATCTGGAGGCCGACGGCCTGCTGGCGCAATACATCAAAGAATTGCCCGGCCGTTGCATTGTCTACACCAACGGCACCGCGCCTTACGCCGAACGCGTGCTTGCCGCGCGCGGCCTCGACGGGCTGTTTGATGCAATCTACGGCGTGGAACACGCCAACTTCCTGCCCAAGCCCGAACGCGCCGCTTTTGAGACCATATTCACGAAAGACGGCGTCGACACCAAAACCGCCGCCATGTTCGAAGACGATCCACGCAACCTGCAAGCGCCCCATGACATGGGCATGCGCACCGTGCACGTCGCCCCGGAACCGCTGGACCACGACCACATCCATTTTCACACCGACGACCTGCCGACGTTTCTGTCAAAACTGCGCTAAAAGTCGGGGCGGGCATCTCGTCGCACTGCGACAAGGTGCCAGTTTTAAAGATGCAGCCCGGATGCATATCTAATCCACTCGGCAGGAGAGCCTTTCTGACAGATCTGAGGGATCAGGGGAAGCGCGGCAGTGTCGTGTCCCACAGTGCTAACTCTTAGCGTTATCCTCCCTGTTCCCCGCGTCCACCCCGGCGCGGGCCCTGTAAAGGAATGTCCTCATGATCCTCGCCTCTGCGTCTGACATTTCCACCCCAAAAACCAAAACCAAACTGGACCCGGCCACCTGGGTTTGGGCCGGCATCGCCCTGCTCGTGGCGCTTTGGGGCACCTCGATTGTCCTGTTCGGTATTCCCGGGCTCTACATGCCTGCTGTGGCCCTGGTCCCTGTGATCTACCTCGCATTGGTGCTGATTTCCCGAGGGTGACATTTCATCCCCTTGGAACCGGTTTCAGCCAGGCGTAAGGTGCCGCGCAGGAGGCCTTTGCCATGACTGAGACACCCCAAGTGGACATCCTGATTTCCGGCGGCGGCATCGCCGGATTGACTGCCGCCGCCGCCTTTGGCGCTGCCGGATTTTCCGTGCAATGCGTCGACCCGGCCCCGCCCGTGACCGAGCGGGACGCCGCTGGTGCGGACATGCGCACGACCGCCTTCCTGCAACCGGCCCGCACGCTTCTGGAAGAGGCCGGCCTCTGGCAACGTCTCGATGCCCACGCCGCCCCGTTGCAAATCATGCGCATCGTCGATGCCGGTGGAGAAGTTGCCGAGCCGCGCATCGTGAAAGACTTCGACGCCTCCGACATCTCCGAACAGCCCTTTGGCTGGAACCTGCCCAACTGGCTGTTGCGCCGCGAAATGATTGCCCGACTGGAAGAGCTGCCCAATGTCGATCTGCGCATGGGCTGTGGCACCACCACGCTGTTCACCCGCACACATGAAGCGCGCGTCGGCCTCTCCGATGGCAGCCAAACCCGTGCCCGTCTGGTGATCGCCGCGGATGGCCGCAACTCCCCGATGCGCGAGGCCGCAGGCATCGGCACCAAAACCACGCGCTATGGGCAAAAAGCCCTGGCGCTGGCGGTGACCCACCCAATCCCCCACGCCAATGTCTCCACCGAAATCCACCGCTCCGGCGGGCCTTTCACTCTGGTGCCACTGCCCGACCACAACGGCATGCCGTCGTCGGCTCTGGTTTGGATGGAACGTGGTCCGCGTGCCCAAGAACTCTTCGCAATGGAGAAGGCCGAGTTTGAGGCCGAAATGACAGAGCGCAGCTGCGCTCTCTTTGGCCCCCTCACGCTGGCGTCCAACCGCACCATCTGGCCAATCATCTCGCAATCCGCCGACCGGCTCTACAGCCAACGCCTCGCGCTGGTGGCTGAGGCTGCCCACGTCGTGCCCCCCATCGGCGCGCAAGGTCTGAACATGAGTTTGGGTGACATGCGCGTCCTGCTGGAACTCGCCAAAGCCGACCCCGCCGATCTGGGCAGTGAGCGCATGCTGGAACGCTACCACCGCAAACGCTTCACCGAGGTCAAACTGCGCGTGAAAGGCATCGACATGCTCAACCGTGCCTCCATGGCCGAAGCGCAACCGCTACGCAACGCCCGCGCGCTAGGCCTCAACGCACTCTATTCGCTGGCACCGGTGCGCAAAACGCTAATGCAAATGGGGCTGGGCGTGCGCTGATCCATGCGGTCGCCCAATGCCTTCTTCAGGAATCATTGGCAGCTTCTGACCCTGACGCTGCTGATCACGCTCTTGTGGAACACCGACGTACTTCTGCCGCTGCGCATTCTCACGGTGTTCCTACATGAGCTCTCTCATGCGGTCGCCGCAATAGTCACCGGAGGCGAAGTCCTCAGCCTGTCAGTAAGCCCCAACGAAGGCGGTCTGGTCACCGCTCGCGGCGGCAGCCCATTCTGGATCACCTCCGCCGGATACCTCGGCTCACTCTTGATTGGCGCGGCGCTCTTTGTTCTGGCACTGCGCACCCATTGGGACCGGACCATCTTGGCGGTGTTCGGCGTCATCACCCTGCTGGTGGCAGCCTTTTATGTGCGAGATCTCTTTGCCCTTGGCTTCGCACTTGCCACCGGCGCGGCGATGCTACTGGCCAGCCACTACCTCAGTCTCGACATCAACGATATGATTCTGCGCACCATCGGGATCAGCAGCATCATATACGCACCCCTCGACATTTTTGACGACACCATCCGCCGCGCCCACCTGCGCTCAGACGCGCGCATTCTGGCGGAACAAGTTGGCGGCTCAACACTGTTCTGGGGCGGCCTCTGGTTGGTAATCAGCCTGGGGGTGATCGCCCTAACTCTGCGTTATGGATTGCCACAAAACAGCAATATCACCTTGCGCCGACAGACAGCGCGCTGACCCGCGCACGGCTATTTCTGCAAAGCAACCACCAAAATCAAACGGAGGCAGCGCCAAAAACGCCACCTCCGCAAAACAGTCGTAATACCGACGCGATACCGACGCGCTAAATCACCGTATCGAGCACATTTCGTAAACGATTTATTGTCGCGTCTACGTCGTACAATTTGTCCAATCCGAACAGCCCAAGCCGGAAGGTCATGAAGCCTTCAGGCTCATCGCAAGCCAGCGGCACACCGGCGGCAATCTGCATGCCCTCTGCGGCAAACTTACTGCCGTTCTGAACCCCCGGATCACTGGTGTAGCTCACCACCACGCCCGGCGCGCCAAAACCATCTGCCGCAACCGACTGAATGCCCTTGTCTTTCAGCATGTTACGCACACCGTCACCCAGGGCCCACTGCGCCTCACGCAGCTTCTCAAACCCGTATTCTTTGGTCTCCAGCATCGTATCACGGAACGCCCGCAGCGCATCTGTCGGCATGGTCGCATGATAGGCATGGCCGCCATTCTCATAAGCAACCATGATATCACGCCACTTTTTCAGGTCGAGTGCAAAGCTGTCAGACTGGGTATTTTCCAACCGGGCCAAGGCTTTATCCGACATCATCACCAGCCCCGCCGACGGCGACGCGCTCCAACCTTTCTGCGGCGCAGAGCACAACACATCCACACCCAACGCCTTCATGTCGATCCAGGCACAGCCCGACGCGATGCAGTCCAGAACCATCAGGGCTCCGACCTCATGCGCGGCCTCTGCCATGGCCTTGATATAGTCATCCGGCAAGATCACACCGGCGCTGGTTTCCACATGCGGCGCAAAGACAACCTGCGGTTTTTGCTTGTGAATTTCTGCCACAACGTCCGCAATCGGCGCAGGCGCAAACGGCGCTGTTACGCCATTTCCAGTTTGCCGCGCCTTCATCACAGTGCTTTCCGCCGCAAATCCGCCAGCCTCAAAAATCTGGCTCCAGCGGTAAGAGAACCACCCATTGCGTACCACCAGCGTTTTCTGCCCCGCAGCAAACTGCCTCGCAACCGCTTCCATGCCATAGGTCCCGCCACCCGGCACCAAGGCCACCGCATCTGCGTTATAGACCTCCTTCAACAGGTCGGAAACATCCCGCATAACCTGCTGAAAAGATTTGGACATATGGTTCAAAGACCGATCCGTGAACACCACGGAAAACTCGCTCAACCCACCGGGATCGACATCATGTGCCATGGGGAAACTCCTTATCATGTTACCTAAGGTCTACCGCAAAGTGGCGCGCCCACCAATCACCCAAAGCCTTCAAGACCCTTCGTCAATTCCATCAAGCGTTCACAGCGGTCCCGGCCGCCGTTCCTCACTGAGCAACACATTGGCCTCTACATTGCCCACGCCCGGTAACGTCATCACCCGACGCCGCAAAACCCGTTCAAAATCAGATATATCGCGCGCGGTAACCCGCAGGCGGTAGTCATACAGCCCCAGCACGTGCTCCACAGTTTGCACCTCGGGAATGGCCGACACTGCCCTCTCAAAATCCTCAAGACTCACGCGCCCTTTTGTGGCCAATTTCACCCCCAAAAACACCGTCACGCCAAAGCCGAGCTTCTCATAATCCAGATCCAGCTTTCGTCCCGCAAGCGCCCCACTGTCTTGCAACCGCTTGATCCGCCGCCACGTCGCCGGCTGTGATAACCCAAACCGCCGTCCCAACGCGCCTGCGTTCTGGGTGGCATCCTCCGCTAACGCTTTGAGAAGACTACGATCAATCTCATCCAACTCAATCATATCGGCAGGCTTTCATCAGATTTAATCCGCGCCACATGCATGAGCGAATCAATGTCAGCGATATGCGGCAGAGTCAGAATACGACTGCGATACACCTCCTGATAATGCCCCATATCTTTGGCAATCACCGACAGACGCACGTCGACACGTCCCAGAAACGTTTGAATTTCCGTGACTTCCGGAATGTCCCGCGCGGCCTCGATAAACTCATCAAACGCCCGCGATTGGGTCTTGTCCAACGTCACCCGCAGCGAGACTTCCACCGCATAGCCCAAGGCCTGCCAATCAATTACTGCCCTCTGCCCCCGCAGCACGCCAGCCTCTTTTAACTTCTCCACCCGCCGCGTTAGGCGAGAGGTTGTCAAAGACAAGCGATCCGCCAAATCAGGCACGGACTGAGTCGGGTCCGCCTGCATATAGCGCAGTATGCGCCGATCAAGATCATCCAGCATGAATTTTCCGAAATTTTACATCTACAAGAATGAATACACCCAACTATGTCAAAAATTCCAGCCAAACATGGTCGCTCTGCGCCGCGAAATTCGTATTCTGCCTCCAGACACAAATCAGAGGAGCGCCCACCATGCGCGTGTATTACGATCGCGATTGCGACATTAACCTGATCAAAGACCTGAACGTTGCCATCCTGGGCTACGGTTCCCAAGGTCACGCCCACGCGCTGAACCTGCGCGACTCGGGTGCGAAAAACGTTGTGGTTGCTCTGCGCGAAGGCTCCCCTTCCGCAAAGAAAGCCGAAGGCGAAGGCCTGAAAGTAATGGGCATTGCCGAAGCGGCTGCGTGGTGTGACGTGATCATGTTCACCATGCCCGACGAACTGCAGGCAGAAACCTACAAAAAGTACGTCCACGACAACATCAAGCCAGGCGCCGCCATCGCGTTTGCCCACGGCCTGAACGTACACTTCGGCCTGATCGAGCCAAAAGAAGGCGTTGACGTGATCATGATGGCGCCCAAAGGCCCAGGTCACACCGTTCGCGGCGAATATACCAAAGGCGGCGGCGTGCCTTGCCTCGTGGCTGTTGACACCGATGCCACCGGCAAAGCGCTGGAAATCGGCCTGTCCTACTGCTCCGCCATCGGTGGCGGCCGTTCCGGCATCATCGAAACCAACTTCCGCGAAGAGTGCGAAACCGACCTGTTCGGCGAGCAAGCTGTTCTCTGCGGCGGTCTGGTAGAGCTGATCCGTTGTGGCTTCGAAACTCTGGTCGAAGCCGGCTATGCCCCTGAAATGGCGTACTTTGAGTGTCTGCACGAAGTGAAGCTGATCGTAGACCTGATCTACGAAGGCGGCATCGCAAACATGGACTACTCCATCTCTAACACTGCGGAATACGGCCAGTACGTCACCGGCCCACGCATCCTGCCTTACGAAGAAACCAAAGCGCGCATGAAAGCGGTTCTGGAAGACATTCAGCAAGGCAAGTTCGTGCGTGACTTCATGCTGGAGAACCAGGTTGGTCAGCCAACTCTGAAAGCTTCCCGTCGCGCAAACGACGAGCATCAGATCGAAGCCACTGGCGAGAAGCTTCGCGGCATGATGCCATGGATCTCCGCAGGCAAAATGGTCGACAAAGCAAAAAACTAAGCGGGTCTTTGCTTGGGAATAGGGGAGCTTCGGCTCCCCTTTTTTGTTTCACATCAAACCATTCTCGGATCACTGGTTTGACCTTTCCCACCACCCTAGGCATGGTCCGCCCAAACCGTTGAGAGGCAAGGATATGGCTGACAAGAAAAACGACAGTGTGACCCTGTTTACGCCCAACTGGCTGCGCGCAGTCTTGCGCGGTGAACGACCAACCGGCGAAACCTTTTGGGTGGGCAACTACGGAACAGCGCTATTTCACCAGCCAGCGATGGCACTACTGTTGGTCCTGCCAATAAGTGAGGCGATCCCGGGAATATTGGCGGCCCTTCTTGTGTTGTATCAACTGGTTTTGACCCGCGCCGTGGCGCGCTCTCAGCCGGGCGTGCCAACGCCTCTGGGGTGGAAGATCGCCGGCGTTCTGGTCACTATTGGTCACGCCGCCCTCTTTGCAGCCTTGGCGCGATCTCTCTTTACGAGCGGCGCATGACCTCCGCACCGGACATCACCCTCAAAAGCTGGCTCATGGTCGCTCTGCTTGGGTTAATCTGGGGTGGCACCTTTATGGTGCAAAAGCTGGCGCTGGGGCATATGCCGCCCTTTTGGGTAGCAGCCGGGCGCATCGGCTTTGCCGCCGTCATTACAATTGCGGTCTGGCAACTGCGTGGCGGACGCATGTTCACAACCGAAGCAACCGACTGGCCCCGACTGGCCTTTGTTTCAATCTTTAGTGCCGCGGTGCCTTTCATGTTCCTGGCCTGGGCACAGCAATATGTGACCTCGGCGTTTACCGGCGTCTCGATGGCGGCTGTGGCGCTCTTTGTTCTGCCATTGGCCCACTTTTTTGTCCCCGGCGAGCGCATGACCCTGCGCCGAACGCTGGGCTTTCTTATTGGGTTTTCCGGTGTGGTTGTCCTGATAGGCCCCGCAGCCTTCGCCTCTACCGGCAGCCCCTTAGAAGGCTATGGGCGGATTGCCTGCCTCGCCGCAGCTTGCTGTTATGGCGTGTCGTCCATTATGCTGCGCAAACTGCCGCCACTTGATCCCGTTGGCCTTTCTGCAGCAACCCTGATCTTTGGTAGCTTCGTTGTGATCCCGATCGCCTTTGTGCAACACGGCCCACCACCTATGCCCCCATTGGAAGGGCTGGCACTGGTTGCCTTGTTGGGCCTGGTCCCCACAGCAGGCGCCAACCTGTTGCGCATCGTTGTGATCCGCAGCGCCGGTCCTGTGTTCATGAGCCTGACAAACTACCAGGTGCCGCTGTGGTCTGTGGTCTTTGGCGTGACACTCATGGGCGAGCCACTGCCAGGCTCCATGATCTGGGCAACGCTGCTAATTTTATCTGGCGTCGCTTTGAGCCAACTTGGGGCACTACAGCGCCTGTTTGGCTCAAAACCTACCTAAGGGTTCAGGCCACAGCGGCTTGAACCGCATCCACAACGCTATCGACGGTGCGCTCCAGCAACTGTGCATCTTCACATTCTGCCATAACACGCACCAGCGGCTCTGTGCCTGACTTACGGATCAGCAAACGCCCCTGCCCAACCAATGCCGCTTCTGCATCTGCAATTGCGGCTTTGACCGACGCCGCGTCCAACGGTGTCTGCCCCGCGCCATAACGTACGTTTTTTAGCATCTGTGGCACGGTCTCAAACACCTGCGCCAATTCAGAGGCCTTCTTGCCGGTCTCCACCATGGCCGCCAGGAACTGCAGGCCTGCCATCAGGCCATCGCCGGTGGTGGCATAATCGGTCATCACGATGTGACCAGACTGTTCCCCACCCAAATTGAAGCCACCCTTGCGCATGGCTTCCACGACATACCGGTCGCCAACCGCAGTGCGCTCCAGCCGCAGGCCTTTGGCTTCCAGAAACCGCTCTAGGCCCAAGTTGGACATCACAGTGGCAACCAACGCGCCGCCTTTCAGGCGGCCCTGCTCTGCCCACTGGCTGGCCAGCAGTCCCATGATCTGATCGCCATCGGCAACTCTGCCTTTTTCGTCGATGATCATCACGCGGTCGGCGTCGCCATCCAGGCAGATGCCCACATCCGCCCCATGCGCAACCACGGTTTCCTGCGCCGTGCGCGTGCTAGTAGACCCGCAGTTTTCGTTGATATTATAGCCGTTGGGCGTCACACCCACGGTGATCACCTCGGCCCCCAACTCCCAAAGTGCTTCTGGTGCGGCGCGGTAAGCCGCTCCGTTGGCACAATCAATCACAACCTTCACACCCCGCAACGGCAGGTCCCGCGGCAGCGAGCTTTTTACCCGCTCGATATAACGGAAGCGGCCGTCATCAATCCGCTGCGCGCGGCCAATGTTCTGCGCCTGCGCAGGCTCAACGCCGCTCTCGATCAGCTTTTCCAGCTCCAACTCGACTTCGTCGGACAGCTTAAACCCATCTGGTCCAAAAAACTTGATACCGTTGTCATCCGCGGGATTGTGACTGGCGGAGATCATCACCCCAAGGTCCGCCCGCATGGAAGTTGTCAGCAACCCCACCGCAGGAGTCGGGACCGGGCCAAGCAGGAAAACGTTCATGCCTGTAGAGGTCAAACCCGCGGTCAGAGCGTTCTCAAACATATAGCCGGACAGGCGCGTGTCCTTGCCAATCACCACACGGTGCTGATTGGTGCCGTCATTGCGGAAATACCGTCCCACAGCGGCCCCGATGCGAAGCGCCATTTCGGCAGTCATTGGATAGATATTGGCCGTGCCGCGAACCCCGTCGGTTCCGAAAAATTTACGCGCCATTGTAGTCTCCTGTCGTCACTGCCTGCCACAGATTCAAAGCCTGACGGGTCTCTGCCACGTCATGTACGCGCACAATTTGCGCGCCTTGCGCCACGCCTTCAAGCGCAACTGCCACCGAGCCCGGCATCCGCTCCTGTGCAAGCGAAGCCTTGCCGATGGTGCCGATAAACTTCTTCCGCGACGCGCCCAACAGAATAGGGCAGCCCAAGCCATGAAAAAGGCTCAGCCGCGCCAGTAAAGCAAGGTTATGTGCAAGGGTTTTGCCAAAACCTATGCCTGGGTCCACGACGATCTGATCACGTGCAATGCCCAGAGATGTCAGACGCTCAACTTGTGTTTCAAGGAAGTCATAAACATCAAGCAAAACATCATCATAGGTTGGGTTTTGCTGCATCGTCGCCGGGTCACCTTGGGCGTGCATCACGCAAACTGGCACATTCGCCTCTTTGGCAACGCCAGCCAATTGAGGATCATAGGTAAACCCGGAGACGTCATTCACCAAAGACGCGCCCTCCAACAACGCCTGACGCGCAACCTCAGACTTTCGGGTATCGATACTGATCGGCAGTTCCAACTTGCTGGAAATCGCGCGAATGGCCGGAGCGGTGCGGGTGATTTCATCGTCTACCGGCACAAAATCCGCCCCTGGTCGCGTACTTTCTCCGCCGACGTCAATCAAGCTGGCGCCGGCCGCATGCATGGCCTCCGCTTGCTGCACGGCAGCAGCAACACCGGCAAACTGCCCGCCATCAGAAAAGCTGTCCGGCGTGACATTCAAAATGCCCATCAAATGAGGACTGCTCATATCAAGCCGACAAATCGATGCGCGTGGGGCGCTCAACCCAGCAAGCACATCCTTAGGCACATCCTGCGTGGACTCCACTTTAGGCGCCTCACCGCGGCGCAGCACCTCAACATGCGTAAACCAGCACCGCCCGCCTGCCAATTTCAGTGCACTGGCTGGGCGTGCAGCGTCGGTTTGCGCGATGGGGCGATAATAAGTCTTCATATCGGCTGCTTGGGTAAACGCGGGACAAAAAGCAAGAGTTCAGAGTGTTTTCTGCTCGGCACGGATCTGCCGCGTCGCCGTTTCAAGCGCAACGCTATCGCCTGCCACGTCCCCAACAACCCAAAAGTCTTCCGCCGACATCTCCGTCGCAAACCAGGCTGCGAGCCCCAGAGCATCGCTTGGCGGCGCATCTGGCCCATCCACCGCATCCAGCACAATCTTGGACGGCGCCCAAACGCAGATCTGGCCGTTCTTCATTGCCCAATCCAACTCTGTACGCGTGTCCACCACCACACAGCGTTTGTCCCGCGCTGCCAGCATCCAAGCGTTTTGCTCAATCGCCAGCAGGTCAACACGCCGCTGTGTCAACTCCTGCCCCGTCCGTGGCGCCTGCTCATCTGGCGCGCCAACGCACAAAATCAACGGTTTTTCAGCGGCCTCCAGCTGATCGATCCAACCGGACAAGTTTTCAGAGGTCCGCGCCTCATTGGTCAAAAAGACCACTTGAGGCTTTGGCGGTTCCTCCTCAACCAGAGTTTCCACCGGTGCCAGATGCGCCTTGCGCGACCGCACAATTTCAACGCCCAAAGCACCCGGTCCGCGGTCCAACTTTTCGATGCGCACAAACACCCTTTGGGCCTGCGGTTCCAAAAGCACCCGATCAGCCACACGCGCCGCAAGAGTTTCCAGAAGGTTCAAACGTTCCGCCGCCAATTCAAAGGCGATGGCTTCGGTCACCTTGTCGTAAGACAGGATGCGATCCACATCATCATCCGCAACCGCCGCGCTAGTCGGCAAAACCTCGACCACGACATTGAAACACACCCGTTGGGTTGCGCCGCGTTCCGCCTGGAAGGCACCAATCTCAACTTCAACGATATGATCGCGCAACGAGATACGGTCCAAAGGGTCAGACCCGGACGTCGCCTCCGCACGTTCGGAAGGGTGGGCAAATGCCAGTCGAATTTCGTTGCTCATTGGTATGGTCCACGCCGTTGCCTGTCCCTTACAAAAAGGGATGTGCTGCCTTTAACAGGCGCGCCCTGTTCAAACCATAGCGGAAAGCGGCGCAATACGCCGCTGAAACGCCCAATCTCGCTTAAAGCGTTAGTTTTGAGAGAGCCGCGTCGGCATACGGTAGAAGTGATGCACGCCAATGGTTGTTGTCCGCGGGAAGGTACGCGCCCACCGCGGGTTCACAGCTTTGGTGTGATAATGTGTGGCACCATCGGTCAGCTGCTTTGGCGCACCATCAAGCAACAGATGGGCAACTTTACCTACACGCTCATAGGCACCATGTTCGCGGATCTTGTTGCTGATGCCGTCACAGTTGTAGGTGAACTGACACTGGTATTTGCGGCCACTGGCGGTCCCTTGATTGATCACGCCACACACGCTGTCCGGAAAGGACGCATGGCTAGAGCGATTCATGATCACTTCCGCCACCGCAAACTGCCCTTTGACGCTCTCGCCGCGAGCCTCGAAGTAGAGCGCTTCAGACAGGCATTGCCACTCGGCAGTGCGATGCTCGTCCGCAACCTTTGGCTGGCTATCGATGAACGCCCGGCTGTAGCTGATCTCGGTAGGCGTCTGTTTCTTCTTGGCACCAAAAATGTCGCGCAGGGACTTGCCGTCAAACAGCACCAGCTGGCGAGGTTTCTCTTTGTTTTTGACGTTGGACGGAGTCGCTTCGGCGGAAGCCAGGCCGGCAGTCAAAGCAAATGCAATGACACTAACAATCAGTTGGCGCATCGGAACCTCATGGCGGGGCACGGCGCCCCTGGCAGCTATTAACGAGGCGTCTCTTAAAGGAAAAAGCCTAAATGGTCCACTAATGCACAATGCCGCACCAAAGGTGCGTCAGAAACTCAGCAAATTTGGAGCAAAATTTTCCTTAGTTTATTGTAGCTTATCCGCAATGGCCAATTGGGCCGCCGCCAAGCGGGCCACGGGCACCCGAAACGGCGAGCAGGACACATAGTCCAAACCAATCTCCCGACAGAAGGCAATCGATTCGGGGCTACCGCCATGTTCGCCACAGACAGACAGGGTTAAACCGGGCTGTGCCCGCCGCCCCCGCTCCGCGCCAAGCCGCAGCAACTCGCCCACGCCTTCCTGATCCAGCGTGTGGAACGGGTCCTCGGGGAAAACGCCTTGCTGCACATAAGGGCTCATAAATCGGCCCGCATCGTCGCGCGACAAACCATAGGTCATCTGGGTGAGGTCGTTGGTGCCAAAACT
This sequence comes from Shimia sp. MIT910701, assembly GCF_047126315.1. GTDB lineage: Bacteria > Pseudomonadota > Alphaproteobacteria > Rhodobacterales > Rhodobacteraceae > Shimia. The sequence goes on along the minus strand of NZ_CP138953.1, from coordinate 1,395,124 downwards.
GAAGAATTCACAATGCGGCGCAATTTCCTCTGCGCGCAGCGCAGCCCGCGGCGTTTCCACCATGACACCAAGCCGATAGTCAAATTCCCGGCCACGTTCGGTTTTTACCGCTGCGGCAATCGCATCGATACGGGTTTTGACCAGCTCAACCTCCCGCTTGGCTGATACCAGCGGGATCATGATCTCCGGCACCACGGGGTCATCATCACCACAGGCATCCAAGGTCGCTTCAAAAATTGCCCGCGCCTGCATGTCCAGGATTTCCGGCACCGTAATGCCTAAGCGCACCCCGCGCATGCCCAGCATCGGGTTGTACTCGCCCAAAGCCTCAACCCGTCGCGTCACATCCGACAACGGCAAGTTCAACGCCTCGGCAAGGTCACGCAGTCCGGCGCGATCGGTTGGTAGGAATTCGTGCAACGGAGGGTCAAACAGGCGAATGCACAGCGGTCGCCCATCCATCAACTCAAAGAGCTCGACAAACATCTCGCGTTGCATCGGCAAAAGCGCCTGCAAAGCCACGCTGCGATCTTCCGGCCCATTGGCAAAAATCACCTCGCGCATCGCAATCAGCTGATCCGCCTCAAAGAACATGTGTTCCGTCCGACAAAGCCCAATGCCTTCTGCCTGGAAGGTCAGTGCCGTCTTCGCATCCGCAGGCGTGTCCGCATTGGCACGTACACCTATGTCTCGGCTTACGTCGGCCCATTCCATCAAGGTCTGAAATGAATCATCCAGCGCCGCTTCGAGCATTTTGGGCTCCCCCGCCAAAATCTGCCCATTGGTGCCATCTACCGTGATTACATCGCCTTCGGTAAAAATCCGGCCATCCGCCGCCACAATGCGCTTCTTGCGAATCTGGAACCGCATAGACGTCGCGCCAACAACACAAGGCAAACCAAGACCACGTCCAATCACCGCCGCGTGGCTGGTCATTCCGCCGCGCTCTGTGAGGGCCGCGCTGGCAGCGTGCATGCCGCGAATATCCTCTGGATTGGTTTCCCGCCGCACCAAAACGCACGCCTCGCCCCGCGCGGCCGCAGCCTGCGCCTCAGCTGCCGTAAACACAATTTTGCCGGTGGCCGCACCAGGGCTGGCCGCGATTCCTGTGCCTAACACATCCCGTTCTGCTTCCGGGTCTACCTGACGGTGCAAAAGCTCGTTCAGCGCGCGCGGCTCCACCCGCATCACCGCTTCTTCACGCGGGATGATTTTGTCCTCCGCCAAGGACACCGCAATGCGAACCGCCGCACGCGCACTCCGCTGCACGCGGACGCCATCCAGAATGCGGAGCTGTCCGTTTTCCAACGTGAACTCGATTTGCATTTCCTCGCGCAGGCGTTTGCGCATCAGAATGGAAAACTCGATCAATTGATCAAACGCCTGCGGTGCTTTTTCCTCCAACGAAGGCCCGCGTTCGTCCTGCTGCAAAAACAGCGCAGCCGCTCCGGATTGCAGCGCATCCCGCCCTTGCGATTGGCTCAAATAGCGGCCCGTAATTTGCGGCAACCCCGTGTCACTGTTCACCAGTTGCAACACGCCACTTCCGCTTTCGCCTTTGCCAACCCCAAGAGCCATCGCCTGAATGACCAGCCCAAGTCCGGCATCCGCAGGTGCTCCTTTGGCTTGGCGCAGCAACCTTGCAGTCGTGCCTTCCCAAGCCCGCGCCATGGAGCGCAACACGCCAATCAGCTGAGTTTCAAGCGCTTGCGGAAACGGCTCCTCGGCCTCATCCTCATACGCCGCCAAATAATCGGACACCGCATCCGCATCATCACTGTCCAGATCATCAAAGATGTCCGGATCAAGCCGCGCGACATGGGTGGAGTAGGACTGAATGAACTTCAGATAAAGTTTGGTGGCAGCCTCTGACCCAATGCTCTCACTGAGTGTGCCCAACAGCGCATCATTCATCCCGATATTCAGAATGGCACCGGGTCCGCCCCAATCCGGATCTTCGGAGCTTGGCCGCACACACAACAGCTGGTCATCCCCAAACGGCGCCAACATCCGCGCCATATCCGGCAACTCTCCCGCAGCCAGGCCATGAACCGCATCAAACGACAGCGCCACCGTTGCTGGCACCGGCAGGTCCAGCCGTACCAAACGCTGCAAACATTTGGCCCGCCCACCATGTGTGGCAGGACCCATCGGCGCGTCGGGGGTGATCAGGGTGATGTTCGGGTCGTTCTGCTGCACTGCGGCACCTATTTGTTGTGCATCGCAGCATAGCCCTGCGTCGCGGCGAAACAAGCCTTTGCTGTTCCGCCGCGACGATTTTGAGGGTTAGCCTTCGACGCGGGTCAAGTCCGCCGCTTGCAAACAAATCACACGGATACGGGACAACAGGTTCAAACGATTGCGGCGCACCACTTCGTTGTCGCTGTTCACCTGAACGGCTTCAAAGAACGCATCAATTGGCGCGCGCAACGTCGCCATGGTTCCCATCGCAGAGGCGAAATCTTCCGCCTTAATGGCAGACGCAATCGCCCCTTCCGCTGCATCCAGCGCCGCAAAGAGCGCTTTTTCGCTGTCGTCTTCAGCAAATTTCACATCCGCGCCAAAGGAGTATTCCACGCCGTCTTTCTCTTCGGCTTGGCTCAGAATGTTGTTGGCACGTTTGAAACCTTGCAGCAGGTTTTCACCATCTTCGGTGCCGACAAAGTCCTGCAGCGCCCGTGCACGCGCCACCAGCAATGCAAGATCATCATTGCCCGGCATCGCAATACAGGCGTCGATCACATCATGGCGTACGCCTTGGTCGCGCAAGTAGACTTTCAAACGGTCATGGAAGAAGGACAGCAAGTCTGTTGAGGTGTCCGGCAAAGTCTCGCGCAATGCCTCGATGTGCTTTGGCAACTCGCCATCAATGGCGGCTTTGACCGTGTGCACAACTGCACCCAGCACACCGTGCTCCGCAATCTCCTGCTCCAGATCCTTGGCCAGAACCGCCGCCAGCTTGTCGTCCTGTGTCTCATGCGCTTTGTGACGCAGAAGTTGACGATCAAAATGCGCATCCAGCGACAGGCGCAGGTTGTTTTCCAGAACCAAACGGATCACGCCAAGCGCCGCTCGACGCAGCGCAAACGGGTCTTTGGAACCGGTTGGCTTCTCGTCAATCGCCCAGAAGCCTGTCAGCGTATCGAGCTTATCCGCCATCGCAACTGCCACCGACACCGGCGCGGTCGGCACATCATCAGACGGGCCAAGCGGCGAGTAGTGTTCTTCCGCAGCCGCGGCCACCGCGGCCGAATGACCGGCCGCTTCGCCGTAATACCGCCCCATCAGGCCCTGCAGTTCTGGGAACTCATAGACCATTTCAGAACTCAGATCAGCCTTGGCCCAGCGCGCGGCCTTGTCGGCCTCACCAAAGGACGCCCCGGTCACTTGCGCGACCTCACTCGCCAACGCGGCAATGCGGGCAATCCGGTCACCCTGGCTGCCCAGCTTGTTGTGGAAGGTCACGTTGTTCAGGCTCTCAAGCCACGCGTCCGCCCCCGCAGAGGCCACGCGAATGTCGTTTTCCCAGAAGAACTTTGCGTCAGACAACCGCGCAAACAGCACCTTCTGGTTCCCAGCCAAAATGGTCTCGCCGTTGTCTTTGGTCTCGCGGTTGGCAACGGTAACAAACTTCTCGATGCGACCGGTTTTTGGGTTCTTCACCGAGAAAAACTTCTGGTGCTCTTTCATCGAGGTCTGCAGCACCTCTGGTGGCAGACCGAGAAAATCCTCTGCAATGTCGCCCATTAGCACAACCGGCCACTCCACAAGACCTGCGACCTCAGCCAGCAGACCTTTATCTTCAACCAGCTCCAGTCCTTGGGCAAACGCCATATTGGTGGCGTCGTTCCAGATGGTTTCGGCGCGCTCCTCAGCGTTCAGGATCACACGGTCGCGCTTCAGCTTGACCTCATAGTCTTCAAACCCGTGCACGGTGAACCGGCCACTGCCCTTAAAGCGATGGCCCTCGGTGGTGTCGCCCGATTTGATCCCGTCAATATCGAGCGGCACAACAGTGTGCCCATCTTCCGCGCTCAGAATGCACAGGATCGAATGCAGAGGACGCACCCACCGCAAAGACCCGGCGCCCCAGCGCATGGACTTGGGCCATGGGAAATTGCGAATGGTGTCTTCCAGAACCTCGGCCACGATATCCGCCGCCGCGCGGCCAGGTTTGGTGATGGAGGCAAAATACACCGCACCTTTGGGCGTCTCGCGCTCTTCCAGATCTTCGCGGGACACACCGGCCCCCCGCAGGAAGCCCTCAATCGCTTTATCCGGCGCACCCACTTTTGGGCCTTTGCGCTCTTCCTTGACCGTGGGGCTTTCCTCCAACAGATCTTCAATCGCCAGAGTCAAACGGCGCGGGGTGGAAAAGGCACGTGCATGGGCATAGGTCAAACCGGCCTCAACCAAACCATCCGTGACCTTTTTCTTGAGATCATCAGCAGCCCGCGCCTGCATACGCGCGGGAATTTCTTCGGAGAAAAGTTCGATCAGCAGATCTGGCATGACGGGTCCTTAGAAGTTCACGATGGATTGGATGACAATCGCGTTCGCGATATCGACAAAAAAGGCTGAAACCAAGGGCAAAACGACAAAAGCGATGGGCGCAGGGCCGTATCGTTTGGTCACGGCGGTCATATTGGCGATGGCCGTGGGCGTCGCACCCAGCGAAAATCCAGCAAAACCGGACGCCAACACGGCCGCATCATAGTTACGCCCCAAGATCGGAAAAAGCACCAAGATGACCAGAACAACAGTAATGAGCGTCTGCGCACCGACAGTTGCCATAATCGCCAGCCCGGCTCCACTCAGAGTGGAGAAATCCAGCGTCATCAGAGAAATCGCTAGGAACACGCCCAGTGCAAACTCCGAAATCACTGCCAAGGTTGGCGTGCGCGCCACCGGCGGTGCCTTGGGCGCAAGCAACAAACGCAGATTGCCCAGTATGATCCCGACAATCAGGCAGGGCACAAACAAGGGCAACATCAGCCCAATTTCTTCCAGAACTTCATGCAACGCATAACCTAGGATGATTGCCAAATGGAGCGACAGCATCACCCGCATAAGGCTCACATGACTGATCTCGGTGGCGTCATTTTCTTCCTCAAACGAGACGCCAACCACGTCACCATCCCCTTCGTGGGTGGAGGTCAGCTTGTTTCGTCCCACCAAGAACTTGGCAATCGGCCCGCCCACAAGCGAGGCCGCAATCAGTCCGAGTGTCGCCATCGCCACGCCCAGTTCCGCCGCACTGTTCAAGCCGGTGGCGGCGGCCACATTGGGCGCCCAGGCGATGGCGGTCCCATGACCGCCAATCAAAGAAGCGGACCCAAGCAACACTCCGGACTGAGCCGGCAGGCCAAACATGGTGGCGCCGGCAATGCCAACAACGCTCTGCACAATGATGGTGCCCAGCGTCAGCACCAACAGCAGCGCCAGGATCTTACCGCCCGATAGCAGGTCCGACAGCCGTGCGTTCAACCCGATGCCTGCAAAAAACAGCACCAAAAAGTAGTCTCGCCCCCCCGTTTCAAAGCTCAAACCAACGCCGGAGATGACCGTGAACAGAGCAAACATCGCCGCCGCGATCAGGCCACCTGTGACCGGCTCAGGAATGTTGAACTCCCGCAAAAACGCAACTTTGCGAGTCAGGCGCGCGCCCAACAGGAACACCGCAAACCCCAAGGTGGCCGTGATCATTTCCGGGACTACAAACACCTGATCCATAAAGCTCACTCCGTTGGTCGAGGAGGACAATGCGCGGGCAAACGCTTGCCGTCAAAAGCAATCTCGCCGCAGGCGTTGATTTCATTCCAGGCAAACCCACGCCCGTCCGGCAGGATCGCCACAATGCGATCAATGCCATACAGCACGTCTTTCTGTCCCAGAAACGCCAGTGCCTCGCCGTTCTCCAACGATTGACCAATTTCCTTGGCATCAAAGCAGTCAAACCAACCGGGCGCATTGCGCGGCTCGGCTTTCTCCAGCAGTTCGTAGGTTTCCGTCAGCATCGCGGCGCTCATCGTGGTGGTGAAACACGCGCGAAACCGGATTGGTGAGCTCTCACTGTCGATCGCTTCAAAATTCTCGTAAAGGATCGGCTCAGCCTGACCATTCACCAAAAGGGTCAACTGCACATCGTCTTGCATGTCCGACGCAGGCACCGCGTCGTAGTAGCCGTAGATCTGCAACCAATACATGGCGACGCCGCCAACCAACGCTGTCAGCACAATCAGCCCTCCAAGCAATTTTCCAGTCATGCTTCTACCTTCCCCCAACGGGTATTGTTTCTATTGCGCGTTGTACGAGACCACGGCACAGTTGGCGCTGATTTAAGTGATTTCTTCAGGCCTTCAAAGGGGTGGAAATGTCCGAAAGCTTCGCCATCGCCATGTTTGGCGCTTTGTTCGCCGTTATGAACCCTTTTATCAACCTGCCGGTGTTCCTGGGCCTGACCGAAGACCTGCATCAAGCTGAACAACGCCGCGCCGCCACCAAGATCCTCACCTATACCGCTGTGTCCTGCGTGATCATCGCAATTTCCGGCACCGCGATCCTCGAGTTCTTTGGCGTTTCGGTCGATGCCTTCCGCGTCGCAGGCGGCATGGTGTTGGTGCAAATCGGCTTTACGATGCTCAATGGTCGGCGCAGCACCGCCCACCATGGCACCGAACGGGAGCGCGAGGTCATGCACGACTCGGACGCGGACAACATTGCGTTCTACCCCATGACCTTCCCGATGCTGGTGGGGCCGGGCACAATCACGACCCTGATCCTTTATGCCCAACAGGTGCAACAGCCTTCCGACTGGGGCATCTACGCCGGCTGCGTTGTGCTGGTCTTGTTGATGATCGCCGCGGTGTTCTACTTCGCTGGCAACATCGGCCGTTATCTCAGCAACACCGCCCGCACCATCATGACCCGCCTGATGGGCATGGTCCTGATAGCAATCGCCGTCGGCATGGTGGCCGACGGCGCAAAAGTCTTGTTGCCCGGTCTGGCTTAAACGGCTCACGCCGCGTAGCCACCGGCCTCTGTCTGCACAAAGGCATCTGCGCACTGTTTCGCCAGCGCGCGCACGCGGCCAATGTAGGCCTGACGCTCGGTCACGGAGATCACACCGCGCGCGTCCAGCAAGTTGAACAAGTGGGACGCCTTGATGCATTGGTCATACGCCGGATGCGCCATGATTATACGCTTGCCGGTCTTCGGGTCGACATGCTCCTGCGCGAGAATTTTTTCGCACTCCGCTTCTGCCTCTTCGAACTGTTTCAGCAGCACGTCGGTGTTGGCCACGTCAAAATTCCAGCGACTGTATTCCTGCTCGGTCTGCTTGAACACATCGCCGTAGGTCAGCGCAATTTCGGTCTGCGGATCATTGTAGGGCATGTCCATCACGTGATCGACGCCCAGCACATACATCGCCAATCGCTCCAGACCGTAGGTCAGCTCGCCGGACACTGGGTGACAGTCGTGGCCGCCGACTTGCTGGAAATAGGTGAACTGGCTGACTTCCATGCCGTCACACCACACTTCCCAGCCTAGGCCCCACGCACCCAGCGTTGGGCTTTCCCAGTCATCTTCTACAAAGCGGATGTCGTGCATCTCCATATCGATGCCAATCGCTTCCAAAGAGCCGAGGTACAGTTCCTGCAGGTTGGGAGGGCTTGGTTTGATCAGCACCTGATACTGGTAATAGTGCTGCAAGCGGTTCGGGTTCTCACCATAACGCCCATCAGTCGGACGGCGCGATGGCTGTACATAGGCCGCAGCCCAGGCTTTGCTCCCCAAGGAGCGCAATGTGGTCGCCGGGTGAAAGGTGCCTGCGCCCACTTCCATGTCATAGGGCTGCAACACGGCACAGCCTTTTTCGGCCCAGTAATTCTGAAGCCGCAAAATGATCTCTTGGAAGCTACGCGGTTTGCTGTCGCTATGTGCCATGGTGAAAGCCCTTTCCAAACGCGGGTCTTGCTTATGCGCAAGCTTGCACGGGGTCAACATCGCGCCACAACACAAGCTCACCAAATTATGAGTGCAAGCCGCGCCGAACCTGATAAAAGAGCCTTTAATTAACAATTGTCACGCGTTTCAGGGACTACCACCAATATGCTGCGCACTATTCTGTCGCTATTTGTGGCACTGCTTTTCAGTGTCACCTCCGCCATTGCCCAATCCTCAGATGACATCGTTTGGGTACAGCTCGAAGCCCAACCCAGCTTGACGCAAGCCAGTGAAAATATCCGCGCCTACGCCCAGCGTATGGACGATGTGAACGGCTTTACGCTGGGCGGTGGCTGGTACGCCATTGCGGTTGGCCCATACCGCCGCGAGGACGCGGAAAACGTGTTGCGCGTTTACCGCTCGGAAGGTGTGATTCCCGTGGACGCCTATCTGGCCTCCGCTCGCGAATACCGCAGCCAGTTCTGGCCGGTGGGTGCCAACCAACTGGCAAACCCACAAGCCGCCCTTGCCGGTCAGCAGCCAACCCAAACCGCACAGCAGGACACGCAGGTTGTGATCGTGGAAACGCCGGTGGAACCCGAAGTGGCTCCGGTGCCGCAGCAGCCGGACGAAACCGTCCGCGAAGCCCGAGCTAGTGAGGCCGCTCTGACCCGCGACGAGAAGAAGACCTTGCAGGAATGGCTTCAATGGGCGGGGTACTACAACTCTGCCATCGACGGCTCCTTTGGTCGTGGCACCCGCGCGTCCATGTCCAACTGGCAGGCCGACAACGGCTTTGACGTCACCGGCGTGATGACCACCCTGCAGCGCGACACCCTGCGCCGCCAATACTTCGCCGTACTGGAAGGTATGAACCTGCAACTGGTCAGCGATCTGGACGCCGGCATCGAGATGATTGTGCCTATGGGCGCTGTTGCAAAAGCCGCTTCCGAATATCCATTTGTACGGTATCAGGCCTCAGGTGACATCCCGGCGCAGGTCCTGCTGATCAGCCAGGAAGGCGACCAGAACACCCTGTTTGGTCTCTATGACATCATGCAAACGCTGGAAATTGTCCCACTGGACGGCCCACGTGAGCGCAAGAAGTCCAGCTTTGTTCTGACAGGTCAAAACGCCAACATCGTCAGCCACACCGAAGTCACCCTGAAAGAGGGCCAAATCAAAGGCTTCACTCTGGTGTGGCCAGCCGGTGATGAAGAGCGCCGCACCCGTATTCTCGGCGAAATGCAGGCCAGCTTCACCCGTATCGGCGGCGTGCTGGACCCAGCCGCCGGGGACGACACAGCACAGGACATCGACCTAATCTCCGGCCTGCAGGTGCGCAAGCCGAAACAGTCCCGTTCCGGCTTCTTCATCGACCGCAAAGGCCACGTGGTGACCACTGCTGAGGCGGTTCAGAACTGCACCAAAGTCACCATTGAAGAAGACTACGACGCGCAGGTATCCGTGATCGACGAAGCGCTTGGCATTGCTATCCTGAGCCCAACCTCGGCGCTGGCACCAATTGACATCGCCACCCTGCGGGAAGGTGCCCCGCGCATTCAATCCGAAGTCGCCGTTGCGGGCTATTCCTACGAAGGGGCCCTCGGCGCACCAACGCTGACCTTTGGCCAATTGGCGGACGTAAAGGGCCTGGGCGGCGAGCAAGAGCTCACCCGTCTGGCGCTGAACGTGCAGCCTGGCGACTGGGGTGGCCCTGTGTTTGACACAGGCGGTTCCGTGTTTGGTATGCTACTGCCACGCGACGCGCAGTCCGCACAACAGCTGCCGGAAGAAGTGAACTTCGCCATAAACAGCGACGCCATCCGCACCTTGCTGGCGCAGGAAGGCATCCAGGCCGACCTGTCCTCCAACGGCGCGGCCATGGCGCCTGAAGACCTAACCAAACAGGCCAGCGACATGACGGTTCTGGTGAGCTGCTGGTAAGCAACTCCCACCACCACAAAAACAAAGGGCGGCTCTTTTGGAAGCCGCCCTTTTCATTTGAAGATCACGTTTTTCAGGAGGTCGACAGCGCCGCCGTCATCCGGATCATCGTCGGCCGATCTGCATCAAAAGCCTGCGTCAACGCCGCCTGTAACTCCGCAGTCGTCTTCGGCTCTGTTGCCAAACAACCATAGCTTTCCGCCAACTTGCAGAAATCCGGGTTCACCGCCACCACTGCATTGGGCGCAATCTGACTGGCCACCATGCTGTCTTCGATCTCCTTGAGCTTGTGGTTGTCCCACAGCAAAATTGGGATCGGCAGCTTCATCTCCACAGCCGCGCCGAGTTCCTGCACGGTATATTGGAACCCGTAGTCCCCCGCGATGCAGACCGTCGGCTTGCCACGGCGCGCCATCGCGCCGCCAATCGAGGCTGGCAACGCATACCCCAAGGTGCCGAAGCCGCTGGGATGGTGCCAAAACCCGGGCCGGTCCATGTCCCAGACCTCTTTTGCGACATAGGCAAACTGCGTCATATCCGAATAGATCATCGCGTCCTCCGGCATAACCTCTGACAACACGTCACAGATCTCGGCAATGCCAGGGCGTTCTGCGTCAGTTTCGGCGCGGAAGCGTTTCTTTGCGGCAGCAATCTCTGCCGCCTTCCATTTTGGCGGCACCGCGTCGTCCGGCAACGCATCATTCATCGACAGCAAAAAGGAGACATCCGCCCGCAGCTTCATCACAAACGAAAAGGCATCCGCTTGCACCATGGTGTCTGCCCGATGCCGGTCCGCCAACACTTCGGGGTCGATGTCCACGCGCACAAGCCGCCCGGTTTGGCCAAGCTCATCACGCCACAAATCGCATTCACTCAACTCGGTACCAATCGCGATCACCAGATCGCTGTCGCCAATGATCCGTTTGCTCTCTGCGCGACCAAGATAGGTGCCAAAGCTCATCGCCTCATCCGGCGCCAAAAGGCCAGCCCCCGCATAGGTCATAAAGGCCGCAGCGCCGGTTTCTTTGAGCAGCAGGCGCATATGCAAAGCCGCCGCCTCGCCGGAGGATGCTAATCCGCCGCCCAAAATGAACAACGGCTTCTTCGCATTGAGTAAATCCTGCGCCACACCGCGCATATCCCCTGCCGCAAAGCCTGCATGGCTCTCCATAGCGCCCGGTCGTGCTACTGGTGCTTCAGGAGCCATCGCACCCAAAAGGGCAATCGGCACCTGGATGTGCTTGGGGCGTGGGCGTTGTGTCTCAAATTCCACCAACGCACGGTCAATCAAATCATAGGCCGCCCGAGGTGTGCGCGCCTCCTCGGACCAATCACACACAGTCGCCGCCGCCCCGCGCTGATCGCGCATCTGGTGCAACTGGCCACGATGACCGACATGCTCATCGAGACAACTCGACAATGTCAGCACCGAAACACTGTCGGAATAGGCCTGCCCCAATGGCGTCAGGATGTTGCACACCCCCGGTCCCGTGATGACATAGGCCACGCCGGGCTTGCCGCTGGCCCGCGCATAACCATCAGCCATAAAGCCAGCGCCTTGTTCATGACGCGCGAGAACATGCGTGATCCCAGCTTCTTCAATGCCACGATACATCTCCACATTGTGCACACCGGGAATGCCAAAAATAACATCCACACCACGTGCTTTCAGCATGTGCGAAATCTGCGCCCCCAAAGGACGCATCTCCTGATCCATTGCCGCCATCAGGCCCTCCAGAATTGAACCGTAAAGAGTACATAGACCGCCAAAAGCTCCAGCCGGCCAATCAACATGCCCGCTGCCAATAGCCATTTGGCCGCATCATTCAGTGTCGCAAAGTTCCCGGCCGGGCCAATGATGTCGCCCAATCCGGGGCCAATATTGGCCAAAGCCGCCGCTGATCCGGACAAAGCCGTGGTGAAATCGAGCCCGGTCATGCCCAACAGAACAGCCAAACCGCCTAATGTCACTGTGAAGAACACAAAAAAGCTCATCACAGAACTCAGCACATCGTCGTCAATCTTGCGCCCTTGAAAGCTTGGCGAGAACACGCCGCTGGGGTGCTGGATTTTGCGGATTTGGGTTTTTATCGTGGCAAACAGCAGTTGATAGCGAAAGACTTTGATAGAACAGGCCGTCGACCCCGCACAGCCGCCGATCAGTCCAGCAAAGAACAGCACGGAGACGGGAAACCCGCCCCACTGCATATAGTCCGCGCTGGCATAACCGGTGCCGGTTACAATCGAAGTTGTGTTGAACAGCACTTTGCGAAAGCCCGCCTCGCTGCCCAATCCATTGCTCAGCACCTGCCAACTGGTGAGCATGATCACGATCACCGCCACGGTCAGAAAGAATGCCCGGATCTGCGAGTCCTGCAGCAAGGGCTGCGCACTACCTGCCGTAAGCTGCACAAAGCGCACAAACGGCAAAGCCGCGAGCAGCATAAACACAACGGCGACATACTCGGTTCCGATAGAAAACCCACCAAAAGAGGAATCGTAATTGGCGAACCCGCCTGTGGCGATTGTGGTCATCGCATGAACCACCGCATCAAACGGCTCCATGCCGGTGATGACGTAAGCGAACGCGCAAGCCACTGTCAGCGTGATGTAAATCACCGAAATCCGGCTGCTGATCTCTGTGGCCCGCGGCAAGATTTTTCCAAAGGTGTCAAAGCCTTCGCTGCGGAAAATTTGCATGCCGCCCACGCGCAATTCCGGCAGAAACACCATCGCCACAACAATAATACCAATGCCGCCCAGCCATTGCAGCAATCCACGCCACAACAACATCCCACGCGGCAACGCATCCAGTCCAGAAAACACTGTGGAGCCGGTGGTCGTTAATCCGCTCATCGCTTCAAAAAACGCATCAACCACACGTGCCTCGGTCGCGCCCAACATGAAGGGCAAAGCGCCAAACATTGGCAGCGCAACCCATACCCCCGTGGTGAGCAAGAAGGTTTGTTGCAAGGAAAGTCCGTTACCGCGTCCATTGTGACAGGACAGTGCCACCATGCCGCCAGTCAAAGCCGTTACCAATGCGCTGACAAAAAATGTTTCCCAATGGGCGTTGCCATCCCAAAAATCAACAACCATGGGCAGCAGCATGGCCACGCCCAATATCGCCACCAAAAGGCCGATCACATATCCAACGGGTCGTAAGTCCAGCATGGCCGCAGGGTTGGCGCTTGCGCCAGCCACTGTCAAGCTCGTTCCAACTCTCCCCCAACAACGGGCCGTCCGCACCCCCCTGTTCTATTACGCAAACGACAAAAAACGCCCCAACTGCGCCGCCAGATTACCCGACGTGAAACAGCGTGGTGAACAATTTTGGATCGATGCTTTCGGAAGCAAACAACGGACCATCTGTTAGAACCGACACGGCATCGTGACTGTGCAAACTTTCCTGATGACTGGCAATCACACGGAAATCGCCAATGCGCGGGTCGGCCTTCAACTTCTCGCAGAACAGCCGCGCGGCATCTTCCACAAAAATCGGGTTGGCGGCGTTTAACTCTGCAAAGGCCTGCTCATCCTCACGCTTTACCATGACCTGTGTTTCTGTTGGCACAGCGGCGCGCGCCAGATCAATCAGATCCTCAAACCACACCCGCGGTTGGTCCACAATCTCCACAGAAATACGTGCCACAGAGCGCTGAGAATGTGGCGTGGCCAACTGCCCGCGTGACATCCGCGCATGTTCACTCAACTCCAGCGAACATGGACAGGTTGAGGAATAGACATAGTCCAAATGCATGATCTTATGCGTGGTCTCACCATGCTGCACCTTTTCCAGCGCGATGTCGTAATACTGATAGCCTTCAAGGCCAGACCGCAGCGATTTGATCTTCATAGGATAGGAAAACCGCATCTGCAGCCGTGCATCAAAGCTCTCCAGATCGGTAATGTAGTCCGCCAAGGCCGCTTCCATCACGCTGAAGCTGAAGGTCTTCTCGGCGTGTTTATAAAACGACCGCATGATCCGGGACATGTTGATGCCCTTCTTGTCGGCTTCCAAGCTGACCGTACCGGTGACGCTGGTCTCCAACGTGATGTCACCATTGTCACGTGTGTGAAACCGGATTGGCAGGCGAAAGTTTGAAATCCCCACGTGCTGGATCTGCTGTTTTTCACCTTTGATCAAGCTCTCCGGACCGTTCTGCAGGTCTGGCAGCGTCGCGCGATACTGTGGCGTGGCCTCAAAATCCTCAGGGTATCGGCGCGACAAATCTGGGTAGTTCGCAAGTGGTTGATCCGGCAGCAACCGTGCAACCGCCGGGTCCAGCTCGGCAATCTCGGTCACAGACGCAGACTGCGCCCAGGCCCGCAAACGCGCCAACGCCTCTGCAGCCTCTTCCCGTGTCATTTCAGTGTGGGTCTTGGAAGTCTGAACATTCATAGCCAAGCGCCTTTTCCCTGCTGCCGCCTCACTAACTTAGTCAGTCCGCCGACAAAATGCTAATATCGTTAACACATACGCAAAAAACGACACCTTGGTTCACACCGCAGTTACTGACGCAAAGGGCGCCCGACCTGTCCGTCGCGCGCCCCAATCTTGCTCCGAAGTCACGCCGCCTTTAAGCCTGTGAGGCCTCAATTGCGCGGGTGATATCCTTGATCAGATCATCAGTGTCCTCCAACCCAACGGAGAACCGCACCAGACCGGGAGTGATCCCAAGGTCTTCCTTCACCTCATCCGTCAAACGCTGGTGGGTCGTGGTCGCCGGGTGCGTGGCAATCGACTTTGCGTCGCCAAGGTTGTTGGAAATCACCGCAATCTCAAGTGCATTTAGGAACTTGAACGCGGCTTCGCGTCCGCCTTTGATGTCGAGAGACAGAACCGTGCCGCCCTTGCCGCCCAGCTGTTTCTTCACCAAAGCGGCCTGCGCATGGCTTTCCAAACCCGGATAGATTGTGCGCTCCAAGGCCGAATGGCCTTCCAGAGCCGACGCAATGGCCAAAGCACTCTCTGCCTGCGCCCGAACACGCAGATCAATGGTCTCCAGACCTTTCAGCATCACCCAGGCATTAAACGGGCTCATGCTGCCACCGGTGTGCTTCATGTAGGGCTCAAGCGTGCCGCGGATGAAGTCTTTGGTGCCCAGAACAACCCCGCCCAACGCCCGGCCTTGGCCGTCGATATGTTTGGTCGCCGAGTAGATCACCACATCCGCGCCTTGCTCAATCGCGTTGGAAAACACCGGTGTGGAGAACACATTGTCCACCAGCACTGTCGCGCCGACTTCATGGGCGATCTGTGCCACCGCAGTGATGTTGATCACCTCCATCGTCGGATTGGACATGCTTTCAAAGAATACCGCTTTGGTGTCTGGACGCATCGCCGCTTTCCAAGCGGCCAAATCCGTGCCATCGACAAAGGTCACTTCCACGCCATATCGGCCCAGGATGTCCTGCAATACGTAGATGCAAGAGCCAAACAGCGCCTTAGCCGAAACAACGTGATCGCCCGCCTTCAACATAGAGGTCAACGCACCGCTGACTGCCGCCATGCCGCTGGCTGTGGCAAAGGCATCCTCTGCCCCCTCAAGCGCCGCAATACGCTCTTCGAACATTGCCACGGTTGGGTTGCCATAGCGCGCATAGATGAACTCATCTTCGCCGGTTTCGATAAAGCGGGCCTCGGCCTGTTCCGCGCTGTCGTACACAAAGCCCTGTGTCAGGAAAATTGCCTCACTGACCTCTTTGTATTGGCTGCGTCGTGTACCGCCATGCACCAGCTTTGTGCGTTTGTTCCAATCGCTCATGTCATCTCTCCCGGGCCTCTCTGACCGGCCCAAATAAAAAGCCCCGTTCCGGCCAAGCGGAAGGGGCTCCTTCGTCCTGACCTCTTTAGCGGCATCTTTAACGTGGCCCGCAATCCGGTAACAAATCGCCACGCCTGCGAATTACGCCTGAACGCATCAAAGGTCAAGCCACACAGGCCCCTTCACCAAGCTGTGACGCGGACTTTACGCAATCTGCACATTTTCGCGCAACACTGGGTTTTAGGTGAAAGGGGAAGCCGACATGGCGCTCATTCGGATCAACGCAGAAGGCAGAAACCCGGTACTGCACAGTACCAAAACCTCCCTTTGGCCTGCGTTGCGCCGGGCGATGCCTTCAACTGGCCCGATCACCATCATGCTGCACGGGTATAAGTTTGCCCCAAACGACCCCGATCATTGCCCACACAGTCATATCTTTGCCGCGCACGACGCCACATGCGGCAAAGCCATCAGTTGGCCGCGACGCTTGGGATTCTTGGATGCGTCGCACAACACCGGCCTCGGGGTCGCCTTTGGCTGGAACGCCCGAGGCTCGCTGAAACAAGCGCTGCGCTCCGCGTTGCGTGCCTCTCACGCGCTCGCAAAGTTGATCACTGAACTGCGTGACATTGCCCCCGACCGTCAAATCCACCTGATTGGTCACTCCATGGGCGCCTATGTCGCGCTCAGTACGCTGCGCCGCCTGCAACACGGTGACGTAGGCCGTATTGTTTTGCTCAACGGCGCTGTGTTCCGCCCCTGCGTTGCATTGGCGCTGCGCACGCCAGCTGGGCGCTCTGCAGAGCTGTTCAATGTCGTAAGCTCAGAAAATGCCTTCTACGACATCCTGTTTGAGCGCCTACTTGGACGCAACCCAGCGCATGATCGCTCCATTGGTCGCGGATTTGAAGCCCGCAACGCCGTCACAATTCGACTGGGCGATGCGCCCAGTTTGGAGAGCCTCGCCGAAATGGGACACACCATCGCGCCCCCCAAGCATTGGTTTTGCCACTGGTCGCCTTACTTGCGGCCTGGCGCAATGGCGTTTTATGGCACCTTGCTGCGGCACCCCCAATCCTTGCCGCTCTCGCTCCTGAAATCACAACTCTCGCGCCACACGCTGCCCATGGCCGGCCGTACCGGCCCCAAACCGCCCCCTTGCGGCACGGCCTAAAACAGGCAAGCTTTGGGCACCACAACAGGAGCGCCCATGTCCGAGCTTACCGCTGATCCAATCGACCTCTATTACTGGCCCACGCCCAACGGCTGGAAGATTTCCATCGCGCTTGAGGAAATGGCGCTGCCCTACACCACGCACCTGATCAATATCGGCAAGGGTGATCAATTTGCGCCCGATTTCCTCAAGATCGCCCCCAATAACCGCATGCCCGCGATTGTTGATCCAAACGGACCTGACGGTCAGCCCATCTCGGTCTTTGAAAGCGGCGCAATCCTGCTCTACCTCGCGCGCAAGACCGGCACGTTTTTGGGCACGACAGAACGGGAGCGAGTTGCCGTGGAAGAATGGCTGATGTGGCAAATGGGCGGGCTTGGCCCAATGGCCGGCCAAACCCATCACTTCCTGAAATACGCGCCTGAAGACATCGCCTACGCCAAAGCCCGCTACCGCGACGAAACCGCGCGGCTCTATGGCGTGCTGGATCGCCGATTGGCCGAGAACGAATACTTGGCAGGCGATTTCTACTCCATCGCGGATATGTCAGCTTGGGGTTGGGCCTCCCTTTGGGAAGGGCAAGAGCAGACGCTGGAGGACAAACCCCACATGGCCCGCTGGCTCAAAACTCTGTGGGAACGCCCCTCCCTGAGACGCGGGCGGGCCTTGCATGCCGATCTGCGCGCTGACCGGTCCGACACCTGGGTTCAGGACGATCTTTTTGGATCTTAGTCTGCGAACGCACTCTTAAAGAACGCAAAAAACGGCGCCCTTCAGCCCTCCTCAACCTCTTCTTCCAGCGCATAGTCCTGGAAAATCTTGCCTTGGGTCATGAAGAAAATGAACACCGCCGCGGTCAGGCCAAAGGTCTTGAAGTAAACCCAGGTGTCCGTGCTCTGGGTGCGCCAGATCACCTCGTTCAGCACCGCCAGCCCGATGAAAAACGCCGTCAACCGCTTGGTCAACAACATCCAGCCCTCTTCTTTCAGAGGCATCATCTCTTCCATCACAAACTTCAAATAGCTCTGCCCTCGCAGCAGCCCCACACCAAGCGCCCCACCAAACAGGAGGTAGATCATGGTTGGCTTCATCTTGAAGAACCGCTCGTCATTAAGCCACACCGACAACCCGCCAAACAGGATCACCAGCACCAAGGTGGCCACCTGCATTTTTGAAAGCTTGCCGGTCAGTTTCCACAGGATGCCCGTGGTCAGGATCAACAGCGGAATAAATCCCGCAGTGGCGACAATGAACCCATCATAGGCTGTGCCGCCGATTTCAATGGTTTGGTCCCGCAGCCGCAAATAGGCGACAAAGAACACCATAATGGGGCCCAGTTCCAAACCCATCTTCAGCATCGGGTTGATCTTTTTCTCAGAAGAATTTTCAGCCATCGCGCGTTCCTATTGCCTGCCCACTTCCACTATCACAGCCCCCAGCGCAATCAATGCCATCAAGGCAATCCGGCGTGGACCCACCGTCTCTTTCAACACCAGCCACCCGATCAGCGCCGCAAACACCGGCGAAGTTTCCCGCAGCACTGCTGCCTCGCCCACATTGTCCAAACGTGTCGCCAGCATGACCGAGCCAAAGCTGGCAAAAGCCACCAACCCGCCAATGACGCCGCGTGTCATCAACGGGCCAAGGGCGGGCGGGTGCGCCATGGCGCGATACTTCATCGCCGCCAAGACCGGAAACACCAGCCCGTCGATCAGGAAGAACCACGCAAGAAAGGTAAATGGGTCCGCCGTGGCGCGGATACCAAACGCATCATAGGTTGTGTAAAGCGCCACAAAAAAGCCGGTGAATACCGCAATCACCATCGCGGCCAGCAAGGTCTCCCGCCCCTCGGTCATAAACACCATGTTGTAGACGGCTAAGCCCAGAATACCCGCCATCAGGACGGCTACCCCAAACCACTGCAACCCGCTGAAGGTCTCGCCAAAAATCAGATAGGCGCCAATAACCGTGAAAAACGGCCCCACCCCGCGCACAACGGGGTAGACCACGGTGAACGCACCTTTGGTATAAGCCCAACTCTGCAGCAACTTGTAGCCGGTGTGAATGACAAAGGCACCCAGAAAAATCAGCCACATATGTGGCTCAGGCCACGGCACCACGAACAAAGCAAAGGGCGCCGCCATAGCCGCATAGCTGAAATCAATCGCCCCGCGTGTCAGCCAGGGATCATGCCGCCCTTTTTGAAGTGCGCCGAACACGGCGTGGAGAAACGCCGCCAACAACGCCAGCGCCAGCGCCAGTTGCTGGCCTGAAGCGGTTCCCTCCAGAGAGACCAGCCAAGCGCTCATGATTGGCGCTCAATTGCGCTGTTGGACCAGGGGTTTTCCACCCCCGGACCCCCGGAGGATACTTTGGGCAAGAAGAAGATCAGTTTTGCTCCAGCCCAATAAGGGCCGCGGCAAACTCTTCGGGATCAAAGGGTTGCAGATCATCAATTTGCTCGCCCACGCCAATCGCGTGGATCGGCAGACCAAACTTATCTGCGAGGCTCACCAGAATGCCGCCCTTTGCAGTGCCATCCAGCTTCGTCATCACGAGACCAGACACATCTGCCAGTTTTTGGAACGTCTCCACTTGGCTGATCGCATTTTGGCCGGTTGTGGCGTCCAACACCAACAACGTGTTGTGCGGCGCATCCGGGTCTTTTTTGCGGATCACCCGCACGATCTTGGCAAGCTCTTCCATCAGGTCCTGACGGTTCTGCAAACGCCCGGCCGTATCGATCATCAGCAGGTCCGCCCCTTCGGCTTCCGCCTTGGTCATCGCATCATACGCCAAGCTCGCAGGATCGGAGCCCTCTGGCGCGGTCAAAACCGGCACACCTGCGCGTTCGCCCCATACTTGCAGCTGCTCCACCGCCGCCGCCCGGAACGTATCCCCAGCCGCAATGACTACGGACTTCCCTGCCGCGCGGAACTGGCTTGCCAGCTTGCCAATGGTGGTGGTCTTGCCAGAACCATTCACGCCAACAACCAGCACAACCTGCGGCTTGGAGGGATAGAGCGGCATCGGACGCGCCACAGTTTCCATGATCCGCGCCACTTCGGTCGCGAGAATATCTTTGATCTCTTGCGTCGAGACCCGCCGCCCCAGACGGCCTTCCGCGATATTGGCGGTCACGCGCAGCGCGGTGTCCACGCCCATATCGGAGGCAATCAGCAACTCTTCGAGCTGCTCCAGCATGTCATCGTCCAGCACGCGCTTAACAACCGGACCGCTTTGGCTCTGGCCGGTCAACCGCGCCAGTATGCCAGACTTGGGCGCCTCAGCAGGCGCTTTCTCTTCCACGGCAGGCGCCGCTTCCACCTCAACAGCGGCAGGCGCAGGCTGCTCTCCGGGAGGGCTTTCAACCGCGACCGCTTCGGTCTCTACGCCGCCATCTTCGACAATTGCCTCAAGCCCTTCGTCCAATTTGGACGACGACTTGAACAACCTGTCTTTGAGCTTTGAGAAAAACGCCATGGTGGTCTCCGGAACTGCTTGCTTCCAGTTAGTCTGATTTGACGGGATTTAAAAGAGTGGGGTCGCCCAGCCCACGCCTGCCACAATCAGGAACTGCCCACCGGCATAAAGCACCCACAAAGCAATCGACACCATGCGTTGCAGGGCCGCATCCGGTTTCATGCGGAAAAGCTGGATCGCCAACAGCGTATCGGACGCCATAAAGGACAATGCCCCAGCCACCGCCAAAGGCCGATCGACCAATCCAAAAGCCGTTGCCCCCATAGCGCAAATGATCGCCACATAAGCTCTAACCGGCCAACGGAGTTCACCGGTGAACGGACTCAACCAACGCTCTGTCGACAGCGCAAAAACCACCAAAGCCGCCAACAAAACAGGCATGGCCAACGGCCCAGCGCCAATGTCCCAAAAGTAGACAACATAGGCTACATGCGCCGCCGCAAAGGACACCAAACCGACAAGAAAGGCCTTCTCCCCATCTCGCGACAGTGCCAGATCGCCCAGCGCCGACAGCAACAACGCCACAACCACTGCCCAGGAACCGAAACTCACCGCAACTGCCGCTGCAAAGGCTGGCATCGGAATGGTCTTAACCACCGTCTTCCAGACGCTGGGCGGGCGATGACAAAACGCCACCGCATAAACCAACGCCGCCAACACCCCCACCACAAGCAATCCCAAGCGGATGCTTTGGCGCAGGGCAATTTCTTCGACAATACTCATGGCAGCCTCATGTGTTTTGCCAACACCCTATGGCGGCAAGCCTCTGTTTGTCTTGTGCAAAATGGGAAGGTGACGCGCAGAGAGCCTATAAGCCGGATTCTGTTCCCCGGCCGAAGCCAGTTCAATGACCATTCATCTAGGGTGCCTGTTACCAGACACCTCAAGCTGCCAACCCGGACCTGCTCGGAGCAAAGCGCTCCTGTGCTTGCGCACACGCGGTCCCTATTTGGCATTGCTCCCGGTGGGGCTTGCCGTGCCGCCGCTGTTGCCAGCCGCGCGGTGGGCTCTTACCCCACCGTTTCACCTTGACCCCGACGGATCGGGGCAGTCTGTTCTCTGTGGCGCTTTCCCTCGGGTTTCCCCGGCCGGGCGTTACCCGGCACCGTTGCTTTGTGGAGTCCGGACTTTCCTCGCGGGCTTACGCCCCCGCGGCCATCCAGCTCTCTGCGCGTCTCCGCAATAGGCCTTTGCTGCAAAAGCGTCAATCTCTGCCTGCGGCCTGCACTAGCCGCGCTGCAATGCGCGCATCCTCGGCGTCACATAGCCCTTCAGCCCAAGGCCGAAACCGCGCCCGAAACGCGGCAAAACAATTAGGGTTGTCCAAATCGTAGCCAAATTGCGCGGCACAGCTTTCCCAATCGGCCTCCGCAGGCCTTTGATCCGGCCAAACAGCCAGCCCCTGACGCGCCAGCCGCAGCCAATCAAACTTCGGACCAGGATCAATCTTACGCCCCGGCGACATGTCGGAATGTCCAATCACGCCGTCCGGGCCAATATCCCAACGCTGCATAATACCAACCAGCAGAGCTTCCAGCGCGTCCATCTGCGCCGCCGCAAACGGGTGGTCGCCTTTGTTGGACAGTTCAATGCCAATGCTGCGGGAATTCACATCCCCTTGACCCTGCCAACTGCCAACACCTGCGTGCCAGGCCCGCATCTCCTCCGCCACCAACTGTGTGATCTGCCCGTCTGGCGCAATCACATAGTGCGCTGACACCTCCGCTTCGGGATTGCACAGCCAGTCAATCGCCGCCTGCGCGCTGTCCATTGCCGTATAATGGATCACGATCAGTTCAGGCCGCTGTCCATCCCGCCGCTCCCCGAAGTTCGGGGAGGGCTGCTGTAGAATGTCCATGGAAGCAGACATGCTTAGTTGCCAGCGGCCACGCGGAACGGGCTCGGGTCCCACTTGCAGGCATAGCCATCGCCATCCGGATCAACACCAAGCCGATCTCTTTTAGGGCCGCCTTTTTCCAGAAACGCCCGCTGCGCCGCCTCGTCACTGCCAAACTTGGCACAAGCTTTTTCATAGCGCGACGCGCCACCAATCTTCAGTCGGCTGTACACCTTTGTGCCAACAGGGTGCTTTGTCTCCAGAGCATAAGCCACGATGTTTGGCCCAGCGTCTCCCGTGCGCACTGGCACAGCAGTGGGTTGGATCACCGTATAGTTGGCTTTGTTCTGCGCCCGACGTGCGGCGTCCGCCTCAATCGAGCGACGCCCGTCTACAGCCGCAAAGTCATTCTCATCCGAAATACCCGGGTTGGAGAAAACCTGAGGCGCAGGATTGCTGGGGCTTGCGTGCAGCGGCTGCACACCGGAATTGGCAGATGCCGCCGCCAAAGCAGCCGTGGTCTCACTGGCAATGCTCGCCGCATCATTGGCGGCTGACGCATTGGAGCTCGGGGATGGCACAGTGCTCGCTGCCGCTGCCGCGGTTTGCGGCTGTGCGGTTGTGGTCGTGATCAAGGGCGTAGCAGCTACAGACTGCGCCGGCGGCACAGTGGCAACCACAGGCGCCGGTTCGATCGTCGCAATCTGCGGTGCGTCCGGAATGGTCTCTTGCGAGACTGCATTTGCGGGCGGCAAGGCCGTCCGCCGATGTTCCCCGGTTTTCTCGTCGTAAAACACGCCTGCGGCGCTGTCTGGCACGGCCGGCTGGCACGCGCTCAGCGCGACCAGCGCACAAATGGCCCCAATGCTACGTTTCATGATCTGCCTTAACTGCTCTTAGTTTTGCAGCAGCTTTACCACCATTTGCCTGGTTTGGCCACAAAACCTGCGGCTTGCTCCAGCGCGTAGGCGGTGTTCAGCAGA
This sequence comes from Shimia sp. MIT910701, assembly GCF_047126315.1. Classification (GTDB taxonomy): domain Bacteria; phylum Pseudomonadota; class Alphaproteobacteria; order Rhodobacterales; family Rhodobacteraceae; genus Shimia. The sequence continues at coordinate 1,371,985 of NZ_CP138953.1, read as the reverse complement.
TCGCCCTCTTCCCAAGGGCGGCCAATCAGCTGCAGACCCAACGGCAGACCCTGGCTGTCCAGACCGGTTGGCACCGACACCCCTGGCAGACCAGCCAGGTTCACGGTCACGGTGAACACGTCGTTCAGATACATCTGGATCGGATCGGCATCGGTCATTTCACCCAAACCAAAGGCCGCCGAAGGTGTCGCAGGCGTCAGAATCGCATCAATACCCTGAGCAAAGACGTTTTCGAAGTCCTGCTTGATCAGCGTCCGAACCCGACGCGCACGGTTGTAGTAAGCGTCATAGAAACCTGCGGACAGCACATAGGTGCCAACCATCACGCGGCGCTGCACCTCATGACCAAAGCCTTCGGCGCGGGTTTTCTCGTACATTTCGGTGATGCCATCACCTGCCGCCAAAGTGGCACGGTGGCCGTAACGCACACCATCATAGCGCGCCAAATTCGAAGAGGCTTCCGCTGGTGCAATCACATAATACGCAGGCAGCGCGTATTTTGTGTGCGGCAAAGAAATGTCGACAATCTCCGCGCCCGCAGCTTTCAGCATCTCGGTGCCATCGGCCCAGAGTTTTTCGATCTCGGCCGGCATGCCGTCCATGCGGTACTCTTTTGGGATACCAATTTTCTTGCCGCGAATGTCGCCGGTCAGCATGGCTTCAAAGTTTGGCACCGGAAGATCAACACTGGTGCTGTCTTTCTCATCGTGACCACACATCGCCTCAAGCATGATGGCCGCGTCACGCACGTCTTTGGTCATTGGGCCTGCTTGATCGAGCGAAGAAGCAAAGGCCACCACGCCCCAGCGGGAACAGCGGCCATAGGTTGGCTTAATACCGGTGATGCCGGTAAACGCCGCAGGCTGACGGATCGAGCCACCCGTGTCCGTACCGGTCGCAGCCAGACAGAGATCCGCCGCAACAGCCGCCGCAGACCCACCAGAAGACCCGCCCGGGGTCAATGCCGCATCATCATTGCCGCGACGCCACGGGTTGATCGCGTTGCCGTAGACAGAGGTCTCGTTGGACGAGCCCATCGCAAACTCATCCATGTTGAGCTTGCCCAGCATCACCGCACCGGAATCTTCCAGCTTTTGAGACACGGTGGATTCATACTCCGGCGTAAAGCCTTCCAGAATGCCGCTGGCCGCTTGGGACGCCACACCTTTGGTGCAGAACAGGTCCTTGATGCCGATTGGCAGGCCGCACATGTCCGGCGCATCACCTTGGGCAATCCGCGCATCCGCCGCCTTGGCGCGTTCCAGCGCAATCTCAGGCGTCTTATGCACAAAAGCGTTCAGCGCATCGGCGTCATCAATCGCTTTCAAAAAGGTCTCGGTCAGTTCAACGGAAGTCACATCCCCGGCACGCAGCTTATCGCGGGCTTCAGCCAGGGTAAGTTTGGTCAGATCGGTCATATCGGGCGCCTCTCTCATATGGGGGCAAAATCTATTGTCAGGGGATCAACGGCATAAAAGCCGGATCACTCCACCACTTTGGGAACAGCAAAGAAGCCTTCACGCGCATCCGGCGCATTGCTCAGGATTTTCTCCTGCTGATCGCCATCGGTCACCACATCCTCACGACGCTTCAGACGCATCGGGGTCACGGACACCATGGGCTCCACGCCTTCGACGTCAACTTCGTTCAGTTGCTCAATGAAACCCAGCACGGCATTGAATTCCTGTGCCAGCGCAGGCAGGGCATCTTCTTCAACCTTGATACGGGCCAATTTGGCCACTTTGGCGGCGGTGCTTTCGTCAATCGACATGGGGCAAGACTCTCTCGTTGCGGACGTGCCCTCAGCCTTTAGCGCGCAGGGGAAAGCGGTGCAAGCGCTTGCCTCCGTTTGCCCCACATCGTTGCATCTCCCGCCAAAAGAAAATGCAATAGAGTTGCCTGTCTTTTGTTGGGCACGGCTCAAGGCTGCGCCTTGAGCCTCCCCGCAATCAGATGGCGCCGCAACACCTCAATCATCCAGCCCAACATAACGGCATTCAAAATGTGCCACATGAAATGCGTCCCCATTGGCACGTGGTGACACATCGGCATATCCAACGAGCGAAAGGTCAAGGACAGCAGCAACAGCCCGCCGCCAATCGCCAGTCCCCGCGCCACCTCCGGCCGGCGGGAGCGCAGCAGAATCGCATAGGTCAGGATCATCACTGGCACAGGCATATAGCCCGCGGAAACGCCCAACACCGGCATTTTGGCAAACAGAGGGATGGTTATCGCGGCATAGGGAAAGAAAAGCGCCGTCGCGACGAACGCCTTTGGCCAAGACAACGCCCAGAAATAACGGTTGGCGGCGTAAATGTAGAGCACCACATAGAGCGCAATGGGCGTTGTATCGGCCGCAGCCGCCCATGCGGTCGCCTCGGTGTGGAAAAGGAAACTGCCAAGCCCGATCATTGCCAATATGACGCACAAGGCTTTTGCGATACCCCGCCCCGGCATCGCAGGCAGAAACCGCAACCGCGCCCACATCCACGCCGCCGCAATCACAAACGCCGCATTGGTCACGGCATTCACCGGCTCTGCCCAAAAACTTGGGTCCAACCGCTCGCAATAGGCGTCAATCGGCGCCATCCAATCCATCACGTCCCCTCCCATACCAGCCCTTCCCCCAGGCCAATTGCGTGCTACTCTGACGGCAATTGAGAGGGAGAGATAGTATGAAACTGATTTGGCTTGGACACGGCTCTTTTCGCATCGAAACCGGCAATCTGGTGTTGCTCGTCGACCCTTGGCTCACCGGCAACCCGGTGCTGCCAGAAGCCCAACACGAAGCGGCTGTTGCAGGCGCTACACATCTGATTTTGACCCACGCGCATTTTGACCATGTCGCAGACATGCTGCCCCTTGCGCGCAAACTCTCCTGTCCCATCGTCGGCCAATATGATCTCATTTCTTACTGGAACGAACACGAGCACTTGAACACCGTCGGTTTCAACAAGGGCGGCACTGTAGAGCTGGGCGACGGCGTCAACCTCACCATGGTGCCTGCCTCTCACAGCTCCACATTTGGTACGGACCAAGGCCCCAAGGCCGCAGGCTCGGAAGTCGGCTACATCCTCCGCGCCGAGGGCCGCAGCCTTTATATCTCAGGCGACACCGACATAATGGCGGACATGGACTGGATGGGGGATTACTACAAACCCGACGTGGGCATTCTTTCCGCGGGCGGCCATTTCACCATGGACATGGCGGGCGCAGCCTACGCTGCCAAACGCTATTTCAACTTCAAAACCGTGATCCCCTGCCACTACAAGACCTTCCCGATCCTGGAGCAATCCGCAAACGTGCTCGCAGCAGCCCTGCCCGACGTAAACGTCATCGAACCGGAAGTAATGGTCCCTATCGACCTTTAAGGCGTCACCGCCGCTCGGCAAAAAACGCCTTTAGCAGCGCCTCGCACTCTTCCGCCGCAAGGCCGTCATACACCTCGGGCACATGATGGCTTTGCGGATGAGCAAACACCCGCGGCCCCTGCGCCACGCCGCCGGATTTGGGGTCCGCTGCGCCATAGTATACCCGTGCAATCCGCGCCTGACTGATCGCGCTGGCGCACATCGGGCACGGCTCCAGCGTCACATACAGGTCGCACCCGACCAGCCGTTCGCTGCCAATCTTGGCACAGGCCGCGCGCATCGCCAGCACTTCGGCATGGGCTGTTGGGTCCAAATCTTCCCGCGTCCGGTTGCCCGCCGACGCCAAAACTTCGCCATCCGGCCCAACAATCACCGCCCCCACGGGCACCTCACCACGCGCTGCAGCGGCGCGCGCTTCTTCAAGCGCAAGGTCCATATGGCTCCGAAAGGTCATAGGGCAGACTTGCCCTGCCAAGCCCCCTTTCGCAATCCCCGTTTCGCAGGTAAACGGAGACATGTCTCAAAAGCCTCCCTCCTCCCGTCGCCCCAACGCGAAACCAAACGCCGCCAAGGCGCGCCCGTCCAAGCCGCGCAAGACGCCGGCGCAACCGGCCTCTGACGCGCCCAAACGCGAGGGGGATCGCATTGCAAAGGTCCTGGCCCGCGCCGGTGTGGCCTCGCGTCGCGATGCAGAACGTATGATCGAGGCGGGCCGCGTGTCGGTGAACGGTAAGAAACTCGACAGCCCGGCGCTAAACGTCACCGCCAAAGACCGCATCACCGTGGACGGCAAGCTGATTGGCGAGCCGGATCACGAACGCATCTGGCTCTACCACAAGCCCGCCGGACTGGTGACCACCAACCGCGATGAAAAAGGCCGCGAGACGATCTTTGACAAGCTGCCGGAGAACCTCCCACGCGTGATGACAGTGGGGCGACTTGACCTCAACTCCGAAGGCTTGCTGCTGCTGACCAACGATGGTGGCCTGAAACGCAAACTGGAATTGCCCAGCACCGGTTGGCTGCGCAAATACCGCGTCAGAATCAACGGCCGCCCAACTGAAGATACTTTCGCGCCGCTGCGAAAAGGCATCGAGGTCGACGGCGAACGTTTCCAGCCTATGGACATCACACTTGACCGCCAACAAGGCGCCAACGCCTGGGTCACCGTCGGCCTGCGCGAGGGCAAAAACCGCGAAATCCGCCGCGCCATGGAGGCCATCGGCCTCACCGTGAACCGCCTGATCCGCGTGTCTTACGGCCCCTTCCAATTGGGTCAGCTTAAACAGGGCGAAGTCGAAGAATTGCGCCGCCGCGTTGTGCGCGACCAACTCGGCCTGGACGGCGCGATTCCGGAGGAAAAACGCCGCAAACCCACGCGCCGCCGCAAATAACTGATTTAAAGGCGGTCTTGCCTCGGCAATGCGCCGCTTTCCCAAAACTTCCCCCTAGCCTTCGCGCGGCAGACTTCTTAGATTTCTCCATAACTTAGCGCAGGGTGGAGTGGGTATGTCATCAACCGGGTTACAGAAACTGGCCTTTGGCCTGTTGGTTCTGTTGATCTTCTACGTCTCTTTCACGGGAGGCGCCTGATGGCTCAGAAATTTGGCGGCAAATACAGCCCCGGCGGCGCCCAAGGAGCCAGCAGCGACGAGGGTTTTCGCAATGCCAAGCGCAGCCGCGCGGGCGGGCGTGTCAACCTCCTGTTCATGGCGCCGCTGCCTCTAATCTGGAAAGCGTTCACCACTGACCCAATTGGCATGGCGCAATATCTGATTGCGCTTGGCGTCCTGCTTCTCGCCGCATGGATGACCCGTGAAGGCATGTTTGCCCAAGAGGCCTATGACGCCCGCAAGGTGGCTCGACGCCCAGCGCTCCCGCGCAAACTGCTCGGGTCCGTGTTGACTGGTCTGGGACTGGCAATCGCAGGCTTTGCCGGTCACGCCCCCATCGAGGCGGGCATCTTCGCCGTGGTTGGCGGCCTGCTGCACAGCTTTGCCTTTGGTCTCGACCCGATGTCGGACAAAGGCATGGAGGGCACCAACCGTCACCAAACCGACCGGGTCGCCCGCGCCGTGGAAGAAGCCGAAGAGCATTTGCGCGCCATGAGCGACGCCATCGCTCGCGCCGGAGATCGCAGTGTCGAACGTCGTGTCGCGGCCTTCCAATCTACCGCCCGCGACCTGTTCCGCACGGTGGAAGAAGACCCGCGCGACCTCACCGCGGCACGCCGCTACCTTGGCGTCTATTTGCTCGGCGCCAAAGACGCGACCGTGAAATTTGCCGACATTTACAGCCGCACACAAGACGTCCAAGCCCGTGCCGACTACCTCGCGCTACTGGATGATCTGGAAGAAAACTTCGCCGCCCGCACGCAGAAACTCCTGCTGGAAGATCGCGGCGATCTGACCATCGAAATTGACGTGCTGCGCGAGCGCTTGGAGCGCGAAGGCCTGCGCCGCAACAGCTGATAACACATGTGACCTACCGGGAAGGGTGGATTTAAATGTCTGAGATCGTAAAACAAAAAGCCGAAGCCGCTTTGGCGGAAATCACCGAAGCCACGGTTGCCCTGCCCGAACCGGTAGAGGCCAACGCCATTGTGCCATTGGCCGAGGCGGACGCTCCTGTGTCTGCGGAAATCACCAAGCGCATGGCTGAGCTGGACATGAGCAACACCAACTCAATTGTGTCCTTTGGCTCCGGTGCTCAGGCAGAACTGCAGACCATTTCCCAAGCCATGCTGCAAGACGTGCGCAACAAAGACGTTGGCCCCGCCGGTGACAGCCTGCGCGACATCGTCACCACCATTCGCGGTTTCTCCGTGTCTGAGCTGGACGTCCGCCGCGAACGCAGCTTCTGGGAAAAGCTGATCGGCCGCGCCGCGCCTTTTGCCAAGTTTACCGCGCGTTTTGAAGAGGTACAGGACCAGATCGACAAGATCACCGACAACCTGCTGACCCACGAGCACACCCTGCTCAAGGACATCAAATCGCTGGACGTACTCTACGAAAAGACCCTCGCCTTCTATGACGAACTGGCGCTCTACATCGCAGCTGGCGAAGCCAAGATTGCCGAGCTGGATGCCAACGACATTCCAGCCAAAGAAGCCGAAGTGGCCGCAGCCGATGAAAACGCTCAGGTGATGAAGGCACAAGAACTGCGCGACCTGCGCGCCGCACGCGACGATCTAGAGCGCCGCGTGCATGACCTGAAACTGACCCGTCAGGTCACCATGCAATCCTTACCGTCCATCCGCCTCGTGCAGGAAAACGACAAATCGCTGGTCACCAAGATCAACTCCACTTTGGTCAACACCGTGCCACTTTGGGAAACCCAGCTGGCGCAGGCCGTGACCATCCAGCGCTCCGCCGAAGCCGCCTCTGCCGTGCGTGAGGCCAACGACCTCACCAACGAGCTTCTGACCGCCAACGCCAAGAATCTGCGCGAAACCAACAAGGTGGTGCGCACCGAAATGGAACGCGGCGTGTTTGACATCGAGGCCGTGAAAACCGCCAACGCAGAGCTGATCGCTACCATCAACGAGTCGCTACAAATCGCCGACGAAGGCAAAGCCAAGCGCGCCGCCGCCGAAGACGACATGAAAAAGATGGAAGCCGAATTGCGCGACACATTGGCGGCAGCCAAGGCACGCAAAGACGGCCTGGGTGACACCGCCGCGACCGCTGTGCCCACCGCGTGAAGCGGCTTGCGGGCATAGGTCTCGGGCTGCTGACGACCTTGGCAGCCTGCGTCAACACCGGCGGCGTCACCGCGCCACCGGTTGTCGCCCCTGCGCCCGCGCCCCCGTCCGAGGCCAGCGCAGCCCTGCGCAGCTACTACAGCAGCGTCCAGGCGGACCTGCTGACGCGCGGGTTGCTGCGCACCGATGGCGGCGGCCCGGACACACCGTTCACGCCTGACATGCTGGCGCGCAACTTTGAACGCATCGCCTTTTATGACGAATACAGCAACACCGGCGGGCTGGAGCGCTCCACGGGCCAAGCAGGCCAACTGCGCCGCTGGAGCGGTCCCGTCAAAGTGAACGTCGAGTTTGGCCCCTCGGTGCCGGAAAGCCAACGCGCCACCGATCGCGCCACGGTGGCCGCCTATGTGCCCCGCTTGGCCAACGCCACCGGCCACCCGATCCGCCTGACGACCAACAAACCCAACTTCCACGTGCTGGTGATGGGCGCGGATGACCGTGACACCGTGCAATCGCGTCTGGACACTCTGCTGCCCAACGCCTCCCCCAAAACCCGTGCGCTCTTCGCCAATCCACCACGGAACATATACTGCTTTGTGGTCGCCTTGGCCTCAGACACCAACCCCAACGCCTACACCTCTGCCGTAGCCTTGGTGCGTGCAGAACACCCGGACCTTCTGCGTAAATCCTGCTTCCACGAAGAGATCGCCCAAGGGCTTGGATTGGCCAACGACAGTCCCGAAGCCCGCCCTTCAATCTTCAACGATGACGAAGAGTTTGCGCTGCTCACCACGCATGACGAAAAACTGCTCTCCATGCTCTATGATGACCGCCTTGGCATCGGTATGAGCGTGGACGAGGCCCGCCCCATTGTTTACATTCTGGCCCGCGAGCAAACCGCACAGAACTTCTGAGCGCTGCCGCGACCAGCCTTTTGAAAGGACCACTTCATGGGTATTTTTGATTTCCTCACTGGCGAATTTATCGACGTCATCCATTGGGTTGACGACACCCGCGACACGCTGGTGTTCCGCTTTGAGCGCGAAGGGCATGAGATCAAATACGGCGCCAAACTGACCGTACGCGAGGGCCAAGCAGCGGTGTTTGTGCACGAAGGTCAACTGGCCGATGTCTTCACCCCCGGCCTCTACATGTTGGAAACCAACAACATGCCGGTGATGACCACGTTGCAGCACTGGGACCACGGCTTCAAAAGCCCGTTCAAGTCCGAAATCTACTACGTCAACACCACGCGGTTTGCCGACCTGAAATGGGGCACCAAAAACCCCATCATGGTGCGCGACCCGGAATTCGGCCCCGTGCGCCTGCGCGCCTATGGCACCTACGCCATCCGCGTGGTCGACCCCGCCCGCTTCCTAACGGAGATCGTTGGGACAGACGGCGAATTCACCATGGATGAGATCTCCTTCCAGATCCGCAACATCATCGTGCAGGAGTTCTCCCGCGTTGTGGCTGGCTCCGGCATTCCGGTTCTGGACATGGCCGCAAATACCGCCGATCTGGGCAAGCTGGTCGCCGCCGAAATCTCCGGCACCATCGCCGAATACGGCCTCGCGATCCCGGAGCTCTACATCGAAAACATCTCCCTGCCACCAGCGGTTGAGGCCGCGATGGACAAGCGCACCTCGATGGGCATCGTTGGTGACTTGGGCAAATACACACAGTTCTCCGCCGCCGAAGCCATGACCGCCGCCGCACAGACGCCAAACTCCGGCATGGGCGCTGGCATGGGGATGGGCATGGGCATGGCAATGGCCCAACAGATGGCGCAAACCGGCCCATGGGGCGCGCAACCCGCCGCGCAAGCGCCACAAGCGGCTCCCGCGCCACAAGCCGCCGCTGCGCCACCGCCCCCACCGCCGGTCGAGCATGTGTGGCACATCGCCGAAAACGGCCAAACCAAAGGCCCGTTCTCCAAAGCTGCGCTTGGTCGCATGGCAACCGCTGGGGAGATCACCCGTGAAACCCACGTCTGGACCGCAGGCCAGGACGGTTGGAAACACGCCGAAGACGTGGCCGAACTGGCCCAGCTCTTCACCATCCTGCCGCCCCCGCCCCCTGGTGCCTAAAACAATAGCCCCGGCTTGCTGGCCGGGGCTTTGCTAAATTCTTCCAAGCCATTTCAAAGCAAGCAGATTTCATGTCAGCCACACCGCCCCCCGCGCCCAAAGAGACCACCCGTTTCCCCTGCGCCCAATGCGGCGCCGACTACCGCTTTGCCCCCAACGAAGGCAAACTGATCTGCGATCACTGCGGTCACGAAGAGGCCACTGAGCAAGGCGACCGTCAGGCTGCCATTGCCGAGCTGGATTTCAAAGCAGCTTTGGCCGAGCAGCTCCCGGCCGCCGAAATGGTCGAGGCCCGCACCACCTCCTGCCCCAACTGCGCCGCCCATGTGGTTTTTGAGGGCGACACCCACGCCACCGAATGCCCCTTCTGCGCCAGCCCCGTCGTGGTCGACACCGGCACGCATCGCCTGATCAAGCCGCGTGCTGTCCTGCCCTTCCAGATCGCGGAAAAGATCGCGCATCAATCCATGAATGAGTGGCTGGGTAAGCTCTGGTTCGCCCCCAACGGCCTGCAGGAATACGCCAAGAAGGGCCGCAAGATGGACGGCATTTATGTCCCCTATTGGACCTACGATGCGGATACCAAATCCTCCTATCGCGGCGAACGGGGCACCATCTACTACGTCGCCGAAACCGTCATGGTGGACGGCAAGCAAGAACAACGGCAGGTGCAAAAAATCCGCTGGTCGCCCGCCTCTGGCCGCGTGGCCCGCTGGTTTGACGACATCCTTGTGCTTGGCTCCAAGGCCCTGCCTAAAAAATACACTGACAACCTGCAGCCCTGGGATCTCTCCGCGCTGGAACCCTACACGCCAGAATTCCTCGCAGGCTTTCAGGCTGAGGGCTACTCCATCGATCTCGAAGAGGGCTACGACGAGGCCCGCGACCGTATGGACCGCGTGATCCGCCGCGACGTGGCCTTTGACATCGGCGGCGACCGCCAGCGCATTCACAGTGTCTCCACTGCGGTCAGTGATGTGACCTTCAAACACATCCTACTGCCGGTCTGGATGGCCGCTTACAAATACCGCGGTAAGTCCTATCGCTTTGTGGTCAATGGACAAACCGGCCGCGTTCAAGGCGAACGCCCCTACTCAAAATGGAAGATCGCCTTTGCCGTGCTCCTCGCCGCTATTGCAGCCGGCGTGATTGGCTATATCATCGCGCAAAACCAATAAGAGTTGGGGATTTCCGCGATGTCTCACCACGCTGCATTGCAAGAACTTCTGCACGCCCGTCACTCCTGCCGAGCGTTTAAATCAGATGCCGTACCGCGTGAGGTTATTTCCCAAATCCTGCTGGATGCTGGCCGCGCCCCCTCCTGGTGCAACGCACAACCGTGGAAGGTGATTGTCGCCTCAGGCGCTCAAACCGAAGCTTTCCGCGATGCCATGGCACAAGCCTTTGACGGCGGCGCCCCCGCGCCTGACTACCCGTTTCCGGACACCTACACCGGCGCGCATCTCAAACGCCGCCGCACCTGTGGGTTCCAACTCTATGAAGCCGTTGGCATTGGTCGTGGCGACCGCGAAGGCCGCGCACGTCAAATGCGGGAGAACTACACCCTGTTTGGCGCGCCTCACGTTGCGGTCATCACCTGCCCCAAAGAACTCGGCCCCTACGGCGTGCTCGATTGCGGCGGTTTCATCACCGCTTTCTGCCTCTCCGCCAAAGCGCAAGGCATCGGCACCGTGCCTCAGGCCGCACTCTCGCTCTACTCAGACGTGGTCCGCAAACACTTCGACATTTCCGAGGATCGCAACGTTCTTGCGGCCATCTCTTTTGGCTACCCGGATGACGCTGCCGCCATCAACACCTTTCGCACAGACCGCGCGGAGCTAGGCGAGTTTGTCGACTGGCGCGATTAAAACCAACCTAGGTCTGCGGCAACACCTGCCCTTTAATGTCGCCCGCAGTCACATAGGGCAACGCGGTCGGGTGAATGCTCTCTGACCGATCTGCCCCAACAACCCTTGGCGCCCTAAACAAAAAGTATTTGCCGAGCGCCCGCCAGGTGCCCACCATGGGCGCATCCGGATCGGTCTCGTAGCGATCCCGCCAGTCTTCTGGCAAGCGTACGCCACACATCTCCAACCGTTCCAGCATCCAGACCAGCGGAATATTGGCAAGCGGTCGCGCAGCATGAAACCCCACGAGTTGTCCGCCCACGTCACTGTGCGCCCCTCGAAACCAGACCTGCTCCACACGGCCGTCCCAATCATCCGGACAACGCCACAACTCTGGTTCAAACACCTGCCGCGTCTCATCCAGCGCCAAGGCATGAAACCCATGCCGCACAACGGGCGAAAGTTGATGGTTGTGAAACGCATGTCGGCGTTCAGTGATCCGCCACAACACCGGCACCCGCGCGCCCAGCGCTTTCACCGTGTCCCACACACCAATCATCTCGATCTCTGTATGCTCATAACAATGCGCCGCCGCAAACGCGCTTGCAGCCGCACTGTCCGGCGTCAGTTCATAGTGCCGATAAGCCGTGCGGATATTGCGCTCCGTGGCACATTCCGCGCGCAACAGCCCGACGCGGTCAATCACCCCTGCCAATGAGCGTACAGCAAAAGCACCGCGCGAATAGCCCATCAGGATAATCTTGTCTCCAGGCCGATATCGGCTTGCCAAATAGCCGTAAGCCCGCCGGATTTGCCGATTGATCCCGCGCCCCATCATCACGTCCAACGTCTGACGCCAGGACCGCCATTGCACCCCGGCTTCGTAGTAAACCGACACCTCCGCGCCGATCTCTCGTAGCAACTGATAGGTCTGCCCTGCATTGGTCTCCTGCCCCGGCGCAAGCGAGGACATGGTGCCATCCAGAATAATCACATGCGTGACCGCCCCCCGGCGCGGTCCGGCCGGGGTATGGCTGCTGGTGAACTTCCCAGTCAGCCACTCTGATATGCGTCTAGCCAGCCGTATGTTTGGCCTCATTCAACATCTGCCACACGCGATGCGGCGTGAACGGCATATCCGCTTGGCGCACACCCGCCTCCCAAAGCGCGTCCTGCACCGCATTGGCTGCTGCAGCCATGGCACCCACGGTACCCGCCTCGCCGCAGCCCTTCATGCCCATGATGTTCGCAGTGGACGGCACCGCCTCGGTGGCGAAGCCAATCATCGGCACATCACTCGCGCGCGGCATGGCGTAATCCATGAAGGTCGCGGTCAAAAGCTGACCGTCATCATCAAACACCACATGTTCCATCAGTGCCTGGCCAATGCCCTGCGCCACGCCACCATGCACCTGCCCCTCGGCGAGCATCGGATTGATCAGATTACCAAAATCATCCACCACAGTGTATGTCTCCAAGCTGACCTGCCCCGTCTCCGGGTCCACTTCAACCTCTGCCAGATGCGCCCCGTTGGGGAAGCTGCGCGCTGGCAAAGTGGTGCGCTCCTCATGCACCATCAAATCCGTCCGCCCATCCGCGCGCGCCAACTCGGCGGCTTCAAGGAAGGTCGGGTGTAAGTTAGAGCCTTCTGCCCGGAATTGCTCATCATCAAAGCTCACATCCGCGGCATCCACGCCCATCTTCTCTGCAATATACGGCGTAAAGGCTTTAATCATCGTTTCCACGGTCGCCAAAGTCGCGGTGTTCTGCACCGTCACGGAGCGCGACCCACCAGTACCACCACCTTGCTTGATGCGGTCACTGTCCCCCTGCACCACTTCAATCATCTCGGTGGGAATGCCGGTCTGGTCACTCAGGAACTGCGCATAAACCGTCTCATGTCCCTGCCCGTTGGACTGCGTGCCCACATAGATCGAAACGGTGCCATCGTCATTGAACTCCACCCGCGCACTTTCACTTGGGTCGCCCAAAATACTCTCAATGTAATAGCACAGCCCAGCGCCGCGCAGCTTGCCAGCCTTCGCGCTCTCGGCTTTGCGCGCGGCAAACCCGGCCACATCGCCAAACTCCTCCACGCGGCTCAACACTCGATCGAAGTCGCCAACATCATAGGTTTCATCCGTCGCCGATTTGTACGGAAACGCCTCGGTTGGGATGAAGTTGCGCCGCCGCAACTCGTAGCCACTCACTCCCAGTTCGCGCGCCGCACGATCCATCAGGCGTTCCAGAACATAAATCGCCTCCGGCCGCCCGGCCCCACGATAGGCATCCACTGGCGTGGTGTTTGTGTAAATCCCATCCACCTGCAGCCAAGTAGTCTGCACATCATAGACGCCCATCAACACGCGGCTAAACAGCTGCGTCTGGATCGCTTGGGCAAACTGCGAGTTATACGCGCCCATATTGGCGACAGACTTCACGCGATAGGCCGTGGCCTTAAGGTTCTCGTCAAACGCCAACTCCGCCAACGACACCAGATCGCGCCCCGCGTTGTCTGACAACATCGACTCCGTTCGATCCGCAATCCACCGGACCGGCTTGCCCAGCGTCTTGGCGGCGTATGCCACAATCAGAGGCTCCTGATAGATCATCGCCTTCATGCCAAAGCCGCCGCCGGTGTCCGGGTTGGTGACACGCACGTCGTCTTCGTTCATCTTCAGAACACGGGCGACTTGCCCCTTGGTGCCCCAGACACCCTGCCCATTGCTGGCGACATGCAACCGGCTGCCATCCCATTCGGCATAGGCACCACGCGGCTCCATCGCGTTTACAATCACTCTGTTGTCGCCAACCTCCAGGCTCACCACATGTGCCGCCGCCTCAAAAGCCGCGTCGGTCGCGGCCTCATCACCAAGCCCCCAATCAAACGCAAGGTTCTCTGGCGCTTCGCCATGCAGCTGCTCACCGCCGCGCGCCAATGCCAGATGCGCGTCCAGATCATCATAGTCGAACATGATCATTTCAGCCGCATCCCGCGCCTGATCCATGCTCTCCGCCACAATCACGGCAATCGGCTCACCGACGTAGCGCACCCGCTCTGCCGCGAGCAGCGGACGTTCCGGCTTGGCACCTTTGCTGCCATCGCGGTTCACCACCTGCGTGCCTGGCAAATTGGCCTCAAGTCCCGCCGCCAGCAAATCCGCCTGCGTCAAGACACAGGCCACCCCATCCGCCTCACGCGCGTCCGCAACATCCAGTTCGGTCACAAGCCCATGCGCAACCGGAGAGCGCAAAAAATAGGCATGCAGCGCATTTTGGGGCGCAATATCGTCCACGTATTGGCCTTTGCCGGTCAAAAACCGCGTGTCTTCAATCCGTTTGACCGGCTGGCTTTTCCCAAACTTTTCCATGGCTGCTGGCTCCCCTGCGCGTCGCTACGAAGAGGAACTCTATCGTGCAATCCGGACGTGTCCAGAGCCCGTTGTGCCTTACAACGTCGCGACAGTTACCATTTCTTGCAGACCGTAGCCGTTGAACCCGGTGGACAGTGAGGACGAGTAGGCGCCCATGGCCTTGATCATCACAAAATCCCCCTCAGCAATTTGCGCAGGCAGCGCCACTGGATCTGGCAACCGATCCAGACTGTCACAGGTCGGCCCGTAGACCACCTTACGCGCCATGTCGCCATCCACAACGGCCCCATCAGGCCGCAGCACAGAAATCCGATCCGGCACCCCAATGTCGCGCAATTCCGTCAGCGCGCCATAAATCCCGTCATTCAGGAAGACCGCCGTGTCGCGCACAGTCTTCACCCGCACCGCCAAGGTAAACGCCTCGGCCACCATCGCCCGCCCCGGCTCACAAACCAACGCGGGGGCTTCCTCATCAAATGCCCGTACTGTCTCCGCCGCGATGCGATCAAAAATCGCCTCCAGATCCGGTGCAGGACCATTGCGATGCGCCGCAAAGCCGCCACCAACATTTAGCCGCTTCAAGACCACGCCAGCCCGCCGCGCCACATCTGCCGCCTCGACAATATACACCGCCCAGGCCTGCGGATCGGCACACTGCGTACCGGGATGGAAGGTCAAAGAGGTCTCAAACCCCATCTCCCGCACCTGCTTTAACAAAGCCACCGCCTGATCCGGGTCCGCGCCAAACTTCTCGCCAAAGTCATAAGCCGCACCGGCCACCGGCAACCGCAAGCGCACCGCAATCTCTGTGCCTGCGCGCGGCACATCCGCCAACTTCTGCAACTCCCGCGGACAATCCACCGACCAGCTGGCAATGCCGTGCCCCACCGCCTCGGTGATCTCCGCCACCGAGCGCACCGGGTTGTGGTAATGCAGCACCGCATCCGGCGCCACACGCCGCACCCGCGCCATCTCCAATGGCGACGCCACATCAAAGGCCGTCAGCCCGGCGTTCACCAAATTCGTCAGCACCGCCTCATGGTCATTGGCCTTCACCGCATAAGTCACCAGCCCGGCAAAACCGTCAATGAACCGCCGCGCCGTGGCTTGCAGCACCTCAGGAGCAAAATACAAAACCGGCGCGTCCGGCGAAAACTTCGTCAGATGCCAAGAAGGGGACGGCCAAAGGGCCGGATCGTTGCGCATGTCCTACCTCAATCCTGTTTTTCATCAGCTTGAGGGATTTCCCTGTCGATTCCACGCGGCACTCTGGTAAAAATGCAGGAAAGACTCGGCATATAGACGGCAGCACGATGCAACTTGACGAAACCGACACCCAACTCCTGGCCCTGCTCAGCGAAAACGCTCGCGCGCCCGTGGCCACATTGGCCCGTAAACTGGGCCTGGCGCGCACCACGGTCCAGGCCCGTATCGACCGTTTGGAAACCTCCGGCGCCATCGCAGGCTACACCCTGCGTCTGGGCGATGCCGCCCGCCCAAGGCTGCGCGCCACCGCGCTGCTTTCGATCGAGCTGCGCAGCGGGCCAACCGTGCTGGACCGCCTCAAATCCCTGCCTGCCGTGGAAAGCGTGCACACCTGCTCCGGGCGGTTTGATCTGATTGTGCAACTGGCTGCGGACAGTACCTCAGAGCTGGACGACACGCTCGACAACATTGGTGAGGCCAAGGGTGTGAAAAGCTCGGAAAGCCTGATCCACCTGTCCACCAAACTGGACCGCCCACGCGGGTAAATCCGCGCAAAACAACGCTCAAACAGTCTCACAGATTGGGAATTTGCGTTTGGGGGAGATGGAATGCGTGCCGTTCTGGCACGCAGGATGTACATCTCATCGCCTTCTAGCGTGGAGGCGTCATGCGCCACACCCCGCTTATGCCGCGCCAAGTCTTAACAGAACCTTAACAAACCAGATCTTTTTTGAATTTTTCCAACTTGAGTGAATAAATTCAGGTTTTCTCCACCTTGCTAAACAATCTCTTCCCGCTTCCCCTTTGTTTCCGCATTCGATAGAGACAACTCCGATTGATAACGGGCGCGAACCGACACAAGGGATCACACCAATGGCGATGGAAAAGACCTTCAACGCAGCAGAGGCCGAAGGCCGCCTCTACGACGCATGGGAAAAAGCCGGCTGCTTCACCGCAGGCGCAAATGCAAAACCGGGTGCTTCCACCTACTGCATCATGATCCCACCGCCCAACGTCACTGGCGTTCTGCACATGGGACACGCCTTTAACAACACGCTGCAGGATATCCTGATCCGCTGGAAACGCATGCAGGGTTTTGACACCCTCTGGCAGCCGGGCACCGACCACGCGGGCATCGCCACCCAAATGGTTGTGGAGCGCAAGCTGGCCGAAACCCAACAGCCGTCCCGCGCCGAATTGGGCCGCGAGAAGTTCCTTGAGAAAGTCTGGGAATGGAAAGGTGAGTCCGGCGGCACCATTGTGAACCAATTGAAGCGCCTAGGCGCCTCCTGTGATTGGGACCGCGAAGCCTTCACCATGTCCGGCGCGCCCGGCGCACCCGAAGATGTGGCTGGCGGCAACTTCCACGACGCCGTTCTGAAAGTCTTTGTTGAGATGTACAACAAGGGCCTGATCTATCGCGGCAAACGCCTCGTGAACTGGGACCCACATTTTGAAACCGCCATCTCCGACCTCGAAGTGGAGAACATCGAAGTTGCCGGCCACATGTGGCACTTCAAATACCCCTTGGCAGGGGGGGCGACCTATGAATACGTCGAGAAGGACGAAGACGGGAACATCACGCTGCAAGAGACCCGTGATTACATTTCCATCGCCACCACCCGTCCGGAAACCATGCTGGGCGACGGCGCGGTGGCGGTACACCCGTCTGATGAACGTTACGCGCCCATCGTTGGCAAACTTTGCGAAATCCCGGTCGGTCCCAAAGAGCACCGCCGCCTGATCCCGATCATCACCGACGAATACCCGGACAAGGACTTCGGCTCCGGCGCGGTGAAAATCACCGGCGCACATGATTTCAACGACTATCAGGTCGCCAAGCGCGGTGGCATCCCGATGTACCGCCTGATGGACACCAAAGGCGCCATGCGCGCGGACGGCGACAGCTACGACGCCGCCGCCACCATCGCCATGGCTGTGGCCAAAGGCGAGCGCACCCTGACGGAAAACGAAGCCGACGGCGTGAACCTGGTGCCGGACGACCTGCGCGGTCTCTACCGTTTTGAGGCGCGCAAACTCGTGGTGGAGCAAATCACCGCCGAAGGCCTCGCGGTGATGACCACAGTGACCAAGACGGTGAAAGACGACGAGGGCAACACCTCCGAAGTTACTGAAACCGTGCCTTACGTAGAAAACAAGCCGATCATGCAGCCGTTTGGCGACCGCTCCAAAGTGGTCATCGAGCCGATGCTGACCGACCAATGGTTTGTGGACGCTGAAAAAGTTGTTGGCCCAGCGCTGGACGCTGTGCGCAATGGCGACGTGAAAATCCTGCCGGAAAGCGGCGAGAAAGTATACTTCCACTGGCTGGAAAACATTGAGCCTTGGTGTATCTCCCGCCAGCTGTGGTGGGGCCACCAAATTCCTGTGTGGTATGGCCTCGACCTCTCCGCCGAGGACTTCAAAGACGACGAAAACAACGGTGCGTTGGATCTCGTCGAAATGGGCCGTCTGTTGGGCGAGGGCGGCATGCTGCACCGTGGCAACGTCACCCACTGTGCTGCGAACTTTGACGGCGTCGTGGAACAGTTCCTCGATGACAATGCCAACATTCCGTCCCCTCTGAACCACGCCAAAGTGGTTGAGGTGGCTGACAAGCACGAAGCCATCCACATGCTGGCCGAGAGCCTCGCGCAATACGTTGTGGATCAGGACCCGCTGAAACTGGTGTACCCAGTCTGGCGTGACCCCGACGTGCTCGACACCTGGTTCTCCTCAGGCCTCTGGCCCATCGGCACGCTTGGCTGGCCCGACAACACGCCAGAGCTGGAAAAATACTTCCCGACCTCCACGCTGGTCACCGGTCAGGACATCCTGTTCTTCTGGGTCGCCCGCATGATGATGATGCAGCTCGCCGTGGTGGATCAGATCCCGTTTGACACCGTCTACCTGCATGGCCTCGTGCGCGACGCCAAAGGCAAGAAAATGTCCAAATCCACCGGCAACGTGATGGACCCGCTTGAGATCATCGACGAATACGGCGCCGACGCGCTGCGTTTCTCTTCGGCCGCCATGGCCGCTCTGGGTGGCGTGCTGAAACTAGACATGCAACGCATCGCGGGCTACCGCAACTTCGGCACCAAGCTCTGGAATGCCGCGCGGTTTGCCGAGATGAACGGCGTGTTTGAAGACGATGTGGTGGTCAGTTCCGCACTGTCGCAAAACAGACGCGATACCGACGTAAAACAGACCGCCAATTTGTGGATCATCGGCGAGACCGCCAAGGTCCGCGAAGAGGTCGACGCCGCACTCGAAAGCTATCGCTTCAACGACGCCGCCAACGCGCTTTACGCCTTTGTCTGGGGTAAGGTTTGCGACTGGTACGTGGAGTTCTCCAAACCGCTGTTCAACTCCGATGACGCCGCCGCCGTGGCCGAAACCAAAGCCACAATGCGCTGGGTCATCGACCAATGTCTGCTGCTCCTGCACCCCATCATGCCTTTCATCACCGAAGAGCTTTGGGGCGAGCTGGGCGACCGCGCAAAAATGCTGGTGCACGCCGATTGGCCAACCTACCAAGCCGCTGAATTCGTGGATGAAAAAGCCGACCGCGAGATGAACTGGGTGATCTCCGTGATCGACCAAATTCGCTCCGTGCGCGCGCAGATGCGGGTAAATGCCGGTGCCAAAATCGACGTGGTGGTGAGCCAGATCACCGATGAGAACCGCGAAGCGTTTAAGCGCAACGAAGCCCTGATCTTCAAGATCGCCCGCGTGGTGTCGCTGGAAGAGGTTGAGACTTTCCCGAAAGGCACCGCCACTGTGGCGGTCGACGGCGCGACCTTTGGCCTGCCACTGGCGGACATCATCGACATCGACGCCGAAAAAGCACGTCTTGAGAAAGGCTTAGGCAAATTGGCCAAAGAACTCGGCGGATTGCGTGGGCGCCTGAACAACCCCAAATTCGTCGCCTCGGCACCGGATGAGGTTGTGGCTGAAGCCAAGGAAAACCTCGCCGCCCGCGAGGAAGAAGAGGACAAGATCAAGGCGGCGCTCGCCAAGCTCGCAGAGCTCGACTAAGCGCCTTGCAAACACAAGCATCATGCCCATATTGGGAGCATGATGCGCTCCTTTCGAAACCTCATCGAACGTCAGATCAAAAAGGCCGAAGCTGAAGGCCAGTTGACTGGCCTTGAGGGCGAAGGCAAACCCCTCCCCAAACGCCACGAAATTGAAGACCCGGCCACCGCCGTGGGCCACTCCATCATGGCGCGCGCCGGGGTTCTGCCACGCGAGTTCAAACTCAAAGAGCAGCTCGAGGCCGCCAAACGCGACTGGCAACAAGCCTCTGATCCAGATGAGAAAAAGCGCCTGATGGCGCAGATTGCAAAACTGGAACTCGACTACAATGTCGAGCGCGAGGCCTACCGCAAGTTCCTGAAGTAGGCCTCAGCTAACTCCTTATTTGAACACCGGCTTTCGCTTCTGAATGTTCGCCGCAATCACTTCCATCTGATGCGGTTTGCCAATCAAACGCGCTTGCGCCCGGCTCTCTTCCAGCAGCACCGCGTCCACATCGTCCATATGCTCTTCCGCATAGCCGATCAGCGCCTTGGCCGCTTTCACAGCCGAAGGGCTCTTGCCTGCAATCTCTTCCGCCAAAGTCATCGCCGCCGCCAATGGATCTTCAGCGATCTCGGTGATCAGCCCCCAAGCCAAAGCCTGCTCCGCTTCAACTGGCGCCGCCGTATAAGTCAATTGCCGCAGCACATCCGAGCGCACCAGATGCGGCAGCAACGTCATCCCGCCCATATCTGGGATCAGCCCCCATTTCATCTCCATGATCGCCATCTTGGTGTCCGGCGCGGCAAAACGAATGTCTGCCCCCAACGCCAACTGACAACCACCGCCAAAAGCCACGCCCTGCAACGCCGCAATCACCGGCACCTTCAGCTTGCGCCACACCATCGCCACCTGCTGCGCATCATTCGCATTGCCATGGGTGCGCGGGATAATCCGCGCCACCGGGTCCTGCCCCGCCAAGGCGGCAAAGCTCATCACATCCAGCCCGGCGCAGAAGGATTTGCCTTCGCCGGAGAGCACCACAACCCGCACATCGTCGTTTTCTATCAAGCCTTCACCAGCTTCGATTATGCCATCAAACATCGCCTGATCCAGCGCGTTCATCTTGTCGCCACGGGTCAGCCGCACATGGGCAATGTGGTCTTTGATCTCTACCGATACACGGGCCATAACAGCCTCCTCACAGATGGGTTTTCTTGATCCTACACTCCGCGCCCTACGGCGGGAAATCCACCCTAACGTGAGGGCATTTGCTCTTGTGCCGCCACCGTCCTTGCGTCACTTTCCGCGCATGACCGGACCTCGCTATACCAAACTGGCTGAAAGCCTGCCCGCCACCGTTCCTTTTGTCGGCCCCGAAGCACAAGAGCGCGCCATGGGCCAGTCCTTTTCCGCCCGCATCGGTGCCAACGAAAACATCTTTGGCCCCTCGCCCAAAACGATTGAAGCGATGCAAAAGGCCGCCGGTGACATCTGGATGTACGGCGATCCAGAAAGCTACGATCTGCGCCACGCCTTGGCCGCCCACCATGGCATTGCGCCCGACAACCTGGTTGTGGGCGAAGGCATCGACGGCTTGCTCGGCTATCTCGTCCGCCTGCTGGTTGGCGAAAGAGACGCGGTGGTCACGTCTGAGGGCGCCTACCCCACCTTCAATTACCACGTCGCAGGCTTTGGAGGTTCGCTGCACAAAGTGCCGTACCGTGACGATGCCGAAAACCTGCCTGCTCTACTGGCCAAGGCCGCCGAAGTGGACGCCAAACTTGTCTACTTCGCCAACCCCGACAATCCAATGGGCAGCTGGTGCGCTGGCAAAGACATCGTCGCCCAACTCGACAAAATCCCGGACGGCTGTGTGCTGCTGCTGGATGAAGCTTACGTCGAGCTCGCCCCCGACGGCACAGCACCGGAGATCGCCATCAACGATCCCCGCGTGATCCGCATGCGCACCTTCTCCAAAGCCTACGGCATGGCAGGCGCACGCGTAGGCTACGCCATGGGCGAGGCTCAAAACATTCGTGCTTTTGAGAAAATCCGTAATCACTTCGGCATGAACCGCGCAGCACAAGTGGGCGCGCTCGCCGCATTGGACGACGCATCGTGGCTGTCGGACACCTGCGCCAAAGTCGAAGCTTCGCGTCAGCACATCGCAGCGGTGGCCGCCAAACACGGTCTCAAGGCACTCCCCTCCGCCACCAATTTTGTTGCCATCGACTGCGGCAAAGATGGGGCCTACGCCAAAGCCATACTCGACGGATTGGTGTCTCGCGGCATCTTTGTACGTATGCCGTTTGTGGCCCCGCAAAACCGCTGCATCCGCATCAGCTGCGCCCCGAAACGAGAAATAGACCTGCTGGACGCCGCGCTTGGCGAGGTTCTCACAGAGCTTTCCTAAGACATCGCCCCGCAACCCGCGGGCCGTTCACGAAATTTTTTCCGTCTTGTGACACGAATCAGAGCTATCCTGCGACTGAGGAGTGTCCGCGATGTCCCGCCCTGTGCAACCTGTCCAAGACTACACCACCACCTGCCTGGTCATGGCTTTTGTGAACCTGCTCTGGGTTTTTGTACTTGTGTTTCTACTCTGGGGTTTGCCAGCCGGGATGGTGCTGGCCGTGATCCTGAACGCAGGCATTGACCGCCTGCGCTCTCATCTGGATCGACGCGCTTAGCCAGGTTACGCCTTCGCTATCACCCGCGCTGCGGCTTCTATGGCGCCTGGACCGTGCGGAATATCCAGCGCGATCAGGCCTGTCTGCACCGTCGCCAGCAGTCCCATAATCATCTGCGCATTTACATGCCCCATATGGCCAAAACGGAAGAATCCGTCGCTTTGTGGATCGTCCTCTGTGGCCATGCCCAAACCAATACCCAAGGTGATACCCGCTTGATCCTGACACCACCGCCGCAGCCGCGTGCCGTGCTCCTTGCCAATCCGCAGAGAAGTCACTGCCCGACTGCGATGCGCCTCCTCCGCCATATTGAGCTCCAGTGGACCGTCTGCGCTCCACGCGTCACAGGCTGCCCAAATCGCCTTCGCTAGCACCTCATGGCGTTGCCAGACGTGCTCCAGCCCTTCCTCCAGGATCATATCCAGCGCAACGCGCAGGCCGTAGAGGTGATGCGTCGGCGCCGTGCCACAGAACAGCTGATAATAGGCTTCCGGCTTGGCCCGAGGCACCCAATCCCAATAGCGGCTCACCCGCGGCAACGCCGCTCGACGCGCGGCCGCCTTGTCGTTGAAAAACACAAAAGCCACACCTGGCGGGACCATCAGCCCTTTCTGGCTGGCTGCGATCATCACATCCACACCCCAGGCGTCCATCTCAAATCGGTCACAGCCCAAAGAGGCAATGCAATCGACCATCAACAGTGCCGGATGACCAGTCTCATCAATCGCAGCGCGCAGGGCCGCGATGTCATTGCGCGCCGACGTCGAGGTATCCACATGCACCGCCAGAACTGCCTTGATGGAATGGTCCTTGTCCGCCACCAAAGCCTCAGCGACCTTGGCCGGGTCCATCGGAGAACGGCGGCCAAAGTCGATCACCTCGCACTCCGCACCCATTCCAGCGGCCATTTCGCCCCAACCATGACCAAACGCGCCCGTGGCTGGCACCAGCACCCGGTCACCGGGTTCAATCACATTGGCCAGCGCCGCTTCCCAAACCGCATGACCATTACCGATATAGATCGCCACATCGTGTTGGGTGCCCGCCACCGTCTTCAAGTCCGGCAACAGCCCATAGGTCAGGTCGATTAACTCGCCTTCATATATATTGGGCGCAGCCCGATGCATCGCGCGCAACACCGCCTCCGGCATCACAGATGGCCCCGGAATCGCGAGATAGGTCTGTCCCTGTGTAAGTTTCATAATTGCGTCCCCTGCTACACCTCACGGCACCCTAACGCGCAGGAATGCAACGTCAATCGCCTGTCTGCACCGGCGAAACGACGCCATTGGCTCTGGTTTTGCGACGCGGCCACCTGTAAAGGTCAAAGTCACTTCAAAGGTCGGAGAAGGCACAGATCGTGACTGACACAGACGTTAAACCCACCAAAGACAAAGGCTATCTGCTGTCCTGGCTTTGGCGGAAATACCTTCACCGTCACAAGTGGCTGCTGATTTGCTCATCCATTCTTATGGCGATCGAAGGCTCCACGCTGGGTCTCATCGCCTGGATGATGGAACCCATGTTTGACTCTGCCTTCTCGGCAGGCAGCATATCTGCTTTGTGGGGCGTTGGACTGGTGTTTGCCGGGATTTTCTTCACCCGCGGGATCACCAGCATCGGTCACAAGGTGATGATGACCACGGCGGCCCAGCGCACCTCCGCCGACCTGCGCATCGACCTGTTGGGCCGGATGATGCTGCAAGACAACGCTTTCCACCAAACCCACCCACCGGGCTATCTCATTCAGCGCACCCAATCGGATGTTGGCGCGATCAACGGCGTCTGGAGCTCCTTTATCACCGGTGCGGGCCGAGACTTCATCTCACTTATTGCACTCGTTGGTGTTGCTGTAAGCGTCGATTGGCGTTGGACCATTGTCGCCTGTGTGGGCACACCTCTTCTCATATTGCCGTCTTTGGTGGCGCAGCGGTTCGTACGTAGACGCGCTCGCGAAGCCCGGGATCTCGGTGCAAAAATTGCGACACAATTGGACGAGACCTTCCACGGCATCATCCCAACCAAGCTCAACCTGCTAGAAAAGTACCAAACAACCAAGTTCGGAAGCTCAACCCGCGAATTGGTACGCGCTGAAGTCCGCGCAACTGCGGGTACAGCTTCAATCGCAGCTATGGTCGACTTCACGGCTGGCCTCGGATTTTTTTGTGTTCTGATCTATGGCGGCGGCGAAATTGTTTCAGGCGAAAAATCCATTGGGCAGTTTATGAGCTTTTTCACTGCGCTTGGCATGATGTTTGAACCTCTTCGTCGCCTGGCGGGACTTTCTGGCCGCTGGCAAGTCGCCGCCTCGGCAATCGAACGATTGAAAGAGCTGATCGAGACCGTTCCCACCATCCTGTCCCCTAAAGATCCGTTGCCCGCCCCAACCGGCACGCCGGGCATCACCATGGACAAGGTCAACCTGGCCTATGGCGACGTGACAGTTCTGGACGGCACCAGTTTTGTCGCGGAACCCGGCAAAACCACCGCCATCGTCGGCGCGTCGGGCGCTGGCAAGTCGACCATCTTCAACGTGCTCACCCGCCTTGTGGACCCGCAAACCGGCACAAGCCTGATCGACACCGTCAACAACCGCGACATGAGCTTGCCGGACCTGCGCGGCCTGTTCTCCGTCGTATCGCAAGAAGCCATGCTATTTGACGACACGATCCGCGAAAACATCCTGCTCGATCAAACCGGCGTCAGCGAAGAACGCCTGCAAGAAGTGCTCAAAGCCGCTCATGTCTCCGACTTCCTTCCCAAACTGGCCGACGGGCTGGACACCGAAGTGGGGCCACGCGGCACCAATCTTTCAGGAGGCCAACGTCAACGCGTGGTGATTGCCCGCGCCCTGCTACGCGACACCCCAATCCTGCTGCTGGACGAAGCCACCTCCGCGCTGGACACACGCTCCGAAACCGTGGTGCAGGCGGCTTTGGACAAGCTCTCCTCGGGCCGCACCACATTGGTGATTGCCCACCGGCTGTCTACCGTCCGCAACGCCGACAAGATCCTCGTAATGGACAAAGGCAAAGTTGTGGACGAAGGCACCCATGACGAGTTGCTCGCCCGTGGCGGCATCTACGCCGATCTCTACGAGCTGCAATTCAAAACCAAAGGCGAAACCGCCGAGGCCCGCGCCTTGCAGCCAATCGAAGGTCTGGACGCCGCCCTACCGCAACCCAAGCGATCCATTCTGTCACGCATCTTCGGCCGTCTCGCGGGCCGCGAATAACGCAGATCACTGGCGGCGGTACGCTGCCGCCAATTTCTCAGGCGACATACCCAGAAGATACCGCAGCAAAGTCCACAGGTTGCGCCCACCTCGGCGCAGCCAACCTTGCGCTTGATACTTGCGCGGGCTGGTGATCGCCTGCGTGTCCAACGGCGCCAATCGCGCCCGCCCCAGTTGCCGCGCAATTGCAACGTCTTCCATTAAGGGAATGTCCGCAAACCCGCCGATTTCCTCGTAAAGCCGCTGAGAGATCAGTAGCCCCTGATCCCCATAGGGCAACCCAAACAGGCCACTGCGCAGATTGGCCCATCCCGCCACCAGACGCCCCGCGACTCCGCCTTTCTCAAACCGCAACGCAAAGTATCCAGCCACATCCGCCTGCGCCAAATGCGCCTCCACGGCAGCACTCCAACCCTCGGACAACACCGTGTCCGCATGCACAAACAACAGCCAATCGCCCTGCGCCTTGGCCGCGCCAACCCGCAGCTGTCCGCCCCGCGACGCGGCACAGCGCACAACCTCCGCCCCGGCCTCTTCGGCAATCGCCAGCGTGCCATCACTGGACCCGCCATCTGCGACGATCAACTCGCGGATCACGCCCGCAGACACGCCCTCAAACAACGCGCCCAAACAAGCAGGCAGCCCCGCTTCTTCATTCAATGTCGGGATCACAACACTCACAGGTGCACGCATTTCTTACTCCAGCCCTGTTGCACGGCGACACCGCTTCTATATGACAGGAGAGCGCAAGAACAGGAGCAGCGACATGTCCACGTCAGATCGCAGCATTTTCCGCCTTACCGGCAGTGACACCGAGAGCTTTTTACAAGGTCTCATCACCAACGACATGACCCGCCTAACCGATGGACTGCTCTACGCTGCCTTCCTGACCCCCCAGGGCAAATACATCGCGGATTTCTTCCTGAAACGCGACGGAGACGCCGTTTTGCTGGACGCCGACGCAACACAGGCCTCTGCGCTGCAACAGCGCCTGACCATGTACAAACTGCGCGCCGATGTCACCATTGAGCCGACCACCCTGCACCTGCATCGTGGCTTCGGCGACATTCCGGAAGACGGCGCCGTCGACCCACGCTCCCCAAACCTTGGCTGGCGCGCCTACCGCGACGCGCCTCAGGAAGACGACACCACGGACTGGACCGCACTCTATGTGGCCAACCAGGTGCCCAACGCCGGGCTAGAGCTCGACCAAAACAGCTTCATTCTCGAAATGGGCTTTGAGCGGCTCAACGGCGTCGACTTCAAAAAGGGCTGCTACGTCGGACAAGAAGTCACTGCCCGCATGAAGCACAAAACTGAGCTTCGCAAAGGTCTCGCCCAGGTTGGCATCACCGGCGACGCTGAGGCCGGCACTCCGATCCTAAAAGACGATCGACCAGTTGGCACCCTACACAGCCGTGCGGGAGACAAGGCCCTGGCCTACCTGCGCTTTGACCGCGCCGGCGAGGACATGACTGCCGGCGACGCCAAAATCAGCTACCCGGCCTAGTCGCTTAACATTTTGCGATAGCGCAGCCCCAGCACCTCTGCGCCCTGCCGGCTCATGAGGTGTTGCGAGTGCATGTTGAAGCCATGCACCATCGACTTCCATTGTTGGAAGTCATTGTCGCGCATCCACGCCTCTAAAGCGGCCACCAAAGCTTTACCAACGCCCTGCCCCCGGCAGGTTTCATCGACGCATATCTGATCCAGCTCCACATACCGGGCCGGATGCAGAAACGGCGACGCCTCTCGCACCACAGGCACGGCGAGCAAGAAACCAGTCAAACCGCCATCCGGCCCCTCGGCGACAAACACCTGCGCACCTTCCCCCAGCCGCTGCTTGAAGAACTCCGTCACCTCTTCCGGCGCAGCATCACCGCGATATTGCTCCGGATGCTCTTCCTCATGCAGCGCATTCACCTGCGCCGACAGGGGCAGTAATTTCTCAACTTCATCCGTTCTCAAAAATCTAATCACAAAAAAACCTCCAGTGATGTCACCGGAGGTTTCTCAATCTAACCCCCGGCAAGTTGCGCGGGGATACATGTCCGGGCGCGACTTATGCGCGCTCAGAATATTCCATGGTCTCGGTGTTCACGACGATGCTTTCGTCCTGGCCCACAAACGGAGGCACCATAACCTTCACGCCATTGTCCAAGATCGCTGGCTTAAACGAATTCGCCGCGGTCTGGCCCTTCACAACAGGCTCGGTCTCCACAATCTTGCAGGTCACTTTCTGCGGCAGGCTCGCATTCAATGCCTCAGCTTCGTGGAATTCCACAACAATGGTCATGCCATCCTGCAAGAACGGACGACGATCACCCAAAAGGTCCGCAGGGATCTGGTTCTGCTCATAGGTCTCAGTGTCCATGAAGATCAGCATGCCGTCATCCTCATAAAGGAATTGCTGGTCTTTCTGCTCCAGACGCACGCGCTCCACTTTGTCAGCAGACCGGAAACGCTCGTTCAGCTTAGAGCCATTGCGCAGATTCTTGAGCTCGACCTGTGCAAATGCACCGCCCTTGCCGGGCTTCACATGGTCCACTTTCACAGCGGCCCAAAGACCACCATTGTGCTCCAGCACGTTACCGGGGCGAATTTCGTTACCGTTGATCTTGGGCATATTAAGAAAACCTAAGCAAAAAAGGTTGATCGGAGTGTTTAGCCTCCTATATCTGCCCAGTCGACAGGTGGCAAGACAACCTGTCGCGGGAAAAATCCGCAGAATGCTATGCAAATTCCGCATAGAAGCTATGCATCTGAGGACTATCCGAATCGGCTTGGATGCGTCATAAGGAGCGCCACGCCGAAAATACAAGAGCAATAACACAAGGACGACGAGATGACCCATTTCGTTGATGCAGCGGCATACAACAATGAACAAGGCAACCGTGCTCGCAAGCTGTTCGCAGCTGTGGTGCTCGCGGCCTTGGACGATGCCATTGCGGATGACAAGAAATACGGCAACGGCCCGGAACAGATTGCCCGTTGGGCCCGGTCCCGCGACGGTCGCGAAGTGCTGTCCTGCGCAGGTATTGACCCAAACGAACGTGTGGTCGAAGGCCTGAT
Source organism: Shimia sp. MIT910701 (assembly GCF_047126315.1). Taxonomy (GTDB): domain Bacteria; phylum Pseudomonadota; class Alphaproteobacteria; order Rhodobacterales; family Rhodobacteraceae; genus Shimia. The sequence goes on along the minus strand of NZ_CP138953.1, from coordinate 1,343,368 downwards.
GGAATTTGTTGGCAAAGGTGTCCGCACCTCTGTTGCGCTGTCGCGCGAAGAAAGCGAGCGCCGCAACGCCGCTGCACAGGCCGAAGCTGCCTAAGCACTTTCTGCAAGCTGCCTAACAAAAAGCGCGCCCAAACGGGCGCGTTTTTTGTTGTCTGAATGTCTGTATAGCCGCGACCGCGTTAACCTATCCGAGGTCGTGCGCCGCCAATGCGCGGTGAATTTCGCGCCGCACCAGCTTGCGCACATTGCGGGTGATGCGCTCCCCCAGCGCACCCTGCAGCTCCTGGCGCACAATGTCGGCCACCATTTCACGCAGCATCGCTTCGTCAATTTCGGCGGCTTCTTCCATCGCCTCAGACAGCGCTTCGGCGTCCACAATCTCTGCTGCGTCGGCAATCTCTTCCGGCATATGCGCGCGCAGCTCGTCCATCACCGCATCCGCCATATCCGGTGCCGCATCGACCTCCGGATCATAAGTCACATCGTCCGTTGAGGTGGCATCGCGGAACTGATGAATCCGGGCTTCCAGCACCTGTTTGAAATCAAACGGCTGCTCTTCATCCATCGCCTCTTCCGGCGCGGTATCGCTCACTGCCTCAAAGGACAATGGCGCCTCGTCCTCAGACACAACAGCCTCATCTCCAGAGCCCACCTCGACCATCACTTCATCCAGTGAGGCCTCGGCACCCTCCAGCGTAACCTCTTCAGATTCAACGGAAACCTGATCTTGCTCGGCGTCGACGGCTTCCACAGCATCAGGCTCAACCTTCGCTGCCACCTGGTCGACATCTACAGATGGGTCAATCTCGACTTCGTCCAAATCATCCGATTCGTCGACAACGTCCTGCGGTTCATCAGCATCGACATCACCCTCGGCGTCAGGCGCGTCCTCAACCCGCAGCGCAGGTGTCAGCACCAGAGCCAATGGCGCTTCCGCCACAGGGGTCTCATCTTCTGCACTTTCGTCCTGCGCTGAAGACGTGTCAAAGGCCACGGGACGTGCCGGTGCCTGGTCTTTAACCGCGTCTGGCAAAGGCCGATTCTCCGACACAAGCCGGCGGATAGACGTCAAAACATCTTCGATTTCCGTGTTGGTCACTGGATCGGACATAGAAATTCACCACTCTTACCTCACGAAGAGTGTAGCCTCTGCCGCTAAGCCATACAACAGATAGGAAAAATGTTATTCTTTCCCAATTGCTTTAAGCACACGGTCTAATTTTTTACCTTGTTCAGACCGCAGGGCCGGTGCGTTTTTCACCATGTTGAAGTAGGCTTCCGGATCATAACGCTCCACCCGCAGGTTCAGGTGATCCACGGTCAGAAGCCCCATGGAAGACAAAACCGCATAGGCCGCCACAATCTGTACCGCTTGCGCATCAATGCGATCGGCTTCCGCGTCCAGCAAATCTTGCTCAGCAGTCAATACGTCCAACGTGGTCCGGGCGCCCAGCTTGGCTTCTTCACGTACGCCTTCAAAGGCGATCCGCGCTGCTTCCACCTGACGGGCACTCGCCTGGATCTGCGCACCCGCGGCGATCAACCGCGCCCAAGCGGTACCCGCGTTTTGGCGAATGTTGTGACGGACCACATGCAGGTTCGCCCGCTCTGCATCACGCCGTGCCATGGACTGGCGCAAAAGAGCCGACAGACGGCCACCTTGATAAATCGGGCCACCCAACTCGACACCGACTCGGGCAGAATCTGAAAAGACCGACGAATCAAAATCGCGACGCGTACCAATGTTGGTTTTCAAAGTCACAGTTGGCCCCATTGCCGCCCGCGCCCGCTGCACGTTAATCTCAGAGGCCGAAATCTGGTACTGCGCCTGCAACATCTGTGGGTGCGACCGCACCGCCACGGTTTTTGCCTGATCCAGAGATCCGGCCGCTTTTGGCAAGCTGCGTGGCGTCACAAGGTTGCCCGGACGCTCACCAACGGCTGCTGCGTAGAACTCTTTACTGGCTTCCAAGTCACCCTGGGCCGCCGCCAATTGCGCTCGCGCGCCGGCCAAACGGGCTTCCGCCAGTGCCACGTCGGTCCGTGTCACTTCACCAACTTCAAACCGGTCTTGCGCAGCCTGCAACTCCCGCTCCAGCAAACGCAGGTTGTTGAGCCGCAACTTCACCAGTTCATCGTCGGCCACAACATCCATAAACGCCTGCACCGCATTGAACAGCACGGTCTGCTCAACCGACACCAAACCTTGACGCGTCGCCAAAACGGTCTCTTTGGCGGCTTCCACGGCCAGCTTGGAGTTGCCGTTGTCAAACAACAGCAGATCCGCAGACACACCGATGTTGGCATAAGGTGTCCAACCTGAGGTCCCCGCTGCATTTGATTGTGTGGAGCGGCCGTAATCATAGTTGACGTTGCCAAACCAGTTGATGATCGGCCGCAGCAGTGCTTGCGTGACCGCCACATCTTCATCCGCCGCCCGCAACAGCGCCCGGTTCTGTTCCAGCAAGCCGCTGTGCTCATAAGCCGTGGCTAGGGCATCCGAGAGCGTCTGCGCCTGCGCCGCTCCAAATGAAACCGCCGAAACCGTCAGTGCCAGCGCACCGTGTCGAACCGCTTTGTGTACCTTTTGGAACATGGCTGCTGCCTCCTGCGTGTCGTTGGTCCGCTTATCAGGACCTTATAATTGGAAAGCCCGGTGTTTCTCGAACCCGGGCATCACGGGGGCCATTGCGTTAAACGCAAAGGTCCAGTTGATGTCACCATCAAGTTTATAGCCGACGCGCACAACCCCCAAAGCGCCTTCCACAAACAGCGCGGCAATTCGGCCACGCTCTTTGAGTTGTGCCAGAAGCCCCTCAGGCAGCGCCTCAACCCCGCCCTGCAAGAGGATCACGTCATACGGGCCGTGCTCTGCCGCACCGTTCACCAGGTCCCCCTGATGCACAACGGCATTGTCCGCACCTTGCTCGCTCAGCGTGATCTGCGCTTCAGACGCGCGGCCTTCGTCGTCTTCCACGGCAATCACCGCTTCCGCCATCCGCGCAATCACAGCAGAGGAATAGCCAAGCCCCGCGCCCACATCGAGCACCAGCTCGTCGTTTTGAATATCCAGCGCGTCCAGCATCTTTGCCAAGGTGCGCGCATCCAGCACCACCCGCCCTTTGTCCAGCGTCACGCAGGTGTCCACATAGGCCGCGTCGCGCTGGCTGTTAGGCACAAAGGCCTCGCGCGGCACGTTCAGCATGGCCTCGATGACAGTGAACTTGGTCACATCCGACGGGCGGATCTGCGTATCAACCATAGTGGTACGGAGGGTGGCATAGTCGGTCATCGATTTCTCATGTGCTCAGACTCGTGTTGCGTTCTCTTGCCACAACCGCGCGTGCTCAGCAACGGTCAGCGCCTGTCTTTTCCCTGAATGTGACAACTCTACGCGCCATATCAAGCCCCTGCCCCGCCTAAGGTCCAGCCTTGCCGAAACGTCATTGAGATGCCCGTCTGCAAAACGCCCTCAAAAAGGGGCTTGCACCTTCCCAAGATTCATACCATTTATGCGCCCACTCTGGAGCATCACTTCAGAGCACCACGGATGGCGAGTTGGCGGAGTGGTGACGCAGCGGATTGCAAATCCGTGTACACCGGTTCGATTCCGGTACTCGCCTCCATTTGTTTCCATATCGGCGTCTTACACATTAGACCTTTGGGAGTGACACAAAGTGGTACCTTGTCCAATGAACTTGCACTACTAACTGTCTCGGTCTCGCCATGGCGTCTGTTACTTCAGGTGGCCCATTCCCAGACCTTTTAAGAAGAAAATACTACGGTTCGTATCTCTCCAAAGACTCACTGCCACAATCGAGCTGAAACCCACGCCCGATATCTAACATGCTGCGGTCTGCACATTCAGGGAAGAGAAGACTTGGCAAGACTTCGTCACGACGACTTTCGCAATCTGGTTAAGCGCTACTTTCAATCCTTGCTCGAGAAAAATCCCGAAAAGCTGAACGATACTGGCATCAACAACCATCGCGTTAGTGAACAACCTCAACCGACTGGTTCAAGTTGATTGTTGATACTTGGTTGGCCTTGCTCCCACAGAACGATTGTTTTTGTACCGGCGGCCAATAACCTAGAGCATGATATGGGCGCTTGGTGCGGGAATCTTTCTCCTTTGCCGCGTCGTTAACCATTTATTAACCTTGCAATCGGCCGTCGCAAAGATCATCTTTGAGATGATTGAAATGACAAAAACTCTCCAACACAAAGTTGCCCGCGAAAACGGTGCTAAAAAACACTTTCAAAGAACATAACTGATCCAGGCTCCCCATGACTCTTGAAAACATCACGTTCAGCCCCCTGACCGCGCCCGCTGACATTGGCAACACCCCTGCAACTGCACGCTCAATCACTGTGGGCGAAACCGTCACCAGCACGTTTGAAGAGCGTGATTACGATATGTTTGCGGTCACCTTGGAGGCCGGCAAGATCTATGAGTTCAACTTTGACTATACGGATGATTCCGGCCACACGATCCTGAACTACTATACATTCCAGATCGACCTGTACCGTTACAGCTATAATGCGGACACCGACACCTATACCCAAGAAGAGTGGTATGAGACAGAAGGGGCAAATGTGCCGCTGCTGGCAGATGTGACCGACACATATTACATCCGCGCGGATCACTTTTCTTGGTCAATCAACGAGCCGGTAGACTACACCTTCACTGTGAATGAGATCTTTGACGACTTTGGTGGGACAATTGCCGAGGCAACCGCCGCTGAGGTGGGCACCGAGTTCTCCGGCAGCATCGACTATCGCTATGATGTCGATATGTTTGCCGTGACCCTGACCGCCGGCGAGACTTACTCTATCGATGTGACACCTGGTGGAGACCGCGACGGCCTGGACTACATCCCCCTGTCGATTCTGGACGCCGACGGCAATGTCATTGCCCGCACCAGCGCCTCCTCATTGAGCAGGATTGAACTCACCATCTCCGAGACCGCAACCTACTACGTGTCTGTGGAACATCGGTGGGGATATGGTGAAGACGAATTGAATCTGACCCATCTAGGTTCTTACACCGCAAAGGTTACCGCTGCAGGCGAAATCTTCGGCGACGATACCGATGAAATCATAACTGGCACCAGCCGCGACGACACGATCCATGCCGCGGATGGCAACGACAGGGTATACGCCCGCAAGGGCAACGACGTCGTGTACCTGGGAGACGGCAATGACTACGTCCGCGTGGGTGGTGGCGGTCGTGAAGAATTCCACGGCGGTGCTGGCAAGGATTACATCAGCTACTATGACAGTAAAAACGGGGTGACGATCAACCTCGCCACCAACGAGGCGTCTGGTTCTTGGGCCAGCAACGACACCATCAGTGGCTTTGAAAGCGTGTCCGGCTCCCGCACCGGGCATGACCGCATTCACGGCACCTCTGGCGCCAACACCATCAAGACCTATGGCGGCAATGACAAAGTCTACGCCGGCAAAGGCTCGGACAAAGTCTATCTCGGCGATGGCAACGATTACGTAAAAGCGGGGGGCGGCAAAGAAGAGTTCTACGGCGGCAACGGCAACGACTATCTCAGCTACTACGACAGCACCGGCGGTGTGACGGTAAATCTGTCCACCAATGACGTGTCTGGCTCCTGGGCCAACAACGACGTAATCAGTGGCTTTGAAAACGTCTCCGGTTCCAAAACTGGGCATGATACAATCTACGGCACCTCAGGTGCCAATAAGATCAAAACCTACGGCGGCAATGACAAGATCTATTCCGGCAGCGGCAATGACAAAGTCTACGCGGGCAAAGGCGACGACACTGTCGATCTTGGCTCTGGCAACGATTTTGTGAAAGCCGCAGGCGGCAAGGAGAGCTTCGATGGCGGCTCGGGATGGGATTACATCAGCTACATAGACGGCAAAAACGGCATTGTCATCGATCTGAGAGCCAACACCGTCTCTGGTTCCTTAGGCGAAAACGACACAATCCGTAACTTTGAAGGCGCCTCTGGGTCTCGCACCGGGGCTGACAGAATGTATGGCACCGACGGGGCCAACACGCTGAATAGTTTTGGTGGCAACGACCGGCTCTACGGCCGCGGCGGAAACGATAAACTCAATGGCGGCTCTGGCCACGACCGCCTTGACGGCGGCAGCAGCAACGACACGCTCGATGGTGGCTCGGGCAACGACAGCCTATTGGGCGGAAATGGCAACGATGTACTAACTGGCGGCACTGGAAATGACCGCCTCGATGGCGGCGCTGGTTCAGATAGTTTCATTTTTAGCTACGGCGATGGCAATGACACCATCAGAGACTTTGAGGATGATATTGACACGGTCTGGTTTGTTGGGTTCCGGGACACCAACGGAGACGGGTACATTGCGCTTTGGCGACACTCTGGCAACGATCTTGTGCTGACCGCTGATAACGGCGACACGCTAGTAATTGAGAACACCACTTTTGGTGAGTTCGCCAACGACGGCTTTCTACTCTAAAGCCTTCTCGGCAATCACACAAAGCGGGCGGCCTTTTCCTAAGACCGCCCGTTTTGCATTTGCGTTAGCTCACGCCACGTCCTGACCGGGCTTGCGCAGCACCTCGCGGGCCGTGTCGCCATAAAGCTGCGCCACCTTGTTCCGAACTGACATACCCAACACCCCGGGAAACAGCGTGTCGATTTCAGCCCGCGCCTCCGCGTTCATCGCCTGCAACGCCATCGGCCCCGGATACAGGCTTTCGCTGGGGCTGCCGTTGGAAAACACAATCTGATGGCGCTCAAACATCAAGTGGAAGTAAGTCAACTCCTGCTTGCCCAGCGCCACCCGTGTGCCACTGACAAAGCGATGCAAATGGGTCGCCCGCACCAGAATATCGCTGCCCGGCAAAAGCACGCCATGCTGCGGTGACACCAACAGCGGACGGTCCGCCCCTAGCACACCGGCGTTGATATGAATTGGCCGCAACTTCGGCTGTGCGCGCAACTGATGGCCCGACAGGGATGTGCTGCCAATCCACACAATCGGTTGCGGCCCGTTGTCCATCGTGGTGACCATATCGCCCGGCTTCAGGCTCTCGATCGGGCGCTCACCCTGCGGCGTCAGGATCATCGTGCCGGTGGTGAAGCACACCACGCCGGTGTTGTCCGCCGTCAGCTGCACATCACCGATGAAACTCAGACTGCCATCGCCAAACTGCGTGTTATCGGAATAGTCCACCGCATTGCCCTTGGCATCCAGCGTGTTGGACTGGTTGAGCACACCATCATCCGCCATATCCGCATGCAGCTCATGCATGGAGTCATAGTGCCCGCTCAGGTCAACAAAATCGTTGTTGCTACTGTCGCCATCGTTGAGCGCGCCGGTGTTGCCGGTGTTGAAATCGCCAATGGTGTCATTGCCACCGCTGACCACAAACACATCGTCGCCACTGCCCCCCAGCAGCTTGTCGTCACCTGCGCCGCCATCCAGCGTGTCGCTGCCCCCGCCGCCGAAGATCGTGTCATTGCCCGCTTCGCCAAAGACCACGTCATCGCCATTGTCGGCATAAATGGTGTCATCTCCGCCCGCTTCCGGATCAATGTCGTCCCAGCGATCCGCCACCAGATAGTTGTTGTCCGAATAGACACTGTCCAACGAGATCGCCTGGATCGGCTTGCTGGACAAAAGCTCCATGTCGGCATTGTTGGTGTATTCCGGTGCGAGGAAGAATTTGCCATCAACAGTCTGAAACACAACCGCTGTAAACGAGCCGGTTGAACCATCCTCAAACGTCACGGTCGCATTGTAGCTGGCGTTGGAATCCATCACCTGCTGCACGCCATCAATCGACATTTCGGAAGTGGCGCCAACAGCCATCTCGTCGTTTTCATCAACCCCACCGTCGCCATCAAGGTCGTTGATATCCACACGCACAATGTGCCCCGACAAAGGATCGGCAGCCGCGCCATAGCTGCCAAGAATGCTCGCCGCATTGTTGGTGTAGCCAGCGCTTTCATCCCCATCCAAGTCGCCCGCTGTGCCGAGGTAATAGGCGTTCCAGCTCGCATGGATCTGCCACTCGGTGTTGCTGTCGGCATCCCCGTAAATCGTGTCATTGCCGATACCGGCAGAAATGAAGTCGCCGCCGCCGCCACCTTCTACCAAGTCGTCCCCGGATTCTGCATAGATGGTGTCCCGCCCATCACCGCCGGACACAGTATCCGCATCCGACCCGGCATAGATAATGTCATCGCCAGCCCCGCCGGACACCACGTCAAAGCCATCGGAGGCACTGATCCAGTCATTACCAGCGCCGCCAAGCACCGTGTCCGATCCGCTTTCGCCCTGCAACGTGTCATTGCCCGCAGCGCCAGACAGGCTGTCATCGCCCATGCCACCCGAGGCCACGTCCGCCCCCGCGCCCATGTCGACAACATCATCACCGCCGCCGGCGACAAGAAAGTCATCTCCCTCGCCAGCCTCAAGTGTATCGCTGCCTTCACCGGCATAGATCGTATCATTCCCACCCGCAGCATCGATCACATTGCCATCATCCGTGACCTGATCGCCTTCCGCATCCGTATAGCCCGTGCGCATATCTTCGCCGGCCTCGGAGCCGTCGACCTCCCCGTCCGTCACAACGTAATCCCCGTCCGCCCGGCTGGCGGTCAGGTTGTCCCCCGCTTTGTAAACACCGTTCAAAGTCAGCGACTGGATCGCTTTTGCCTCAAGCGCACTTTGGTCTGAGTTGTTGGTGTATTCCGGCGCCAGGAATGTCTGCCCATCCGTGGCTTGAAACACCACCGCCGTGATATTGGCCGTGGTGCCATCGGTGTAGGTGATCGTCGCATTGTAATCGACCAACCCGTCAAACGTCACCGCCGCGCCACCTTCAATCTGGAACTGGTGATTTCCAGCATTGTTGTTGATGTAGTAGTACCCGCTGTTGGACCCGTACTGGCTCATGCTGACCACATTGCCGGACAGTGGATCAGCCGCGCTGCCCAGTGTTTGCCCCACCAGGTCGTACGCATTTTCGGACGTATTGTTGCCTTCAACCGGATCAAGCTCCGCGAAGGTTCCGAGGTAGAATACATCAAAGGTTGTGGCCATGACCAAGGCTCCAGAAACAGTTTGGAGGCTCGATCTAAAGGGCGTGCGTTAATTCACCGGCAAGAAATTCGTGGCGGTTTTGGGCAAAACAGTTTCAATTTTTGAAAGATTTTTGATTGTGCCTACCTAGGGTTGAACCCCTTATTTTTAAGTCGCTCACGCCTTACGCAGCCCCTTCAATCGGAGGCACATCGGACTTGGCAGTACCTTCATCCAACAGTTGCGCCTGAAAGCGCAGCATCCATTCAAGCAACACCGCCTTGCGAATAGGCTTGGTCAGGAAGTCGTCCATCCCCGCATCAAGACAGGCCTGCATTTCCTCGTCAAACGCGTGCGCAGTGAGAGCCACAATGGACGGCTGCACGATGTTCAGCTCACGAATGGCATGGGTTGCCTCAATCCCGCTCATGCGCGGCATCGACATGTCCATAAACACCAGATCAGGCGCAAAACTCTGCACCTGCTCCACCGCTTCAACGCCGTCCTTGGCAAAGGCCAGCTCAATGGGTTGGTCCGCCAGATATTTCTTCAACAGGAACCGGTTGGTCTTCTTGTCCTCCGCTACCAGCACCCGTAGCCCCGCCGCAAGCGTCTTAGGCGCTTCGTCTCCGCCTCCCGGCAGTTCCGCCGGGCGCTCCGCCTCTTCATAAGGAAACGCCATGCGGAATGTGGCACCAGCGCCCTCTTTAGACTCCACGGAAATCGATCCGCCCATCACATCCAGAATGTGTTTGGAAATCGACAACCCCAGCCCCGTCCCGCCAAATTTACGAGTTGTGGCTGCCTCAGCTTGCGTGAAGTGGTCGAAAATGTGGGCCTGATTTTCCTCAGAGATACCTATCCCGGTGTCAGCCACTTCACACACCAGTCGGCTGCCCTGAGAATCGGCCTCATGACTCAATTTCAGATACACGCCGCCCTCTTCGGTGAACTTAATCGCATTGCCTACAATGTTTGTAATCACTTGCCGAAGGCGCCCGTCGTCAGCTTTGACAAACTCCGGCGCATTGCCTTCCATTTCAAAGCAGAGCTCCAGCCCCTTGCTGCGGGCGGCCGGGGTCAACAGATCCAGTGTTTCCTGCACACAGGTACGTGGCGCAAAACTCACCGGATGCAACTCCATCCGGCCCGCATCCAGTTTGGACAGGTCTAGAATATCATTGATGATCGCCATCAAAGCTTGAGAAGAGCCGCGGATTGTATCCGTGTAGCGTCCCTGTTCCTCGTCCAGATTGGTCTCTGACAACAAGTCCGCCATGCCAATCACGCCGGTCAGAGGCGTGCGGATTTCATGGCTCATATTGGCGAGAAACTCCGCCTTGGCCCGTGCACCTTCTTCCGCCGCCTGACGTGCTTGCCCCATCTGGACGGCCAGTTTGCGGCTCTCGGTGACGTCCCGCTCGATGGACACAAAGAACTCCGGCTCACCATCCGCGCCCCGGATCGGAAACAGATTTACATCCAGCCAGATCTTGCGCCCATCACGGGTCACATTCTGCACTTCGCCGCGAAACGGCTGCCCGGCCTCGACCGCCAGATCAATGGTGTTGATCGCCTTGAGCGCCTGATCCGCACCGGTCAACAAGTCGGCAATGATGGTACCCTTGGCCTCTGCAAAGGAAAATCCTGTCACCCGTGTGAAGGCGTCGTTGACCCAGACAATCCGCCTTTCACGATCCGTAATGATCACACTGTCATTAGCATTGCGCGCCACCAGAGACAGCTGTTGCAACTCTGTCCGATCTCTGTCCATGCGGGCATACATGGCCTTCATCTCGGCCTTTTGACGTTCCAAATCCTGCGTAATTCGGAAGTTGCTCAATCCCGATTTGGTAAAAGCGAGGAACATATACAACATGCAGAACACCAGCATGGTGCCTGCCACATCCATCATGACAAAAGGCGTCCAGCTATTCGACCAGAGCGCCTGAAGCCCCACATATAAAAAGGGGGCCATGATATAGAAAGTCAGTCGCGTGAACGCCGCCGCAGGATTCTTGGGCAAGACAATGGCTGCGTTGACCGCCCCTAGTCCCAAAGCACCAATCACAAACAGGATATTGGCGGTGTCCCCAAGTTTGAAATAGTAAACCGACACCCCGGCCACCACCGTAAGCCCTTGTAAGGCGCTGGTGCTCGTGGCCCATCTCTGCCCCCGCTTCAAACTGCCGACCAGTGCTTCCCGTCGCACAACTGTGCGCAAGACAAGGCAATCAATCGCATCGCCCGTTAGGAGAATGATATAGCTCAACAAAGCAGGAAGAAAATCCACCGCATAGTAGCCAATCGAGCACCCCAAGGTGTAGAGCACCAGTCGCACAGACAGCCGGCTCACGCGTTCGTCCGCGTACGACAGCAAAAGCTTACGCCGCGTACGCAGGTAAGACTCCTGTGCTGAAGGCCGCGCAATCGGGCTGAATACGGTGGAAGTGTCTTTCATTTGGGTGTTCAGGCTACGGCTCCGCTTTCGCGGAAAGTAAAGCCTCCAAAAGGTTAACATTCGCTGAGGCTGCGTTTTTCTACCTAAGTCGTAGATTCGCGCATCTCGCCACCCTCGGGCGCACCTTAAAAAAAAGCACAACTCCCGGTAATATCAGGTATACAACCAATCTGGCCGCCTTGCGACCGGAGACAATCTGCCCCTAACCTCTCCTCTGTTCCGTCTTTTTCTTGTTGGCAGAATCTTGGCGACTCACCCCAACATCTCTCAAAGACACAGGAGAATTGCGCCTTGAAGATGTTCAAAACGCAGCCAAAAAACCACAGTTGCGACTCTTGTTTCGCCCATTCTAGGCGTCGTCGCGCGGACTATGGCCCAGCATTTTGCATCTCGCAACAGTTACAAAAAGCCGTAACGTCGCGGTCAATCGGCTAAACTTGGTCGGATTGGAGCAAGACCAGATCAAACCCTTCGACCTCATCTGGTCGCTCAAAATGGGAAGCCAGTTTATCAAATTGGTCTTTGGACAGCTGAAATTCATGGCTGCCCGCCTGATTGCGCGCCTGTGCCCGCCGCCAACAGACCTCCTGCGGCACATCCAGAAAATGCAACGTAGGTGTCACGCCAGCCTCTTGCGCCAGCCCAACCAACCAGGCGCGCGCCTCAACTGTATTGGCGGCGAAATCCATCACCACAGCCTGTTTCGCTTGCAACAAGGCCATCACATGCGGCCCCAAAGCCCGCCGCAACCGCGCAGTGCACCGGACGTAGTCAGCCAAGGAATGCAATTCCTCCTCAAACAATGCCGACAGCCATTGGTCCTCAGACAGCACAATCGCGCCATGATCCCGCGCCAACTGTTGTGCCAAAGTGGATTTGCCGGAGGCGGCATAGCCGCAAACAAGGTGAAACTTCGAAAAGTGCAGAGACATGGGGCCTCCCCAGTCAGAATGGATTTGGAAAACGACACAAACTCCCGGCCCGAAAGATCAGACCGGGTTGCTAATGCCCACCGTTTTGAAAAACCAAAACTCCATGCCCCTGCTTAAAAAGCAGCGCCGCCCGTGTCCAGCCCGAGTGCGCTCAACTCTCCGCGGGCGACAGGCGGCTCGACAGCAAATCGCCGGTCTCTGCCAGGATCGGATACCCCACCATGGCAAAGGACGTGTTCACCTGCTTCAGCACCCGCAATGTCTCCTGATGGATATTGCTGGTCTCGATGCTTTCGGAAAGCCCTTCATGCAGGCGCTTTAGATGCTTGCGTTGCAGCTTCTGCTCCACGCCACGCACCTTTTCCTTCTGCGCCACCAGCTCACGGGCGTCATCCGGCTGCCCCGCCATCATCACGCTCAACGCCAGTTGCACGTTGGCCAGCACCCGGTCATGAAAATCACAAATCTCCTGCCGCCCCGCACTGGAGAAGTTTAACCCTTCCAAATCCATCCGCCGCGCCAGCTCTACCAGATTGCGCGCCAATACATCAGACGCCGCCTCAAGGTTGGAGGCCAGCAAAGACAGCTCCATCGCGCCCTTTACGGTCGCCTTGTCCAACTCATGCCGGTTCAATTCCGCCAGATAGAGCTTGATCTCCTGATGGGTTTTGCGCACCGCCGCATCGTTGGCCCGGATCGCCTCGGCGCTGGCATCACTCCAGGTGTCAAACAACCGTTGCCCGGCGATCAACATGGTTTCCACCCGTTCGCCCATACGCATCATCTCACGCGAGGCATTGGCCAGAGCGCGGGCCGGCGTATCCAGCGCACTTGGGTCCAGAGCGGAAGCAATCGCCGCCTCATCCGCCACCGGCGCGGCTACAAACCGGCCAGCGATTTTGGCAAACAAGTCCACAAACGGCAGCGCCAGCACACAGAGCACCGAGTTAAACACCAGATGCAGGTTGATGGTCTGCGTCGCGGCCGAACTTCCCAGCCACGTTAAATCCACCTCCACAAACCGCAGCCCTAAAAGCACCAGCACCGCGCCACCGCCCCGCAGGCCCAGGTTGGCCACCACAATCCGTCGTGCCTCGGGCTCTGCGGCCAATGTCAGCACGTAGGCAATCATCGCGCCGCCAAGGTTGGCACCCAAAACCATCGCCATCGCCGCCTCGGTTGGCAACGCGCCCTGCGCCACCAAGGTCACAAACAACAGCACCGCCGCCACGCTGGAATGCACCATCCAGGCAAACACCGCGCCAATCACAAAGGCTGCAAACAAGTCCGCCCCCAAATAGGACAACATCCGCAACGCCGCTTCGCTTTCCATCACCGGCGCCGTGGCCGCCCGCAGCATGTCCAGCGACACAAAAATCAGCGCCAGACCAATCAGGATCCGCCCCGTCTGCCGTACGCGCCGCTGCTGGCCCCGCAAAAATAGCCCGACACCAAGCACCAGCAACAACGGGATCAACCAGGTATGCCGCACCAACAGCACCTGCGCCACCAATGCTGAGCCCACATCCGCCCCAAGAATAATCGCCAGCCCAACGGACACCGACACTGAGCCATTGGCTGCAAAATTGGACACCAACATCGCCACGGCCGTCGAGCTTTGCAGCAGCATCGACACCACCAGCCCCGCGCTGGCCGCCAATCCACGGTTCTTCGCTGACCGCCGCAACCACAACCTGAGCTGCACCGCAAAGGCCCGCTCCATTCCCGTGCGCACCAAACGCACCGCCCAAATCAAAAGCGCCGCTGCGCCTGCAATATTAATCAGGAAAAGGAGCATGTTATGTGTCTAAGTCCACTTCTTCTTATTGGGCCGCTTACGCTACGTCCGCACCCCGCACGACCGAGCGTGAAGGTACCCGCTGCCAATTCCAATGTAGGCATTGTCCAACAAAATGCCCGCATTGCGAGATCTCCGACGGTCACAAACCGGCACCTTACCGGCCAAGACCGGCCCACACCAGCAAGTGGTGGCAGATTACTCCGCCACCATGCGGGTAACGTCTTCGTCCCAAACCAGCCCGCGTTCCAAGAGCACCCGCTGCGCCCGGCCCGGGTAATCCGTGACAATGCCGTCGACCCCTGCATCAATCATACGATGCAGGTCGTCGACCTCGTTCACGGTCCAGGTCGACACCAACAGGCCCAGCGCATGCGCTTGCGCCACCGCCTCCGTCGTCACATCCAAATAATGCGGGCACCACATTTGCCCACCGGCTTCGACAACCGCCTGCGGCACGGGCATACCTAGCTTGGCAAAATCCGGCGCCACCGACTTTGAGGAATCCTCACCTGGGTCATCGGCATTCTTCGGCATGATTGTCAAAAACGACCGCGGCATATCCGGCGCAATACGCCCGCACACCTCAAGTAGATTCCAGTCAAAACTATGCAACACCGTGCGCTGCTCTAACCCACGGTCTCGCACCGCTTTCACAGCCTCAGCGACCAATCTCTCGGTCACCTCAGGCATATGCGCCGTCTCCGGATCCGACTTCATCTCCAACAGGAACAGCATATCTGCACCCTGCGGTTTCAGCGCCATATCCAGCAGATCGCCCAAGGTTGGCACCCGGACGTTGGACATAAACACCTGATCCGGAAAACGCTGGCCATAGACCGTGCGTCCATCAAGGCCCCCAACGTCATAGCTCTGCAACTGCGCCAGCGGCAGCTCAGACACCTTCAATTCTGCGCCTTGCAACCACTTGCCATCCGCCCCACGCGTGGCCGCGTTTAACAGGTGATGATTGTGCGTCACCACCGGCACCGCGTCCTGCGTCAGCACCACGTCAAACTCCAGCGCCACAACGCCGGACTTCACCGTGAACTCAAACCCCTCAAGTGTGTTCTCCGGCATCACGCCCCGCGCGCCGCGATGCCCGACCAGCCGGACCAATCCGGGCGCACCGCGAAAACCGTTTAACTGGGGAAACTGCGTCATGCGTCGATCCGCTTGCCTGTGGTTGCGTCAAACAGGTGCAGGTCTTCGGCCGCAGCAGAAAAGCGCATCACCGTGCCCGCATCACTCGTGACATGCCCCGGAACGCTCGCCACAACGTCGGTCTCGGAGCCTTCCAGAACCCCGTGCACCAATGTGTTGGCGCCCAATTGCTCGACCATCTGCACAACAATGCGGATCGCCCCTGCATCATCCTGCACCAGATGCTCCGGACGCACGCCCAGCGTGACCTTGCCACTGGCCTGCGCACCGCCCGCCAATGTTGCGCCATTACCCAGCACCAGAGTGCCGCCCTGCGCATCCACCGGCAGGAAGTTCATCGACGGGCTGCCAATGAAGCCCGCCACAAACTCGGTGGCCGGGCGGTCATAGAGCTCAATCGGCGTGCCAAATTGCTCGACATAGCCGCCATTCAGCACCATCAACCGGTCGCCCAACGTCATCGCCTCAACCTGATCGTGGGTCACGTAAATCGAGGTCACGCCCAAACGCTGCTGCAGCTTGCGGATTTCCAGACGCATCTGCACCCGCAGCTTGGCATCGAGGTTGGACAGCGGCTCATCAAACAGGAACACCTGTGGATTGCGCACAATCGCACGCCCCATGGCCACACGCTGACGCTGACCACCGGACAGCTGGCGCGGCTTTCGGTCAAGGTACTGGCCAATCTCCAAAATCTCCGCCGCCTCTTGCACACGGCGTTCAATTTCCTCTTTGGAGATTTTGCGGATCTTCAGTCCATAGGCCATGTTCTCGCGCACCGACATATGCGGATAAAGCGCGTAGTTCTGGAACACCATCGCAATGTCGCGGTCGGCTGGCTCCAGCGTGTTGACCACCGTGTCACCAATGCTGATCTCGCCAGAGGTCACGGTCTCAAGCCCCGCAACCATGCGCAAGAGCGTGGACTTACCGCAGCCCGACGGGCCGACGATGACGATCAACTCGCCATCCTGGATCTCGCCTTCGACATGGTGCAGGACTTCGACATCGCCATAGGTTTTGACAAGGTCTTTGAGTGTAATGGATGCCATTCTCAGGATCCCCGTTATTTATCAGTTTCAGTGAGGCCCTGCACAAAGAGCCTTTGCATGCCAACAACCACAAACACCGGCGGGATCATCGCCAAAAGCGCGGTCATCATGATGATGTTCCACTGCGGCGATTGCTCTGCCGCTTCCAGCATCTGTTTGATGCTCATCACAATGGTGGTCATGTCGGTGTCGGTGGTGATCAAGAGCGGCCAGAGGTACTGGTTCCAGCCGTAGATGAAGAGGATCACAAACAGCGCGGCGATATTGGTCCGGCTGAGCGGGATCAGGATGTCCCAGAAGAACCGCAGCGGGCCAGCTCCATCAATGCGCGCGCTTTCCAGCATCTCATCGGGAATGGTCAAGAACACCTGCCGGAACATAAATGTGGCCGTGGCCGAGGCGATCAGCGGGATCGACAGGCCCCAATAGCTGTTGAGCATGCCTAGGTTCGCCACCACCTCAAAGGTTGGTAAAATCCGCACTTCCACCGGCAACATCAGGGTGATGAAGATCATCCAGAAGAACCCCATGCGGAACGGGAACTTGAAGTAGACAATCGCAAAGGCCGAGAGCAGCGAAATCGCAATTTTGCCAAAAGCAATCATCAGGGCCATCGCCAGCGAGTTGAGTAGCATCCGCCACACCGGAGCGCCTTCTGACCCCGACAGCCCAGCGCCAAACAGCGTCTGTTTGAAGTTTTCAATGAAATGCGAGCCAGGCAGCATCGGGATCGGCGCCTGCGTCATCCGCACCGCGTCATGGGTGCTGGCGACAAAGGTGATCCAGATCGGCAAAGCCACCATGATCACGCCAAGGATCAGCACGATGTGGGAAATGATCCCAAGGATACGACGATTTTCAACCATCAGTATTCCACCTTTCTTTCGACATAGCGGAACTGAACCACCGTCATTGCGATCACGAGGATCATCAGGATCACCGACTGCGCCGCCGACCCGCCAAGGTCGAGCCCAACAAAGCCGTCGTTAAACACCTTGTAGACAAGGATCGTTGTGCTGTTGGCCGGACCACCCTGGGTCACCGCATGGATGATGCCGAAGGTGTCAAAGAAGGCGTAAACCGCGTTGATCACCAACAGGAAGAAGGTCGTGGGCGAGATCAGCGGGAAGATGTGGTCCCAGAACCGGCGCACCGGCCCTGCCCCATCAATCGCCGCCGCTTCAATCAAAGAGCGCGGGATCGACTGCATCGCGGCGAGATAGAACAGGAAGTTATAGGCAATCTGCTTCCACGCGGCGGCAAAGATCACCAGCAGCATCGCATGGGTGCCATTCAGGTAATGGTTCCAGTCGATGCCAATGAATTCAAGGATATATGGGAAGATGCCCAACGTCGGGTTGAACATGAACACCCAAAGCGCACCGGCCAGCACCGGCGCCACCGCATAGGGCCAGATCATCAGCGTTCGGTAGGTGGTTGCGCCGCGCACCACACGGTCGGCAAAGGCCGCCAGGATCAGGGCCGAGCCCATCGACAGAACCGCCACAGCGGCCGAAAACACGATCGTGCGCCAGAAGGTCTCTAGGTAGAGCTCGTCTTCGAACAAGATCTGGAAGTTTTCAAACCACACAAACTCGGTGGACAGACCAAAGGCGTCTTCGATCAGGAAAGACTGATACACCGCCTGGCTCGCAGGCCAGATAAAGAAGATCAGCGTGATGATAATCTGTGGCGCCACCAGCAGGTAGGGCAAGACAGATGTGGGAAAGTGGACGCGTTTGAGCATGCGGCCCTCAAGTCAGGGTGGGTCGTTTAGACAGAAACACGCCCGGCAAACACCAATGGTCCGCCGGGCGCAGGGGAGGTTCACTTATTTGGCGGAACGCTCAAACTTGCGCAGCAGGGCGTTGCCACGCTCAGCGGCGGCGTCCAATGCTTCCTGAGCGGATTTGTCACCAGCCCACAGCGCTTCCATCTCTTCGTTGATCACGTCGCGCACCTGCACGAAGTTACCAAAGCGGATGCCGCGGGAGTTGGCGGTTGGGGTGTTCAGGCTCAGCTGTTTGATCGCTGTGTCGGTGCCTGGGTTGCTGTCATAGAAACCCTGGTCCTTGGACAGTTCCCAAGCCGCAGTGGTGATTGGCACGTAGCCAGTTTCCTGGTGCCACCACGCCTGCACTTCTGGGGAAGACAGGTAAGTCATGAACTTCGCCAGACCTTTGTATTCCTCAGATTCATGACCGGCCAGCGCCCACAGGGTTGCGCCACCAATGATGGAGTTCTGTGGCGCATCCGCAGCTGCGGTGTCCAGCGGCAGCATGGTCTGACCAAATTCAAACTCAGCCTGAGATTTGATGGAGCCATAGTATGCGGAAGAGTTCATCCACATGCCGCACTCACCGTTGGTGAACATCGGCAGGGAGTCACCGCGACGACCGCCATATTTGAACAGGTTGCCTTCAGACATCGCTGCCACGTCGTCCAGACGCGCGGCCAGCTTGTCGTTTTTGTTGAAGGTGAACTCGGTGTCGAAACCGGCAAAACCGTTCTCTTTGGTGCCCATTTCTTTGTCGTGCCAGGAGGAATAGTTCTCCAGCATCACCCAGGACTGCCAACCAAAGCTGATGCCGCAGTCCATACCGTTGTCGACCAGCGCTTGGGAAACGGATTTCACATCATCCCAGGTCTTTGGCGCGTCAACACCAGCCGCCTTCAGCGCGTCCGCGTTGTACCACAGAACCGGGGTGGAGCTGTTGAACGGCATGGACAGCAGTTCGCCCTCTGGGGTCTGGTAGTAGGAAATCACCGCTGGCAGGTAGTCGCCTTTGTCAAAAGGCTCACCGGCGTCCGCCATCATCTTCTCAACCGGATAAATCGCGCCTTTGGCGGCCATCATGGTTGCGGTGCCCACTTCAAACACCTGCACCAGATGCGGGTGCTCTTTGGCGCGGAACGCCGCCACAGCAGCGGTCATGGTTTCGGTGTAGTTGCCTTTGTAGGACGGTACGATTTTGTACTCGGACTGGCTGGCGTTGAAATCCGCCGCAATCTTGTCCACGCGCTCGCCGTTGGTGCCGCCCATGGCGTGCCACCAGTTGATCTCGGTTTGTGCGGAAGCCATGCCAGCGGTCATGCCAGCGGCCAAAGCACCAAACAAAACTGTCTTAAATTGAGTCACAGGAAATTCCTCCATCTGCTGTGCTGGCGGGATCATTGAAAAGTTAAAGCCATAATGCAAGTGAAGAATTTATAACAAATTGCATAACGCTATGTTATAGTTTAACCAAACAGTAAACATGCCGCATCGCGGCGAACATGAGATAAGCCATTGAAATTCCAACTAAGACAGCTCGAAGCTTTCCGCGCCGTGGCCGAAACCGGCAATATGACAAAAGCCGCCAAACGCATGGGTGTTTCACAACCAGCAGTAAGCCGTTTGCTCTCAGATTTCTCCCAATCTGCCGGCATTGAACTCTTCACGCGCCACCGCGGTGTGCTCGAACCCACCAGTGACTCGCGCTACCTTCTGGCTGAGGTGCAGCGTATTCTGGACGGGCTGGATCACCTCGACGATCTGCGCCGCGACCTGATTGAGCGCACCGGCGGACACGTCCGCATCGCCTGCCTGCCCGGCTTCGCCACCAGCCACTTGCCCGGCGTTTTGGTCAACTTCCTCAAAGAGCGCCCAAACGTCACCGTGACCCTGGAACCGGACCGCCCAGAGCGCATTCTCGAATGGATCATCGGTGAGCAATATGACTGCGGCATCACCGACGGTTTCCTCGGTCACCCCGCCACCCGCAGCCAGGATCTGCACATCAAATCCGCCTGCATCCTCCCCGCTGGCCACCCGCTGGCGGATCAGGATCACATCACCCCGCGCGACCTCGCCCAAGAGCGCTTGATTCACACCCGCCGCGACAGCCGGTTTTACCAGCACCTCTCCCGCGCCTTCTCAGAAGACGGCGTGGAACTCAATAGCCTGATCGAAGTGCGCCAGTTCACCACCGCCTGCACCATGGTAGCCCAGGGCATGGGCGCCTCTGTGGTCAGCGCACTGGACTCAGAAGCCTACCGCGCCACCGGCATCGTGATCCGCCCGTTCAAGCCCCAGCTCTTCCACCGCCTCTCAATCCTGCAACCCGCCTCCGGCCCCACCTCGCCTGTTGTACTGGATTTTATCGACGCCTTTATCGAAAGCCTGCAACCCTATGTGGCCTCCGCCAAAGAGGTGAAACGCGGATAAAAAAGGCCGGTGACTTTCGCCACCGACCCCCATCGCAAACTTTAAGATCCCGCCAATTGGTCTTCCAGTTCGCGAATCCGGTTCTGAAGCCGCAGAAACTCGCCTTCCACTTCGGCTTGGGAATAACGTGGTGTTATGTGTTGCGGACAGTTCCAGTCGAACCCAACCAACGTGATCTCAAACCCACGCTCCACCCGGGCGCGATACCCCGCATCCGGTGACAGCCGCGCCAACAACGCCTCCTCCTCCGGTGCAATAACCCGTACCCGCCCCAACAGCTTCAGCCGCGTCCGATTGGGGTAGTCCATAAAAAACAGGGACACGCGCTCGTTTTGACTGAGATTGCCAAGGCTCACGTACTGTCGATTTCCTCGGTAATCGGCAAACGCCAGCCGTCGCTCATCCAGCACCTTTAGGAACCCCACCGGCCCGCCGCGATGCTGCATATACGGCCAGCCAATCTCGCTGACCGTCGCCATATAAAAACTGTCCCGCGCCGCAATAAACTGCGCCTCATGCGGGCCCAACCGATTGTTGTAATCCTCCCGCGCTTCCATCCGCGCATAGGATGCACGCGTCCCGGCGTCCTCCTGGTGCCGCTTCACCGCGTCGGTAAAGGCAATCTCTGCAAACTTATGTCCCATATCTCGGACCTTTCTCTGACAGTGACAGATTACAGGGCCAGGTCGAACAGGCCGGGATGATCCTCCGGCCTGTAGGCCAGCGGGACTCTCTCCGGTTTGCCGGTAAACGGCGGAAATGGGGGCGGGGTGTCATTGTATCAGTCCCTTTGCGAGCGGAAGAGAAGTACGACGCGAGAGGCTCCCCTCGCGCCGCGTTGGGTTAGTCTTTGATTTCTCGATCCAGAAACGCGCGGATCAGCCCCGCCACTTCCGGCCCGTGCGATTCCAGAATGAAATGCCCCGCATCAATCATGTGCAACTCGGCCTCCGGCAGGTCACGCAAATAGGGCGCAGCCCCTTCCGCCGGGAAGATGTAGTCATTCTCTCCCCAGACAATCAGCGTCGGCGGCTGATGCGCACGGAAATAGGCTTGGAACTCCGGATAAAGATCAACGTTGGTGCGGTAGTCGTAAAACAGATCCAGCTGGATCTCCTGATTGCCCGGCCGGTCCAGATAGGCCTGATCCAGCATCCAGGCATCCGGGCTCAGGCGATGCGCATGGCTCTCAGGCACCCCATGGGTATATTGCCATTCCGTGGCCGTCACATTCAGAAAGTCCCGCAACGGTTCGCGGGCCTCGGCTCCGCCGTCCGCCCAATAGGTGCGGAACACGTCCCAGAACTCCTGCAAGCCCTCGTCATAGGCATTGCCGTTCTGAATGATCAGCGCCTCAACCGCCTCTGGCTCCTTCAACGCCAGCCGGTAACCCACCGGCGCGCCGTAATCCATCACGTAGAGACTGTAGCTGTCCAAGGCCAAGGCATCGGTGAACCCATCCATCAGCGAGGCATAGGTGGCAAAGCTGTAGTCAAACGCTGCCCGACCCGGCATCGCACTGGCGCCAAATCCCGGATAGTCCGGCGCAATCACCCGATAGTCTTCCGCCAACTCCGGGATCAGGTTGCGGTACTGCTGAGACGAGGTAGGGAACCCATGCAACAACAGCACAACCGGTGCGTCTGCCTGACCAGCCTCGCGGTAGAAAATCTCCTGTCCCTCGATGGTGACCGTGTTGTAGGTGACCGCAGCCTCAGCTTGCGGCAACTGCCCGGCCTGCGCCAGTGTTGGCAAAGACGTCAGCTGCGCCCCGAGGCCAAGCGTGACCAAGCCGGTGAGCAAACTCTGTTTAAGATCATTCCGTTTCATATCTGTATCCCTCGTTATGAACGCTGCGCCAGGGTGTGGCGGTGTCGCTTTTGACAAGAGGACAGATAGCGTCCTTGCTATTTCGGAATAATATGCCGATCTTGAAAGTCACTATTTCAGAAAGTGGAACAAATGGATCGCATCCTACAGATGGAGGTCTTCGCGGCCATCAATGACACCGGCAGCTTTGTGCAGGCCGCCAACAAGTTGCGTATGTCCCCGCCCGCCGTGACCCGCACCATGAACGCACTGGAGGCGCGGCTGGGCGTGCAACTGTTGACCCGCTCCACCCGGCAACTCTCTCTAACCGATGCGGGCAGCAGCTTTCTGGAGGCCACCCGCCGCCTGCTCTCCGAAATTGATGACGCGGAAAAGCAGGCTGTGGGCCAGATGGGCATCGCCCAGGGCCATCTCACCGTATCCTGCTCTATGACCTTCAGCCGCCTGATAGCAGGCCCTGTCGTGCGCGCCTTTCTGGAGGCGCACCCGCGCATGTCCGTGTCTCTGATCGCCGTGGATCGGGTCACCAATCTTGTGGAGGAAGGCATTGATGTGGCCATCCGCATCGGCAACCTGCCGGACTCAAACTTGATGGCAAAGCGCCTTGGCCACGTGCGCCGCCTGTTTGTCGCCAGCCCGGCGTATCTCGCCCGACATGGCACCCCCAAAGTGCCTCCCGATCTGAAACGGCATACGATGATTGGGTTCACCGGAATATTGCCCAGCCACGACTGGCACTATAACTCCGGTGGCACCCGTGGACATGTGCAGCTCACCCCGCGCTTTGAGGTCAACGATGCCCCCACAGCTCTTGCCGCCGCCATCGACGGAGAAGGCATCACTATGGCATTGTCTTATACGGTTGATGAACAACTTAAGCGCGGCGAGTTGGTGCCGCTTCTGCAACCTTTCCTGCCACCGCCTTGGGCAGTGCATTTGGTCTACCCGCCAAGCAAACTGGTCGCCCCCAAAGTCCGCGCCTTCCTGGATTTTGCAGGCGAGCGTTTGAAGCAGATGATTCCCGAAGTGGACCTGCCCTAGACATCAACACAAAGGCAAACCACGCGCAAATCCGCCTGCAAAACAGGGCGTAAAACGTCAATGTATGGAAGCTGGATATGTCACTATTCTGTGGGGAGTATAGTGGCGCTCTGGGGAGGATTCGAACCCCCGACCCCTTGATTCGTAGTCAAGTACTCTATCCAGCTGAGCTACCAGAGCGCGGTGTGAGGGGCGGTTTAAAGTGAACTCTCAGGGGGCGCAAGGGCTAAAACGAAGAAAAATCATTTTATCGCCACTTCCCCTTTCGGAAGGCATATTTCAAAGGTTGTTCCGCCCGCGCCGGTCTCTGAAAGCGTGAGCATTCCGCCGTGTCCGCGCACCAATTCTGAGGAAATTGCCAGCCCCAAACCGGACCCGCCTTTGCGAATCCCGCCTTGGAACGGTTGATAGAGGTGTTCCTGTGCTTTGGGCGGCAACCCCGGCCCGGTGTCTTTCACCGTGATCAGCCATGAGTCGTCATTTTCCGTGGCACTCACTGCGATCTCACCCGGCTGCCCGCTCGCCACAATCGCCTGCCGCGCATTGCGCACCAGATTGCTCACCACCCGGAACATCTGCTCCGGATCGGCCCGAACCATCATGCCCGCCGGAATATCCTCGCCAAAGCTCAGGTCGTAGTCTTCCACCGCCAGCCGTTCAGAGGCGATCACATCACCCACGGTCTCACTCAACGCAAACCGCGTCAGCGTCGGCGCAGGCTCCTCAGCTTTGCCAAACGCCAAAGTACTTTCACACAGATGCACCGCGCGGGTGATCGAGTTCACCAGTTTGGGCGCCAACCGCCGCACAAGCGGGTCTTCACTGCTTTCAATGCGATCGGTGAACAGCTGCGCCGAGGTCAGGATATTGCGCAGATCATGGCTCACCTTAGCCACCGCGCCGCCCAGTTGTGCCAACCGTTCCCGCTGTTTGAGCGAAGCTGTCAACTCTGTCTGCAACGCCAGCAAGGCCTCTTCCGCCTCCCGCAATTCCGTCACACCGGCTTGCGGCTTAATCAGACTGCGCGCATCCTCCGGGGCCGCGGCATAGGTCTGCATATAGCCGACCACGCCTTTGATCGGGCGAACTAAAATGGCCCGCACCGCCAGAAACAGCAAAAATGCCGTGACCACCGAGATCACCGCAGACAGCGCCAGAATGCGCACACCGTAGTCAATCATCGACATGCGCAGCTCTGCGGTGTCCATCGTCACCTCGATCAACAGCCCGGCGTCCTGCACCGGCGCGCCAATCACCCGCACCACACGGTTGCGGGTCTCAAACAGCTGCATCATCGCGTCTTTGATCAACACGCCCGCCGTGGCGCTGCGCATGTCATAGGTCGCGCTGATCGGCTCCGGGATGGGAGAGCTCAAGATCAACTGCCGCATCTCATCGCGCCGCAACACCACGTTATACACGCCCGCGTTTTTCAAGAGCTCCTGCTCCAGCTCCACATCAATCATGTCATCCGCCAGAAGCGCAAGCGAGGCAATCTGCGCCCGCTCCAACCGCAGCAACAGATAGTCTTCCCGATAGCGCGCAATCGACGGCACAAAGATCAGGATTTCCGCCAGCATCACAAAGATGACCGTCAGGATCAGGAACCGACCTGAAAGCGTGTTGAGCATGTTTCGCGACCGTTCTGGTTACGGCAGCCAGCGTTGCACCAAGCCAACCACCCGTTTCACCTTAGGATTATCAAACAGTTGCGGCGAGAAATAGGCCCCTGCAACCCGCTTGTTGATTTCGCCCACCGTAGGATAGGGCGACACCATCCCCGCCACCGCGCTCATCTTCAGTTTATTGGCAATCACCAGCGACCACAGATTCACCAACTCCCCCGCCTGCGGCCCGACAATCGACACTCCCATCGGGCGGCCTTTCACCACCATCGCCTTGATCAGTCCATAGGCATTGCGCTCGGCAATAAGCCGGTCGTTGTGGTGGCTCTCAAACCGCGTCACGGTCAGCTTGTCGCCATACTGCGCCCGCGCCTCCGCCTCGGTCAGCCCAACCTGCGCCAGCTCTGGGTCGGTGTAAGTCGCATAAGGAATGTGATCTGTGCGCGCCTTGGCCGGCAGCCCAAGCAGCATGGACCGGATGATCACCCCGGCCTGATAGCCCGCCACATGGGTGAACTGCGCGCCACCCGCGACATCGCCAATGGCATAGACCTTCTTGTTGGAGGTCTTCAGCGAGGCATCCACCGAAATCCCGGTCTTGTGGGTCTCGATCCCTGCGGCCTCCAGATTGAGCCGCGCCATATTGGCTTTGCGCCCCACGGCCACCAACAGATGGGAGCCGCTAAAGCTGCGCCCATCCTGCGCCTCAACCGTGATCACGCCATCTTTCTGGGTCACCGCCTTCGCCATCGCGTCCTCGGCAATCTCCACACCTTCGCCACGCAGCCGCTCCAGCACAATTGCCGCCATCTCCGGATCATCCCGTCCGAGCGCCTTGGCGCCCTCGATTACAGTGACCTTGACGCCCAACCGCACATGCGCCTGCGCCATCTCCATACCAATTGGCCCGCCGCCAATGATCAACAGATGCTCCGACGTCTCCGTCATCTCAAACAGGGTTTCATTGGTCAGATAGTCTACCTGATCCAACCCGGGGATCGGCGGCACCAGCGGGCTGGACCCGGTGGCAATCACCACGCGCCGTGCCGTGATCTGATGATCCCCGGCCTGCACCACCGACGGGCTGATGAAATGCCCGTATTCCTGGATCACTCGCACGCCAAAGCCTTCAAACCGCTCCACGCTGTCCATCGGTTCAATTTGGGCAATCACATCCGCCACATGCGCCTTGGCCGCCGCATAATCCACCTGCGGCACCTGATCAGGCACACCAAAGGCGCCGCCCTTGGTTTGCTGATGCGCCATTTTGGCGCTCGCCAGCAGGGCCTTGCTGGGAACGCAGCCAAAGTTCAGGCAATCGCCGCCCATCTTGTGGCCTTCCAGCAGCACCACGCTGGCCCCCATCTGGCTTGCCCCAGCCGCCACAGACAACCCACCAGAGCCAGCCCCGATGACCAGCACATCCGTCTTGATCTGTTCCATGATTTACAGCGCCTCTTTGCCGCGAATGAGTTTGAGCACAACCGGCAGGAACGCCAGCGCCGCCAGGCCAAGGATCGGCAACAACACATGTGGCTCAAAAATAATGCCCAGATCCGGCGTCTCGCCACGGGCAAACACCTCGCCCAATCCGGCACCCACTGACGTGTACACCAGCCCACCGGGAATAATGCCAATGAAAGTGGACACCACATAACGCCACAGCGGCACGCCCACGAGGGCTGGGATCAGGTTAGCCACAAAGAAAGGCACCAAAGGCACCAGACGGATGATGAACAGCATCGACCACTGGTTCTCATCAATTCCGTCCTTGATCGCTTTCACCTTTCCCTCGCTGGCATCCATCTTCGCTGCCAACCGGTCGCCAAGCCCCCATCGCGCGGCCAGAAATACCACCGTGGCGCCAATCGTCGCCGCGCCTACGTTGAACAACACCCCAGGAAAGGTGCCAAACAGAAAGCCGCCGGTCAGCGTCGCGATGGTGGCCCCCGGCAAAGAGAACCCCGCGATCACCACATAAATCGCCATGAACACCACAACAGCAAGCGCGTAATGCGCATCACGGTAGCCAATCAGCATCTCGCGATTATCGCGCAAGGCTTCAAAACTCAGGTAGTCCCCCAAAACATAAGCACCCAACACAGCCCCGGCGACAAGCGCTGCCAGCGGCAGCATACGCGCCAATTTGGATTTGGCTTCTTGCGAAGTATCCGTCACATCAGACATCTTTGATCCGTTTTCTTGGTCTTACCCCAACATGGCTGACGTATTGGTAAAACAACAGAGACCTCACGGGCGCTTGATCACGACGCCACGTTTCGTGAGGAATTCTTGGTTAACCGTAACAATGCGACAAATGACTTGTAATATTGCCACTTGGAAGTCCGTCTCAAAGCCGCCGATTGTTTCAGACGCCCCTTTTGAAAGACACCAAACCACGCAGAAAACAGCCCATTGAAGGAAGAGGCGTTTCATTCGCACAGTTTCCTCTCCGGACCTTGCCTTTTTGCCAAAAATCCCCCATCTGACGTTTGACTTATCCGGCAGGCCCGTCTAAAGACCGGTCTTCGAATAGATAGGCACCGCGAATCTCGCGCCGGGGCCCACTGAAACAACATGACGGAGACGGAGCGATGAAACGCACCTACCAACCTTCGAACCTGGTTCGTAAACGCCGCCACGGCTTCCGTGCGCGCATGGCCACCAAAGCTGGCCGCAAGATCCTGAACGCACGCCGCGCACGCGGTCGTAAGTCGCTGAGCGCATAAGCGCACGACTGCCTGAACAGGCCGTTTAGAAAAATGACACCGCCGGAGACCCCACAGGAAGGCACAGCCTCCAACGGGACAACGTCTCCGGCGGTTTCCGTTTGTGCGCAGCCTGCCCTGCCCGTCCTTAAAAAACGCAGCGACTTCCTCGCCGCCGCCCGTGCCCGCAAGCAAGGCACTAAGGCGATGATGATCCAGGCCCGCAAACGCCGCGACGACGAAGACATCGATCCTTCCGTCATCCGCGTCGGATTCACCTGCTCCAAGAAAGTGGGCAACGCCGTTGCCCGCAACCGCGCCAAACGCCGGATGCGCGAAGTCGCCCGCGCGATTCTCCCAACCCACGGCCAAGCTGGCTGGGACTATGTTCTGATCGGCCGCAAAGACGAAACCGACAGTCGCGCCTTCAAAACCCTGCAAGGGGATCTGAAATGGGCCCTGCGCAAATTGCATACCCCGCGTAAGTAACCCTCTGAAGGCGTTACATGTTCGCACGGCTGCAAACAGATTGTCTAAAATCTAAGACACTCTGTGCCTTTACCGTTTACCCCCTGCTCATATATCCATCCAGTCGAATGTGTTTCGGGGTGAAACCGTTTGAAATCGGTATGGAGTGGATCAATGAGAGAGACAGTGGTGGTCTCCTTCTCAACGGATGAGCGTGACGCAGATCACGTGGCCAGCGCCTTAAAAACGCTGGCCGCCCGCGCCTGCAATATGCCGGGCTGTATCAGCTATGCCGCCACAACCCTTGCGGATTCCCCGTCCGAATTCCACATCCAACAAAAGTGGGACAATGCCGCGGCCTGGCAAGCCTACCTCAACTCCGAGGCGCATTTTGCGTTTCAAACCGAGGTGTACGGCCTGCTGTCAGACCTCACCGTGGCCAAACAGGCCCCCTTGCGCCCACGGCGCTCCACCTGCTTCGCGTTGGCAAGTTAAACACTCAATAACCGACATCTCTAAAATTATCTCACCTTTAAGGCGAAGGCGCCATTTTCTTTCACTGTTAAGTAAACTTTTCCGACGCAGGCTTGGCGCATTACCGCTGTCTGCAAAGAATCGGCAAAGGCTTTCAGATGACCGTTACAATTATGGCGTCCTTTTATCTCGACTCGCCCAACCGCACCCGCGTGCGCAAGGGATTGCTGCGCCTCGCCCAACGGGTGCTGAACGAGCAAAACTGCCTGCGTTTTGACGTCCACACCGGCACCGGTGATCCGGGACAATTCATTCTGTTCCACCGCTGGGAAAGTCGTCGCGACTGGCAACTCTTCTTGAACAGTGACGCCTTGCATGACTTTCAGGACCTGTTTGAGAACGGGGTCACCGATCTGGTGATCAAAGAGCTGACACCGCATTTTGTCCCCTCCGCCGCACCCTCCGTGCATGCGCGTTAAGACGCTGTTGTTAACAAACAGCCCCACCTCCGCAAAACAGTCGTGATACCGACGCAATACTGATGTGCCAAATCGGGTTAATTTGCCCCTTTTTTACCAAATCGGCACATCAACCCTCCGGTGCGTCTTGGCACTCCTGACAAGAGCGGTTAACACGCTCTGACAAAGAGGCCAGCCAACATGAAGACACAAGATATGAACCGCGATTGGATCGCCACCGCCCGCACCCTGTCCCAAGCCCTGCCCTACCTGCAGCGCTACACCGGTGCGACCGTGGTTATTAAGCTTGGCGGACACGCCATGGGCAGCGACGAAGCCATGGATGATTTTGCTCGCGACGTGGTTCTGATGCGCCAGGTGGGCATCAACCCGGTGATCGTGCACGGCGGTGGTCCGATGATCAACGCGATGCTGGAACGTCTTGAAATCAAATCCGATTTTGTGAACGGCAAACGCGTCACCGACGCCGCAACTGTCGAAGTGGTGGAGATGGTTTTGTCCGGTGTGGTCAACAAACGCATCGTCTCTGCGATCAACCGTCAGGGCGGCAAAGCGGTTGGTCTGTCTGGCAAAGACGCCAACCTGATTGTCTGTGACCAAACCAACCCAGACCTCGGCTTTGTCGGCACCCCGGCCGACATGAACCCAGCGATTCTGCACGAACTCTTTGCCAATGACACCATTCCGGTGATCGCGCCTTTGGGCGCGGGCCGCAACGGCGAAACCTACAACATCAACGGCGACACTGCCGCCGGCGCCATTGCCGGAGCCTTGGAAGCGGACCGCCTTCTGCTGCTGACTGATGTAGCCGGTGTGAAGAACGGCGAAGGCGAAGTTCTGACAGAGCTAAAAGCGCAACAAATCCGCGACCTTACTGAAGAAGGCGTGATTGCTGGTGGCATGATCCCCAAGACCGAAACAGCCCTTGCCGCCATCGAAAAAGGCGTGCGCGCTGTGGTCATTCTGGACGGCCGCGCCCCCAATGCTTGCCTGCTGGAGCTCTTCACCGAACATGGTGCAGGCTCGATGATCCGAGCCGACTAACACCGCCCCTTTTCACATTCTGAAAAATAAATATATTGAGAGGCCACCACTATGGATGCCTCTTAATGCAACACGAGCTTCTGATCCGCCTGAGCGTTTTCTTTGGCCTCTTCATCCTACTCGCTGGGATCGAAACGTTGGCCCCACGTCGACCGTTGAACTGGTCCAAATCCCGCCGCTGGATGACCAACTGGGGGCTGTCTGCCCTCAACACCTTAACCCTTCGCGCCCTGGCCATCGCTTTGCCCTTGCTCGCCGTCGGCGCGGCCTCTGATGCCCAATCCAACGGCTGGGGTCTGTTCAACATCTTGCACCTCCCCGTCGCAATTGAGTTCATTTTGGCAATCCTGATCCTGGATTTTGCCATTTGGTTGCAACACCTTATCACCCACAAAATCCCGCTCCTGTGGCGCCTGCATCGGGTGCACCACGCGGATCCAGACTTTGATGTCACCACCGCCATTCGCTTCCATCCGGTGGAAATTGCGCTGTCGATGGGGCTCAAAATCAGCCTGATCTATCTGCTTGGTCCTGCCGCGCTGGCCGTGCTGGTGTTTGAAATCCTGCTCAACGGCACCGCGTTGTTCAACCACGCCAACATCCACCTGCCCGCCAAACTCGACCGTTTGATCCGGCTTGTTTTGGTCACACCCGACATGCATCGTGTGCATCATTCGGTGCTTCGGGACGAGCACGACAGCAACTATGGCTTTGCCCTGTCGATCTGGGACCGCGCGCTGGGAACCTATATCGCGCAACCCCGTGCAGGACATAATGAGATGACCATCGGATTAGAGTGGCAAGATACCCGCCCCACCAAACTTTCCTGGAGCCTGCGCCTCCCCTTCCGTGCAAAATGACGCTGGACGCCATCCAAGCTGCCGCCGCAAACGCGGGCCTGCTCACCATGGGGGCGCTGCATGAGGACGGCAAAACCATTGTGCTCTTTGGCACCGGCCCGGCTTTTTGGGCCGCATTTAGCGCGTCGCCAGAATATCTGGACGGTGAAAAGCATCCAGTCGACCGGTGGTCCAAACGGGTGGTTGGCAATCTCGCCCACGAGTTTGGCGGAACATGCCAATTCCCCTCCGACGGCCCGCCCTATCCGCCGTTCATTCGTTGGGCCTTGGACAGCGGACCGTTCTTCCAAAGCCCCGTCGGCATGATGGTGCACCCCGAAGTGGGCCTGATGATCTCCCTACGTGGGGCGCTGATCTTGCCGACAGAAATCCCTTTACCTCAGCAGGATATGCCCTCTCCCTGCCTCACCTGTAAGGCCCCCTGCACCACGACCTGTCCGGTGGACGCGCTCAGCGCAGAAACCGGCTACAAGGTCGCTGCTTGCCACGCCTTCTTGGACACCCAAGAAGGCTCCGACTGCATGTCCCGCGGTTGCATTGCCCGCCGCGCCTGTCCACACTCAGGCAAAGCCGAGCGCACCGACGCGCAATCCGCCTTACATATGAGGTCCTTTCATCCATGAGCCGTACCCTGATCCTGATGCGCCACGCCAAATCAAGCTGGGACGACTTCATGCAACCGGATCACGCCCGCCCTCTCAACGCACGCGGCCGCACCTCCGCCGCCGCGATGGGCAAGTGGCTCAAAGACAAAGACTATTTGCCTGAGGAGCTGCTCTGCTCCACCGCAGAACGCACCCGCGAGACCTATGCCCGACTAGGCATCACTGCGGCCACAACCCGCTACGAGGATGCCCTCTATCACGCCGGTGCGGACGTCATGCTGCATGTTCTGCAAACCGCAGAGGCCAACACCATCCTGATGCTGGGGCACAACCCGGGCATCGCCTACTTCGCTGAAATGCTGGCCCAAAATCAGGCCAGCGACCCGCGCTTCTCGGACTATCCCACCTGCGCCACCACCGTGTTTCACTTTGATCTCCACAGCTGGTCCGACGTGAAATTCTCGCAAGGCACAGTGATAGACTTCGCAATCCCCCGCGAGGTCATCGCTGCGCAAGAAGACGCCACTTGATCCAGCGCATTGCGCCACCGTTTGCTGGTGCCTATCTGTCCAACAACGCCAAACAAGGAGCCCCTCATGCACCGCCGCGCCTTTCTGCTGGCCGCCGCCAGCCTGCCTCTCGCCAGTCTTCCCGCCATGGCCGACACCCCTACCATCAAGGTTGTAAAATCCCCTACTTGCGGCTGCTGTGGTGCTTGGGAAGACCACCTGCGCGCGGAAGGGTTCATTGTCGAGAGCCACGCAATCCCGGATGAACAGCTCTGGGACATCAAAGCCCGCCTGGGCCTGACGGATGAGACCTCCTCTTGCCACACAGGCTTGATCGACGGCTATCTTGTTGAGGGCCACGTACCGGCATCCGACATTCGCCGTCTTCTCGCCGAGCGCCCCAGTGCACGTGGCATCACTGTGCCGGGTATGCCCATGGGCTCTCCCGGCATGGAAGTGGGCGGCGAGGTCGAGCCTTATGACACCCTGCTGATCCATCCAGATGGCCGTACAGAAGTGTTTGAAAGCCATAGCTAAACGCAAAAGGCCGGGCAAATGCCCGGCCTTCTTTTTGATCTGTGTTCGGGATCAGTGACCCAGAATCTGGCTCAGGAACAACTGGGTCCGTTCGCTCTTCGGGTTGTTGAAGAACTCTTCCGGTTCGTTCTGCTCCACGATCTGGCCCTGGTCCATGAAGATCACACGGTTCGCCACCTGACGGGCAAAGCCCATCTCGTGGGTCACGCAGAGCATGGTCATGCCCTCTTCCGCCAGTTCGATCATGGTGTCGAGCACCTCTTTGATCATCTCCGGGTCAAGCGCCGAGGTTGGTTCGTCAAACAGCATGATGCGCGGCTTCATGCACAGCGAACGGGCAATCGCCACACGCTGCTGCTGACCACCGGACAACTGACCTGGATACTTCAGAGCCTGATCCGGGATCTTCACCTTCTCAAGGAAGTGCATCGCGATCTCTTCGGCTTCTTTCTTGGGTGTTTTGCGCACCCAGATCGGCGCCAGCGTACAGTTCTCAAGGATCGTCAGATGCGGGAACAGGTTGAAGTGCTGGAAGCACATGCCAACCTCGGACCGGATCTTGTCGATGTTCTTGAGGTCGTTGGACAGCTCGGTACCATCCACGATGATGTCGCCCGACTGGTGCTCTTCCAGACGGTTGATACAGCGGATCAGGGTCGATTTACCGGAGCCGGATGGCCCCGCAATCACGATCCGCTCACCTTCATTGACGGTCAGGTTGATGTCGCGCAGCACGTGGAAAGACCCGTACCACTTGTTCATGTTGGAGATTTGAATGGCGACTTCGCTGCCCACATGCATCTTGGAGCGGTCGATTTCGCGATCAGACATAAGTTCAGACATATTGTGAACTCCTTCTTAGTGGCCTTTGTGCAGCTTGCGCTCAAGCCACTGGGAATATTGAGAGATGCCGTAGCAAACGACGAAGAACAGGGCGGCGGCAAAGCCGAAAAGTTCCCAGTAAACGCCGTTCCATTCGGTAGATGCGAGGATCGGCCCACGGATCATCCCCACGAGGTCGAACATCGAGATGACCGACACGAGGGTTGTGTCCTTGAACAAGCCCACCGCCACGTTCACGATACCCGGAATCGAGATCTTCAACGCTTGCGGCAGAATGATCAGACGCATCGCCTGCGGATAGTCCAGCCCAAGGCTGTCAGCCGCCTCATACTGCCCTTTTGGCAACGCGGCGAGACCACCCCGTACCACCTCGGCAATATAGGCCGCCGAGAACAGCGTGATCATGATCACAACCCGCAGGAACAGGTCCACCGTCGCATCCGGCGGGAAGAAGTAGGACAGCATGACCGACGCCACAAACAACAGCGTGATCAGCGGAACCCCCCGCACAAATTCGATGAAGACAACGCAGATGCCTTTGATCAGCGGCATGTCAGACTGACGGCCCAACGCCAAGGCAATCCCCAGCGGCACCGACAACGACACACAGGTCAGACCCAGCATCATGTTGAGCATAAAGCCACCAAGGTCGCGGCTCGGCACAGCCGGCAGCAATGCGCTGTCAGACGCACCTTCCGGAATCATCGCCCCGCCAAGCGCCCAGATGATCAACGCAATGACCACGGCTCCAAAGAAGCCAAGAGCAAAGTTGTTGCGACCGAATTTCTGGAAAAACGCGCCCGCAGCGACAAAGCCAACCAACGCAACCAGCGGTGCGAGAATGGTGCCACCCCAGATCAGCCAAAAGGCCACAAACGGATAGAGCGCAGTGAAGATCAACAGCTTGCGCGGCAGGTCAAAGAACAAGACCGGCGCAATGGCGACCAGCATCAGCACAAAGGCCACATTTGGACGCCAGTATTCATCCACCGGGTATTTGAACCCATAGATCAGCTGGTTCCAACGCTCGGTCAGCACCGAGAAACAGGCGCCTGTGGTGCCGTCCAGAATCTCCCGACATTCCGCGAGAGACGAGGTGGTCCAAAGGCCGTTGAAAATCCACGGCAACGTGTTTTTCAGCACCGAATAGATCAGTAGCAGCGCCACAATTGTCAGGATGCTGTTCGGAATAGAGGAGAACAGGTTCTCCCGCATCCATTTCACCACACCGGTCTCACGCGCCGGGGGCGGGCTTTCCGGGATGGTTTCGGTGGCGACAAAAGCGATGGAGTTGTTGTTTTGATCAGACATCTCAGCGCTCCTTCAACTTAACGGATGCGTTGTAGACGTTCATCGCCATAGAGATGAGCAACGACGCGGTGAGATAGAACAACATCAGCAGGAGCACACATTCAATCGCGCGGCCGGTCTGGTTGAGCGTAATGCCCCCCAGCGTCGCGGTGATATCCGCATAGCCCACGGCAATCGCCAGAGAGGAGTTCTTAGTGATGTTCAGATACTGAGAGATCAACGGCGGAATGATCACCCGCAAAGCCTGTGGCAGGATCACGAGGTTCATCACGCGACGAGGGCGCAAACCCAGTGCAGAGGCCGCCTCGGTCTGGCCTTTAGACACAGCCTGAATACCAGCACGCACGTTTTCCGCAATGAAGGCACCGGTGTAGATCGACAACGCAAACCACAGCGCGATCAGAGGACCGCCAACTTTGATGCCGCCTTTGAAGTTAAAGCCTTTCAGTTCCGGCACTTCCCAGCTCAGACCCATGATGAACATCAAGGCAATAAACGGCACCAGCCAGATCGCCAGGTTGATCCATAGTGTCTTAGGACGCACACCGGTCTCAGCCTGCACATTCGCGGCCCGGGCGTTGTTGGTCCGCACCGCGTACCACGACCCAGCCGCAACCAGCAGCACCAGAACCCAGTTCAGCGTTGCACTGCCAAACAGCCCGTTCTCAAAGAACGGCATCGGGATGTAGACACCCCGGTTGGTGAAGGCAAACAGGTCCAGCACCATGCTCGACGTCGCGTTGTCGCCCCGGAACTCGCGTGGTCCAGGCATGACCGCGGTCATGATGGTGAAGATGATGATGATCCAGATCAGCACCGGAATGTTGCGGAAGATTTCCACGTAGACGGCCATCAACTTGGACACGATCCAGTTGTTGGACAGGCGCAGAACACCGGCGATCACACCAAATATGGTCGCGGTGACACAGGCCAGAAACGCCACCAGAATAGTGTTCAGAACACCGACAAGCGCGGCGCGCGCATGGCTGGATTGGCTGTCATATTCGACAAGACGCTGGTTGATGTCATAACCAGCTGGATCGCCGAGAAAACTGTAAGAAATATTGAGGCCGGCGGCCCGAAGGTTCTGGATAAGGTTGTTGCCCAGATACCAAATCGCCAGCGCCAGAGCGACGGCTGCAATTGCTTGGAACGTCAACGAGCGATAGCGCGTATCGTTGATCAGCATAGACAGCCGGAACGACTCCTTGGGAGGGTCGGTCAGAGTGGTCATATAGGATCTTCCCCGTTCGTCGGCCGGTTAATTATGGGCGTCGTTGCGCCATGGCCGATTATTGTTGTGGGTCTTCAATGCGAAAAGGGCGCGGTATGAACCGCGCCCTTTCCGTGATGTGTTTAGCGGAAGGGCGGGGAGTAGATCAGGCCGCCGTCGGTCCACTGAGCGTTCAGGCCACGGGCCAGACCGATCGGAGTGGATTCACCGATGTTGCCTTCAAACAGCTCACCGTAGTTGCCGCCCGCCATTACAGCGTTTTTGCCCCAGTCAGCGCTCAGGCCGAGCATCTCGCCCAGGTTGCCTTCGGTGCCGAGCAGACGGTTGATTTCTGGGTTGTTGGTGCCTGCAGCCATCTCACCGATGTTTGCGGAGGTCACACCCAGCTCTTCTGCAGTGATCAGAGCGTTCAGGGACCAGCGAACCACGTCACCCCAGTTGTCGTCGCCGTGACGCACCAGTGGGCCCAGAGGCTCTTTGGAGATGATTTCTGGCAGCAGAACGTGCGCAGATGGATCTTCGAAGGTCGCACGTGTCGCCGCCAGACCGGATGCGTCGGTGGTGTACACGTCACATGCGCCTGCCAGATACTGCTGCTGAGCTTCTGCGTTGGTTTCGATTGGAACCGGCTCGTAGCTGATGTTGTTGGAACGGAAGAAATCCGCCAGGTTCAGCTCGGTGGTGGTACCGGTTTGGATACAAACGGTTGCGCCGTCCAGTTCTTTCGCGGAGGACACACCCAGTTCTTTTGGAACCATGAAGCCCTGACCGTCATAGTAGTTCACGCCAACAAAGGTGAACTTCAGGTCTACGTCACGGGAGAATGTCCATGTGGTGTTACGTGCCAGCATGTCGATCTCGCCGGAAGCCAGCGCGGTGAAGCGGGTCTTACCGGTGGTCGGAACAAACTCGACCGCTTTCGGGTCGCCCAGTACAGCGGCTGCCACTGCACGGCACACACCAACGTCGAACCCCATCCATTCGC
Organism: Shimia sp. MIT910701; assembly: GCF_047126315.1. Lineage (GTDB taxonomy): Bacteria > Pseudomonadota > Alphaproteobacteria > Rhodobacterales > Rhodobacteraceae > Shimia. Next base: position 1,306,150 of record NZ_CP138953.1, on the reverse strand, counting down.
CGTTTGCGTCAGGTGCCGCGAAGCCAACCAGACCGGTGGTCACACCACAGTTCAGCTTGCCGCGCGCTTTAACATCGTCAAGCGTGCCAGCAGCAGCTGCACCGGCCGCCAGGCCAGCAACTGTCAGTGCACCGAAAACTACGGATTTTTTCATTTTTACCTCTTCCTGTTGTCCACCCTATCCCGGGTGGTTTTTGGTCCTGTTAGACCGAAAGTAGATGATCAGAGATTACACCCCCCTCACATCGGTGTTCAGTTTGGTCGCATTCATCGCCAAACGTCAAGAGGTCCATCACGCAATACTATCAATGCTTGCGCTATCAGCCTCTTGACCTTGTTTTACATGCAAAACGCTCAGTCTTTGCTCAGCTTGTAGAAGGTGTAAGCGTGCATAAACGCTTGCCTTTTCTTCTCCGCTTCTTCTGCGGCGTCCTCGTCGCGTCCCCACTGATCTTCCTGCCATTGCTCGTCGATTCGGGAGAGTTCCCAAAGCGTTTCGATCGGGTGCAAATCACAGGTTGCGGCGAATCCGATGATCAGCGATCCGGAGATGCCCACCAGATCATGGAACGCGGCCAACTCGAAGCTGTCAAAGCCGTGTGTTTTCTCGCTAAGCTTGCTTAGCGCGTCAGCGTCCTGCGCTTCAAACATCACCCCGGCAACCGGCTTCAATCGGGCGTTAAAAGTCTCTGCGGCCCAGTCCAGAAGCGGGTCCCAGGCCGCCGCCTGACGGGCGATCAACTCTTCGGGAGTTGTGGCGCGATAACAGACCAAATCGCTGCCACCGTACTCCGCCAACATATCCGCCACTTCACCGTGCTGCACCGCAACCTTGTCGATGGCCGCATTCACCGAGCGGGTAACCGGCATGGTACTCGGATCGATTTTCTCGTCCTGCGCATCCCACTCTTCCACAACAGCCTTGGCCATCGCCTCGGTGGGCACAACCAGCGGCGCCTTGGCCGGGGTTTTTACGCCGCGCCCGTCCAACAACACTTTGTAACCGCCTTCTGTGGCCTCATAGGTTGTCTCTTTCCAAAATCGTTTCTTGGCCCATTCGCTCATGGCTGACCCTCCCAAATCTGTGTCAGCGCATTTTCCAACGCCGCAAAATCCTCAACGATACGATGAGCTGCGCCCAGCGCATCCCGCGCGTGATAGCCCCACCCCACACCAATGCCAGCCACACCGGCGGCGGCGGCCATCTCCATGTCGTAACTTGTGTCGCCAATCATCAACGCATCCCGCGCATCCACACCGGTTTCCGCCAGCGCTGTTGTGATCATCGACGGATGTGGTTTGGACGGATGGTCATCGGCCACCTGCGTGGTGACAAACATGCCCTGCAAGCCATGACCTTCAATCAACTTGTCGAGCCCGCGCCGCGACTTGCCCGTGGCCACGCCCAGCAGCACATCGTCCTGCGCTCGCAGCCGCTCCAAAACATCGCGTGCACCGGCAAAGAACGGCGATGACTGGGCCACACCTGTCTCTGCGCGCCGATGCATGTATCCCTGCTTATAGCCGTCCACCAAACGTACCCGCAGCGCGGCATCCGCCTCTGGCAGTAGCTTGAACATCGCCATATCCAGCGAAAGCCCCACAATCGACAGCGTGTCTTCGCGGCTTGGCGGCGCCAATCCCTCACCGTCAAAGGCAAGGTTCATCGCTTCGACAATCAGCCCCTGGCTATCCACCAGCGTGCCATCCACATCAAAAATCACCAGTTTGAGCCGCATTTGGCCTCCGCGTGTTCTGTGGCGCTTGCTTCACCACGGACACGCTCAGAGGTCAAGCATCGTCGGAGTAGGCGCCCGAGGAATAGGTCAGCTCATAGGAATGACTGTAGAGTTCCACCAGATTGCCAAACGGATCCTCACAATAGACCATGCGATAGGGCTTCTGATCCGGATAGTAGTAGCGCACCTGTTGCATCCGCTGTTTCCCGCCCAGCGCCTCAATGCGCTTCACACGCTCCTCAAGATCGCTGTCTTGCAGGCAAAAGTGAAAAATCCCCGGTTTCCAATAATCAAACGGCGGCTTGCTGTCGTCGGTCTTGGGAAACTCAAACAGCTCAATGCCCACCCCATCGCCAGTGGACAGATGCGCAATCCGAAACCGCCCCCATCCTGCGCCAAACACATCATCACACATCTCGCCAATCGCACTGTTGTCCTGCAAAACCTCGGCAGGCGGCATCAACAGGTAGAGATCAAAGGCTTTGGTATAAAACTCAACCGCCCGATCCAGATCGGGCACGGTGATGCCAATATGGGAAAACGACACAGCCGGCATAGGCTTCTCCTCTCAAAATTACGTGCAAAAGAAAAAAAGTCGCGGAATGCCTCAGCATGCCACGACTTCACTTACGCGCCAAATCTCTTGGGAGACGACAAAGCGCTAGCGCAGGCTCTCAAATGGATCGTCTGCTGCGAGATCTTCGGACCAGCCAAAGGTCTCCCAGGTGTGCGCCATATGCTCCGGTAACTCTGCTGTCACAGTCACCTGTTTGCGGGTCACCGGATGCTCAAACGTCATCGACCGCGCATGCAGGTGCAGCTTGTTGGACATCATCCCACCCAGCTTTGCGCCCCAGCCATCGCCGAGGTTTTCCTGACCGGAACCTCCATACTTGCCGTCACCGATAATCGGATGACCAATTTCCGCCATATGCGCGCGCAGCTGGTGCGTCCGGCCGGTGATCGGCTCCATCGCCACCCAGGAGGCCCGCCCGGCCACACGATACAAAGTCGCGTATTGCGTAATGGCACGTTTGGCGCCCGGCGTGTTCTCGACCTCGCGCGGATGCACCGCAATCATCTTCTCGCCTTCACCGCGCGCCCCATGGCCGCCTGCCTTCACCAAGCCGTATTTGATCTCGCCCAGATACGGCGTCGGCACACCGGCCACCACAGCCCAGTAGATCTTGCGGGTTTGTTTGTGCCGCATCGCTTCGGTCAGCGCCTTCGCCGCAGCCCGCGTGCGCGCCAGCAACAACACCCCAGAGGTGTCCTTGTCCAACCGATGCACCAAACGTGGCTTCTCGTCATAGTCAAACTGTAACGCCACAGACAGACCATCCACATGCCGCGTTTGCTTGCTGCCGCCCTGCGTGGGCAGGCCCGCCGGCTTATTGATCGCGATGATCTCGTCATCTTTGTAGATCACGCTGTCCAGCATCATTTTGGCGTCAGCTTTGCTAACCTTGGTCACAGCCCGCGTCTTTTCCCGCTGCGCCACCTCATGCGGCAACGGCAGGGGCGGCACGCGAATGCTCTGGCCTTCCTCCACACGGGTATTGGCCTTCACCCGGCCGCCATCCACTCGGATCTCGCCCTTGCGGCACATCTTCTCGATCTGCCCTTGCCCAACATGGGGAAACTTGCGCTTGAACCACCGGTCCAGCCGTTGATCGCCTTCACCGTCTGCAACGGTCACTGTCTTTACCCGGCTCATGCCAGAAATCCTCTCGTCACGGCCATCCCCAGCATCAACGCGCCCACCGCGCCAATCACCGAAACAGCCACATAAAACGCCGCCGCGCCAAAGGCCCCGCGCTCCATCAGCGTCACAGTTTCCAGCGAAAACGCCGAAAACGTTGTGAAACCGCCCAGCAGCCCGGTCATCACCAAAGGCGACAGATGTGTCAGGCCGCGCTGCGCTGCCAACACCACAAAGACCCCCATCAGAAAAGAGCCAATCACATTCACGGTGATGATCGCCAGCGGGAAGCCATTCCAGAATCCCTGCCCCATCAGCCGCACCACACCGATGCCCAGCAGATAGCGCAACGCTGCGCCCACTGCGCCACCCAAAGCCACATATGCCACGTTTAAAACCATCACGCGTCTCTCTGCGCTTTGCCCCGCAATGTCAAGAAAACCGCTTTCTTCTTCCCCAAATACCTCGGAGGAATCGCCAATATGACAACGGGGGTTGCCCCCTACCCGTTCCGTTTGGTGCGCAGCTTGGCAAAATACTCCATGCGCCGCTTCAACTCGCGCTCATACCCGCGCTCCACCGGCGTGTAGATCACCGGCCGCTTGATACCTTCCGGGAAGTAGTTCTGCCCCGAAAACCCGTCCTCGGCATCATGGTCATACTGATAACCGTCGCCATAGCCTTGGTCTGCCATCAACGAGGTTGGCGCATTTAGGATATGCTTGGGCGGGGGCTCAGAGCCGGTTTTCTTCGCCAAAGCCCGCGCTGCCTTATAGGCCGCATAACCCGCGTTGGTCTTCGGCGCGAGCGCCAGATAAATCACCGCCTGCGCCAGCGCCAACTCCCCTTCGGGACTGCCTAGCCGTTCATAAGTTTCCCAGGCACTGAGGCACATACTCTGTGCCTGTGGATCGGCCAAAGCAATATCCTCACAGGCCATCCGGGTCAGTCGTCGTGCCAGAAACCGCGGGTCTTCCCCACCCTCCAGCATCCGCGCATACCAATAGAGTGCCGCTTCCGGATCAGACCCGCGCACCGATTTGTGCAACGCCGAAATCAGGTTGTAATGTTCATCGCCAGATTTGTCGTATTTCGCTGCCCGCCGCATCAGCCGTGTGGAGAGCGCATCGGTGTCGAGCTTGCCGTCTACTTTCCAGGCCATGACCTGCTCAATCAAATTGAGCAACGCCCGCCCGTCACCATCCGCCATTTCCAACAAGGCTTCGCGCGCCGGACCATCCAGCGGCAAGGGCTTTTCCAGCTCTTTCTCAGCCCGCTGCGCCAAGCGCTCCAGATCACCCAGAGCCAACCGCTCCAGCACGAGCACTTGCGAGCGCGACAGCACCGCAGCGTTGAGCTCAAACGACGGGTTTTCCGTTGTCGCTCCCACCAGAAGAATAGTGCCGTCTTCCATGTACGGCAGAAACCCATCCTGCTGCGCTTTGTTGAAGCGGTGGATCTCATCCACAAACAACAACGTGCCTTTGCCATTGGACCGCCGCACTTTGGCGGCTTCAAACACTTTGCGCAGTTCCGGCACACCAGTGAAAATCGCGCTGATCTGCACAAAATGCAGCTCAGTATCATCCGCCAGCAGCCGCGCTATGGTGGTCTTGCCCACACCGGGCGGCCCCCAGAAGATCAGCGACGACAAAGACCCTGAGGACAGCATCACGCCCAAAGGCGCTTCTGCGCCCAGCACCTGCTCCTGCCCAATCACCTCGGACAAAGATTTTGGCCGTAGCCGATCCGCCAGAGGACGCGGCGCTTCGTCCTTCGGTTCCGCGACAGGAATGTCCGCCGGTGTGGTGTCAAAAAGGTCGGCCATCGTGCGCCCAGAAGTCCTTACAGTCTAAAGCGCATCACCACCCGCTGGGTGCCGCGCTGGACCTCCAACGTAAGCCGCTTGCGCGCATCCCGCAAAGCCTTGTCCGCATCTTTTGTGGTGAGGATCTCTGAGCCGTCGATCACGCGCAACACATCTCCTGGCCCAATGCCCAGCCGCGCGCCGATCTCACCCGGATTTTCTACCACAACACCTTCCAGGCTCAGCGGAAGTCCAAACTCCCCCAACACCGCAGGGTTGATATTGGACATCACCATGCCCGGGATCGCCGACTTGCGCCCGGTCTCGATGGTGTCACGGCTCGGCACATCCGGCGCCACATCCATCGTCACCATGCGCGTCATCAACTCACCGTCGCGCAGGGTTTCAACCGCAACCTCACTGCCAAGCCCCGCCACCGACATGCGGAAAATCATCTCCGCAGGCGTGTTCACCGGTTGCCCGTCCAGCGCCACGATCACGTCGCCTGCCTCCACACCCGCGGCCAAAAATGGGCTGACTTCATGCATGGCGGACACGACGATACCACCGGCACGGTCAAGCCCTAAACCTTCCGCCATATCCGCATCCACCGGCTGACCAAACATGCCCGCCCAAGGCCGCTGAAAGCCCTCAAAACCGGCACGCGCTTGATCCACGAACTGCTCCACCAGATTGGCCGGAATAGCAAAACCAATCCCGTTGGACCCACCGGACCGAGTCAGGATCGAGGTGTTGATGCCAATCAGATCGCCATTGATGTCAATCAACGCCCCACCGGAGTTGCCGGGGTTGATCGCCGCATCGGTCTGAATGAAGTAACCCCGCGCATTGCCCGTCGCCACGCCCGACCGCGCCAAGCCGCTGACAATCCCGCTGGTCACGGTTTGCCCCACGCCAAACGGGTTGCCAATCGCCATGACCAACTCGCCCACATCGACATTGTCGCTGTCACGGAAGTGTAAAAACGGCAGACCTTCGGCATCCTTCAGCTTCAGAATGGCCAAATCGCTCTCTTCATCCGCCAGAAGCACTTCGGCTGTGTACTCACTGCGATCATTGAGTTGCACACGAATGTCAGTCGACATGCCCACCACGTGATAGTTGGACACCACAATGCCGTCCTCCGACAGGATCACTCCCGAGCCCAGCGAGTTCTCCACCCGCGGCTGCGGCGTGCCAAACCCCCGAAACAGCTGATCAAAAAACGGATCGCCGGTGAACGGCGTCTGCCGCGCCTGCACAATCTGCTTGGCAAAAATGTTCACCACCGCTGGCGCCGCCTCTTTCACCAAAGGCGCAAAGCCCATCGAAATCTCGGCCTGCGATTGCGGGACTTTGGTCTCTGCCGACACCGTGGTGGCTAGGCCCAGCGTGAGGGAAATCAATACAGCGCGGATCATGCGTCATCCTCAATTGTTCAGTGCAACGCATATGCGCAGCGGTCCTGTATAATGCAAGCCACTCCACCGCTTGCGACGGCAGACATCCGCCCGAAACCATTGACTTAGCGCGCCAACGTCGGAAGCATCACCCCATGTCTTACGACCAACAATCCACACCAATCACCGCCTTCGAGTTGCACCGCCAGCTCGACGGGTTGGTCTACACATTCACCCGCGCAACGGACGAGCGTGGTAGAACAGGCTTTCTGCGTGAAGACGGCCCGTATTGGATTGTACATCACGCCGTCCTGGGCTGGGTTGCCGCCGACTTTGACAGTGACGAAATCATGGGCCGCCCCTGGGATCAGCTCACGCCACAATCTCCAGAGGCCCCGCCCGAAGGCATATGGGTCAACCGCAAAGGTCCAAAGTCCTACGTCTATGATCTAGTGTACGTCTAAAACGCACTGCTACGGTAAAAACGACGAGCCGTACCCCTGCCCATCCAACGCCTGACCCAACACCCTGAGCGCCCCCAGTCGCCCAATCTCATCCGCGCATTTCGCCCCGGCCCCATTGCCCCCGGTCAACGCAAAAATCCGGTCCGTCTGACCATAGATCAACGGATGACGACTGCGGGTGAAACTGGTGGCACAGGCACCATGAGACAAGGATTGATACCGCAGCCCGGGCATCACCGCCAAAAGCTGCTCCAATAGATACGCCCCGACATCCGCGTTCCCGCCGCTGCGGAACCAGTCTTTCATCTCAGAGAGAGAGTTTAGCTCTTTGTTGTCCGGATCGCCGCCCAGCTTGATATAGGTTTTGCCATTCGGATAGACCACCGGCGGCAATACATAGATATCGCGCACACCATCTGGGAGGATGTAGATGGTAGAAGGCATGTCTCGCAGCCGCGCCTGCTCTTCCGCATCAATTTCCACCAAGGCAATTGTGCGTGCAAAAACTGCAATTTCAGGCACGTCCGGCAACAGGCCTTCAGCTCTTGAGAACGCACCCGCTGCCACGATAACTTTGTCGCTCTCAAGTTTGCTACCATCGCGACAGGTCACTGTCACGCCGCCTGAGGTCTCATCAACCTGAGAAACCTCCGTTCGCAACAGGGTCACGCCATTTGCCTGTCCCGCTGCAATCTGCGCAGCCACATGCGCGCGCGGATCGATCCAACCACCATCCGGCTCAAACAGCGCGTGGATATCCGCCGGAAACCCAAAGAAAGAAAACTTTGCATTCAATTCGACACCGGAAAGAACCTCAAAATCGATCCCTTCTTTCTCACCATTCAGCTGTGTGGCGCGCGTGTAGTCGCTTCCTTCGCCCTGTGCTGGCCCCGCAATCACAGAGCCTGCACGATGAAAAAAGCGACGATTGCCCAGTGCTTCGACGTCCGCGTACCGCGCCATGGACGCGGACGAGAACCGAGACCAATCCATGCGACTGTCCATCCTACGCGTGATCCGTGCTTGGTCATAATGGCTGCCAAACACGCCCCTGTGCGTCGCGGCATCCGTCGGCTCTGAGGGTCCCACCAGTGCAACCTTTACGCCCATCTCGGCCAAATGCCGCGCACAGGCACTGCCCCATAGGCCAGCGCCCACCACAATCACGTCAAAACCCATCAATGCCCCTCCTATTGCCTCGACGCGACCATGCCGCGAGCCCCTCCGGAACGCTAGCCCAACCGCACCGCTTTCAACGTGGAATAGTGCTCCCCATTCGGCACCACATGAAGCACACAAGACGAAGGCACTAGGTCCTTGATCGCGTCGGCCATCTCCAACGGCGCCCAGGTGTCTTTGTCCCCGTGCCATATCTCGACCGGCGCTTGAACATTGCGCAACACGTCAGACCAGTCGGCAACATAGGCCGCCAGATACGCAAGATACCCTGCCCGGTGCGTGACAAAGCTGTTGCGCATGCCTTCGGTCAAAGCTGTCACAAACTGCGGGTCCGCCAACAAAGCCCGTTCCTGCACCCCACATTTGGCAAACAACTGTTTGATCAACATTCCGGGCACATTGCGCGCCAGTAAGCCCTGCGCGGCCGTCAGCATCCGCAACACACGCGGACGCTTCATAGCCAACTTAAACACCGGCGCACCTGCCATGTCCGGCAGGAACTCTCCCAGCTGCAAAGGCGCTGCTGGCGACACTACTGTCACTCGCGCAACCTGCTTCGGGCGCTCAGCCGCTAAGCGTAACGCCGCCATGGCCCCAATCGAAAACCCAACCACATGGAACGCCTGCCCGCCATTTTGAGCCACAGCCGCACCAAACGTAGACGCCAAATGTTCCAACGGCGCGGAACCCTCACACGCAAGCAGGTTTGGCGCCACAACCACACGGCCGTTCGTTGCCAAAAATGCCGCATCCTGCGGGCAACCGGGCACGCCATGGCAAAAGAAAACAGGAGCTTGGGGAGAGGTCGTCATTGCGGCACCTTTTGCATTTCCTCACAGAGGTAGTGCTGAGTTTTTGGATCCAAAATGTGACGGGTTGCCTCAGGTATACCCTGGAACGAAAAAGACCCCCGCCATTCTGGCAGGGGTCCAGGCATCTGGTTGATCCAGATGGAGATTTATTCTTCGGCGGCTTCTTCAGCTGCCACGCGAGCCTTGTCGGCCGCGCCTTTTGCATCAACGTCACGATCCACAAATTCGATGATCGCCATTGGCGCCATGTCACCATAGCGGAAGCCGGCTTTCATGATGCGGATGTAACCACCTTTACGCTCTGCGTAGCGTGGGCCCAGAACGTCAAACAGTTTTGCAACGTACTGGTCTTCTTTCAGACGAGCCGCTGCCTGACGACGCGCGTGCAGGTCACCACGTTTGGCCAGCGTGATCAGTTTTTCAACGATCGGACGCAGTTCTTTTGCCTTTGGAAGGGTGGTTTTGATCTGTTCGTGTTCGATCAAGGAACCCGCCATGTTGGCAAACAGGGCTTTACGGTGTTCGTGAGTACGGTTCAGGCGGCGATAGCCACGAGCATGACGCATTTGATTTCTCCTAATTCGCGTTTTTGCTTTGTCAGACCAGTGATGCGTGTCACCGGTTCACCTTGGGGCGGAAGCCCATATTTTCCCCGGCAGGTCCGGGCATTGGTTGAGCGGGGCACCTACGCGACCCGCTCAAATCTTGCAAGACTTAGAAGTTGTCTTCGAACTTCTTGGCCAGATCTTCGATGTTGTCTGGTGGCCAGTCCTCGACATCCATGCCGAGGTGCAGGCCCATGCCGGACAGCACTTCTTTGATCTCGTTCAGAGACTTGCGGCCGAAGTTCGGTGTGCGCAGCATCTCTGCTTCGGTCTTCTGGATCAGATCGCCGATGTAAACGATGTTGTCGTTCTTCAGGCAGTTCGCAGAGCGTACGGACAGTTCCAACTCGTCCACTTTCTTCAGCAGAAGCGGGTTGAACTCGAGACCATCGTCCTCTTCCTGACGGCCCGCAGATTCTGGCTCATCGAAGTTCACGAAGATCGACAGTTGGTCCTGCAGGATACGCGCGGCGAAGGCCACGGCGTCTTCCGGCGTGATGGAGCCATCGGTGTCGATTTTCATGGTCAGCTTGTCATAGTCCAGAACCTGACCTTCACGGGTTGGCTGCACGTCATAAGACACGCGCTTCACCGGAGAGTAGATCGCATCGATTGGGATCAGACCAATAGGTGCATCTTCTGGCTTGTTCTTGTCCGCAGACACGTAGCCTTTGCCGGTGTTGACGGTCAGCTCGACATAGAGGTCGGCGCCATCGTCAAGGTGGCAGATCACGTGATCTTTGTTCAGAACTTCAATGCCCGCGCTGTCGCTGATGTCGCCAGCAGTCACGGCACCCGGACCTTTCGCATTGATCGAAAGACGCTTAGGGCCTTCCACTTCCATGCGCAGGGACACGCCCTTCAGGTTCAGGATGATGTCGGTCACGTCTTCACGCACACCAGCAACGCTGGAGAACTCGTGCAGCACGTTGTCGATCTGTACGCTGGTGATGGCCGCGCCTTGCAGCGAGCTCATCAGAACGCGGCGCAGCGCGTTGCCCAGGGTCAGACCAAAGCCCCGCTCCAGCGGCTCTGCCACAACAGTGGCTTGGCGCGCAGGGTCGTTGCCTGGCTTCACTTCTAGCTGTGTAGGCTTGATCAATTCTGCCCAATTCTTGTGGATCATGCGTCCCTCCATTCTTGTCCAGTTCCCATGTTCCAAAAGAACCAGACGCCCGAGGTTTCAAAATGACGAACTGGGGCCGTGCAAAACACGCGGCCCCAGCCAGTAGAAATGTCGCTTAAACGCGGCGGCGCTTTGGTGGGCGGCAGCCGTTGTGTGCGATTGGTGTTACATCACGGATAGAGGTGATGTTGAAACCGATAGCAGCCAGAGCGCGCAGTGCGGATTCACGGCCAGAACCTGGACCCTGAACTTCCACTTCCAGCGTTTTCACGCCGTGATCCTGTGCTTTCTTGCCTGCATCTTCCGCCGCCATCTGAGCAGCATATGGGGTGGACTTACGGGAGCCCTTGAAACCCATGGTGCCAGCAGAGGACCAGGAAATCGCGTTGCCCTGAACGTCAGAGATCAGGATCTTGGTGTTGTTGAACGAAGAGTTCACGTGCGCAACACCAGAGGCGATGTTCTTACGCTCTTTTTTCTTCGTACGAGTCTTATCGCGTGCCATTGATCAAACCCTCCCTTACTTCTTCTTGCCGGCAATCGGCTTCGCAGGACCTTTACGGGTACGTGCGTTGGTGTGGGTACGCTGACCGCGCACCGGGAGGTTACGACGATGGCGCAGACCACGGTAGCAGCCCAGGTCCATCAGACGTTTGATGTTCATCTGCACTTCACGACGCAGGTCACCTTCAACGGTGTAGGTCGCATCGATGTGCTCACGGATAGCCAGAACTTCTGCGTCAGACAGCTCGTTGATACGACGGGTTTCGTCGATCTTCACGCTCTCGCAGATTTCTTTGGCGGATGCTGGACCAATGCCAGTGATATAAGTCAGGGCGATCGGGACCCGTTTGTGGGTCGGGATGTTAACGCCGGCAATACGTGCCACGTGTCACTTTCCTTTTCGTTGCGGTTCCGTAGCTCCGGAACCTTTTTTCACAACGTAAGCCCGACGCTAGCAAGCGATCGGGCCTCAGCTGATCAGGTGGTCTTGCAACATGGGTGCGACCCACGCGCAAAGAATTGATTCTCCGTTAAGAGATGGGGTGATTTAGGGGGGATTAGGTGGGGTGTCAAGACACCACGTGCGACGGCACACTTCTCTCATAGATCCTGTGCCTGTTACGCGGCACGACGGCTTAGCATTCCCACAACGGAACACCTCCACAAGCCACTTGAAGAGGTTCCGGTTTCGTGTCGTACAGGACACTCTTTTCAGCCCCTAGGCGGCACCCCCTTCAGCTCTACTCTAACGCGAACTAACGTCACGAGGAGACTAAGAGAGAGGGAACCAATGTACATAGTCGGAATGCGGGGCGATCTCGGATTGAAACTAAACCTCTCGGGCAATGCGATTGTGATCATCGCTTTTTTTGTCCTCTGGAAAACAAATAGCTTCTATCTGATGCTCTCAATTTCGTTCCTGCTCATCTATTTCGGGATATGGTGTTCACGTCAGGTGCAAAGTAACAAAGAACGCCTAAAATTCACGTCTGCCTTTGTTCGCAATCAAGCCCTTCCGGAAACAACGACTTCCGCCAAGTTACTCTTAGCATTCTTTGGCTTTGGAGCATTGGCGACTGGACCAATAAGCTATTTTTGCATTGCTATTGAACAGATCGGCTACAATGAGAGCTTACTGTGGCCTCCCGTTCTTCTGATTTTTTACATATCACAAATGGCACTGTTCGGGTTCGTCCACGCGGCCCGTTCTTTGTTCACACTACAGAACAATCAAACCGCCTAACCCCAAAACGAAACGGAGCGCCCAAGGGCGCTCCGATCTCAAACTCTCACAGGCTGGGCTTACCCCAAAACGCCTGCCACAGAGGCCTCAACCTCATCCATCGACGCCAGACCGTCAATAGAGGTCAGGTTGCCTTTGGCGTGGTAGTAGCCAATCAACGGCGCGGTCTGCTTGTAGTACGCCATCAAGCGCACCTTCAGGCTTTCTGCGTTGTCGTCTGCACGGGCTTCACCACCGTTGGCGACCGCCTCTTTGGCGCGGTTGATGATGCGCTCGACCAGAACCTCATCATTCACCTGCATCTCGATCACAGCGTCGAGCTTCTCGCCGCAGTCTTCCAGCAACTCAGCCAGCGCATCAGCCTGGGCCAGGGTGCGCGGGAATCCATCAAAGATGAAACCGCCCTTTTTGTCGCCTTCCAGCTGCTCGCGGATCAGGCCAATCACGATCTCATCGGTGACCAGCTCCCCACGATCCATGACCTCGGCAACCTTCTTGCCCATCTCCGTACCGGAGGTTTTGGCGGCGCGCAGCATGTCGCCCGTAGAAAGCTGGATCATGTCGCGCTTCTCTACGAGACGGCCAGCCTGGGTTCCTTTACCGGCACCGGGCGGGCCAAGCAGAATAATATTCATCGACGAGCAGGTCCTTTGCGTTTGCGTTTGTTCCGGCCTTTACCAGACAGCTGGGACTTTTCAATAAGCCCTTCGTACTGGTGCGCCAGCAGATGGTTCTGAACTTGCTGGATGGTGTCCATGGTCACGGAAACCACAATCAGAACCGAGGTGCCGCCAAAGTAGAACGGGATCGCAAATTGTCCACGCAGGATCTCCGGAAGGAGACAGACTGCCGCAAGATATGCAGAACCCAGAACCAGGATACGGTTGACCACATACTCAAGGTATTCTGCGGTGCGCTTGCCCGGACGGATGCCCGGAACAAAGCCGTTCTGGTTCTTCAGGTTGTCGGCCACATCGTCAGGTTTGAAGCTGACGTTGAAGGTGTAGAAGTAGGCAAAGAACACAATCATGGACACGAAGAACAGCAGATACAGCGGCTGTCCTGGGCCAAAGTAGGCCAGCAGGGTCGACATGATTGGGCCGGTTTGGCTACCGGAGAAGGTCGCAATGGTGGTTGGCAGCAACAGCAGGGAGCTGGCGAAGATCGCCGGGATCACGCCCGCTGGGTTCACTTTCACCGGCAGGTGCGAAGAGCCCCCGTCATAGACTTTCATGCCCACCTGACGACGTGGGTATTGAATGTGGATCTTACGCAGCGCCCGCTCCATGAAGACCACAAAGGCGATGGTTGCGATGACCATGAAGATCACGGCCACAATCACCGCTTCGCTGATCGCGCCGGTGCGGCCAGACACAAAGAACTGTGCCAGAGCGGCTGGCAGTTCGGCCACGATGCCCACAAAGATGATCAGGGAGATGCCATTGCCGATGCCGCGTGCGGTGATCTGCTCACCCAGCCACATCAGGAACATGGTGCCACCCACCAGCGTCACAAGGCAGCTGAAGCGGAAGAACATACCCGGATCGGTGACCAGCTCCCCGGCCTCCAGGCTGACCGCGAGGCCATAGGCCTGCAGCGTTGCCAATGCCACCGTGCCGTAGCGGGTGTATTGGTTCATCTTTTTGCGGCCTTGCTCGCCTTCTTTCTTGAGCTGTTCCAACGCAGGAACCATCGAGCCAAGAAGCTGAACAATAATGCTGGCCGAGATGTACGGCATGATGCCCAGAGCAAAGATCCCCATACGTCCCAGCGCACCGCCGGTGAACATGGACAGGATGCCGCCAATGCCTGCGCCCGCCTCTTCCATAAATTCACGGAGGGCAACGCCGTCGATGCCCGGCACCGGAATCCATGTGCCAAGACGATAGACAATCAGCAATGCCAGTGTGAACAGGATGCGATTGCGCAGATCGGTGGCTTTACCAAGCGCGGCCCAGCTGGTGTTGGCCGCCATTTGCTCTGCTGCAGATACCATTTAGGATCTCTCTTAGACTGGAAACGCCGCCAGAACCGTTTCCCGGTTTGGCGGCGTTAGGAAAACTTGGAAGATTATGTAAGCGGGTCTGTGCCCGCTCACAACCTCTTATTCAGCCGCTGGCGCGGTTTTGACCGTCAGAGAGCCGCCCGCTTTTTCGACAGCTTCAACAGCTGCTTTGGAGGCGCCGGTCACTTCGATGTTCAGCTTGGCGGAAACTTCGCCTTTTGCCAGAACGCGGATGCCGTCTTTAACGCGGCGCACCAGACCGGAAGCAACCAGGGCTTCTTCGGTGATCGCGGCAGAGGCGTCCAGCTTCTTCTCGTCGACGAACTTCTGGATCAGGCCCAGGTTTACAACAGCATATGCCTTGCGGTTTGGCTTGTTGAAGCCGCGCTTTGGCAGGCGCTGGTACAAAGGCATTTGGCCACCTTCGTAGCCGTTGATCGCCACACCCGAACGGGATTTCTGACCTTTGATACCACGGCCACCCATTTTACCTTTACCGGAACCGGGGCCACGGCCAACGCGCATGCGTTTCTTAGTTGCGCCAGGATTGTCGCGCAGTTCGTGCAGTTTCATATCGCTTCTCCTTGCCGGAACTGACCCACGAAGCGTATCGGGCCAAACACGGCTTTTCTTGATTTTGATTCTCGGGGCGCAAAACGCCACCGGGGGCGTATAGACCCTTGGGCAGCGCTTTGCAATGTGGAAGATGCTGCGCGGGCCGAGCGCTGAGCTAGACGTGTACGATGCATTTCACGGGCGGAGCACTCTATCACAGCTTAAGCGAAGCGGCGGTCTTTCCAAGCTTCGAAGCTTTCCACCGGATGGTTGTCAATGAAAACCCACTCGGAGTGGCGTGGCCGAGTTGGAATCTTATCCAAATCCACATGTGGCAGCTTCCAACCACTTGCGTGTTCAGGTTCGAACAAGGCCTCGACCATTTGTCTCCCTGCAGGCGGGATGGCCAATTGAATCTGAGTATAAAATGCAGTCTTCAGCCCTTCGTGCAAGGTCTTCATCCAGGCCTGGTTGCGTGCGCAGTCATGTTGCTCGTAGGGTTCTGCGTCGATTCCTTCGCCAACCGCTTGCGCCAAGAGCAATAGCGCCGTACTTCGGTCCAACTCCGGCTGCGCGACCAGCCATTCGACAAACGGCACAAGCTCGGCTGCGCCGTCGCCCATCCACTCGACGCCGATGCTCAACTCGTGCCACACGTCCGGGCTTTGCGCACACAGCCAGTTGGTCAGATCCTGATCTCGAACGGGGCTGGCGCGCTCTTGCAGCCACAGTTTGGCCTGATGGCGTCCTTCCTCATGATCCGCCTTTGTCTGCGCAATCCTTTCCATGCGGGAGGAAATGCGACCGCGCCAAGTTGACCAGATTTTGTCCGCCTCGCCCCGCTGTCGGCGCAACATCCGGCGGCGAACCTTTTGAAACTCCTTATCCGAAAGTTCGGCACACGCGCAAAAAAACCGGATTGCGTGAAGCTCAACGGACGGGATCGGTTTAAGGCGCTGGCTCAAGAACCAATCCGGCTTCAATTCGCCCAGCCCTTCAGGGCTCAATCGGTTCACAAAAAAGAAAAGGGCAGCGAGAGGTTCGTCTGATACATCACCCTGGGTCTTGCCAGGCCTCTCGCCCAACACGGCATTCCGCCAGACGTCTGCGTGGCGCTCCATCGCTTTGAGACTTTCGTTGTAGACCTCACGCGGGCTGAAGTTGAAATCCGAGAGCGCGCGTCCAACAGCTGCAGCTGTTCGCATTCTGCTCAACACACGGAAAACCAGCACCCAAAAGCCGAACCAGAGCGCTAGGCCCAAGGCATAAAAAACGAATGGCAATTTCCAACCCTTTTTCACTAACAATCTACTAGGTTTTGAAAGTAGTGATGATTCTTGGCGGAATTAGGGCGGAACCGCAGAGCGACCGCCCCGCGCGTCAGACTGTCAGAAAGGCTAAAGACGGCTCAGTGTTCAACTGAGTGTCTCAACTGCACGCGCCACATGCAATAATTGTTCACTGCGTAGAAAGCCCAACCTAAAGCGTGAGGCCACAATTCGATCCTCGCGGAAACTCCGTTTGATCTAGGCGGCCAACGCTTTTACCTTCCGCCCAATCCCCACTAAACTCCCCCTATGCCTTGGTCCCCCCAAACCCTCACCGACTGGCTCCTGACAAACGCCGCCGCCGCCAAAACCCTCGACGATCTGACCCAACAGCTCGGCGCACAGCTGGCGCAAGCAAACGCCCCCGTCTGGCGTCTGCGTTTTGCCATGCGCACTCTGCACCCGTTGCTTGCCGCGGTGGGCACCACCTGGGAGAACGACACCGGCCCCAAACCCGTCGTCGAAAGCACCCACGGGCTGGAGACGCGCGGCGGCTATGCGGGCAGCCCGATGACCACCGTCTCGCAATCCCGCAAACCCTTTCGCCAAAACCTGTCCGCGTTGGCTCCCGACCATCACGAGGTCCTGCACGAGCTGCGTGCCCAAGGTGGCAGCGACTATTATGCGCTCCCTGTCCTGTTTGGGGACCGCGTTACCGCCGTCATGACCCTCACAACCCGCCACGCTGGCGGATTTACACCCCCCGACCTCGCGGGATTCGACACCATCGCCGCGCAACTTGCGCCCTTTATCGAAGTATTACGCCTCACCACACTCTCTTCCGCCGTGAGCGAGGCCTACCTGGGCAAACACACAGCCCAGCGGGTTTGGGCCGGTGAAATCACCCGCGGTCACGTCGACATCATCGATGCCGCCATCCTGATCAGCGATCTGCGCGGCTGGACCCAGCTCAACGTCGAGCGTGACCCGGAGCAGGCGGTCGCCATCGCCAATACCTTCTTTGAGGTCATGGACGCGACGGTGACCTCGGAGAGCGGTGAGATCCTTAAGTTCATGGGGGACGCGGTGTTGGCCATCTTTCCCGCTTCGGCAGGCCAACAAGACGCGGTCGCCCGCGCCCTGCGGGCCGCCCAAGCTGCGAGCAGCCACCAAACCGACACCTTGCGTTTTGGCATAGGCCTGAACGTCGGCGAAGTGCTTTACGGCAATGTAGGCAGCGAAAAGCGGCTGGACTTCACAGTCATGGGCCCAGCTGTGAACCTGGCGGCCCGTATTGAAAGCCTATGTGCCCAAACAGAGTGCCCAATTTTGATGTCACATGCCGCAGCGAACTTGGTGCCCAGAACACGTCAAGTCGGCACTTTCTCCCTCAAGGGGTTGCCTTCTGGAGAAGCGGTTTATGCACCCAGCCCGATGCCTGAGTAATGCCGGCACTCTCCCAGTCCACCTGAAAGACAAAACGCCCCTGCGGATCAGGCAGGGGCGTTACAATCGATGTCTTAGGTCACTTAGCCGCACACGTGGGCTTTGGCGATGCCTTTGATGTCGTAGCGGTTGACGCCAATATCGGCCAACTCGCGGTCACTCATCCGGGCCAATTCCCGAACGGTGGATTTGTATTTCTGACGCAGCACACGGGCTGCTTTGAACTCTTCAATGGACGCACGCAGGGTTGCAAAAAGGTCGATGCGGGCGGTCTGAGCGGTTTGAACAAATGCCATGATGGTGGCTCCTTATCTATCTGTGCCGAAACGTATTTTTCGGCGATTTTCTGTTTTACCTTCTGGTGCCCTCAACATAGCCCCGACCGTTAGCGCCAACAATTGCCAGATTGATCTGTCCGATATGCATCTTTGTCATGGCTCTTTACCTCTCAGAAAGCAAAAAGCCCCGGCAATTGCCGAGGCTTTCCGTATTCAAAGCTGGGAACCTTTAGCGTGAAATCGTTTGGTCCCGCGCCAGCTTTTCGATGTCATGGCGAGACACGCCAATGTCGTCCAGCTGCCGGTCACTCAACCCGCCCAGCTGCCGCGTGGTCTCACGGTACAGGGCGTTTTGGCGGTGCTCCGCGCGATAGGTGGACCAGGCATCATAGATGCGGGCGCCCATACCAATGCTGCGCGAGTGTGGGGTGTTCAAATAGGCCATCAGACAAGTCCTCCTTGGGGCGCCAATCCACCTTCGGATAGCGCGGTTGTGTGTCAGTCATATGTGGGTCTGTGTTACCCCACAGATAAAGGTCCCCGCCGCGACCCTTTCAACATTGGCAAGCGACTATCTCCTATGCATCCAGGACAAGGTTTTGCAAATTCCTGCCAAACGCAAAAAAGCCCCGGAGCAATCTCCGAGGCTTTTGGGGAGTGTCTGGCTGTCCTGTATCTTACAGGGCCAGAGCGCCTTTGCGCGCCACATCTTCGATGTCACCGCGGTTCAGGCCAATGTCAGCCAGTTCGCGGTTGGTCAGCTTGTTCAGCTCTTTGACAGTCTTGGCGTAAGACGCGTCGCGCTTACGGGTCAGGAGCCAATTCTCAACCAGACGGGAGAAACGGCCTACGATGTCTACGGCTTCGATGTGCAGAGATGGAGCATGTTGCATGAGTTTATCCTTCAAGTGCCGATGCGCCACTTCGGCTTGACGCGCATTATCTGTTCATGCGGTCCATTTAGTGCTGAAGTTTTCGGCGCGGTAGGCACAAGAAAGCATCCCAGATATGCACTTTGCGAATATCGATGGAAGCGATGTTAATCATTCGAATTTGGAATGATATATTTGGGGGCTAATGAGGAATGGACCGCTACATCCAGTAAGGTAAGCGATTTCACCTGAGGTAAGTGCCAACCAGAACGCGCATCTCCTTTGACCAACTCACGCCTTAGAAGTATATACAATTATTGCTATATTTTATCGAGGCTTCGAAAGATGTTGGATTTAGAAGAATACAGAGCCCTCACACAAAAAGGAAACTGGAAAGGTATCTGTGACGTAAACTCAGTGCCATTTGACACCTTCGGAACAAAAAAAGAATTTCGAGTTCTGTCCGACTACCTAGAGGAACAAGAGGTAGTGTTGGCAATAACATCAGGCGTCATGAGCCAATCCGATACGTCAAATTCCTTTGATTTTGGAGCTAACACCTGGGTAATTGCGCTAACAAACGAGCGGTTTTTGCTGTTAGATTGCGCCATGCTGACTGGCTCGACAGATACCCAGAGCATCCGCCTTGATCGTGTCTAGGCGGTTTCTGCATCCCAAGGTTGGGTTTTAGGTAAAATCATGATCGATCTTGGAAGCAGGATCGTAACAATTGACAACTGTTTAAAACAAAGTGTTCCAATTGTTGCCGACCTTGCCAACAAATTGTTGAGAGAGAAACCAGAACCGAACGTTAGTTCAATTTCCAAATCATCTCACGGACTCTCAAGTGACCCACTGGAAACACTTGAACGGTTAGGCGCTCTTCTGGAAAGAGGACTTCTTGATAAAGAAGAATTCACTGAGGCAAAGCGAAAGCTCCTCGACGCACTATAATCAAAAACGCCCCCGGAAATCCGAGGGCGTTTTCAATTTTTTCGATCAAAAAGGCTTAGTCGCGCTCTTCGATGATCTCCACCATGTGGGAGACCTTGCGGATCATCCCACGAATCGCCGGAGTGTCTTCCAGCTCACGGGTGCGGTTCATCTTGTTCAGACCCAGACCCACCAGAGTGGCGCGCTGGTCTTGAGGACGACGGATCGGCGAACCGACCTGCTTAACTACGATGGTTTTTGCCATTGGTCGTTACTCCTTACTCTGCGGCTTCGGCAGGTGCTTCATCCTTGCGCAGGATGTCAGCAACTTTCTTGCCACGGCGAGCCGCAACCTGACGTGGGCTGGCTTCTTTCTTCAGCCCGTCAATGGTGGCGCGGATCATGTTGTAGGGGTTCTGGGAACCGATGGATTTCGAAACAACGTCTTTGACGCCGAGCATTTCGAAAACGGCACGCATTGGACCACCTGCGATGATCCCGGTACCTTCTGGAGCGGTGCGCATAACCACTTTACCGGCGCCGTGACGGCCTTCCATGTCGTGGTGCAGGGTACGACCTTCGCGCAGAGGCACGCGGATCATCTGACGCTTGGCTTGCTCGGTGGCTTTGCGGATGGCCTCAGGGACCTCTTTCGCTTTACCTTTACCGAAGCCTACACGGCCTTTTTGGTCACCAACAACAACCAGAGCTGCGAAGCCAAAGTTCTTACCACCTTTGGTGGTCTTGGAAACACGGTTGATCGCAACGAGACGATCGGCGAATTCCGGGGTTTCTTCTTCGCGGTTACGACCACGGCCCCGGCGGTTTTCACGTTCTGCCATTTGGCATTCCTTTATCTACTGGCGCTTGGCGCCTGTTATCTCCGATCCCAGTGAAGCCGCAGACATGTCTGCGACCTCCCGGATCATCGGGGGGACGCGAACGTCCCCCTCAAGTCTTAGACTTTCAAGCCACCTTCACGCGCAGCGTCGGCCAGAGCCTTCACTTTGCCGTGGAAGAGGAAGCCACCGCGGTCGAAATACGCTTCGGTCACGCCAGCTTTGTTCGCACGCTCGGCAATCGCCGCACCAACCTTGGTTGCTGCTTCGATGTTGTTTTTGCCAACCAGGCCCAGATCTTTTTCCAGGGTGGATGCGGATGCCACGGTCACGCCAGCACGGTCGTCGATCAGCTGAACGCTGATGTTCTTGTTGCTGCGGTGCACGGACAGGCGCATTTTGCGATCGCCATTGACCTTGCGAAGTTTGTTCCGGACGCGCAGGCGGCGCTTGAGGAACAGTTCCCGTTTGCTGTTTGCCATCTGTCTGGTCCTTACTTCTTCTTACCTTCCTTACGGAAGATATATTCGTCCACGTACTTGATGCCCTTGCCTTTATAAGGCTCTGGTTTACGCCATTCGCGGATGTTTGCCGCAACCTGGCCAACCAGCTGGCTGTCAGTACCTTCCACGATGATCTGAGTGTTCTTCGGTGTGGTCACGGTGATACCCGCTGGCACTTCGAAGTTCACTTCGTGAGAGAGACCGAGCGACAGCTTCAGGGTGTTGCCCTGCATCTGCGCACGATAACCAACACCGTTGATCTCGAGTTCTTTTTTGAAGCCTGCGGTCACGCCGGTCACCATGTTGGCAACCATAGTGCGGGACATGCCCCACTGCTGACGGGCGCGCTTGGACTTGCCGCGAGGAGTCACCGTTACGGCGTTCTCTTCAACTGCAAGGGTCACGTCATCAGTAGCGGTGAAAGACTGAGTGTCCTTCGGGCCTTTGATTTCGATGGTCTGGCCGGAGACAGAGGCAGTTACGCCGCTGGGCAGCTCGACCGGTTTTTTACCAATACGAGACATCTAGCTCTCCTTAGAAGACCGTGCAGATGACTTCGCCACCAACATTGTTGGAACGAGCCGCTGCATCCGACATCACACCTTTAGAGGTGGAGACAATCGACACACCCAGGCCCTGACGGACGGTTGGGATGTCATCTGCGCCCATGTATACGCGACGGCCAGGCTTGGAGACCCGCTTCAGTTCGCGAATAACAGGGGTGCCTTCGTAGTACTTCAGGCTGATTTCGAACGCCGGGTGGCCGTTCTCTTCAGACGCTTCGTAACCGCGGATGTAGCCTTCGTCGGCCAGCACATCCAGAACCCAACCACGCAGCTTGGACGCCGGGGTGGATACCACGGACTTGCCACGCATTTGGCCGTTACGGATACGGGTCAGCATATCACCGATAGGATCGTTCATATCGTTCTCTCCTTACCAGCTGGACTTAACCATGCCAGGGATCTGACCAGCAGAACCCAGCTCGCGCAGCGCAATACGGCTGACCTTCAGCTTACGGTAGTAAGCGTGTGGACGGCCGGTGAGCTGGCAACGGTTGTGAAGACGGGTAGCCGAGCTGTTGCGCGGCAGTTTCGCCAGTTTCAGACGCGCTTTGAAGCGCTCTTCCATTGGCTTGGACTCATCGTTTGCGATCTCTTTGAGCTCGGCGCGCTTTGCTGCGTATTTCGCAACCAGACGCTCCCGCTTCTTCTCGCGCTCGATCATTGCTTTTTTAGCCATGTCGTAATCCTCTCAGCCTTACGAAGTGAACGGCATGTTGAAATGCTTCAACAGGCTCTTCGCTTCGGCGTCGGTGTTAGCGTTGGTTGCGATGACGATATCCATGCCCCAGTTTTCGTCGACTTTATCAAAGTCGATTTCTGGGAACACGATGTGCTCTTTCAGACCGGTGGCGAAGTTGCCACGGCCGTCAAAGCTCGGCTTCACACCACGGAAGTCACGGATGCGTGGCATCGCAACGGTGATCAGACGATCGAGGAATTCGTACATACGGTCGCCGCGCAGGGTCACCTTGGCACCCATCGGCATGCCTTCACGTACACGGAAGCCAGCGATGGAGTTCTTTGCCACGGTGGTCAGAGCTTTCTGGCCCGCGATTGCGGTCAGATCTGCCTGTGCCGACTTGGCTTTCTTGCTGTCTTTAACGGCTGCACGGCCACAGCCGATGTTCAGCACGATTTTTTCCAGCGCAGGAATCTGCATGTCGTTCTTGTAGCCGAACTCTTCTTTCAGAGCGGCGCGGATGGAATCCTTGTAGAGCGACTTCAGACGTGGGGTGTAGTCTGCGTTATCAAGCATCAATCACGTCCCCTGTGGTCTTTGCGAAGCGAACCTTCTTGTCACCTTCCATGCGGAAGCCAACGCGGGTTGCTTTGCCGTTTTTGTCCAGGAATGCCAGGTTGGACAGTTCGATCGGCATCGCCTGAGGGATGCGACCGCCCTGAGAGGTCTGGCTTTGCTTGGTGTGACGGATGGCGATGTTGATGCCTTCCACAACAGCTTTACCGGCTTTGGGGTCAACAGAGGTGATAGTGCCCTCTTTGCCTTTGTCCTTACCGGCCAGAACGACGACTTTGTCGCCTTTTTTCAGCTTAGCAGCCATCTTACAGCACCTCCGGCGCGAGCGAGACGATTTTCATCATGCCTTTTGCGCGAAGCTCACGAACAACTGGGCCAAAGATACGAGTGCCTACTGGCTCGTTGGAGTTGTTCAGGATTACGGCTGCGTTCCGGTCAAAACGGATTGCAGTGCCATCTTCACGACGGACTTCTTTTGCGGTGCGAACGACAACGGCCTTACGGACGTCACCTTTTTTAACGCGACCACGTGGAATGGCTTCCTTAACCGAGACAACAATGATGTCGCCTACGGATGCGTATTTACGCTTGGAACCACCCAGAACCTTGATGCACTGAACTCGGCGTGCGCCGGAGTTGTCAGCTACATCCAGATTTGTTTGCATCTGGATCATGTGGTTTCTCCCGACCTATGGGGCAGCGATGCGTGCTGTGTCCCCCAGGGTTTCGACTAACTGTAAAGTCTAGTCGCCAGGAGTCTCAAAGTGAGACTCTTAGGCTTCCAGAACTTCCCAGCGTTTGGTTTTCGAACGCGGTGCGCATTCGATAATGCGAACAGAGTCACCTACTTTGTAGGTGTTGTTCTCATCGTGAGCCCGGTATTTTTTGGACTTACGAATGGTCTTCTTCAGAACCGGGTGTGTAAAGCGACGCTCTACGGACACAGTTACGGTCTGGGCGTTGGCGTCCGAAGTAACGGTGCCTGTCAGGATACGTTTGGGCATCTATCTAGCTCCTATTACTCTGCAGCCGACTTGGCTTTTTCGTTCAGGATGGTCTTCACGCGTGCTGCGTTGCGACGCGCTGCACGGATCTGAGCCGCGTTTTCCAATTGGCCAGTGGCTTGCTGGAAACGCAGGTTGAACGATTCTTTCTTGAGGTTGGCCAGCTCTTCACGCAGCTGATCCGGCGTTTTTTCACGCAGTTCTTTGGCGTTCATGCGCCTCTTCCTTTCTCATACATCAGAGGGCGCCCGAGTATGTGCGGGGTGACCCTTTTGTCTGATGGACAAATACAAAACACACGAATCCCGTATACACGGAATCCATGAGATGGCGCTCTATACGGGGGAGTCGGGGGGATGGCAAGCGAAAGATGGGACATTCGCAACTGGACGAGCGGCCAACTCTCCCCTAGCGTGCAGGTTCAACGGCCCCGACCAATTCGCTTTCGTGCGACCAGCATGTTTTTAGCTACCTTCCGCCCAAAATCCGTTCTGGCACTGGCCGCATCAGCGTGCCTCGCCACCCCTCTACTGGCAAACGGCCTACAGGCAGACCCTTCTCTTGCACTGGAAGACTTCAATGGGTTCTGCCTTCCATTGCTGAAAACGCAAACCACGCCTGAATACGACGGTGTCCTAAGGATCGACGACGGCATCACCCAACAATTCATTAAAGCCAATAATGCGAGCGAAGACACAGTACTATGGGAGACGCGCTCTTCTGAATTCGCCATTCAGACCTATGAAAGTGTGCATGACTTCTGTTTCTTGTTTAGCTTCAACTCCAATTTAACCGCTTTAAAGGAGGCCTACCCCGCTTGGCGACAGTCCCTAGACGGCACATTTTTAGGTCCAACTGAATTGGAAGAGTCCCCCGGCTCCGCCCATCGCGCAGGCGCCTTTCTAGTATTGAAGTTGGAGGATGGTGGAGTGTTGCAACTCGCGCTAAACCATGATGCAAAAATTTTGAAAGGTTTTACGACATTGGCAGCAATCCGACTGGAGTCGCCTTCTCCTGCGGCTATGGCGCTGCTGGGCAAAAACGCGGCGCAGCAAACAGAGTAGCTTTGTGTGACACGTCACCATGCACTCTTCTCTCCCTGCGCCTTCTCCCCTAAGCCTTCTCAACCGCCACGCTTGACGCAAATCCCAAGACACAGCCTTGGCCCATTTGCCTCACGACACCATGGGTCCCAACGCAGTGCTCTTCATAATGCCGCTTCCGTTAGCTTTATCGTTCTCGCATCCTTGAGACGTCGCACGAGCCAATTCGCCGCATCGGTTGCGCTTGTTGGCAAACGTGCCGCGGCATATACTTTTCCCACATTTGTATTACGCAAATGATATGGCCAAAATCATATGCCAGCATGGCCGCCAGCCCACTTATTGGAGTGTTCAGGATGAAAACCCTGATGTCCGCAGTGGCTCTTACGCTGCTCCCCGCCGTCGCAACCGCTGAAACCGTGAAACTTGATCTGGACGCCGTGCCCGGCAAAACCGTGCATGAGGTGGCCACATTGAAACCGCTGGCATTGTCTGCAGAAGGCACCCCACTGGCTGTGCTGCTCGAGGTGCCTGCTGGCAAAGAAGTCCCCGCCCACGCCACCAAGGCTGGTCTGCGCATGCTGACCGTGGTCGACGGCACGTTGTATTGGGGCGACGGCGACAAGATCGACGCCAGCGCAGAGACCGTGTACCCGCAAGGCTCCATACTGATGGTGCGCGCAGGCGAGATGCACTGGCTCGCCGCCCGCGAAGGCGCGCTGAAGCTTCAGCTTGTTGTGATGCCAGAGGAGGCTCCATCACCTGGCGTTGCCAAACAGCTTCACTAAATCTCGCCGCCACAAAAAACATAGGCGTGCCGCGCAACCGGCACGCTTTCTCTGAGCGCCAAACCTGCCACTTCATCGGCCCTGACAAAGGCCATCCAGCCCGCCCAAGCGCAGGCAATCTGAGCTCTGGCGATGCCGCCGTTGGAAGGTTCCAGTCAGTTTTGGCTTACGCCTGTGCTAGGACTCTGGCGCTGTCATCCGGATCTGACGCTGCTCGAGAACGGCTCCAACCCGTCCAGTAAACACATGCCGCCTCGATCAAACGCAGACCACCGACGACGCAGGCGCGCCCACCAAGATCGACGGATCCACCCCAACCAGCGTAATCTGCTCAGGGGTCAAGCCCTCCGTATTGCAAACGATCAGCTTTTCCATGGACCGATAGATGTCGCTCTCATAAGTCACGACCACCCCATCTTCCTCGATATGCACCGAAGTCGCCTCATAATCCACGTTGGGCGACCCGATGTGTAACTCCAGAGTTTCCATCGTGGGGTCAAAATCGCCCAAGACAACAACGCTGGACCGCGCGGGGGCCGGCTCGTCGCCTGCGGGTCCGTCAGAGGGGGCAGCAGTAGGGCCGCCCGAATTGAGGCCACGCACCTGGTCATTGACGTCGACGACAAAATGGTCAGTGCCTGCGCTGCCATTGATCGCACCCGCCGGATTAAATCCCCCGTCGTTGTCCGCATAGAAATGCAGCGTGTCATTGCCCGCGCCGCCGTCGACCCGCGTCACATAGCCGTCGCCCGTTGAAGAAGCTCCACCCGCGTGGATGACGTCATCGCCTGCCCCGCCTTCAAGGATCACATTGGAGGATGTGCGGACGTCAATCGTGTCGTTGCCCGCGCCGCCGTCGATTGAGAGAACCTCGCCGCCGGTCTCCTCCACCTCAAACAGGTCATCCCCCGCACCACCAGACAAGTTGGAGCCAAAGAATGGCCCCACAACCGTGTCGTCGCCACCGCCCAAATCAAGGTCAATATCGACATGCAGATCAGAGTACCTCCCACCTGGCGGCGTGGCATCGACAAAGTCATCCCCATCGCCAAGCGCCAGACCCTCGCCCGCAATTTCAGCAGCCACAAGTCGCTCAAAATCAACCGTCTCGCCTGACGTCTCCGCTTGCGCCGGGCTGTCCTCCACAACCGGATCCGGCGCTTCGTCGGCTGCCGTCTCTGTGCCCCCACCCTCTGCGCCCGCGTCCACTTCGGTTGCAACCGGCCCCTCATCTTCCGGCGCAGAGATCTGCTCCGCCACTTCCTCTGTAGCTGGCTCGGATGTTTCACCAATTTCCTCTGAGCCATCGGTGTCGTCAGATCCGCCACTGACCTCCATATCAGCGCGCGAAGTGCCAGCTTGCGCTTGTGCGTCATCCACTTCGGTCGTCGTCTCTGCCGAGTTTGCCTCATCGTCGTCATAGTGATCGATGACAACAGAGGCGACACCAGCGCTGGCCATGAGGCCCAGAAGAACAAGCAACATACGGGAATCCAATCAATAAAATTCTCCCTAAAAGTGAACCTCCGGCTGCCTGCTGTCAAGACGATCACAAGGCCCATTGCAGTCTGCATCTTCCTTCCCGGCATCGTTGTCACTACAAGACTCCGAGATTTGCGCGGCGCCTGCCAAAGCGCACACTTTGGGAGGAGTGACCATGATACCTGTCGACGTAGCTATCCTGTTTATGGGCGCGGCCATTGCGCTGGCCCTGGTGCCGGGGCCGGACAACATCTTTGTGCTGACCCAATCGGCTCTGCATGGTCGTGTAGCAGGTCTCACCGTAACACTGGGACTCGCCAGCGGTTTGATCTTTCACACCACCGCCGTCGCCCTTGGCGTGGCCGTGATTTTCAAAACCTCGCAAGTAGCCTTTGCCATCCTAAAATACATCGGCGCGGCCTACCTCGCCTATCTGGCTTTCAAAGCCTTCACCGCCGCGAAGTCCAATCTGGACGGCGACGCCCCTGCCCCGGAAACCGCGGCCAAGCAATACACCCGCGGCCTGATCATGAACATCGCCAACCCCAAGGTGACGATCTTCTTTCTCGCCTTCCTTCCGCAGTTTGTTGATCCGGCCAATGGCCCGCTGGTGCTGCAATTCTACCAGCTCGGCTTCCTGATGATCATCGCTACGCTGCTGGTGTTCGGCTCGGTGGCCCTGGCCGCAGGCTGGCTTGGCGATTGGCTGAAAAACTCGCCCACCGCGCAGATCTGGCTCAACCGCCTCGCAGGCGTGGTCTTCATCGCCCTGGCCGTGAAACTGGTCACCGCCGAGCGCTAAGTCGTCGGAGAGGCGTCCAGTCCCGCCACAAAGGCACTGGGCGCTTCACCACTCCAGCCCTTAAACGCGGTCGAGAAGCTGGCCTGATCTTTGTAGGCCAGCAAAAACGTAGTCTCCGTGACCGACCGCCCATCCCGCAGATGTGCCTTCGCGAGCCGATAGCGCAGCCCATTACACAGGTCGCGATAGCTCCCGCCTTCGGTGCCAAGCCGCCGTGTCAACGTGCGCCGCGTGATGCCCAGCTGCGCTGCCACCTCATCCGCTGTCAAAAACCGTTCCGGCAAGGCCTGCACCAGCATGCGCTCCACCTTGTCCCACAACCGCCCCTCGTCGGCATCCAGATCCCGCAGTTGCGCCTCCGCCAGCCGCGTTAAATGTGTCACCAAATCCGGGTCATGCGCCTCCAGCAGCACATCCGGCACGCCCTGCGCAAACCGCAGCCCATTAAACCCGCCGCCAAACTGCACCGGACAGCCCGCGATCCGCTCATAGGCCCGCGCGTCGCCAAGCGCGGCATGTTTAAACACCACCCGTGTCGGCCGCGTGTCCCGTCGCGTGATGCCCTGAATCCGCGCCAACACACCAAACACCAGAAACTCCTGAAACCGCGCGTTGGTCTGCAAGCCAGCCTCCAACGACACAACCTCCAATGCCTCGCCGTCCGCGATCTGGCGCAATTCAAACCGCGTTGTTGGGTCTGCCAGCCTGTAAAACTTGGCGGCATGCTCCACTGCCGCGCGCAGGGTCTTTGAACTGGCGGCCAAATAGGCCGACAGCGTTGGTGCATCGCGATAGCCAATCCCGATCTGCGCCCCCAGCGTCGGATCGTGCACCTCCAAACACGCCGCGCGGATCAAGGCTGCCTCCTGCTTCACCGTTGCCAACTGTTTCGCGCCCGGATAGCGCCCCACTTTGCGCAGCAGCCGCTCCGCAACTTGTCCGCCCAGCTTGCGCTGCAACGTTTCACTGACGTAGGCAAATCTCACACTGCGCACCTGTTTCATAAAACCACTCTAGCGTGCGCGGGCTGCTGGGGAAGCCCCAAAGGCAAAAGCCCCACCCGGATGGGGCGAGGCTCTTGTTTACACTATGTAGTGGGATCAGCCGTTGCGGTTGTCCTGTTTGCAGTCCCGCTTGTCGGCACCGGCGACCCCTTCGGTCTGGCGGCAGTCCTGACGGTCGCCGCGGCGATCCTGACGGCGGTCCATCCCGATGGTGCCGGCAACCTCAAAGCTCTCGGTCATCACCGGCTCGGTGGGGCTAGGCGCGGAGGCCACAGGATAGGCAAAAGCCAAAGGCGCGGTGAGAGCAACAACAACGGCGGCAGAAGCAAATTTGGTGAACATGGGGGTGTTTCCTTTCATTTGAGGTTTTCTGTATTCCTTTGATGAGAGAGATATGGGGGCCATCTTGCGCGGCAGCATTGGAATTTGGGAAGGTGCCGTTTGAATTTGGGACACAATTCAGATCTCCATCCGCCGCCCCAGCCTTTTACCCAAACACCCTCGGCCGGTTCAGTCGCGGCCGAAGCGCCGCCTGTCCTTAAACAATCAGCAACAACAAAAGCCCCGACTGTTGAGGTCGAGGCTCATGCGCAATCTACAGAGGCGGACTTTAACCGTTGCGGTTATCCTGTTTGCAATCCCGCTTGTCGGCACCCACAATTCCTTCACCTTGGCGGCAGTCCTGACGATCGCCCCGACGATCCTGACGACGGTCCATCCCGATGGTGCCGGCAACCTCATAGCTCTCTGTCATCACTGGCTCAGTTGGGCCAGGCGCGGAGGTCACAGGGTAGGCAAAAGAAAAAGGCGCGGTGAGAGCAACAACAACGGCGGCGGAGGCGAATTTGGTGAACATGGGGGGGTTCCTTTCATTTGAGGTTTTCTGTGTTCCTTTGATGAAAGGGATATGGGGGCCATCTTGAACGGTAGCATTGGAATTTGGGAAGGCTGTATTTGAATTTGGGACACTTCACAAAATCAAATGAGCAAAACAAAAGCCGCCCGGAAGAGGCGGCTTTTGCAATGCTTTTTAGTCTCAGAACTACTGAGTGCGTTTGCGCTCCCGGACCAATCCAATCATGACAGACACACACATCAGCATCAGCACAATCGCAAATGGGAAGCCCGTCGCGATAGCCGCTGCTTGCAACGCGCCAAGCCCACCACCGAGTAGGAGCACAATGGCAATGGCCCCTTCCAGTACACACCAGAACACACGTTGCGCCGTTGGGGCATCGGTCTTGCCACCTGCCGTGATCGTATCAATCACCAAAGAGCCGGAGTCCGAGCTGGTCACAAAAAAGACCACCACCAGGATGATGCCAATGAAGGACAACAATCCAGTCATCGGAAAGGCCTCAAACATCTTGAACATTTTTAACTCAAGCGCGGCGTCCTGAAGCGCCTGTGCCGCACCGCCAGTGACCTGCTCCAAAGCTGCGCCGCCAAAGACACTCATCCAAAGCGCACCGACAACCGTTGGAATGATCAAAACACAGATGATGAACTCACGAATGGTGCGCCCACGCGAAATCCGCGCAATGAACATGCCCACAAAAGGCGACCAGCTGATCCACCAGGCCCAATAGAATGCCGTCCAACCTTGCATAAAGTTGGTGTCTTCACGGCCGACCCAGTTCGACAGCGCTGGCAGCTTGGCAACATAGTCCGCCATGCCATTGAAAAAGGCTGCGATGATCGCCACGGTCGGCCCCACCAACAACACAAGGATCAGCAGCGCTGCCGCAAGGATCATGTTGGCTTCTGAAAGACGCTTCACACCTTTCTCAAGTCCAGCCACAACGGACACCAAAGCAAAGCCGGTGATCAGCACAATCAGCAGAACTTTCATGCCGTCACTGACCGGCACGCCAAACAGATAGTTCAGACCGGCCAAAGCCTGACTTGCTCCCAACCCCAATGACGTCGCAAGGCCAAAGATGGTGGCAAAGACTGCCAGAATATCAATGATGTGTCCCGCTGGGCCCCAAGTGCGCTCCCCCAACAGTGGGTAGAAAACGCTCCGCATGGTCAGCGGAAGGCCGCGATTGAAACTAAAAAACGCCAGCGCAAGAGCAACCATTGCGTAGATCGCCCATGGGTGCAGGCCCCAATGGAAAATCGTGGCCGCCATAGCCAAATCGCGCGCACCAGTCACATCACCTTCCGCAGCTCCCAAAGGCGCCCAGTCAGATCGCAGCCCATTCTCGCCAATAGCAGTGCCGCCAAGCGACGACCCATAGTGCGAGATTGGCTCCGCCACGCCCCAGAACACAAGGCCGATGCCCATGCCTGCGGCAAACAACATCGCGATCCATCCGGCGTAGCTATAATCAGGCTTCGCGTCCTCTCCCCCAAGTCGGATTTTTCCGTACGGCGAAATCACGAGAAACAGCGAGAACACCACAAACAGGTTGCATGCGATCATAAAGACCCAGTCAAAATTGCTCGTCAGCGCCGGACGCAGCCAACCAAAAAACGCGGCTGCCTGCTCTCGAAACACCAACGAGAAAAATACAAAGGCCAAAATTGTGAGCCCAGAAATAACAAACACCGGGTTGTGAATATCCAACCCAAACAACTGAACGTTATCCTGACCCACTTCGTAGTCGGTCTCCTCGGACATTGGTCCCTCCCTTTCCATGTCATAAGGAAAGCCTCCGCGAACCGAAGGCGACCAACCCGCGAAATGCGACACCTTGAAGAGAGAATTCGGCGCTCAAGCACCTATGCTCAGCAAGAATAATCGCCGAAGGTGTGCAGTTTGCCGGATAAACTACCAAAAATTGAAAGACAGCAACGGGCACCGGTCGGTTAAGTAACCTTTGCCCGTTGGCAAAATCTGTCACCTCCGCGATGCAGTCGTTATACCGACACAATACCGACGTGGATTTTGACCGGTTAACGGCGCAACACCTATTCCCAAATATAGTTGAAGCTCACGCTCACCCGCTCGTCTTCGGACATGTTCATCGGCACCTCATGACGCAGCCAGCTTTCCCACAAAAGCACGTCACCAACCTCCGGTTTCATATAGATAAACGGCTGCAAATCTCGCCGGGAGCCCTTCTTACGCACCGGCGACGCCATCATCCGCCCAGAGCGCGGGTCTTCCAGCTTCAGCGCACTCGCTCCATCAGGCATGGAAACATAGGTTGTCCCGCTGATCACAGAATGCGGATGGATATGGGAGGCATGCATCCCCCCTTGCGGCAAAATGTTGATCCACAAATCCTCAAGTTTCAAGGACTTACCATCTAGATCAAACTCCAGATCCTTGGCAAATGTCGCCACGTGCTGGTCCAGAGACGCCACCACATCCGCAAAAATCGGAAAGCGCCAAGGCAAATCTGTCAGCGAAGCGTAGGACGTATAGCCCGGGTAGGCATTGGCTTCACACCACTCCTGCCCCGCTTCATCATCCTCGGCAATCGAGAAACAGGACGCCTCCAGTTCATCCGCATCCACGGGCGTGCCAAATTCGGACAAGCGCGCCCGGTACAGGCGGGTCACAAAAAGAGATTCGATGGTCGACATGTCGTCATCCTGTCTTGGTTGGTTTTTTTCTTCGAAACACTCTTAGGTAGAAATATTCGCTTAATCCCCTCGAAACGTTAGCAAAAAGAATCGCTCTTTTTCTGCGCTAACCCCCCGTTTTTAAAGGCCACACTCTTTTAACCCCTGCTTGCTAATTCTCAATGACACACTCGAAATCCGCCTGTCCAGGAGCAGGAAAACCATGAAACGCAAGATTACAGTCTCATTCGCGATCATCTCGATCATCGTCATGGCCATTAGCGTCATGAGCGGTCTCGCTGGGATCTCTCTATACTCTCATAAAATGCGTGATGACATGGAAAAACGTGTCGCACTCATCGAAGAAGCCACCATCGCAGTCGAAAGCCTGAAGATTGAATTTCTGATGGCGCGACGAAACGAAAAAGATTTCTTGCTCCGTTTGGATGAGAAATACGTCGGCCGTCATGCCGCCACCATGGATCGCCTAACAGAGCACCTTGGAACGCTGGAACGCGTCTTGCCGCAAGTGGAAGCTTTGGAATTGACTACCGAAAACCTGGCCCCGCTGGTGGATAATGCGAGCCGCTACGAAGCCAGCTTCAAGGACGTTGTAACAGCAAACAAGCGACTAGGTTTAACCGACGCTCAGGGCCTGCGCGCCCAACTAGGGGAGGCCGCTGCGACAGTAAACGAAAGTCTCAAGGACGTCGCCATTCCAGTATTGAAGGTGAACGTCCTAACCATGCGCCAGCACGAAAAAGACTTTTTGATCTCTAGTGACCCGAAATGGCTCGATGAAGTGAACGCTCGCCTCACCGAATTCGAAGGCTTTCCGGTCTTCTTCTACGATAGCGCAGAGCAGCGCGAGTCCATTCTGCCAGTAATGGCGGGCTACAAAAAGGCGTTTGAGTCTCTGGTCTCCGAAACCCTGAAAGAACGCGGATTCCGCAATGACGTATCGGCACGCTATAAGGATGCATCCCCTTACATGGACGCCATTCTGACGGACGTGACCGCTGCAATGGATAATATTCATCACGAAAGCACGCGTGTAAGCGAAAAAGCCCAAACAAGCTCCCAGTGGGCTGCGATCATCGGCGCTGGCCTGTTTGCAATCTTTGCCTTCTTCCTCGCACGGGGCATTTCCCGTCCGCTTAAGCGCATCGACGCAGTGTTGAAAGATATGATGAACGAAGACTTCTCAAAAGAGATGCCAAAATCCGGCATTCGAGAGCTGTCTGCCATTTCTGAAGCCGTCGGTGACTTCCGTAAGCAGGAAGAAACCAAAGTCCATATGACCCGCGAGATCACCAAAGTAATCGAGGCCTGTGGCGAAGGCGACTTCTCGCGCCGGATCGACACCACTGGCTCCGAAGGTGTGTTCAAAGACCTTGGTCAAGGCGTGAATACCATTGGTGAAGTGGCCCAAAAAGGTCTGGGCGACGTTCAGGAAGCGCTAGAAACCCTTGCAACCGGCGATCTCACCCATGAGATGCCAGCAGGCCAGAAAGGGGTCTTCAAAGATATCTCGGACACCATCACCCACTTGACCAACAGCCTCGACGGTATGGTCCGGCAGCTGTCCGCCTCCAGCCAGGTGCTGAACCACACCTCCCAGGAGATCTCCTCCTCGGTGGACGATGCCTCCCGTCGCGGTGAAATCTCTGCCGCCTCCCTGGAAGAAACCTCCTCTTCGCTGCAAACTGTTGCGCAAACCGTCAACCACACGGCCCAAAGCGCTCAGGAAGCCCGCACCCACGTCAACAACGCCCAGAAAAAGGCCGAGTCAACCCGTGAAGTTGCGGACCAGACCGTAGCGGCGATCCAGAAGATCAAAGAGAGCTCTGACGCGATTTCTCAGATCAGCGGACTGATCGAAGACGTGGCCTTCCAGACCAACTTGTTGGCTCTGAACGCTGGCGTGGAAGCCGCCCGTGCAGGCGACGCAGGCCGCGGGTTCGCAGTTGTGGCCTCCGAGGTCCGAGCACTGGCACAACGATCCTCTGAAGCAGCGCATGAGATCAACACACTGATCTCCAGCTCGCAAGCCGAAGTTGCCAATGGTGTTGATCTGATGGACGAAACCGGCAACTCGCTTGGCGAAATTATGCAAGCTGTTGAACAGGTTGTAGGCAAGGTCCGCGAGATCGCCGAGAACGCCGTGGATCAGTCCACCGGTTTGAAAGAGGTCAGCGCCGCGGTCGAGAACCTCGACAGCGACAGCCAGAAGAGCGCCGCCATGCTCGAAGAGACCGCCGCTTCTGGTCAGGTCCTGCGTGGCGAAGCCGAGAACCTGGTCCGCGCCGTGGATGGCTTCACGCTCAAAGGCGAGAGCGCCTCTCGCACCGCCGAGGACGACCTCGACGACCAATGGGACGCCGCTTAAGCCTCGCATCGGTAACAACGTAACAACAAAGGGCCTCGCCTACCGGCGGGGCCTTTTAGCATGCGCATTGTCCCTACCTACGCTAAGAATTGCCGTCGCCAGCCAATCCTAAAGCGTCTCGGTGGCGCAGAGCAAAGACACTCCCATACAAACTGCCGCAACAGCACGCTCCCCTGCGGATACAAAAAACCCTCCGCCGGTCTTCCGGCAGAGGGTCAATCTTGTCAGGCATGAGGGGCAAGCCCCTCACTTCCTTACCAGTCTTCGCGAACGACGACGCGGGTTTTGACCGGAAGTTTCATCGCGGCGAGGCGCAGAGCCTCACGTGCGATGTCTTCGTCAACACCGTCGATTTCGAACATCACGCGACCTGGCTTCACTTTGCAAGCCCAGTAGTCCACGGAGCCTTTACCTTTACCCATACGGACTTCGGTAGGCTTCGAGGTCACAGGAGTGTCTGGGAAGATACGGATCCAAACACGACCTTGACGTTTCATGTGACGGGTCATCGCACGACGTGCTGCCTCGATCTGGCGAGCAGTCACACGCTCCGGTGTGGTTGCCTTCAGGCCGAAGGAGCCGAAGTTCAGGGTGGAACCACCCTTCGCCAGACCCTTGATGCGGCCTTTGTGCATCTTGCGGAATTTAGTACGCTTTGGCTGAAGCATTGATCAGTCTCCCTTAGCGACGACCGCCTGCACCGCGAGGTGCTGGGCCATCCTGGACTTCTTGTGCACGGCGATCACGCGCCTGTGGATCGTGCTCCATGATCTCGCCTTTGAAGATCCAGGTTTTGATACCAATGATCCCGTAAGCGGTGGTAGCTTCCACGTGTGCGTAGTCGATGTCGGCACGCAGTGTGTGCAGAGGCACGCGACCTTCACGATACCATTCGGTACGTGCGATCTCGGCACCACCCAGACGACCTGCAACGTTCACCCGGATACCCAGGGCGCCCATGCGCATGGCGTTCTGAACGGCACGCTTCATTGCGCGACGGAAAGACACACGGCGCTCCAGCTGCTGAGCGATAGACTCGCCAACCAGCGTTGCGTCGAGTTCCGGCTTGCGCACTTCAACGATGTTGAGGTGCAGCTCGGAGTCGGTCATCTCGGCGATCTTCTTGCGAAGAGTCTCGATGTCCGCGCCTTTCTTACCGATGATCACGCCCGGACGCGCAGTGTGAACAGTCACACGGCACTTCTTGTGAGGGCGCTCAATGATCACGCGTGCGATACCGGCTTGCTTACACTCGTTCTTGATGAACTCGCGGATTTTGATGTCTTCCAGCAGAAGATCACCATAGTCCTTGGTGTCAGCGTACCAGCGGCTGTCCCAGGTGCGGTTCACCTGCAGGCGCATGCCAATCGGATTGACTTTGTTACCCATTAGGCTTGCTCCTCAACTTGACGCACCTTGATGGTGAGCTCAGAGAACGGCTTGATGATCTTGCCGAAACGACCACGGGCCCGCGGGCGACCGCGCTTCATGGTCAAGTTCTTGCCCACATAGGCTTCGGCAACGATCAGGCTGTCGACGTCCAGGTTGTAGTTGTTTTCGGCGTTGGCAATTGCGGACTGAAGGCACTTCTTCACGTCTGCTGCGATACGCTTGTTGGAGAAAGTCAGGTCGGTCAGAGCCTTCTCAACTTTCTTGCCGCGGATCATGCCAGCAACCAGGTTCAGTTTCTGCGGGCTGGTGCGAAGCATGCGAGTTTTCGCCATTGCTTCGTTTTCAGCCACGCGGCGGGGGTTCTTTACCTTGCCCATGACTTACTTCCGTTTCGCTTTTTTGTCAGCTGCGTGACCGTAGTAGGTCCGAGTTGGCGAGTACTCACCAAACTTCTGACCAATCATGTCTTCAGTGACGTTGACAGGGATGTGTTTCTTGCCGTTGTACACACCAAAAGTCAGACCCACGAACTGGGGCAGGATGGTGGAACGACGGGACCAGATTTTGATCACTTCATTGCGGCCGGATTCACGGGCTGCTTCGGCTTTCTTAAGCACGTAAGCATCCACAAAAGGGCCTTTCCATACAGAGCGAGACATCTATTAACGCCCCTTCTTCTTGGCGTGACGCGAGCGGATAATAAGCTTTTGCGACGCTTTGTTTTTGTTGCGGGTACGTGCACCTTTGGTCGGCTTACCCCATGGTGTCACTGGGTGACGACCACCGGAGGTACGACCTTCACCACCACCGTGTGGGTGATCGATCGGGTTCATAACCACACCACGAACCGACGGACGCTTGCCTTTGTGGCGCATACGGCCGGCTTTACCGAAGTTCTGGTTGGAGTTGTCAGGGTTGGACACGGCACCAACGGTGGCCATGCATTCCTGACGCACGAGGCGCAGTTCGCCAGAGGACAGGCGGATCTGAGCGTAGCCACCGTCACGACCAACAAACTGAGCGTAGGTACCAGCTGCGCGAGCGATCTGGCCGCCTTTGCCTGGTTTCAGTTCGATGTTGTGAATGATGGTACCGATCGGCATGCCCGAGAACGGCATTGCGTTGCCCGGCTTGATGTCGGCCTTTGCAGACGCAACAACCTTGTCACCCACGGCAAGACGCTGTGGTGCGAGGATGTAGGCTTGCTCGCCGTCATCATATTTGATCAGTGCGATGAACGCGGTCCGGTTCGGGTCGTATTCGATCCGCTCAACGGTTGCCGCAACATCAAATTTGTTCCGTTTGAAGTCAACGATCCGGTAAAGGCGTTTTGCCCCACCACCACGACGACGCGAGGTGATCCGTCCGGTGTTGTTCCGGCCGCCCGATTTCGTCAAGCCCTCGGTGAGAGCTTTGACGGGACGTCCTTTCCAAAGTTCCGAACGGTCGATCAGCACCAGCCCACGCTGGCCCGGCGTCGTCGGCTTGTACGACTTGAGTGCCATGCTTTCTGTCTTCCGTATAGCAGCCCGGTCTGTGGAAATTGGTCAGACCCGGCGATGTTAAAGCCCCCCGAAGGTGGCCAAGTTTTTAGGGCCCCGAAGGTCCCCGGTTCAAAAGGCGAGCAGCCCCAGAACGAATCTGAGGCCACACGACCCGCGCGATATAGCTTGGATGAGAGGGGGTGTCTATAGGAGCGCTTGTTTTTCTTGGCTTGCGCCCTCGTCCACCGCTAAGCCGCGCATCGACGACGCGCGTGGTGGCGATCCAAACCTAAGTGCCTGCCAGTTGATCCCGGCCACGTCAGTAGGTCCTATCGAGGGCGCGCTAGCCTCCCCAAATCGCCGCCGCGTGGGGGCGCGTCGTCGATGCGCGGCGGCCTATCGGCCGCTGTTTCGCGCTGGATAGCACTTATAGTGTGTCACCTTTAATGACTTGGATTTGTTCCACATAAAGTCCAAGCTTGGTGCCTTCCCCAGAAATCAAAACCGTCGAACCATCCTCTAGCTCGGCGGCGAATTCTTCTGAAACACCACAAATCTGACCCAGCGCTAAAATGGGTTCCTTCAGTTTTATCGAGCTCTTGCAGTATTTTCGTCGCTTTGGAATTGGATCCGCGACGATGTACTCGAACTGTACCGGCGACCCCTTGTATTGCGATAATAGCAAAGGCACGCCATTTGTTACTGCGAACAACGCAAAACAAAAACAAATCAATACCGTCAAAACGTACAAAAAGGCTCTGCGCAACGGCCCAAAGTTTTTGAACCGCCCTGCCTTTTCCCTTTTGATCTCTAGCAGAAGGAAAGCGCCTGTGAGCAATCCCAAAGGAAGGACAATCCAAAGTGAAGCCTTGGCCCACATAGGGCTCGGCAAAAATTTCGGACCGCCGATGCTAGCAAATGTGGCCAAGTAACCGGCCAAAAATACGGCGCCGGACACTATCCAAAGTAGCGTCCGAACTGGTCTTGGAAGCATTTCAAGCTCCATTTTTCCAACCGAGAAACTTCCATTTCTCAAATTCTTCATCGGTTTACTCATCGCAAACCGAAGTGAAAACAGGAATAGCTAAATTGGGCGCGGAATGCTTTTTGGCAGGATGACCAATGTCGCGTTGTGACGTGCGCTCTCAAATCTCCGCCACCACCTTCTCCAGCATCCAGACCTTTGCCACGATCTGCCAACCGTTCTCGCCTTTCAGCATCGACAGGTGGTCCTGATACACATTGCGCCGCGCGCGGAAGCGGATTTTGACCAGGGCGCTTTGGGGCGTCAGGTAGTCCACCATCAAAATCTCCGCATCCATCTGCTGTCCAAGCGCATGTGGAGAGTTGGCCGCATTGCCACCCACATCAGCATTAAAGCTCGCAATCGGCTCTGCGAAAATCTCGCCCTTCTCGACATCAAACAGGCTCGCCGCTGGGTGAAACACCGCATCGAGCTTTTCTTTGTCGCAGTAAAACAGCCCGTCAAAATACGTCTGTACCGCCTCAAACAACTCAGCCTGTGTGTTCATTTCTCTGTCCTTTCTCGTCATGCGCCTTGGCGAAAGACATAGAGAAGCAGACTTCGCCTGCCCAATGAAGAGATGTGGCGGAGGTCATAACCGGAGGAGAATTATTCAATGACCCTGATGGACATCATCGCGCGCAGAAATCCCGGCGGAACACCGCGATGCAACCTAACGCCGTAGGATCGCCCTTTTGATCCGGCTACCGCGATGGCGCAGTTTTTCGGCAAGCGTCAAATCTTGAGCCTCGCCGTGCTGATAAGACCCGGGCTGGATGAAGTCGACCGCATGGGCAAATGCCGAAGAGGACGGAGTCAGGCCGCAGAAATGCGCCATATCGCGCAGTACGAGATCCGACCTTATCAGGAGTTTCTCATAGCTCACCAACAAAACCGGGCAGTCGACCCGGCGGATCAGGTCCGCGTTTTTCTGGGTCTGCCTCAAGTACATCGCCAGCGCCTTATCCACATCTTCGCGGTCCCAGGAGGTCACGCCAGCCGCGTTGGCGGTCAAATCCCGCGTCACAAGGATCAAGCGCGGATTGCGCAAATCCGGCAAAAGATCGTCAATGTACTGATGCGGATGCGGGTGTTTCCACCCCCAGACGTCATGGCTCGCATTGCGATTAGCAACGGTCGCGCGAATGGCGTCCAGCCCGAGGCGCTTGCGAAACAGCTTGTCTTCAAGATTGCCACCGATGTCATCTCCGAGAAAAACCCCCAGGCGACGCAGCGCGCCGGCCGTGGCTGTTGTACCCCCGCGATTGACCCCGAAGATCAGAAAAGTTCGTTGATCGTTGGTGCGCGATGTCTCATCGTCGCGAAATGAAATTGTGTGAGAATACACGGTATTGTCCTGAAGGTTTAAAATATGACCTACACTACCCCACACCTAGTCAGATGGGCAAAAATCTCAACACAAAAAGAAAGAGGCCGCCCGATTTCTCGGACGGCCCCTAATTTTTAGGCGGATCTTAGAGTCCGGTGGACACGTCGATCGTGTTGCCTTCTTCCAAGGTCACGTAAGCCTTTTTCACGTCTTTACGCTTGCCAAGCTGGCCGCGGAAACGTTTGACTTTACCCTTGGTGATGGTGGTGTTGACCGCTTTGACCTTCACACCAAAGAGAGCTTCAACGGCTTCTTTGATCTGTGGTTTGTTGCTGTCGATCGCCACTTCGAAAACCACTGCGCCGTTCTCAGACGCCATGGTGGATTTCTCGGTGATGACCGGCGCGCGGATCACATCGTAGTGTTCTGCCTTAGCGCTCATTTCAGTCGAGCCTCCAGTGCTTCGATCCCCGCTTTGGTGATCACCAGGGTGTCACGCTTGAGGATGTCATAAACGTTCGCACCCATCGTTGGCAGGATGTCCAGACCTTCGATGTTGCGCGATGCTTTCAGGAAGCCTTCGTTGACCTCGGCACCGTCGATGACCAGAGCACGTTTCCAGCCCAGGTTCTTCACCTGTTTGGCCAGAGCGGCGGTCTTGCCTTCGGATGCGGCGTCTTCGATCACAACCAGCTCGCCTGCTTTCGCTTTCGCGGACAGCGCGTGCTTCAGACCCAGCTTACGGAACTTCTTTGGCAGGTCGTGGCCGTGGGAACGGACAACTGGACCTTTGTAGATGCCACCACCGCGGAAGATCGGCGCGTTACGGTCACCGTGGCGTGCGCCGCCGGTGCCTTTTTGGCGATAGATCTTTTTGGTGGAGTAGGAAGTTTCGGAACGGGTCTTTACCTTGTGGGTGCCGGCCTGTGCGTTGTTACGCTGCCAACGGACCACACGGTGCAGGATGTCCGCACGTGGTTCCTGACCGAACAGATCTTCGGACAGTTCAACCGAACCGGCTTTGGAGCCGTCGAGTTTGATCACGTCAAGTTTCATGCTTCACCACCTTCCGCAGGTGCTTCTTCAGCCGGAGCTTCGGTCGCTGCTGCTTTTACGGCTGCCGGGAAAGGCAGACCTTCAGGAGCTTTCTTCTTCACGGCGTCCTTCACGGAGACCCAACCACCTTTGGAGCCAGGTACGGCACCTTTGATGAACAGAAGACCACGGTCGGCGTCAGTTTTGACAACTTCCAGGTTCTGTGTGGTCACACGTACGGCACCCATGTGGCCGGCCATTTTCTTGCCTTTGAAAACCTTACCGGGATCCTGACATTGACCAGTGGAGCCGTGGGAACGGTGGCTGATCGAAACACCGTGTGTTGCGCGCAGACCGCCGAAGTTGTGGCGCTTCATCGCACCGGCAAAACCTTTACCGATGGAGGTGCCCGCAACGTCCACTTTCTGACCTTCTAGGAAGTGCTCTGCGGAGATTTCCGCGCCCACTTCGATCAGGCCGTCTGCTGGAACGCGGAACTCAACCAGCTTGCGCTTTGGTTCCACTTTCGCTGCTGCGAAGTGGCCACGCATGGCTTTGGAGGTACGCTTGGCTTTTGCAGTGCCAGCGCCGAGCTGAACGGCGGTGTAGCCGTCTTTCTCTTCGGTGCGCTGAGCAACAACCTGCAGGCCGTCGAGGG
This sequence comes from Shimia sp. MIT910701, assembly GCF_047126315.1. Taxonomy (GTDB): domain Bacteria; phylum Pseudomonadota; class Alphaproteobacteria; order Rhodobacterales; family Rhodobacteraceae; genus Shimia. Next base: position 1,264,098 of record NZ_CP138953.1, on the reverse strand, counting down.
AAAGAACGGTCACAGGGATCTGCTTGCCGTCTTCCATGAACAAGCGGGTCATGCCCACTTTCTTTGCGATAATACCGGAACGCATCAGATAAACTCCTTAAACAGAGATCTGTACGTCCACGCCGGCCGCCAGATCGAGCTTCATCAGCGCGTCTACGGTCTGCGGGGTCGGATCTACGATGTCGAGAAGACGCTTGTGCGTACGGATCTCGAACTGATCGCGGGATTTCTTGTCTACGTGTGGACCACGCAGAACGGTGAACTTCTCAATCTTGTTGGGAAGTGGGATCGGGCCACGAACCTGCGCGCCGGTGCGCTTTGCAGTGTTCACGATTTCCTGAGTGCTTGCGTCCAGCACACGGTAATCAAAAGCCTTCAGCCGAATGCGAATGTTTTGACTTTGCATTTCGTCAGCCTTTTTTAGGCGTTGGAGTTGAGAGGAGGATCCGCGACCATCGCAAACCCTCATCGAACCCAAAAGGCGGGAATCACCCCGCCTCAAGATTCCAGTAAGGAACCCGCGCCCTCTACAGCCCATTTGGAAGGCTGGCAAGCGTTTTGCCGAAGTATTTGCGTTTTGGGCCAGTTGCCTTTTGCTGTCTTGCTTGGTCCTGCACACAAGTGAAAACGCGGTTGGCGCAACCAAGGCCTGTACGCTAGGCTTTTGGAGACGACACTCAGGTCAGCGACTGCCCTACTATATAGGAGACCTTTATGGCCACATTTCTGGCTGTCTGTTTTGTCCTTTTGGAGCTGACCGCGCTGGTGATGGCCTGGCGTGCCGTAAAGTATTCTCGCACCTCGCAAGGCTCGGTAGGCTGGGTCGTTTTCCTGATCGCAGCCCCCTATATCGCCGTGCCCGCCTATCTGTTTTTAGGGCACCACAAATTTGAGCACTATGTGACCGGTCGACGAGACAGCGAGGAAATCATCGAGCGCATCCAGGAAGTCAGTGAAGCCCTGAAGCCGGAAGTCCCCTCGACTTTCCCGACCAAAGCACTTGAAGCGATTTCCGATCTACCCGTCGCACGTGGCAACGCCATGGAGCTTTTGATTGACGGCGAAGAGACGTTTGATGCGATCTTTGCCGCCATTGATAGCGCGCAAACCTATGTGCTTGTTCAGTTCTACATCATTCATGGCGATGGACTTGGCAAGCGCCTGCAGCGGCACCTGATCGCGGCAGCGGAGCGCGGCGTCACTGTACGTGTGCTGTATGATCCGGTGGGGAGCCACAAACTCGGGCATGAATACCGGCAAGCCCTGCGCGATGTCGGCGCTCAGATTGTTGAGCCGTCGCAAATGCGTGTTCCCAAAAACCGCTTTCAACTGAACTTCCGCAACCACCGCAAGACGGTTGTGATTGATGGCACCACGGCCTTCACCGGTGGGCTTAATGTAGGGGACGAGTATCTCGGGTTAAACCCGAAGTTTGGCAACTGGCGGGACACGCACGTGCGGCTAAAAGGGCCGGTGGTCAGTCAGCTCCAGTTGATTTTTGCCGAGGACTGGCATTGGACCACCGAGGAAAATCTACTTACTGATCTGAATTGGCAAAGCGGTCGAGCCGATGAGGATATGGCGGGCCTAATTGTGCCAACCGGACCTGGTGACAAATTGGAAACCGGGGCGATGTTCTTCTTCTCTGCTTTGGCAAACGCCAAGGAAAGAGTCTGGATCGCGTCGCCTTACTTTGTGCCTGATGTACATGTGCTGACTGCGATCAAACATGCGGCTCTCAAGGGCATCGACGTGCGGATTCTCGTGCCAGACAATATTGACCACAAAACAGTTTGGCTCGCTGCCTTTGCCTATTTTGACGAAGTGCGTGAAGCCGGTGCACAAATCTGGCGCTTTACAGATGGGTTCATGCACCAGAAGGCCGTTTTGGTAGATAACAGCCTCGCGGCGGTGGGAACGACAAACATGGACAACCGCTCGTTTGTTCTAAATTTCGAAACCATGGCTGTTATGTTTGATGCGCGTGCAGCTGACGACCTGGAAGACATGTTCAAGACCGACTTTGCCAAGTCTTTCCTCCTGGACAAAACCCTAAGTGAGCAACCGCTGCACATCCAGATTGGCGCGCCCATTACACGTTTGTTTTCTCCGCTGCTCTAAGCGAAAAGCTCCCCCCACTACGGGCGATCGCTGGCAGTTAAGTCGAAAGTCTCCTGAGGAAAGTACTTGGCAAGCCGCGCATCTGCTGCGCGGGCATGGCCTTCCATACCTTCCAGACGAGAAATGCGCGCTGTGGCTTGCGCCACCGCTTTGGAACCCTCGCGCGTGGCCCTCTGCCACGTCACGACCTTCATGTACTTATGCACCGACAGGCCGCCCGTATAATGCGCCGCGCGGGATGTGGGCAGCACATGATTGGTGCCAGCGGCCTTGTCCCCATAGGAAACGGTGGTTTCTTCCCCCAGAAACAAAGAGCCGTACGACGTCAACGAGGATAGCCACCATTCGGGATCGGCGGCCTGAACGGTGAGGTGCTCTGGGGCATATTCATCTGACGTTGCCACCATGTCTTCGCGGGTGTCACACAAAATGACCTCAGCATAGTCGCGCCATGCGGCTTCGGCATTGATGCGGTTGAGCTCCGGGAGGGCTGTGATCAGTTTGGGGACCGCGTCCAGAACGGCCTCGGCAAGCACCTTGCAGTTGGTGACCAACCAGACCGGGGAGTTGTAGCCGTGCTCCGCCTGGCTCACCAAATCGGTGGCCACTATATGCGGATCCGCTGTGGCATCCGCGAGGATCAAGCTGTCGGTTGGGCCAGCCACCATATCAATGCCGACCCGCCCAAACAGCTGACGCTTCGCCTCTGCAACATATTGGTTGCCCGGCCCGACCAGAATGTGCGCTTTGGGCAGACCAAACAGACCAAAGGTCATGGCCGCGATGGCCTGCACGCCGCCCATGGCAAGGATTTGATCCGCGCCACTCACATGCGCCGCATTGAGGATGGCGGGTGCAACGCCGGTGTCCGGATGCGGCGGCGAACACGCTGTGATGTGCTGACAGCCGGCGACTTTGGCGGTGGTAGCCGTCATGATGGCGCTGGAAATATGGCTGTAGCGGCCACCGGGAATGTAACAGCCAGCGGCATCCACTGGGATGGACTTCTGGCCTGTAACAAACCCTGGCAGAAGTTCGGCCTCAAAATCCTGCACCGTGGCCTTTTGCAATTCGGCAAAACGGCGCACGTTGTCATGGGCAAATTGGATGTCGTCTTTTAGCTTCTGCGGCACCTGCGCGGCGGCCTGCGCAATCATCTCATCCGTCACGCGCGTTGGGCCAGGATATCGGTCAAACTTGGCCGCATAGGCCAGCGCCTCCGCATCTCCCCCGCGTTCGATATCGGCCAAGATGGTTGCTACCGCTTGCTGAATGTCCGCCGCTTCCGTTTCCGGTTTCAGCAGTGCCTTCTTAAGATATGTCCGCATTTTCTCACCTCGCATTTTTAAAAATCGCAAAATGCCAAAAAATGAGACTAGATGTCCTGTTTTTTTGCCAAAATTGAGGCTACAGTGTTTTCAAACCAGCTCCAATACAAATTTTGCGGACATACAGACATGGCAACCTCCGAGCGTATCCCGACCAACCTGCGCACCCTGTTGATCTTAGAGATCCTCGGGAAAAGTGATCGGGCAATGACCGCCACAGAAATCAATGAATCATTACAATTGCCAAAACAGACCGTGCACCGGTTGTGTGCCACGCTGGAGGACAACGGCTTTGTGGTGCGGCGCGGCACCTCAAGAAAGTACCAGGTCGCAAGACGCCTGCGAGAGATGGGCGCGGGGCTGCTTCACAATTCGCGAGACCACATTTTCCGCCACCAAATTCTCAAAACCGTGTCTCAGACCGTCGGCGAGAGCGTGAACTATGTGGTGCCGGAAGACACCGGTATGCGCTATCTGGATCGGGTGGAAACCGATTGGGCATTTCGCATCCAACTGCCTGTGGGCACCGAAGTGCCGTTTCACTGCTCAGCCAGCGGCAAGTGCTTCCTGGCGAGCCTGGGGCCAACCGCGCGAAGGAAAATGGTGGCGTCCCTGACTTTGGAACCGCGCACAGAGGCCACACATTTGACAGCGGACAGTCTTTTGTCAGAGTTGGCGCAAATAGCGCGGGACGGTTTTGCACTAGACCGCGAAGAGTTCATGGACGGCATGGTCGCCATTGCCGTACCGGTCAAGGATGCACGCGGGCGATTCATTGCAGCGCTTGCCTATCACGGACCAACGCCGCGCATGACATTGACAGATGCAATAGCGCAGGTTGGCTTTCTGCAGGAGTCGGCGCGACGGCTTGGCGATGCGCTTTTTGAGCCGAACGACGCGCATTAGTCAGATGCGCAGCCCTGAGAAACGCATCGTTTCCCCGTTTCCAAGACAAAAACGATCCCATCAAAACCGCAACATTGTCCGGCATCTGCCCTCTTCCTGCCCGATTTCACCAGCATATCTTGTCCCCAAGGAAGACATTAGAGGATCGAAACATGGATCGCCTGACCGAAATGGAAGCATTCGCCACTGTGGTGGATCAGGGTGGATTTACAGATGCCGCAAAGAAGATGGGCATCTCCAAATCTGCCGTTTCCAAACATGTGTCCTCACTTGAGGCACGCCTGGGCGCACGTTTGCTGAACCGCACGACGCGGCGTGTTTCGCCAACCGAAATTGGCTTGGCCTATTATGACCGCGCCCGTCGCGTTCTGAACGACGCGGGCGAAGCGGATGCGCTTGTGACCTCGATGCAATCGGCGCCTTCGGGCTTGCTGCGCATCTCTGTGGCCACGGATTTTGGGGTGAACCACCTCTCGCCTGTGTTGGGCGATTTCTTGAGCGAGTTCCCGGACATCACCGTCAACATGGTGCTGAACAACCGCTATGTAGAGCTGATCTCCGAAGGCTTTGATATGGCCATTCGCATTGGCGAGTTGGAAGACAGCACTTTGCGGGCCCGCAAGCTGACCGAGACCACCAAACGCATGATCGCCTCTCCGGCCTATTTTGAGAAATACGGCCGCCCGGAGAAGATTGACGATCTGAACCACCACAAGCTGCTACATTACTCCAGCCAATCCAATGGCGCGGTGTGGAAGCTGACCGCACCATCCGGCGAGAAGCGCCAGGTGCGCACCGCGGGCTGGCTGTCGGTGAACGACGGACAATCCTTGCTGAACGCGGCTCAGGCCGGCCTGGGCATCGCTTACCTGCCAAGCTTCCTCTACGCGGATGCGATGGAGCAAGGACTGGTGGAAGAGGCCATTCCGGACCTGCCGGTGGAGACACAAGGCATCTATGCCGTGTACCCACCCGGTCGTTTCACCCAGCCGAAGGTCCGCGCCTTCATCGACTTCCTGGTCCATGCCTTTGCTGAAAAAGGACCGACTGACTGGTAATATTCGAATTTTCCCCTGGCTTTCTATGAAAGCACCTTGGCCCGGCAAAACTGTCCGGGCCTTCTTTTTTTGTGGCTAGGGAAAAGGGCGCCGATGGCGCCCTTCGTGTTTTCTATCGCGTCTGACTTACAGCGTGGCCGCAAGGCGGGTGCCCTGGTTGATGGCGCGTTTGGCGTCCAGCTCTGCCGCCACATCTGCACCACCGATCACGTGGCAAGTCACGCCTTCGGCTTCCAGCGCGTCTGCCAGAGAGCGGTCGCTAACCTGGCCAGCGCAGATCACCACATTGTCCACATCCAGCACCCGTGGATTGTCCCGCGCTTCGCCAAAGGAAATGTGCAGGCCGTCGTCGTCAATTTTCTCATAGTTCACGCCGCCCAGCATCTCGACGTTTTTCATTTTTAACGCCGCGCGGTGAATCCAGCCGGTGGTTTTGCCCAGACCTTTGCCCAGCGCTTTGGCCTTCCGCTGCATCAACGTAACCTGACGCGCCGCAGGATGCGGCTGCGGGCCTTCTGGTGCGAGACCGCCACGGTGCTCAGCAGGGTCAGTGACGCCCCACTCCACCATCCACTCCGGCAGGTTTTCTGTCAGGCTTGCACCTTCGTGCACAAGGAATTCAGACACATCAAAACCGATGCCGCCCGCACCAACAACGGCGACTTTTTTGCCAACGGGCTTCTTGTCGCGCAGGACATCAAGGTAGGACAGCACTTCGGGGCGATCCTGCCCCGGGATGCCGGGATCACGTGGCACAATGCCAGTTGCGATGATAACATCGTCGTAGCCTGCCAAAGTGTTGGCTGTGGCTTCGGTGTTGAGTTGAACCTCAATGTCTAGCTCGGCGATCATTGCCTCATACCAGTCGACCAAGCCCCAGAACTCCTCTTTGCCTGGGATTTGTTTAGCAACGTTGAGCTGCCCGCCCAGTTTGTCAGCACGATCAATCAGAGTGACCTTGTGGCCGCGCTGTGCTGCGGTCATGGCCGCAGAGAGACCCGCTGGTCCCGCCCCAACAACGGCAATTTTCTTTACGGTTTCAGAGGTCGGAATGGCCAATTCGGTTTCATGGCAGGCGCGCGGGTTCACCAAACAAGAGGTGAGCTTGCCGCCAAAGGTGTGATCCAAGCAAGCTTGGTTACAACCAATGCAAGGCGCGATCTGGTTGGACTTGCCCTCAGCGGCTTTGTTAACAAAACCGGCATCCGCCAAAAACGGCCGCGCCATGGAGACCATGTCGGCACAGCCCTCGGCCAAAACCTCTTCAGCCACTTCTGGCGTGTTGATGCGGTTGGAGGTGATCACCGGGATGCTCACCTTGCCCATCAACTTCTTGGTCACCCAGGCAAAGGCGCGGCGCGGGACCGAGGTGGCGATGGTCGGAATACGCGCCTCGTGCCAACCGATGCCGGTGTTGATGATGGTTGCGCCCGCTTTTTCAATCTCTTGTGCGAGCTGCACCACCTCTTCGTGGGTGGAGCCATTGGGCACCAGATCAATCATCGACAAGCGGTAGATGATGATGAAGTCCTCGCCCACAGCCTCGCGGCAGCGGCGCACCACTTCGATGGGCAGGCGGATGCGGTTTTCGTAGGAGCCGCCCCAGCGATCCGTGCGTTTGTTCACGTGGGTGACGATGAACTGGTTGAGGAAATAGCCCTCGGACCCCATAATCTCCACGCCGTCATAGCCGGCTTCACGTGCGCGGGTTGTGGCGGTGACAAAGTCCTGAATTTGCTTCTCAATTCCCTCTTCATCCAGTTCTTTTGGCGGGAAAGGTGAGATCGGAGATTTCACCGGAGAGGCAGAGACACACTCCGGCCCATAAGCGTAGCGACCGGCGTGCAAGATCTGCATTGCAATCTTGCCGCCGCTGGCGTGGACGCGGTCGGTTACGATTTTGTGGTTGGCGATGTCTTCGTCGGTGAAGAGGCCTGCCGCACCGGGGAAGACGCCACCTTCGCGGCTTGGGGCCATGCCGCCGGTGACGATCAGGCCAACGCCGCCGCGGGCGCGTTCGCCGTAGAATTCTGCCACGCGGTTCCAGTCTTTGGTTTCCTCCAGGCCGGTGTGCATCGAGCCCATAAGGACGCGGTTTTTCAAGGTGGTAAAGCCCAGATCAAGCGGGGCGAGCATGTGCGGGTACTGGGTCATAGGTGCCTCCAAGGTGCCTCGTCATTTAAGTTGACCAAAACGTAAAGCAGTGCCTTTGTCACGCCCGACGCGGCGTCAAACGGCGCGCAACTTGGCCTTGCCGTTGCGTCGGTTCTGGCGTGTTAACCTCCCATTTCGACGTCGGTATTACGTCGGTATCACGACTGTTTTGCGGTGGTGCGGGTGCTTGTGTCCCGGCCACATCTTACCACAAGGTGCGCTGTTGTTGCGGCTCAGGTCAGATGTCTGAAAACCCGCCGCCTCGACCTTTGCCCGCCGCAAAGCGCGCCGCGCCTTTTTGGCCTTCGGTGGCAAAAGCTTCAAACGAGGCCCATTCCCGTCGCAGCGCCTGCGCCAAATTCGTGCCACTTGGACGCGCCGAAAGAAAATCCGCGCGCATGCAAGCTTGCGGAAAGCGCGTCAGGCTTTCCGCCAAAACCAAAGCTTCTTCTAGCGCATGACCTTCTGGACAGAGTCGATCCACCAATCCAATGTGATGGGCCTCCTCACCAGACACAGGACGCCCAGTGAGGATGAGATCGTTGGCGCGGCCCTGCCCCAGAATGCGCGGCAACCGCACAGTGCCGCCATCAATCAACGGCACGCCCCACCGGCGGCAGAACACGCCAAACACCGCCGCCTCTGACGCCACGCGCATGTCGCACCATGCGGCTAACTCCAGCCCACCGGCCACGGCATGACCTTCGACCGCTGCGATCACCGGCTTGGACAACATCAGGCGGGATGGCCCCATCGGGCCTGGAATGGGCTGATCCTGGGCGTCCTGCCAATCGTCGGGAATAGCGATGGTATTTTGCCAGTCAGCCCCAAGATCGCCAGCCGCAGCCTTCAAATCAAACCCAGCGCAGAAAGCCGTTTGCCCACCGGTCAAGATAGCAACATCAACGCCGTCATCCGCCTCGAAGGTCAGAAAAGCCTCATACAGCGCGGCGGCGGTATCCGGGTTCACGGCGTTGCGAACCTCCGGGCGATTGATGCTGATGATGCGCACCCGACCTCTGGTCTGTACCAAAACAGTCATGACTTACCTCCCTTTGTCCACTGTTGCGTCCCACCAGAAACAGGCAAGAAAAACGCGGCGTCGCTTGACCCACAAAGGGTCACAGCCTATGCCGCAGCTATGGAACAGCTTGAAGAAAAGATTGCCCATCTCACTCGCACTGTCGAGGAGTTGAGTGACGTTGTGGCCCGCCAGGACACCGAGATTGCGCTTTTGACCCGCCGTGTTCAGATGCTGATGGAGCGGGAAGCCACTCGGGAACAAGATGGCAGCGGCGGGGTTGTCATGGGCGACGAACGGCCGCCGCACTACTAAAGGCAGCCGTTTAGCCGTAGGACAAAGGCACGCCACCCCTGACTCCGTGGGCGGTGTTCCCCCGGGATATTTTTGGCCAAATGAAGCCGAGGGCAGTTTCCTATCATCCGGGGCTGAGATAGTTTTGGCGGATGACCAACGCGCCTCGATTCATCCACCTCCGCACCCACACCGAATACTCCCTACTCGAAGGGGCGGTGCGCTGTAAAAAGCTGCCCGGCATGTGTGCCGACATGGGCATGCCAGCGGTGGCGATCACCGACACCAACAGCTTGTTTGCTGCGTTGGAGTTCTCTGTCACCGCGCAGGGCGCGGGCATTCAGCCGATTGTGGGCTGTCAGGTCGACATGCATATGCCGCATGATGATCCGTCAGGACGGACCGCACCGCCAAAGCCTGCGCCCATCGTGCTGCTGTCGCAGCGTGAAGAAGGCTATGAGAACCTGATGAAACTGTCGTCCTGTCTCTATGTGGACAATGACGGGCAGCTGCCGCAAGTGACGATGGAAGAACTGGCGGAGCGCTCTGCTGGGTTGATCTGTTTGACCGGGGGGCCGGATGGGCCAATGGGCCGCATGATGCGCGACGGTCAACATGCCGCCGCCCAAGCGATGATGACGCGGCTCAAGGAGATTTTTGGCGACCGGCTGTATGTGGAGCTGCAACGCCATCCCGGCGAAAACGGCGCACCGGAGGCGGAGCGGCTGACAGAGCGCGGGTTTATCGAGATGGCCTACGCCATGGATCTGCCTCTGGTCGCGACCAATGACGTCTATTTCCCTACGTCGGACATGTATGAGGCGCATGACGCGCTGATCTGTATTTCCGAAGGGGCCTATGTCGATCAACAGGACGGGCGCCGCCGTCTGACTCCACAGCACTATTTCAAATCGCAGGAAGAGATGATCACGCTGTTTGCGGATCTGCCTGAAGCGATTGAGAACACGGTCGAGATTGCCAAACGCTGTGCCTTTGCCACCTATTTGCGCGACCCCATCCTGCCGAAGTTTGCCGATGATGAGGTTGCGGAACTGCGCCGGATTGCCAACGAAGGCTTGCAGGCCCGTCTGGCGGTAATCCCACACGCCGTGTCAGTCGAAGAATATCAGGAACGGCTGGATTTTGAGCTGGGCATCATTGAGGGCATGGGGTTCCCCGGCTACTTCCTGATCGTTGCGGACTTTATCCAATGGGGCAAGGACCACAACATTCCGGTGGGGCCTGGGCGAGGGTCTGGTGCGGGCTCGCTGGTGGCCTATGCGCTGACCATCACCGACCTTGATCCGCTGCGCTACTCTCTGCTGTTTGAACGCTTCTTGAACCCGGAACGGGTTTCGATGCCGGACTTTGACATCGACTTCTGCATGGATCGCCGCGAAGAGGTGATCAAATACGTGCAGGAGAAATATGGGCGCGACAAGGTGGGGCAGATCATCACCTTTGGTGCGCTCTTGTCCAAGGCGGCGGTGCGCGACATCGGGCGGGTGTTGCAGATGCCTTATGGTCAGGTGGACCGGCTCTCCAAGCTGATCCCGGTGGAAGGCGTGAAGCCGATGTCCATCGCAGACTCTTTGAAAGAAGAGCCACGCCTGCGCGAAGAGGCCAAAAACGAAGAGGTGGTGGACCGGCTGCTGACCTATGGGCAACAGGTTGAGGGGCTGTTGCGGAACGCATCGACCCACGCGGCGGGGGTTGTGATTGGCGACCGGCCTTTGGATGCCTTGGTGCCGCTCTACCAAGATCCGCGCTCTGACATGCCGGCGACCCAATTCAACATGAAATGGGTGGAACAGGCCGGCCTGGTGAAGTTCGACTTCTTGGGTCTCAAAACCCTGACGGTTATTCAAAACGCGATTGAGCAGATCCACAGCTCGGGGCGGCCGTTGCATGTGGCCGCAGATGGGACCGAACTCTATAAGCCAGCCGACGGTGCGGAGAACCAGATCAACGCCATCCCGCTAGATGATGAGCCGACCTACAAGCTCTACTCAGCGGCCAAAACCGTGGCGGTGTTCCAGGTGGAATCCACCGGCATGATGGATGCGCTGAAGCGTATGAAGCCGACTTGTATCGAGGATATCGTTGCACTTGTGGCGCTCTATCGTCCGGGTCCGATGGAGAACATCCCGGTCTATTGTGAGGTGAAAAACGGGCTGCGCGAGATTGAGTCCGTGCACCCGTTGATTGACCACATTCTGGAAGAGACCCAGGGCATCATCGTGTATCAGGAACAGGTGATGCAGATTGCGCAGGTCATGGCGGGCTATTCGCTTGGCGGCGCGGACCTGTTGCGCCGGGCGATGGGTAAGAAGATCAAGGAAGCGATGGACGCGGAGCGTCCGAAGTTTGAGAAAGGCGCGGCGGAGAACGGCGTGCCGGCGAAGAAAGCTTCGGAGGTGTTTGACCTTCTGGAGAAGTTTGCGAACTACGGCTTTAACAAATCGCACGCGGCAGCCTATGCGGTGGTGAGTTACCAGACCGCGTGGCTGAAGGCGAACCATCCGGTGGAGTTTATGGCGGGCGTCATGAACTGCGATATTCACCTGACGGACAAGCTGGCGGTGTATTTTGAAGAAGTGAAAAAGGCGCTGAAACTGCCTTATGTGCCGCCCTGTGTAAACCGCTCGGATGCGACGTTTAAGGTGGTCGACGGCGCGCTGGTCTATGCGCTGGGGGCGTTGAAGAACGTCGGCCTTGAGGCGATGAAGCTGGTGACCGAGGGGCGCAAGGTGGATGGCGTGGACAAGCCGTTTGCGACGCTGTTTGATTTTGCCCGCCGGGTGGATTTGAAGAAGGTTGGCAAGCGGCCTTTGGAGATGCTCGCGCGGTCCGGCGCGTTTGATCAGCTCGACAACAACCGGCGGCGGGTGATGGAAAGCCTGGATGGGCTGGTGAATTACTCCGCCGCGATCCATGAGCAGAAGAGCTCCAATCAGGTGTCGCTGTTTGGCGAGGCGGGGGATGATTTGCCGGAGCCGCGTTTGTCACCGGCAGGGGATTGGTTGCAGGCGGAGCGGCTCGATGAAGAGGCCAAGGCGATTGGCTTCTTCTTGTCGGGCCACCCGCTTGAAGACTTCATGGCCCCGCTCAAACGTAAGAACGTGATGACGCTGGATGAGTTGACCGACAAGGCGCGGGGCGGGCCGTGTGTGGCCAAGCTCGCCGGGCGGGTGTCTGGGCGACAAGAGCGAAAGTCGGCGCGGGGCAATCGCTTTGCCTTTGCGCAGCTCAGCGACCCAACCGGGGCCTATGAGGTCACGATCTTCTCGGACACGTTGGAGAAATGCCGCGAACACCTAGAGACCGGCTCCAAGGTGGTGGTGACCGTGAAGGCCGAGATGGAGAGTGATCAGTTGAAGCTGCTGGCGCAGAGCATGACGCCGGTGGAGACCATTGTCGCGGATGCGGGCAACTCGGGGCTAAAGATCTACCTCGATGACGCCAGCGCGGTGGGGCCAGTGGCCAACATCCTTGAGGGCGCGAAAGAGACCATGAAGAACATGCCCAAAGGGCCGATCTGGTTTTGCCTGACCAACATGGAACTGCCCGGCGAGGTGGAAATCGATGCGGGCGCGGGCTTCCCGGTGAACCCGCAGATCAAAAGCGCGCTCAAGTCGGTTGAGGGCGTGATGGCGGTGGAAGAAATCTAAGGCCGGGACGGTGTGCGGCCGCCCTACCCGCTTGGCTTAGGCCGATTTGGTGAGCTGCAAAAAGACGTCTTCCAGGTCCGCCTGTTCGGTTTTCACGTCGGCGATGGCGATGCCAGCGGCGCGGACCGCGCCAAGCACATCTTCGGCAGAGGTTTCGCGCGCTTGATAGGTCAGCGCGATGCGGCCGTCTCCGCGACGGGTGACTTCGATGCCGGGCGCAGTTGGCAGGGTTTCCACCGGGGCCACCGGATCAATCACCATACATTTGCTGTCCACCTGTCCCAGCAGGTTAGAAGTGCTGTCGCGTGCAACAACTTCGCCGTGGTTGATGATGGCGATCTCGTCACACATCTCCTCGGCCTCTTCGAGATAATGGGTGGTCAGGATCACGGTCAGGCCGCGCTCTTCATTGAGGCGGCGAATGTTGGACCAGAGCATCTGGCGCAACTCGATATCGACGCCTGCGGTGGGTTCATCGAGCACCAGCACCTGCGGGTGGTGCACCAGCGCTTTGCCCAACAAGAGACGACGCCGCATCCCGCCGGAAAGTGTGCGGGCGTAGGCCTCCGCTTTGTCCGACAGGCCCACCATGCGCAGGATTTCGTCGCTCTGACGCTGATGTTTGGGCACGCCGTAGAGACCGGCCTGCACTTCCAGCGCCGCGCGGGGCGTGAAGAACGGATCGAGATTGAGCTCTTGTGGCATCACGCCAATGGCCGCGCGGGATTGGCGCGGGTTTTCGTCCTGATCAAACCCCCAGATTTTCACCGTGCCGGAGGATTTGGTCACCAGACCGGCCATGATGTTGATCATGGTGGATTTGCCCGCGCCATTGGGGCCAAGCAGGCCAAAAATCTTGCCAGCGGGCACGGTCAAATCCACGCCTTTGAGCGCGTGTTTGGCAGGCGCGCCGCGCCCCCCTTTGTAGGTCTTTTGCAACCCACGGATTTCAATCGCGTTGTTGGTCATGGCCACTCTTGCTCCCCGCCGCGCAATGCCTATTATTTGCCCTAACCAAAGCGGACGTGAAGCTCAACCGCAGCCGCCAGAAAACACCGCCATCGGAGAACCTCTCCGAAGCCATGAAGGACATCGCAGATGACGATTGAAGCCCCAGAAACCAAGATTGTGGAAAGCTACCGAGTGTCTTGTGACGGCGGTGAGGGGGCGATGGGCCACCCGCGCGTGTATCTGCAAATCCCGAACGAGCATGGCTGGGTGGAATGCCCCTATTGTGACTGCAAGTTCATCCACGAGGATTTCAAAGACAAGGTGGCCTAAGGGTTGTTAGGTTTTTACGAGATTGAGGAGACCGTCCGGTGGGGCGGTTTTTTTTGTTTGGGGGGCTACTATCAATAAACGCAGCAGACTGGTGCCTATGAACGCGACTTACTTCCAAAGACCTGTGCACCAAGCGAACGCGTTGTGTTTGTGCTCTTATCGGGCAGATTCATCCGATCCCGTATTTCCAAAAGGTATTGGCGGGCAGGTTGCGGTTCCCCTTTGACTAGGGCGGTGAATGAGCCTGTTGTGTGTTTTCGAATAACGACATCTCCATCTTCAAATGTATCTTCGACTTCGCCGACTTCAAACTTACTGGCAGTCTGAGCGCGTTGCGGAAACGTCATCACTCCTTTGCCAAGCCTCAAAACCCCACGATAAGGCGCGGCCGCGTCGGCAAGAAACGCCTCAACGCTCTTGTCGTAAACGACCGTAAGGTCCAACTCGTCCTCGTGTGTATCGATCCAAACGACAATCACTCGATCAACAAGATCAATGGTGTTCTCGTTGAGACCAGCACCAGTACTCGTTGTAATTGTTTTGACTGAAACTCGGAGGCCATTCTTATCAACCAGATCGAAACCGCGCTGATTATTCTCAGGCGTCAGCTTTACACCCAGATAGTCGGCCACAAAGGCCTCCCCCATCACACCTGTATGAGCCCGAAGCTCTTGGGGCGCGATGCCCGCTTCAATCCCCGCAACATAAGCGGCGCGGCTTGCCGCGATATAAGTTCGATACGACATTTTTTGGATGCTCACTAATTAACGGATTCGCAGCCAGCAAGTCTGAGAGAGCCCGGAATCCGCATACTTTGAGGAAATGGTTGGAGACTTAAACGTGGAGTTCTACCCCCGCGCATACCCGCGTTTTTGGGCGCCGTGGCGGTATTGATCCGCGGCCAAGGATGCGTCGCGCAGGTTGCTGAAGATGCGCACCATGCTGCGCCCCTTGCCACCGGCGACGCCCCATTCGCGCAGGACAGAGACCTCTTCAAACAGGTTCATGGCAATTTCCACGCGGTAGTAGCGGGGGCGTGTGCGTTTGGCAGGTTTGTACAGGATGCAGATGGCCATGGGATCAGCCTATTGCAGCGGCGAATCGGGTGCAATGGTCTTGTGTGCGGGCGACTCTGCGTCAGCCGTTAGCTGCCAGACAGCAGCACCGCCTCAACCCGACGATTGCGCGTGCGGCCTTCCTCGGTGAGGTTTGTGGCAATGGGGGCGAGGTAGCCTGCGCCTTGGGCTTCGACCTGCGCTCTCGGCACGCCGTGGGTGTTGATTAGCCGGTTGCGCACGGCGGAGGCGCGTTTTTGCGAAAGGCTGGTGTTGGCCGCCAGCGAGCCTTTGCTGTCGGTGTGGCCGACAAGCGCGATGCGGCGGTTGGGATCCGCTTTAAGGAACGCGGCCAAGGCGGCGAGCGAGGCAAACTCCGTGTCGGCCAATCTGGACGCGCCGGTTTCAAAGGACAGATCGCTGAGAACCACATGGCCGGATTGGGCCAGGGTTTTGGCAATGTCGGTGGCAGTTTCTGGAGCGGTGACAGCTGTGGTCACCTCCGGCACGACGGCGGGCTGCGTCTGCTCTTCGACTTTGGGCGGATCGAACGGCGCGCTGGGTTCGGTGGGCTCCGGCGCAGGAACGCTGTCCGGCCGGATGTCGTAGAGCTGAACCATTCCAGCTTGAGCGGTGCGGCTGACAAGGGCGGCGACAGCTTCGGGGCCTTGGTCGGTTTCGCGGCGGGCGGAGAGGTAGAAGTAGTCGGAGAGGTCGACAAACATCTGCGGCGGCAGGAGCACGTCAATGCCAAAGCGGAAGTCGAACCCGCCACAGCCTGCAGCGTCACAGGACAGAATCAGGTCGTATCCGTCGTCCAGCAATTGGGCCGCAAGCGCGGCATTGACGCTGCCGGTGCCGGGAAAGCCGCTGGAGAAGCGCCAGCTGCGTTTGCGCAGAGTGCCAGCCACGGGAATGGTTGGCACCGTGCCATCGGTTGCTGGTGACAGCGCGAGAGACAACACGTTTTGCGGCTGAATGTCTTCGCCCAAAAGCTGCCCCGGCGTTTCAAAACGCGGCTCAAAGGCCCAGCTGGCGGCTGGGCACAGGAGGAGCCAGGTTATGAGCGTGCCGGATTTCATCTTGCGAGTGCGTGGTACTCTGCGTTGGGTTGCATGGCGGTGGCGGAGGCAACGCGGTTGGACATGTTGTAGAAGCCAGCCACATTGGCGATGTCCCAGATGTCTTGATCGGTGAAGCCCACATCGCGCAGGCCCTGGCGGTCGGTCTCTTCGATGGTTGCAGAGGCGGTGGTCATTTTCTCGGCAAAGGCCAGCATGACGTATTGGCGGGCGTCCAGATCGGCCACGCGCCAGTTCATCACCATCATCTCGCCCAGCGCCGGATCGCCGGAGAGTTGACGCACGGCGGCGCCATGGGCGACGAGGCAGTAGAAACATTTGTTGATCGCGCTGACCACCACGGCGATCATCTCGCGCTCCAGTTTCGTGAGGCCGCTGTCGCCCAGCATGAGGTCGTTGTAGAGCGCGGTGAAGGCGTTCAGCTTGTCGGCATGGATGGCGTAGGCCTTGAGCACATTGGGCACCATGCCAAGCTTTTCCTGGCAGATGTCAAAGTAGCGCTGGGTCTCCGGCGGAAGCGGGTCCATCATTGGAATGTTAAGCGCGGTTGGTTTGCTTGTATCTGCCACGTTGGCCTCCCTTAATCGGTGGGTTTGCACCGGTAGTGGTACTCTCCCACAACGGTCATACCGAGGGAAGAGTACAGCCGATTTGCCGCTGCGTTCGAAGTGACACAAATGACCGACAGGTGGGTTCCGCCGTTCTCTAGCGTCCAGAAGGCGGCACGTTGCATCAAGAAGCGGGCGACGCCCTGACGGCGTTGGAACGGCAGGATTTCCAGCGCGTGCACCATGCCGATGCCGTTGTGCAGGCCAAGGAAAGATGCGCCCGCGGGCTTGTCCTGCCAGCGGGACACAAAGCCGGTTTTGGGCATAGGGGCGCGGCCCATGACGTTCAAACGGACGAGGTCCATGCCGCCCTGCGCCCAGATTTCTTTCATGATCTGCAGCGGCTCCCATGCAGGGATGGCTGCAGTGCGCGGCGGGCGTTCAGTCGCGAGGTCCTTGGCCGGGATGACGTACATGGTCACGGGATCGACGATCTCATACCCGCGCGCCTCCAGAGCGGCGTCCAGCTCCGCGTCACCTTCACGGATTTGAAAAAGCGGTTGTTGGTTGAGGGCACGCATGCCTGCCTCAGCCGCGGCGATGTCGTCCAGCACAAGGTCGCCGCTTAACGTGGCGGCAGAGACCCGTTTGCCACCGCCCTGACCGTCGCGCAGGGTGAAACACCCGCAACTATGGGTCGCGGCGGCAGGCCAGGTGCCGTCGATCACGTCATAGAGGGTGTGCGCCGAGACGTTAGAGGTCATGCGAAGAGGCCGGAGAGTTTGGTGATCGCCGCATCGATCCGCGCACCGTCGGTGCCGCGAATAACGATGTTGGAGCCATAAGCCCCGTTGCGTTGATAGGGGTAGGAGCCGATGGAAAGGTCGGAGAACTCGGTTGCGAGATCTGCCAGCGGGCCCGCGATGTCACCTTCGCCGCGCTCTATCCGCAGAGTTTGGCTCAGCAGAGGCGCGCCACCCGTCAGGGTTGGCAGAACGCTGGCCACCATGGCTTGGAATACCGATGGCACCCCTGCCATGACGTAGACGTTTTCCAGCCGGAAGCCCGGCGCGACAGACACGGGGTTGTCGATCAGCGTGGCATCGTCCGGGATGCGGGCCATGCGCTTGCGCGCTTCGTTGAACTCCTGCCCGGCGTTGTCGTAGTGCGCCTGCAACAGCGCGGCGGCGTCGGCGCGCACGTCGATATGTTTATCAAAAGCCTCGGCAATGCAGTCGGCGGTGATGTCATCATGGGTTGGGCCAATGCCGCCGGAGGTGAAGACGTGCTCGTAGGCACCTGAAAGTTGCTTCACCGCTGTGACAATCGCCGGAGCATTATCAGAAACCACACGCACCTCGGTCAGGTCGATGCCATGTTTGGTCAATTCCCCAGCCAAGAAATGCATATTGGCATCGCGGGTGCGGCCGGAAAGAATTTCATCGCCAATCACCAGCATGGCTGCGGTTGGGTTTGCCATGGTCTCATGTCCTTGTCAGTCACTCACCGCAGGTATAGGCCTGTGCCATGCGCTTTCAAACCCCTCTCGTTCCCGCCGTGCTACTTCGCCGCTACAAGCGGTTCCTCGCAGATGTTCGCCTAGAAGATGGGCGCGAAGTGACCGCGCATTGTGCCAATCCCGGCTCGATGATGGGGTTGAAGGATGAGGGCATCAAAGTCTGGCTGGAACCCAACGATGATCCCAAAAAGAAGCTGAAATACGGCTGGCGGTTGGTGGAACATGAGAACGGGCATTTCACTGGGGTCGATACCTCGGTTCCCAATCGCGCTTTGAAAGCCGCGTTGTTGGCGCATGAGATACCGGAACTGGCAGACTATGAAACCGTGCGGCCAGAGGTGAAATACGGTAGCAACAGCCGGATTGATTTCCTGCTGTCTGGCGAAGGGCGCAAGGACCTCTATTTGGAAGTGAAGTCGGTGACATTGAGTCGCGCAGATGGCGTTTCGGAGTTTCCGGACAGTGTGACCGCGCGGGGTGCAAAGCACCTCGAAGAGCTGATGGCGATGATCGCCGAAGGGCATGACGCGATGATGCTCTATCTGGTGCAGCGCACAGATGCAACACGTGTCACCTTGGCTCCGGACATTGACCCGACCTATGCCGAGACGTTCAGGCGCGCCCAAGCGGCGGGCGTGAAGGTGCTGGCCTACGGCTGTGACATTTCGCCAACGGAGATCACCATCGGCCGCCCCCTGCCCTTTTCCTTTGACGGTGCGTGACAGAAGGTGGTGTGCCTAAGCCCTAGAAGTTTTAAGAAATTGCGCTTACATAGCCGCAAACCTTACGTGACGGAGCACTCCAAATGATCGGCAAACGCCGCAAAACACGCGACAGCATCGACCTCTATTCGCCAGAGGATCATGCCGGCATGCACAAGGCCGGGGCTTTGGCGTCGCAGATTCTGGATGACATCGCAGAGCACGTGTTTCCCGGTCAAACCACTGCGGAGTTGGACCGGCTGATCGAAGCGCAGGTCAATGCCGCTGGCGCGACCTCGGCCACCATTGGCTATCGCGGCTATCAGCATGCAAGCTGTATCAGTGTGAACCATGTGGTCTGCCATGGTATTCCCGGCAGCCCGATCCCGAAGTGGAACAAAGAGACCAGCGCGCGCAAGGAAGACCCGATGCGCGAAGACGACAAGCTGCATGATGGGGATATTCTGAACATCGACGTGACCGTGGTGGTTGATGGTTGGTATGGCGACACCAGCCGTATGTATGTGGCGGGCAAGCCTAAGGGATTTGCCAAGAAGCTCATTCAGGTGACCCATGATGCGCTAATGCTGGGCATTGAGGCGGTCAAACCGGGCAACACCTTTGGCGACATCGGTTATGCGATCCAGACCTATGCGGAACGCCAGCGCATGTCCGTTGTGCGCGACTTCTGCGGCCACGGTCTGGGCCGAGTGTTTCACTCGCCGCCCAACGTGCTGCACTATGGCCGCGCGGGCAGCGGGCCAGTGCTGGAAGAAGGCATGTTCTTCACCATTGAGCCGATGCTGAACATGGGCCGTCCGGAAACCAAAGTGCTGGCGGATGATTGGACAGCGGTGACGCGCGACAAATCCTTGTCGGCGCAGTTTGAGCATTCCGTGGGCGTGACCGCAGATGGCGTGGATATCTTTACGCTCTCCAAGGCGGGGCTGTATCACCCCACCTGGAAGTAACCTTCCTTGCAAAAAACAAAGTCCTCAGCCTGATAGGGGCCGAGGACAGGTGCCAGGGCACGGGAGCGCCCTGGTATGGGAAATGAGTGGTGGTTTTTGCCGCTTTACGCGACGCCCGTGATCATTGAGACAATCTCGTTCTTGTCGGTGGATTTGGTGTCGCGCACGCCAATTTGCTTGCCGCGCCGCAAGACGCAGATGCGGTCAGACAGGCGGAACACCTGATCCAAACTGTGGCTGATGATGAGAATGGCGAGGTCTTTGGCCTTCAGCTGTTCGATCAGCGCCTCCACCCGTGCGGTTTCCGCAACCCCAAGCGCTGCCGTGGGTTCATCCAACAAAACCAGTTTGCTAGCCCAGTGTGTGGCGCGGGCGATGGCGATGCCTTGGCGTTGACCACCGGAGAGATCGCTGATGGTGGAGCTGGCCGAGGGGATGCGCACGTCGAGCTCGTCCACAAGGTCCTGCGTTTCCTGGCGCATGCGGGCCTTGTCCAGCAGGTTCAGCGGACCTTTGGTCAGCTCGCGCCCCAAGAACATGTTCATGTAGACCGGTTGCTGATCCGCCAGCGCGAGATCCTGATAAACCACCTCGATGCCGTTGGCGCGGGCGGCGGAGGCGTCGCGGATGTCAGCGGCCTCGCCATCCAGCAGAATTTCACCAGATGTAGGTGTGTAAACGCCTGAGATGATCTTGATCAGCGTGGATTTGCCCGCGCCGTTGTCGCCCACCAGCGCGACCACCTCACCCGCTTTCAAGTTCAGGGAAAAGTCTTCGATGGCCACCACGCCGCCAAAGGCTTTGTGGATGTTGGTGAGGGAAAGTACTTCTTGATCACTCATGCGGAATACCCCTCGTGGCGGTCGACGGGCTGGCCAAAGATGTTTTCGATGCTGGTGACTTTGGGCGTGCCGGACGCGACGCCGGAGACACTGACAGCATTGGCACGGGTGACAAAGCTTTGACCACGGAAGCCAAACACCACTGTGTCGCCGGTGTTGGGTACAGGGCGGTCTTTGGTGTTGATCATGCCGTAGTAGTCGATGGCTTTGTACTCAGGGATGTCAACCTTGTAGAGCGCGTCCGGCGCAGAAGTCGGCGTGGCGGAGACCAACGCCTGCACGTCGTAGGCCGGGAACACCGGGTCAATGTAGAGACCGCCACCAAAGCAGTAAGCTTCGTCTTTGTGCTGGTGAGACACTTCGCTCAGGTACAACACAGCGGGACCTTCAGGCAGATCCTTCACCGCATGCAGAGGCGTGGTGCCGTGCAGTGCGTTGCCGGGTTCGACCTGCGTGGCGCCCGCCTCGGCCAGGGCAGGCAAGAGCGCCATGGAGTTGGTGCCTGGTGCGTTGACTTCGATGTCAGTCCGACCGGCGTCGGCCAAGGCTTTCAGCGCTTCGCTCAGTGTGGCGAGGTTTTGTGTGGGTTTCACCGAATTGCTGTCGAGATCAAACAGGAGAGCCGGGAAGGTGGTGATGCCGGCAAAGCGTGCGCCGTCGAGCGCGTCGATCTCGTCGGCGATTTTCACAATGTCTTCGGCAGCGAAGCCGCCTTCGTGGCCGCGATAGAAGGTGTCGCCGCCGGTCTGGATCCGCGCGAGGATGTTTTGCACGCGACCAGCCTCGGACGCTGCTTGGGCAGCTTCGCGGGCTTTGTCCATGGTGAAGACAGTCCAGTAGTCGGGCTTCAAATGCGCAGCGGCATAGCCTGCGTCTCGCTGAGGCACTTGCACCAGATGGCCCAGATGGCCGGTGCGCAAACCGGCACGGTGGCAGGCGATGGCGCAGTCCATGTCGACCGCAACAGAGCGATCAATACCGCCGCGCATCACGGCGGCGCAAAAGCCGGAGTGACGGGAGACCTGCTTGGTCATGGCAAAGGTTTTCAGGCCGTATTTAGCGGCCTCTTCGGAGAACAACCGTGCGTTGGCTTCGACTTGGTCGAGGTCGATCACATAAGAGTTGGGCGGAATTTCCCCGGCTTGGTGCAAGGCCATGGCGGCCTCGATGAAGCGCGGGTTTCGGTCAATCAGTGTTTTCAGGAACATGAGGTGTCCTTTCTTAACGCGAGGTGTCGCGGAGCGAGACGGCAACAGCGATCAGGATGATCAAGCCACGCACAATCATTTGGTCCGAAACTTTGAGGTTCATAAGGATCAGCCCGTTGTTGAGCATGCCCATCAGGAGCGAACCCAACAGCGCGCCCACAACCGAGCCTTTGCCGCCGTTGAGCGCAGTGCCGCCGACAATCACGGCGGCGATCACAGTCATCAGGTCGCTTTCGCCAAGGGTGTACTTGGCAGCTTGAAGCCGACCTGCATAGAGCAGCCCTGCCAGACCAGCGCAGCCGCCACAGATCATCATCACATACAGCCGCACGCGGGCCACTTTGATGCCAGACACTTGCGCCGCACGTGGGTTGTCTCCGGTAGCCAGCACATGGGCACCAAAACGGGTGTGGCGGTAGATCAGATGGCCGATGCCCACGCCAAGGCAGGTCCAGATCACCAAAGATGGCACAGAGAACAGCTTGCCGGAGCCAAACAGGCCGGTGAAGGTGTCGTTCATCACCGGCACGGAGCGCAGGTTGGTCATGGAGCGGGCGATGCCTGCAAACAGCCCCATAGTGGCGAGGGTCACAAGGAACGAGGGCAGCTTGAGGTAAGCCACCAAGACGCCGTTAAACGCGCCAATGGCAACGCCAACGCCCAAGCCCACCAAGACACCAACCGGCATGGGGAAGCTTTGTAAGGCGACCGCGCAAGAGAGCGCGGAGACGGCCACAATGGAGCCGAAGCTGAGGTCAATTTCGCCAGCGGAGAGCGCAAAGACCAAGCCCACAGCCATGATAGTGGCAGGCGCAGTTTGCAGCACGATGTTGGTGAGATTGCGCTGGGTCAGGAACCCATCGTCATAGAGGGTCACCGCAAAAAACAGGAAGATGGCAAGGAAGCCAAAGTAGACAACCGCTTGTTGGAAATCCAATCCTTGCAGTCGAGAAGAGACGCGGGTCATGTCGATCTTTCAGATAGAAGAGCTACCACACCGGACGCGTCAAGAGCGACATCCCGCAGCAAAGCAGGGCCGTTGTACGCGCCGGAGGAGAACGTCGGGGAGCAGCCGATGCACGCATATACGCGCAGGGGCCACGAGATAGGCGAGACCTGCCGCCAGACCAGTGTGAAAAGGGATCACCTATGGTCCAGCGACAGAGAGGAGATTACTTGCTCAGGCTGGCCGGTGCGTCCACGCGCAGGGACTTCTGCCAACCATCTTGCACGTTGTCTGCGGTCACGGTGATGGCCGGGGCCACAACAAAGGCAGGCACCTCTTCGCCCAGCAGATCAAGCGCTGCGGAGGCGGCCATGGCGCGGCCAAGCTCATAAGCTTCATCCGCCACAATCGCGACCACGTTGCCGCCTTTGACCATGTCCAGCGCGATCGGCTCGGACAGGTCCAAAGTCACAATATTGGTGCTTTTGTTTCCATTGGCGCGCAGTGCGGCCAGGACGCCTTCAGCAGGGCCTGCCCAGGTGACAAAGATGCCGCCCAGATCCGGGTTGCGCAGCAGCATGGCGTTGGCAATTTCCTCGGCGCGGGCCGGGTCGCTGATGCCTTGTTCCGCCACAATCTCGATATTCGGATAGTCCGTTTCGATGGTGGTTTTGAACGCGTTGTCACGCTGGTTGGTCACGTAATAGTCCGCGTCATGATAGATCCAGCCCACGGTGCCGGAGCCACCCATAGAGGCAGCCAACGCATCTGCGGCCTGCTTGCCCATCTGGAACAGATCGTCGGTCACAATGGCGGCATAGTCTGCCGGATGGGAATAGCCGGATGGCACGTTGGACAGGAAGCTGAGCGCCACGCCGTTTTCCTTGGCCTCTTCAAAGGCCGCTGCGGAGGTCACCGGGTCCAATGGCAAGGACAGAATGATGCTGGGCTCTTTGGCCATCGCGGTTTCAATGTCGCTGCGCTGTTTGGCGGCGTCAAAACCGGCTGAGGCGGTGGCGACAACTTTGATGCCAAGGCGTTCAAATTCGTCGCTAGCACCCGCGGTAACAGCGTTCACAAAATCGGATTGATCATGCCACAAAAGCGCGGCGCTGTGATTGCCGGACTTGAGCGCGGCGAGGTGATCGTCACTGACCTGAACAGCGGTCGAGGCGGTGGCCGCTTCGCCGTTTGGACCAATGGTTTCCGCGCCGGCAGCCGAAGCCACCGACAGGCACGCAGCCGCTACGATGTTGAAGTATTTCATGTTTTCCTCCCACAAAAAACATAACTAGGGTTCGACCACGCCACAGAAGCGGGTCATGAAGAGGGCGTAGGCCCTCACGGCATCGAGGTAGGCATCAATCGAGATGCGCTCCTCAAATGTATGGGCCACGGCGATGTTGCCGGGGGCGCAGTAAACGGTTGGACAGCCAAGCTGGTCGACCCAGAATGGGGATTCAGACCAGTAGGGCGCGCCGCCAATGTCGCCACCAGTTGCGCCGGTGTCCTTGAGGCTGGATTGCAGCATGGCGGCGGCGGGGTGGTTGCGGTCGATCTCGACCGGAGAGCCGCCTTTGGGATGGTCGCGTCCCGCTGGATAGTCGAAAGAAATCTCGATGGATGGGTCGATGTCGGCCCCGCGCACCACACTTTCAAAGGCGATCACGGCTTCGGATAGGTCTTCGCCGGGGCGGAGTTTGCGGATGACAGAGAAGCTGCACTCGCCAGGAACAGCGATGTAGCCGCCACCGGACAGATGGGTCACAAGCACATCTGAGGGGCCAACCAGATCATGATGCGGCTGGCTGCGCAGTTCGTCGCTTTGCGCCCAGACGGCGGACAGGATTTTATGGGTGGCCTTGAGCGCGTCGACGCCTTCGTCCGGGGTGCCAAAGTAGGCGGATTTGCCGGTGATTTTCACATCTGCAATGAAGAAGCCGATTTGCGCGGTGTACACGTCCAGCTTGGTGGGCTCGACATAGACGGCAAAGTCAGGCTTGGGCACGGTGCCGGATAGGATGCGGTGCGTCAGGTCCTTAGCACCCGCGCTGACACCGGTGCCGACCTCGCCGCTTTCCTCATCGCCGATGAAGGCAAAACTGAGGTCGTTTGCGAGGGTGATGCCAGCGCGGTCCAGCAGGCGCAAAGCTGCGAGTGCGGCGCATATGCCCCCCTTGAGGTCACAGGCCCCCCTGCCCCAGACGTGGCCATCGACAATGGCCCCGCCAAAAGGATCATTGCGCGGATCATCTTCCCAATGGTCGGCCCAGCCACGCACATGCACGGTATCGGTATGGCCGGTGAACATGAGGTTGCGCCCCGGCTCTGTTTGAGAGCCTTTGCGCACGCCCCAAATATTTGGGCGACCGGGCAGGAAATCTGCGGAGCGCGGTGCGAGGCCTAGGTCCGCCATTTGCGACTGCAGGAACGAGACAAAATTGGCCTCGTTGCCGGTCACACTTTCGTGGCGCAGGGCGGATTTCAGGAGGGCAATGTCCGCGTCCCGATCCTGCAAGTCCTTCAGGGTGTTCACAAGCGCATCGCTCATGTGGTGACCTCCTGAAAGGTTTGCAGCGCGGGCGGTGGCACTTGGATCTCCGCGCCTTTCAGGCCGCCGGTGAACAGCGCTACGTGCAGGCGTGACAGGGCGATGGAGGTGGCCCCGGCCAAGGCGGCATGATTGCCCAGAATGGTGTTTTCAATTGGGATCGCCCCGGGGAAACATTTGCGCAGAATGGGCTCGATCAAGGCCACCAACTCGCTGCGGGCGCCGATGGAGCCGCCGATGACAATGCAAGACGGGTCGACCACTGCGGCAATGGCACCAATCGCCAGCGCGATGTTTTTGGCAGCGCGTTCAAGGCAGGCCTGTGCCGCCGCATCACCTGCCAGTGCGGCATCAAAGATTTCCGGCACGCCAAGCGCCTTGCCGGTTTGTTCCTGATAATGCGCAATCAGCGCCTGGGTGGCAGACACACGCTCCAGCGCGCCCACCCGCAGGCTTTCGGGATCAAAAGGATCAGCCCCAAACGGCAGGTAACCCACTTCGCCCGCTGCGCCGGACGCCCCGCGCACGAGGTTGCCCCCGATCACCAGCCCGGCACCGATGCCGGTGCCGATGGAGACATAGACCAGATCGTCGGTGTCGCCGCGCTTGGTCATCCAATGCTCGCCGAGGGCTGCGAGGTTGACGTCGTTTTCGACAATAACCTCCACGCCGACGGAGTCGGACAGGGTGTCGGCAAAGTGGATTTTGTCCACGCCGGGCACGTTGGGGGCAAAGGCAATGGTGCCGTCCGGCTGTGGTACGCCAGGCACGCCAACCACAACGGTGCGGATGGTCTGTGGGTCGATGGCGTGGTTTGTGGCCAGCTCGCGGATCAGGTCGGCAATCTGGGTTGTGACCGCAACGCCACCGTCCTTGACCGTTGGGGCAACGGTTTCGGCCACCACTTCGCCCACCAGATTGCAGATGGCGACGCGTACTTTGGTGCCGCCAAGATCCACCGTGGCAACCAGAGCGGCGCGCGGGTTGATTTCATACACGACCGCGCGCCGCCCAACATGGCCTTCGGTCTGACCAACGGTTTGCACCAGCCCGTCTTCTTCAAGCTGCGCCATGATCTCGGAGACCGTTTGCTTGGACAAGCCGGTCATCTTTGCGATCGACGCTCTAGAAATCGGCGCGTAGCTGGTGATCGCTTGCACAATGGTGCTCATCGACAGCTGTCGGGAGACATTTCCTGAAAAAGACACGCGGGCTTCCTTTAGTTCGGTGACTAGACGAACTATTTAAGCCGGTATGATTTCTGTCAACAATTTTAATTGTCAGCTTCACCAATCAACACTTAGTGGATTGATTTTAAATATTTATTACCCAACACCACACATACGACGCGGGGAGACAAAAACCTCAATTACGTCAGCATGATTGTCACAAATTTACGCAGGGAAGATGAATTTCTTCAAGCCACCCGACGCTTGTCCGGTCGAGTCGATAGCCTCTGGAGGGAGGGTTTCGCTCCCCTCAGTTAGGGGCTGAGACCTCCAGAAAGGTCATCCATGTGTCGCCGTATTTGCGCTGGTCCAGCTGCGTGAATCCTTCAGGCGCCACCTGTGGCGTGTTCTCTTCCCAAACGATCAACGCATCTGGATCAATCCACCCGTTTTGAGACGCCAGAGACAAAGCCTTTTGCCCCATGGACTTCCCATAGGGCGGATCCAGAAAGATCAGGTCATAAGGCGCATCCGGGTTTTGCGGCAGGCGGGTGGCGTCGGCTTTGATCAGCTTGGCCCGCGTGGGGCCGCAGGTTTTGCGGATGTTGTCGCGGATCAGGCCGCCGGCTACGCGGCCATCGTCCACAAAGGTCACGGTTGTGGCCCCGCGCGACACTGCCTCCAAACCCAGCGCGCCGGTGCCTGCGAAGAGGTCCAGCACACGAGCGCCCGTGATGGGATTGCCCAGCTTGCCGCCTTGCAGCACGTTGAACAGGCTTTCGCGCACGCGGTCTGTAGTGGGGCGCAGGTGTTTGCCCTGATCGCCTTTGCCCACTGCCGCTAGCGCGATGCCCCGCCATTCTCCGCCAATGATCCGCATGTAGGCTCCTTAGAGACGCATCAGATCTTTGATGTCAGTGTTCATGTCGGCGACCATGTCACGTGCTGGAGATTTCCCGCTTTCGATCAGGCGCTTGCCCACCATGTAGTCGCGCGGAGCGTTCATGGCGTCGACAGCCAGAAGCGTGTCGCCTTGGTAATACCAGAAGGAGGTGGCCCCTGCGCCGCTGTCGCGGGTGACGATGGTGTCAAAGCCGGTGTTCAGGCCCGCAATTTGCAGTTTGACGTCATATTGATCGGACCAGAACCAAGGCTTGGCGACGTAGGTTTTCTCGGCACCGAGGATGTTTTCGGCAACCACTTCGGCCTGATCAATTGCGTTGGGCACGCTTTCAAGCCGGATGCGGGTGCCTTTGTAGGGGAAAGAGGCGCAGTCGCCTGCGGACCACACGTTAGGCACGCTGGTGCGGCCTTGGTCGTCGGTGGCGATGCCGTTGTCGAGGGTCAGGCCTGCGGCTTCGGCCAGCGCAGTATCAGGGCGGATGCCAACGCCGACAATCACGAAGTCCACGGCCAGGTCCCGGTTGCCGGAGAGTTTCGCGGTGGTCACCCGGACGTCTCCAGCCAGGCCTTCCAGTGCGGTGCCTTCGAGGATCTCAACGCCATGCGAGCTGTGCAGCGCGCGGAAATAGTCGCTGGTTTCCTTGGCGGCGACGCGTTGCAGAATGCGGTCGGACATTTCGACCAGCGTGACTTTGAGGCCTTTGGCGGCGGCCACAGCGGCGGCTTCGAGACCGATGTAGCCGCCCCCAACAATCAGCACGTGGCGGTCTTTGGCAAACTCCGGGGCCATAGAGTCCACATCGGCGAGGTTGCGCACGGTGTAGACGCCGTCGAGATCGCCACCGATGGCGGCGGGCAGGCGAATGGGAGACGCACCGGTGGTCAGAACGAGGTGATCATAGGAGAGAATTTCCTCGGCTAGGGAGACCGTTTGCGCCGTTGTGTCGATGGCCTGAACAGTCGTGCCAAGGCGCAGGGTGATGTTTTGATCGGCGTAATAACTTTCTGGCCGCAGATAGAGGCGTTCGAGGTCCATTTCCCCCAACAGGTACTTTTTGGACAGCGGCGGACGTTGGTACGGTGGGGCGGTTTCGGCCCCGATCAGGGTGATCTTGCCCTCAAAGCCTTTGGCGCGCAATTTGGCCACACAGGCCGCGCCTGCCTGCCCCGCTCCGATCACAACAATGTGCGTCACGTCACTCTCCCTCAAACCCATTGTCTTAGCCGCTGGCGAGCCTATATCGCAGGTTCAGGGAAACGCAATGAGAGTATCACAAATGAGTATTTCGATCGGAGACAAAATCCCCGAAGGCACGTTGATGAAGATTGGTGCAGAAGGGCCGGAACCGGTGTCGGTGGAAAGCCTGACCAAAGACCGCAAGGTTGTGCTGTTCGGCCTGCCAGGGGCGTTCACCGGGACGTGCAGCAGCGCGCATTTGCCAAGCTTCATGCGCAATGTGGATGCGCTGAAAGACAAAGGCGTAGATGAGGTGATTTGTGTGTCGGTCAACGATCCATTTGTGATGGATGCTTGGGACAAAGCGCACAACGCGGCCGACGCAGGAGTGACCCTGTTGGCAGACCCAACCGGCGAGTTGACCACCGCGATGGGGTTGGACTTCAGCGTACCAGCGATTGGCTTTGTGAACCGCTCCAAGCGCTATGCGGCGATGATCGAAGACGGCGAGTTCAAGATCCTGAACGTCGAAGAGGCGCCGGGCACCTGCGAGATCAGCGCGGGTGAGACCATGGTTGCCGCTCTGTAAGCTTTTGATATGAGGCCTGACGTGCTGCGCGAGCGTGTCAGGCCTATCCTTTAGGCCTCGCCAAACAAGACATCCATTTTGCGCGCCAATTTGGCGTCCAAAGCGGATAGACCGCCCACGTCATGGGTGGTTAGAGACACGTCTACAGTTTTGTAAACGTTGGACCATTCCGGGTGGTGGTTCCATTTCTCGGCCCAGATGGCGGCTTTGGTCATCCAGCCAAAGGCCTCTACAAAGTTCTCAAACTCAAAGGATTTGCGGATCGCGTCGCGGTCGTCGCAATAGGTCCAGCCGGTCTGCAACAGCGGCTCCATGACCGCATCGCGGGCGGCCTGACTGAGTTTTTCGGTCATTCGTGGTCCTCCTCATTGCCGCGTTTGAACGGGCCATAGTTGGTGAGCACTTCGACATCCTGACTGACCGCTTCACGCTCCTCTTGGAGGTAGCGATCTATAGCGTCGCGAAACCCTGGGTCCTGGATCCAGTGCAGCGAGTGGGTGGTCACCGGCAGGTAGCCGCGCGCCAGTTTGTGCTCGCCTTGTGCGCCCGCCTCCACCGAGGCCAACCCCTGCGCTATGGCCCAGTCCATTGCCTGATAATAGCACAATTCGAAGTGCAATGCCGGGTGGTGTTCGACGCAGCCCCAGTAGCGGCCAAAGAGCGTGTCGCTGCCAATCATGTTCATGGCGCCTGCCACGGGGGTGCCGTCGCGCTCCGCAAAGATCAGCAGCGTGTCGTCGCGCATCGTTTGGTGGAGGATGTCAAAGAAGGCACGGGTCAGGTAAGGCGTGCCCCATTTGCGCGCGCCGGTGTCTTGGTAAAACCGCCACAGGGAGTCCCAGTGGTGCGGCTTGATGTCCTCGCCGGTCAGGCAGGTGATGGTGCCGCCAAAGGCCTGCGCCTGTTTGCGCTCTTTGCGGATGTTTTTGCGTTTGCGGGAGGAGAGTGCGGCGAGGAATGCGTCAAAGTTGACGTAATTGTTATTGAGCCAGTGGAATTGTTGCCCGGTGCGATAGAGCAGGCCCATCTCCTGACCGTTTTGCGCCTCCTCTTCGGTGCAAAAAGTGATGTGCGCACCGCTGAGGCCATTGTCTGTGCCGACCTGCACCATGCCCTGGACTAGCGCGGATTGGCCCGTGGCCTCCCAGCCGGGGCGGGTCATCAGGCGGCGGCCTGTGACGGGGGAAAACGGCACGGCGGTTTGCAGTTTCGGGTAATAGCGCCCGCCTGCTTGTTCGTAGGCGTGGGCCCAATTGTGGTCAAAGACGTATTCGCCCTGGCTGTGCTGTTTGATGTACATCGGCGCGACGGAGATGACCTCGCCACCCGCTTTGGCGGTCAGGTGGCGGGGCAGCCAGCCGGTGCCGGAGCCGACACTGGCGCTTTCCTCAAGCGCCCGCAGGAAGCGATGGGTGACAAAGGGGTTTTCCGCGCGCCCGGTGCCGTTTGGCGTAGGGTCGGCGCAGGCGTCCCAATCGGCCGCGGAAACGGTCTCCAGCGACTGATGCAATGTGATTTCAATTGGATCACCGTCCATGCGCGCGCCTCCTTGTCAGTAGTGTACCTGCTACGATGGTGGGCGCGAGACAAATCACTTTTAGGGCAGCCAATTCTAGCTGCCCTCTGGCACGTAGCCTTCAAAAGTGACGTTGTCGACGATCTGGCGTGCCGCTTGCTCCTGCTTGGCCGACGTCACAGTCCAGCACAGGATATTGGCACCGCGCGCCTTGAGTCGTGCAACTTCGGCCGATTGCAGATCATCAACACTATGACTGATAAAACAGGCGCCAACGTCGTCATAATCCGGGATCGCACGCAGGCGGGCGCGGACCGCTTCAGGCAGGAGCGGCCAGTCCTCGTCTCGGAAGGGATCGGTGGTCAAACCACGGGGCACATCAGGGGCAAGATCGCGCAAGGCAGCCACGCTATTTGGATTGAACGACATGAAGGCCAAGGGGCCGGCGTACCCCTGCACAGCCTCAGCAGCAGAGGCTTCAAGCGTGCCGACATTGGGCCCCATGATGCCGTCTTGGTCCTTAAACTCCACCAACAGCGGCACGCGGCCTGCGATCAGGTCAAGCACTTCGGCGAAGGTGGGAATGCCTTCATCCCCGCCAATCAACGGAATCGCGCCCAGCGCCGCTGCCGTGTGTTGGCGAATGGCCCCCTTGGCGTCGGCCAGGCGCTGCAATTGGTAGTCATGGAAGGCCATGGCCACACCGTCGGCGGACAGTTGCAGGTCAATTTCAATGCAAAAACCCTGCGCGATGGCCGCCTCAATGGCCGCCCGGCTGTTTTCCGGGCGGCCTTGAGTGACGTCATGCAGGGCCCGATGCGCGATGGGCGCATCAAAGAACCGTTTGTCGAGCATGTCAGGCGATCTGGAAGATGCCTTCGATTTCCACGGCCACGCCAAACGGCAAGGAGCCAGCAGAGACCGCAGACCGGGCATGGCGGCCTTTGTCGCCCAGCGCCTCCACCATAAAATCGGATGCGCCGTTGATGACTTTCGGTTGATCGGTGAAGTCAGGCGTGGAGTTCACGAAGCCCACCAGCTTGACCACCTGCACCAGACGATCAATGTCCCCGCCACAGGCCGCTTTCAGGGCAGCCAAAAGGCCCACCGCGCAAGTGCGCGCGGCGGCCACGCCTTCCTCAGTAGTCAGGTCTGCACCGACTTTGCCAGTGGTGAACCCTGCTTCAGTCATCGAGATTTGACCGGAGACATAGACCATGTCGCCCACAACCACGTAAGGCACGTAGTTGGCCGCAGGGGCGGCCACGTCCGGCAGTGTAATTCCCAGTTCTTTCAGGCGTGCTTCGATCGCGCTCATCACGTGCTCTCCATATGCGATGTTTGCGCTGACGCTAGACCGCGAAATGGGAATTGAAAAGCGTGAAATGCAGGCTCAGCTTTCTCGGAAGGCTCTGACGAAATAATCGGTCAAAGGCTTGGTGAGATACTCCCAAGGGGTTCGGTCCCGCGTGCGGAAAAACGCATCCACAGGCATGCCCGGCACAAGCGAGGCTTCGGCCGGCAGTTTTTCCACTTCGCCGTCTAGCAATTCAATTTCCGCCTTATAAAAGGACCCACCGGTTTGATCATCCTGAAAGGCGTCTGCTGAGACATGCACCACGCTGCCCTCCAGATCAGGCGTTGTGCGTTGATCAAAGGCGGAGAATTTAAGGGTGACAGACTGGCCCGGATAGACTTGATCCACATGAATGGTGGGCACCTGTACTGCCGCGACCAGCGGGCGGTCCTGAGGCACGATGTACATCAGCGGCTCAGCCGGTTGGATGACCGATTGGGAGGCGAACACCTGTAGGCCGTAAACCAGACCGGCCACCGGGGCACGGATGTCGAGGTTTTCAATTTTCGAAATCAAGTGACGGCGACGCTCAGACAGCTCCAACTCACGATAGCGCAGGTCCCGCAGCGTTGTTATCGCCTCTTCGCGGCGCGAACTGCCGAGTGCCAAAGCCTCGATTTCAATTTCAGTGACGCGCCCTTCAGCCTGTGCGCGATTGGCCTGCAACTCACCTACGCGGCCAGCGAGGTTGGCCTCTTCGCGGCGTAGCGCCAGAACGCGGGTGGCTTGCGCAAGGCCTTTGTCAAGCAGCGCCTGCTGGTCTTTGAGTTCCGCCTTAATCAGATCAAGCTGCTGTGTGAGGGCGACATTTTGGGCGTCGATGCCAACAATCTGGCTTTGGATTTGCGCCTTGCGCTTGGCCAATTGATCGAGGTTTTTGTTGAGCGTGTCGGCGCGGGCGGCAAACAGGCGGCTTTGACCTGTCATCAAGCCAGCGGCCTCTTGCGAGGTTTCCGCGATCTCCACCAAGGCGGGGTCAAAGACAATGTCCTGCGCTTCGTCGCGTTCCGCTTCGAGCCGTCCACGGCGGGCCATAAGCTCCCAAAGCTGGCCTTCGGTCACGGTGAGTTCCAGCGTAAGTTCGGCTTCGTCGAGCTGCATCAGGATCTGGCCCGGCTCGACGCGGTCACCTTCCTCCACCTTGATGTCCGTGACCACGCCGCCATCAATGTGCTGCACGATCTGACGGTTACGGTCCACCTCAACCCGGCCGGAGGTAACGATGGCCCCGGCGATCTCTGTGCCCACGGCCCAGGCCCCAAAGCCAATCACCAAGGTTGCTAGCGCAATGCCGCCAATCCACAGCGGCTTGCGCGCGCTCCATGCTTTCTCTGTGCTCATTGTACGCCTCCCGGACCGATAGAGTTGCGGACCTCATTGTGGTTGCGCAGCACTTCCTTGAGCACTTCGTCTTTGGGACCAAAGCTACGTTTCTGGCCCTGTTCCACCACCAAGAGCTTGTCACATTCCTGAATGGCAGCCGGGCGGTGCGCCATGATCAGCACGCTTTTGCCCTCACGTTTCATGTTCCGGATCGCGGCGTTGAGCGCCATGGACCCTTCGTTATCGAGGTTGGAGTTCGGCTCATCCAGCACCAGGATCACGGGATCGGAATACATCGCGCGCGCAAGGCCAATACGCTGTAGCTGCCCACCGGACAGTCGCCCGCCGTGGGCGGCGACCTGGGTTTCGTACCCATCCGGCAGCTTCAGGATCATTTCGTGTGCATCCGCTTTTTGGGCGGCGGCGACGATTTTTTCAGCTGGCGCGTCTTTTTCCAGACGGGCGATGTTTTCCGCAATGGTGCCGTCAAACAGTTCCACGCGCTGTGGCAGATAGCCAATGTAGCGGCCCAGTGCGGCCGGATCGTATTGCTCCAGCGAGGCCCCATCGAGGCGGATTTTGCCACCTGCAGGGCGCCACACGCCGGTAATTGCCTTGGCCAAAGTGGATTTGCCGGCACCGGACGAGCCAATCACGCCAATTGCTTCGCCGGGATTTACGTCAAAGGCCATCATCCGTAATGTGGCTTGTGACTCGCCTGGGGGCACGATGGTGACCTGTTGCAATTGCAGCTTGGCCGCCGGTGTGGGCAATTCGGTGCGCGGCTGTACTGGCGACACCGTGCCCAGAAGCTCCGCAAGGCTGTTCCAGCCTTTGCGCGCGCGTTGCACGACAGCCCATTGGTTCACGGCCAATTCGATTGGCGCCAGCGCGCGGCCCAACAAGATAGAGCCGGCAATCATGGCACCGGGGGTGATTTCGCCTTCCAGCACCAGATAAGCACCGAGTCCCAGCATGGCGGATTGTAGAAACAAGCGGAACGTTTTGATCGAGGTGGTAAAGCCACCGCCCACGTCCGCGGTGTTCATGGTTTCCTGAAGCGACATGCGGCGTACGGTTTTCCAACGCTCAAAAGCCGCATTGCGCATGCCAAGAGCGGAGACCAGCTCTGCCTCGGACTGCAACTGCGCCGACATGCGGTTGGCGTTATGGGTCGCGGCCAGCATGCGCTCGTTATGGCGTCGGGTGGCCAGTTGGTTAAACACAGCGGCTAGAATCAGCATTGTGCCGCCAACGATGGCCAGCAGCCCCAACCAGGGATGGAACAGGGCAATGCCAAAAAAGAACAGCGGCGCCCAGGGCATGTCAAAGACAGAGGTCAAAACCGGTGAGGTCAACAGCCGTTGCACCGACTCCAGATCCTGAAGCGCCGTTTCCGAGCCGGTAGATTTTCCCAGCGACGCCCGGCGCAGAGACGCATCAAAGACCCGCTGATCCAAGGCATCCTGAAACCGCGCTCCAACACGGGCCATGATCCGGCCGCGGGCAAAATCGATCAGCCCCATCAGGCCGTAGAGGAACATCACCAGAAGCGACAAAGCAAAAAGCGTTTCCCGAGAGCCACTTCCCAGCACCCGATCATACACTTGCAGCATATAGAGCGGTCCGGTGAGCATCAGAAGGTTTACGAAAAAACTGAACACCGCAACGGTCCAGTAAAGGCCGCGACTTTGTGCCCGGACGGAGCGAAGTTCCTGCAAACCGCGTTCTTTAGCTTGTGTGGTCATCAAACGGTCCCTGTATGCCGGACTAGTCCACAAACATGTGATGTCCGGCGTTCTTGTGCCTGTTAAGCGGTCAGGCTTATGTTCCCAAACTGCCACATCATGTGACGAACATCACTATGACATTGGGGTAAGCAATCGATTAATCTAAATGGTGGAGTGTTGTGGCGAATTGAAAAACGTGTGGTAGCCTTTTGAAACTTGTTCCCAAGAATTTGTTGCGAAGCATTGTACTGACCCTTTGCGTCAGCACAACCCTAACGGCATGCGCAAAATCGGACCTCCCGCCCACGGGCATCCATGATCCAAATGAAGCGGCCAACCGGCGCATCCATGAGTTCAACAAACGTGTCGATACGATCTTGCTGTCGCCCGCGTCCAACGGCTACGGCACCATCATTCCGAGGCCGGTGCGCACTGGTGTGTCCAACTTTGCCGACCATTTGTCGCTGCCCAACGATGTGATCAACAACACCTTGCAAGGCAA
The DNA here is from genome assembly GCF_047126315.1 of Shimia sp. MIT910701. GTDB lineage: Bacteria > Pseudomonadota > Alphaproteobacteria > Rhodobacterales > Rhodobacteraceae > Shimia. Next base: position 1,228,575 of record NZ_CP138953.1, on the reverse strand, counting down.
GATACCGGAAGCGGGCTCGTCTCTGTTTCGCTTTGTATTCAACTCCACATTTGGCATTGCGGGTCTGTTTGACCCTGCGTCTGCGGCTGGCATGGAGCGCCATGACACCGACTTTGGCGAGACATTGCATGTCTGGGGCGCCGGTGAAGGGGCCTACACCGAGATGCCATTCTTTGGGCCCTCCACAACCCGTGATGCCTATGGCTTTGCCGTTGACATTATGTTGGACCCGTTCTTTGTCGTGGTCCGGGAACCCACGCGCTATATCGGCGGCGTGGCCTATGTCGTGAACAAGATGGGCGAGCGCTATGAGTATGACGCGACCGTCGACTCGATCCTCTACGACAGCGCTGACAGCTATGCGCAGGCACGTATTCTTTACCTGCAAAACCGCCGCTTCCGTCTTGGAAATCAGGGCGAAGAGACCTATGTCGATCCGGAATTTGACCCTTATGAGGATCCCTATGCAGATTTCTAAGCTGACCCGACGCAATTTCGTCGCCCTGTCTGCCGCTGCTGGTGCGGTGGCGACTTTGCCCACTTCTGCCTTTGCGCTCAACGATGCGCAGGCCAAAGCACTGATCGACAAAGCGGTTGCCGACATCAACAAGGTGATCTCTTCCGGCAAGTCGCTGGACCGGATGATCAAGGACTTTGAGAAAATCTTTGTGAAGTATGGTGACGTGAGCATCATTGCCCGCTCCGCGCTTGGCCCGGATGCGCGCAGCCTGAGCAAAAGCCAGCTGAACAGCTACACCAAGGCGTTTCAGGGCTATATCTCCCGCAAATATGGCAAACGCTTTAACGAATTTGTTGGTGGCAAAGTGGAAGTGACCGGCTCTCGTCCGGTCAAGAGCTTCTATGAGGTGAGCGCCAAAGTGACCCTGCGAGGACAAAAGCCGTTTCAGGTGGCGTTTTTAGTGTCCGACAAGTCCGGCAAGAACAAGTTCTTTGATCTGATCATCGAAGGCATCAGCCTGCGCCTGTCTGAGAAGGCAGAGATTGGCGCGATGCTGGATCGCCGCAAAGGCGACATCAATGGGCTGATTCAGGACCTCAAGAAAGCGGGCTAAGCGCCCCTTTTAGACACGAGGCAGGCGGGATCAGTTCCCGCCGCCAAAGATGTCGCGCAGGATGCCATTCACGACATCATCGATCCCCTGTCCTTTGCGCTGACGATTTCCACCTGTCTGTGCCGGCCTTTTCTGAGGCACTGGCGTGAAGGCTGGCAGAGGTGTTGGCGTCAGACCCTCATGCACACGCACCATGGCCTCGCGCCAGATTTCCGCAGGCAGACCGCCACCGGTAACCCCGGTCAGCGGCGTGTTGTCGTCATAGCCCATCCAGACACCAGCGACATATTCATTGGTGAAGCCAATGAACCAGGCATCGCGAGCCGCTTGTGTGGTGCCCGTTTTACCGGCCACCTGCCAGCCGTCCATTTTGGCGCGTCCGCCAGTGCCTTCGCTGACCACTTTTTCCATCATCCAGATGAGTTCCCGCGCAGCGGCGTCTGAGATCACCCGCTCACCAATACCGCCGCCGGTGCCCATCAGGGCGTTGTCTTCTCCCAACAGGCGCAGTTCAACGAGGCCGTAAGGCGTCACGGAGGAGCCGCCGTTGAGGATCCCGGCATAGGCGCCGGTCATTTCCAGCAGGCTGCTTTCTGATGCGCCCAGCGCAAGCGCCGGGCCTGCGGCCAGATCGCTTTCAATGCCAAACATACTGGCCACGGTGCGGACGTTTTCGCGCCCTGCCTTCTCAGAGACTTTCACGGCTGGAATATTGAGCGAATTCATCAGAGCAAAAGTCAGCGAGACTTCGCCGTAGTGTTTGCCAGTGTAGTTCTTGGGGCACCATTGTCCGGACCCGGCGATGTTGAGGCAATAAGGTTCGTCCACAACGCTATCATCGTAATGCCCCCCCAACTCCAGAGCGGTTGCATAAACAAAGGGTTTGAACGCACTGCCGGTTTGTCGCTTGGCCTGTGTGGCGCGGTTGAAGGCACCAGAGACTTTGGTTTTGCGACCGCCGACCATCGCGCGCACGGCACCATCGGCGGACATAACCACAATGGCCGCTTGAGCTTTGGAGCCTTCCCGCACCTTGTTTTCAAACACCCACTTCAGGCCATCTTCCGCAGCCTTTTGGATGCGCGGATCCATGGTGGTTTTCAGGATCACATCTTCAGTGGTGTTGCGGGTGAAGAACTCTGGACCGGAGGACATAACCCAATCGGCAAAGTAGCCGCCCGCCTTTGCTTCGGCCGCCTTGGACAGGGTTGCAGGGTTGGTTTGATAATATTTGGTGTCCTTGTCGGACAGGTAGTCCTGCTCATTCATCAGACGCAGAATTGTGGCAGCGCGGTCCTGGGAGCGCTGCAAGTTTGCTGTGGGCGCAAGAGAGGACGGCGCAGTCAAGAGACCGGCAATCATAGCGCCCTCGGCCGGTGTTAGATTGGCGGCAGGTTTGCCAAAGTAGCGCTGAGACGCGGCCTCAGCTCCGTAAGCGCCGCCGCCCATATAGGCGCGGTTGAGGTAGACGGAGAGGATTTCATCCTTGGTGTATTTGACCTCCATCGCCATGGCGTAGATAGCTTCTTTCACCTTCCGCCCCAAAGAGCCGCGACGGCAATCGCGCACATATTCGGCTTCGCTTTCCCATTCGCTGGCGTCGTATTCCACGCCAAGACACAGAAGTTTTGCCGTCTGCTGGGTCAATGTGGAGCCGCCGTGACCGGACAATGGCCCCCGACCTTCGCTCAGGTTAATGCGCACAGCACTGGCAATGCCACGGGGACTAACGCCGAAGTGGCGATAGAAGCGTTTGTCCTCGGTGGCGATGACCGCGTTTTTGAGGTGTTTAGACACGGTGTCCGCGGTCACAACGCCGCCAAACTGGTCCCCGCGCCAAGCAAAGACCTTGTCGTCACGGTCCAGCAACGTGACCGAGCCGCGCGCGCGGCCATCCAGCAACTCGTCTACCTCAGGCAAGGTCGCATAGACATAGGTCACAGCCAAGCCAACCATGATGCCGATCACCACGGAGGTGCGCCAGACAACGGTCCAGATCAGGCGCAGGATCCAGCGGATGATATTACTGAAGAACCGGACAATGGGATTGCGCGACTGTTTGCGCGGACGCTTCGGGGCCGCCTTACGTCGGGCAGGACGCTTTGGGGCAGGCTTGGCTTTGGATTTGGTCGGCTTGCGCGCGGGTTTGGCGGATTTGCGCGAGTAGCGCTTGTCCGCCACCAAAGGTGGTTTCCGACGTCTTGAATCACTCATGATCTGCCCACTGCCCGGGATGTTCTTTTGGGGCATTTTAACCTGTGTGCCCCCCGATGTAGACCCACCGAAGCGGTCAAATCCGTTCTTTTGATGCCCAATTTTCGCGCAAATTAACCTTTGTGCCCATTTTTTCACCTCTCAAACTAAATTTTTGCCCAAAAACCAGCCTCGAATCTTCGTTTTTCAGGCCCTGCCGCGTTTTTCTGCAGGTGCAAATTCGCGGGGCACTCCCCGCACCGCCAAAAGGGGAACAAGGTGAAACTGATTATCGCAACGATCAAACCGTTCAAGCTGGAGGAGGTCCGCGAGGCGCTGACCGACATCGGCGTGCGCGGCATGATGGTCACTGAAATTAAGGGCTTCGGCTCCCAATCCGGCCACACTGAAATCTATCGCGGCGCAGAATACGCGGTGAATTTCGTACCTAAGGTCAAACTCGAACTCGTGGTTGCCGCCAATATGGCCGATCAGGTGGTCGAAACCATCACCAAAACCGCTCAGACCGGCAAGATCGGTGACGGAAAAATCTTCGTGCTGGACGTGCAGCAAGCCATTCGCGTGCGCACCGGCGAAACGGATGCAGACGCCATCTAAGGCGCCGCAAGGAAGGAATACACTGATGAATACCCTCGCAAAACTGGCCCTGCCCGCCGCGCTGATCGCGCTGCCGAGCCTAGGCCTGGCCGAAGAAGGTCCGGTGCCGGGCGTGAATGCCTCCACCGACACTGTCTTTATTCTTAACTCTCTGCTGTTCCTTGTGGGTGGCTTCCTCGTGTTCTGGATGGCGGCAGGCTTCGCCATGCTGGAAGCGGGGCTTGTCCGCTCCAAAAACGTGACCATGCAACTGATCAAGAACATCTCTTTGTTCTCGCTCGCAGCCATCTTCTACTACCTGATCGGCTACAACCTGATGTACCCGCTGGGCACATGGTCTGTGGACGGCATCCTGTCCGGCGTCTGGGGCCCCGGTGTTCTGGAAGCGGTTGGTGTCACCTCTGATGCGGCGGATGACTACTCCTACGCCTCCACCGGTTCCGACTTCTTCTTCCAGCTGATGTTCTGTGCCACCACCGCGTCCATCGTGTCCGGTACTCTGGCAGAGCGTATCAAGCTGTGGCCATTCCTGATCTTCACGATCGTTCTGACCGCCGTGATCTACCCACTGCAGGCGTCCTGGAAATGGGGCGGCGGCTTCTTGGATGCAGCTGGCTTCCTGGACTTCGCGGGTTCGACCGTTGTGCACTCCGTAGGTGGCTGGGCCGCTCTGACCGGCGCCATCATCCTCGGCCCACGTATCGGCAAGTACAACAAAGAAGGCCGTACCGTGCCAATCCCAGGCTCCAACCTGACGCTCGCCACTCTGGGTACATTCATCCTGTGGCTCGGCTGGTTCGGCTTCAACGGCGGCTCGCAGCTGGCAATGGGCACCGTGGGTGACGTTGCAGACGTGTCCCGCATCTTTGCCAACACCAACACAGCGGCAGCAGGCGGCGCAATCGCAGCTCTGATCCTGACCCAGATCATGTACAAAAAGCCTGACCTGACCATGGTTTTGAACGGCGCACTGGCGGGCCTCGTGTCCATCACTGCAGAGCCGCTGACCCCGTCCCTGGGCGCAGCAACTCTGATCGGTGCAGTTGGCGGCGTGATCGTGGTCTTCGCGGTTCCATTCCTGGACAAGCTGAAAATCGACGACGTGGTTGGCGCCATCCCGGTGCACCTGATCGCCGGCATCTGGGGCACCATCGCGGTTGTGTTCACCAACGGTGACGCGTCCCTCGGCACCCAGCTCTACGCCATCGTTGTGGTCGGGCTCTTCACCGTGGTTGTCTCTGCAATCGTCTGGTTCATCCTGAAAGCCACCATGGGTCTGCGGGTTGACGAAGAGACCGAGATCAACGGTTTGGACATGGCAGAACTGGGCATGGAAGCCTACCCAGAGTTCTCCAAAGGCTAAACAGCCCCAAGAGACACGAAAATTTGACCCGGGCCATCGCGGCCCGGGTTTCTTTTTGTCAGGTAAAACCACGACAGTGAGACGCCGGGCTGCTACCCTCCCAACATGCGATATTTTGTTGTACCGATAGTTTTTGCCGCGAAGACGGCGCTGGCCGATCCGGCCCAGATCACCGATGTGAAAGCCACCCAAAGCGATGCAGGCTGGCGGTTTGATGTCACCCTTGAACATCCGGACACAGGCTGGGACCATTATGCAGATGGCTGGCGCATTGAGACTGAAAACGGTCAAGTGCTTGGCACGCGGGTTTTGGCGCACCCTCACGTAAACGAGCAGCCGTTTACCCGCAGCCTATCCCGCGTTTGGATCCCACCGGAAATCACCACGATCCATGTGCGCAGCAAGTGCAATCTGGATGGGTGGGGCGAGGACACGGTAGCCGTATCCCTAAACGAATGAAGGCGCCAAACGGCGCCCTCCAATTACTCAGAATGTGCGGCGTGCTTAGTGCACGGTCACTGGCGAATAGTTGTTCTGGCGCGCCAGAACAAAGGCCAAGCCGCGCTCTTTCACCAGTGCCAGCCGCTCACCATCTGTGGCGTGCACTGCAAACAGGGTTTCGGCCCCGTCCGCTTCTTCCTGCATCTCTTCGGGCAGGTCGGACACCATGACCTCACGCACATAGACGGTGCGATCATCGGTGAAATGGGTCAGCAGGTCATCATTATGCATGGGTTATCCTTTCTTGATTTGGATCGTCTGAACAACTGTCTCTGGCCGCGCGTGGGATAGATCGATGTGCAACAGGCCGTTTTCCATCGACGCTTCGCCCACTTCGACGCCGTCGGCGAGCACAAAGCTGCGCTGAAATTGGCGAGAGGCGATACCTCGGTGCAGGAACACCCGCTCGCTCGCGTCATCAGAGGAGCGGCCACGGATCACCAATTGGCGATCTTCCACCGTGATGCTCAGATCCTCCTCGCGAAAGCCAGCGACAGCCAGCGTGATGCGATAGGCATAGTCTGCGGTTTGTTCGATGTTAAAGGGCGGGTAGCCTTCGGAGGACTTGGCGGTCCGTTCCAAAAGGCGTTCGAGCTGTTCAAAGCCCAGCATGTGGGGGTGAGACCCCAAAGATAGTTTGGTCATCGACACGTCCTTGTGCAAAGCGACAGTCCGCACAAAGATCCCTTTCTGGCAACCAATGTGCCTTTTGAATATGGGGCAGCCTGACCTGTGCTGCAAGTGTCGCGCTATCGAATGCTAAACAAGGTCTCAAAAAAATGGACAAATCGCCTTCTTTTCAGCGGGCGCGGAAAGCCCTATCTTAGGAGTCCGCTTAGGCTAAGGACCCAAAGATGAACGCCACCACTGATCTCGCAATGAAAACCGACGACGTTTTGCGTGTCGAGTTGGAGGTGTTCAAGCAGGAACACCGCGATCTTGATGAGGCGATCAACGCCTTGGTGGATCGTGGCACCGGCGATCAGTTGACGATCCAGCGGTTGAAGAAGCAGAAGCTGCGCCTGAAAGACATTATCTCGCGGATTGAAGACCGGCTGACGCCGGACATCATTGCCTAGGCGCTCCGAAGATCAGCGGCGGCGCTTGCTGCGCTCCGTATCAATGTCAAACAAAGCCCGCGGGTAGCTCATACCGGTTTCGGTATCACCCAGGCGAATTGTGGTGCGCCCGCCGTGCGCATCCTGAATCACCCATTCATCAAGCGTGACCGGCGAGGCGGAGAACTTCATCTGAATGCGGCCAATGTCGGGATTCTTGGGATCCTGCGCCGTCACAATGGTGTGCTTACCGTCGTAGGTATGGCCAATTACAGCGTTGGCGGACTGCAGGTTCACTTTGCGGGCGAGAATAATGGACAAGGGCGTGCGGCCCAAAGGGTAGGACTCCGGGGCGCCTTTGGCACGATTGTCAAAGATCGCGACGGCATTATTGGACGCCAGAACCAAAGCTTTTTGCGGCGGGTCATATTCAAAGCGCATCTTGCCGGGGCGCTGGATAAACAGAGTGCCGGTTTGCACTGAGCCATCATCGGAAATCTGCATGAAGTCAGATTTCGCGGTTTTCAGGGTGTTGAAATAGTTGCTGATCTGATTGAGCGAGAGTTTTTCCGCCATGGCGGGCATGGCAGTGGCCAGAGACAGAATCGCAGCGGTGGCAATGGTTTTGAGTTTGGTCATAGGTTCAATATAGGGGCGCTTGGCCCGCTTACCCTGATACGCGTTACAAAAAAATGTGATTGGACCTGAGCATCACTGCTCAGGCACCAGGATTTCCCGTTTGCCCACATGGTTGGCTGGGCTGACAAGGCCCTCTTCTTCCATCTGCTCCACAAGACGCGCGGCTTTGTTGTAGCCAATCGCCAGCTTGCGCTGGATGTAGGAGGTTGAGCATTTGCGGTCCTGAATGACAATCGCCACAGCGGAGTCATAAAGCGCATCTTCGCCGTTGGTGTTTCCGCCGGTGTTCAGGCCCAGCACGGCGTCGATGTTGTCTGCCTTGTCGTCAGCCGGACCGTCGATCACACCACCGATGTACTCTGGCGGGCCAAAGCTCTTGAGGTGGTTTACAATCTCTTCGACTTCCTCGTCGCTCACAAACGGACCATGGCAGCGGGTGATCTTGGCACCACCGGCCATGTAGAGCATGTCGCCCATGCCCAGGAGCTGTTCCGCGCCCATTTCGCCGAGGATCGTCCGGCTGTCGATTTTCGACGTCACCTGGAAGGAAATCCGGGTCGGGAAGTTGGCTTTGATGGTGCCGGTGATCACGTCCACGGACGGACGTTGGGTCGCCATGATCAGGTGGATGCCGGAGGCCCGCGCCATTTGCGCTAGACGCTGGATGCAGGCTTCGATCTCTTTGCCCGCGACCATCATCAGGTCGGCCATCTCGTCGACGATGACGACGATGTAGGGCATTTTCTCCGGGATAATCTCTTCGGTCTCAAACACAGGTTCACCGGTGTCATCGTCAAAGCCGGTTTGCACCGTGCGGGAGAAAGTCTCGCCTTTGGCCAGCGCATCCGCCACGCGGCTGTTGTAGCCGTCGATGTTGCGCACGCCCATTTTGGACATTTTGCGATAACGCTCTTCCATCTCGCCCACGACCCATTTCAGAGCGACAACCGCCTTTTTCGGATCGGTCACAACCGGAGAGAGCAGGTGCGGAATGCCGTCATAGACCGACAGTTCGAGCATTTTCGGGTCGATCATGATCAGCCGGCACTCGTCCGGTGTCAGACGGTAGAGCAACGACAGGATCATGGTGTTGATCGCCACGGATTTACCGGAGCCGGTGGTCCCAGCGATCAGCAGGTGCGGCATCTTTGCGAGGTTGGCCACAACGGGGTCGCCGCCAATGTCTTTCCCCAGCGCCAACGGCAGCTTCATGTTGCTGTCGCCAAAGTCGCGGGCAGCGAGGATCTCGCGCAGCACCACTTTTTCGCGGTTTTCGTTAGGCAGTTCGATACCGATCACCGAGCGGCCCGGCACCGTGGAAACACGGGCAGACAGTGCCGACATGGAGCGGGCGATGTCGTCGGACAGGCCAATGACACGGCTTGCTTTGAGGCCGGGCGCAGGCTCCAGCTCATACATGGTCACAACCGGACCGGGGCGCACGGAGACGATTTCGCCTTTGACGCCGTAGTCATCCAGCACGGACTCCAGCATGCGCGCGTTTTCTTCCAACGCGTCGTCAGAGAGGTGATGGCGCTGAATTTCCAACGGGTTCTCCAGCAGGCCCAGTGGAGGAAGCTCAAACTCGGAATGGGTTTCTTCAAAAGCCAGCGATGGCTGCGCCTCGGCTTTGGCGCGGGTCGAAGGTTGCACGGTTTTGTTGACCCGTGGCTGCACAACCTTTTTGGGTTCCGGCGTTGGAATCGGCGCCATGCGCGGCTGTTGCGGCACAGATTGTGACACAGGTTCCACCATGGGCGCTGGCTCCATCGCGACAGGCTCTGCAAACGGCGCGGCCGCAGGTGCAATTGTCGGCGCTGCGGCTGCAGGTGTGGCGACAGGTGCGGAGAGCGGCGGTTCTGCGCGGGTCAGGATCGGACCTGCAGTCAGCGGCGGTTCCGCTTGCAGTGGCACATGATGCTCTTCCGGGCCTTCATCCAGCAACAACGGATCCGGACCACGCCCGCGACCCTTGGTCAGCGGTTTGTCAGAATGTAGCTTTGGCGGAGCAATTGCCGCGCCACGGCGCGCTCGAGTGCGCATCACGTCAGCGATCTTGGCACTGATCCGCTCTTCTTCGGGCTTCACGTCCCAATCATCGGCAAAAACGTTTTCGACCAGCTCAGGCTCCGGCATGGGCTCCGGCGCAGGGTCTGCCCGCTTGATCAGGGTAGGCATGCGCAGGCGCGGTTTGGGACGCTCGTCTTCAACCGGAACGTAAGGCTCATCCACCACATCTTCGACCAGGCTTTCTTCTTCCCAAGCAGCCTGCTCTGCCGCGTAATGCGCCTGCGCCTCTTCGCGGCGTTCAACACGGCGGGCCTGCGCGGATTTGGCGGCATGCACGGCACCGGTGGCACCACGGCCCAGGAGACGCATGATGGCGTCATAGGTCAGCACAAGGCCAATCATGAAACGGCGGGCCATATTGCCAAGCTCATTGCGGGTGAAGCCAAGTACAAAGGCGCTGGAGAGCACAAACACCACACCAGCCAGCATGGACATGAGCTTCACACCGGACTGCGCACCGATAGGCAAGATGGTCAGCAGCGCACCGGTGATGGTGTCGCCAAACAGACCGCCTAGGCCAAACGCGTGAATCCATTCAGCTCCAGGCGCGAGCGTTGACGCATAGATCGATGCCAAAGCCAACATGATCGGCGCAAAGATGATCCGGCTTTGCGCGCGTTCTTCGCCAAAGTGGAAAGCAAAACGCACACCCCAAACACCCAGGATCAGTGGCAAACCAAAGCTGCCCCAGCCCACGATGATGAACAGCGGCGCTGCGATGGATGCGCCAAGGCGGCCCAGCAGGTTTTCTACCGGGGCATCAGTCACGGAGATCCAGCTGGGATCGGTGGGCGAATACGACAGGATCGTCGCTGCCAGCAACAGCGCCACAACGATCAGCGCGATGCCAATGAGCTCTTTGCCGCGTTTTTCCACTGCGGCCTGGGTTGCGCTATCCAACAAGGGTCCGCGTCCGCGCGCTTGATATGCCATGATCCACCTCGTTTATTCTTATCCGTAGAGGCAGTTACGCAGCTTGGTCAGCGCGTCTGCCACTTCGTTTTTTGGGGCCACTAGTGCAACCCGGATATATCCTTTGCCGGGGTTTTCCCCGTTCACGTCGCGGCTCAGATAGGCGCCGGGCAACACCCTGATACCCGTTTCTGTCCACGCTTTGATCGCGGCCGCCTCGCCGTCTTCGACCGGAATCCATAGGAAGAACCCTGCGTCTGGGCTTTTGTAGCCTGGCACGTCCGCAAAGATTTCGTCGGCTACGTCAAACTTCTCCGCATAAAGGCGGCGGTTTTCGACCACATGAGCCTCGTCGTTCCAGACTTTTTCAGCCGCCTTTTGCAGCGGCAGCGGCAGCGGCGCACCGGAATAGGCACGCAGTTGCTTGATGCGACGCAGGCTTTCCGGGCCACCGGCAACAAAACCGGAGCGAAGACCTGGCAGGTTGCTGCGCTTGCTCAGCGAATGGAAAATCAACAGGCGCTCTGGGTCAGCGCCCACTTCCTTGGCCACCTCAAGCGCACCGGGAGGTGGTGTTTCACGATAGATTTCCGAGTAGCACTCATCGGCAAAAATCTGGAATTCGTGTTTTTCGGCCAGCGCAATCAA